>JBFWQR010000133.1:0-22539 GCA_050249335.1 Lautropia sp.
ACCTTGAATTTCTCGAGCAGCTCCTGCTGCTGGCCCGGCGCGCACGAGAAGCCGCAGTTGCCGATGATCTCGGTCGTCACGCCCTGCATCAGCTGGCTGTAGCCGTCGGCGTCCGCCATCAGCGTCGCGTCCGAGTGCGTATGGATGTCGATGAAGCCCGGCGTGACCGCGAGGCCGGTGCAGTCGATGATCCGCTCGGCGTCGTCGCCGAGCGCGCCGACGTCGGCGATCCGGTCGTCGCGGACGCCGACGTCGCAGACGCTGCCGGGTACCCCCGTGCCATCGTAGACCGTACCGTTGCGCAGGATCAGATCGAACACGACAACCTCCGTCGGGGGCAGGCAGGGGGATCCGGACCGGCGACGCGCCGGCACCGGACGTTCAGGCGGTCCCGCGTGAGACCAGCTCCGCCTTCATCAGCTTTCGGGTCGGGCGATCGGGATCGCCTTCGAGCAGCAGATCGATCGACTCGCGGACCATCTCGTCGAACGGCTGCCGGATCGTCGTCAGCGCATACGCCGTCTTCGACGCGATCGGGTGATCGTCGAAGCCGACGATCCGGACGTCCGCGGGGACCTTGCGCCCGAGCCGATGGCGCAGCGCGTCGATCGCGCCGGTGGCGATCTCGTCGTCGGCGCAGAACAGGCCGTCGATCGCCGGATCCGCGGCGAGCAGCCGCTGGACGGCCTCGAAACCCCATTCGTAGGTGAACTCGCCGTCGAGCGTAGCCGGCTCGGGCAGGCTCAGCCGCCGCAGCTCGGCGAGAAAGCCGGCGCGCCGATCGACGTTCGACGAGGTATCGGGACTGCCGCCGATGAAGCCGGGCCGGCGCGCGCCGGCAGCCAGCAGCGCCTCGGCGGCGAGGCGCCCGCCATCGCGGTTGTCGCAGACCACAGTGTGCATGCCGCCGCTGCGCGTATAGCGGTGGAACAGCACCACCGGGACACCGCGCTCGACCAGCTGGCGGGCAGCCGTCGACGACAGCCGCGACGTCGTGATGATCGCGCCGCGCACGCGATAGCGCAGCACGTCGGGCACGACGTCGTCGACCGACTGCGTCGGCGCGGCGATGAACAGCAGCACCTGCAGCCCCTTCGACTGCAGCGTCTGCGTGATCCGCTCGAGCATCATCTGGTAGCCGGGGTTCGCGATATTCGCGATCACCACCGCGACCATGTCCGACTGCCCGTTGCTGAGCCCTTGCGCGAGCGGATGCGGCCGGTAGCTCAGCGCCGCCGCGGCGTCGATGATCTGCTGACGCACGTGCGATGCGACGTAGCCGCGGCCGGAGCTCCAGCGCGACACCGCCGCCTGCGACACGCCGGCCAGCCGCGCGACGTCGTGCTGCGTTGCCGGCTGCCAGGCCGGGCGTGGCCGCTCCGCCGCGACCGGAGCATCGGCAGCGTGCTGACGCGGTGTCGCAGCGACGCGCGCACGCGGGCGCTTGGTCGGTGAGCTATGCATCGGTGCGTTTATGCATCCGTATTCACACACGGTTCGCGGCGATTGTGCATGCGCATTCAGGTTGGCGCAAGGATCACGATTGGTGCACTGCCCGCACGCGGGATACGCGGATCGATGGAGCGCCGTGAAGCGCGGCGGGGAGGCCCGATCGCGCGGCCGGCCCGGTTGCATCGTCCGATCGAATTGCCGATGATCGCGGCGATGAAATACTCTGTCTTCCGGGTGCGGTCCGGATTGCGGCCATCGCGATCGGCATGGGTGCGTGCGCTGCTGCTGTCGCTGCTGACCGCGTTCGCCGCGCCGTCGCTGCTGCTGGCGCAGCCGCGACCCGCTGCCACGCCACGCCCGGTCACGCCGCGCGGCCCGCTCGGCGCCGACGAGCTGAACGACATCGCCGTTTTCAAGCAAGTCTCCCCGTCGGTCGTCAACATCACCGCGTTCGGGTTCGAACGCCAGCTGTTCTCGGGCAGCGTCCAGCAGGTGCCGCACGGCAGCGGGACCGGCTTCGTCTGGGACGCGCAGGGCCACGTCGTCACCAACTTCCACGTGATCCAGAATGCCAACGGCGCGCGCGTGACGCTGGCCGACCAGCGCACGTTCAGGGCCGGCCTGGTCGGCGCTTTCCCGGACCGCGATCTGGCGGTGCTCAGAATCGACGCGCCGGCGGCGACCCTGCGGCCGGTCGCGATCGGCACCAGCCGCGACCTGCAGGTCGGCCAGAAAGTCTATGCGATCGGCAACCCGTTCGGGCTCGACCAGACCTTGACTACCGGCATCGTCAGCGCGCTCAATCGCGAGATCGAGTCGGTCACGCAGCGCGCGATCAAGGGTGCGATCCAGACCGACGCGGCGATCAACCCCGGCAATTCCGGCGGTCCGCTGCTCGACTCGGCCGGCCGGCTGATCGGCGTCAACACGGCGATCTACAGCACCTCGGGCGCGAGCGCCGGCATCGGCTTCGCGATCCCGGTCGACGAGGTCAACCGGATCGTGCCGCGGCTAATTCGCGACGGCCGGACGATCCGGCCAGCGCTCGGCATCACCACCGCACCGCCGGAGCTGAACCGGTTGCTGAACCTGCCGAAGGGCGTCGTGATCGTCCGCGTGCAGCCCAACGGCCCAGCCGCGCGCGCCGGCCTGCGCGCCTTCGCGCGTGGCGACGTCGGCGTCGTGCCCGGCGACGTGATCACCGCCGTCGACGGCGAGGCGGTCGAGACCTTCGACGACTTGATGACCGTGCTCGAGGACCGCCGCCCCGGCGACACCTGCACGCTCACCTTGTGGCGCGAAGGCAAGGTGCGCCGGCAGCCGGTGACGCTGGCGGATTCCGAGGAGTGAGCTGCGACGCCATGTACCTCGACACGAGACTCTGGGCACTGACGCGCGGCGTGCGGCTGCGGATGCTGGCCTGTGCCCTGCTCGGCCTGCTGGCGCTCGCCAGCGGCATCGCCCGCTTCGCGCTGCTGGGCCTGTTCCTGGCCCGGCTCTTCGACGGCGCCGGTGGCGCGGCGCTGGGGTGGCCGCTCGCCGCCGCCGCGGCGGTGATCGTGCTGCGCGGCGTGCTGGAGCACGGCTTCAACCGGTTGGCCAACGACAACGCCGCGCGCATCCAGACGGCGTTGCGGGCGCGGCTCCATGACCGGATCGTCGCGCTGGGGCCGGCCTGGTTCGGCGGCCAGCGCACCGGCGGCGTGACGCTGGCGGTGGTCGACGGCGTCGAGCAGCTGCAGTCCTACTTCGGCCGCTACCTGCCGCAGCTGTTCGTGGCCGCCTGCGCGCCGGTCGTCATCGTCGCCTTCATCGCCTGGTGGGACCTGCCGGTGGCGCTGGTGCTGCTGGCCGCCGCGCTCGGCACGCTGGCGCTGCCGCTCGCCGCCCACGCCGGCCACCGTGATGCCTCGCACCGCCGCTCGCAGGCCTTCAAGGCGTTCGGCGAGGAGTTCCTCGACGCGATGCAGGGGTTGCCGACGCTGAAGGCCTTCGGGCAGAGCCGCGCCTGGGGCGAGCGGCTGGCGGCACGGGCTCGGGCCCTGTCGGACAACACCTTCCAGGTGCTGGGGCGCGAGGTGTCGGCACGCTTCTTCACCGATCTCGGCATCACCGTCGGCGCCGCCGCCGCGCTGGCGCTGGGCGCCTGGCGCGTGTCCGAAGGCAGGATGTCGCTGGCGGCGCTGCTCGTGGTGCTGATGGCCGGTACCGAGATCTTCCGGCCGCTGCGCGATCTGCGCGGCGTGCTGCACCAGGGTCTGCTGGGTCATTCGGCCGCGGCCAGCGTGCACGCGCTGCTGCAGGCCGAGAGCAGTGCCCCCCAGGGGCCGGCGACGCCAAGGGCCAGCGCGCCGGTGACCACGGTGGCGGCGGCCGACGCGTCCGCCGCGGCGCCGGCGCTGGCCCTGCGCAACGTCACCTTCGCCTACCCGGGCCACCGCCGGCCCGCGCACGAAGGCCTGAGCCTCGAACTGCAGCCGGGCGAGCGCGTCGGCATCGTCGGCCCGAGCGGCGCGGGCAAGTCGACGCTGGTGCGGCTGCTGCTGCGCCTGTTCGATCCGCAGCAGGGCACGATCGAGCTGGACGGCCGCGATCTGCGCACGCTGGATCCGCAGGCGGTCCGCGAACGCATCGCGCTGGTCGCCCAGGACAGCATGCTGTTCCACGGCACCGTCGAAGAGAACCTGCGGCTGGCCCGGCCCGAGGCGACGAACGAGCAGCTGCAGGCCGCCGCCACGGCCGCCAACGCCCACGATTTCATCATGGCCCTGCCGCAGGGCTACCGGACCATGCTCGGCGAGCGCGGCACGCAGCTGTCGGGCGGGCAGCGCCAGCGGCTGGCGATCGCCCGCGCGCTGCTGCGCGACGCGCCGATCCTGATCCTCGACGAGGCCCTGTCCTCGGTCGACGCCCGCAACGAGGCCGAGATTCAGCAGGCGCTGGACCGCGCCAGCCGCAACCGGACGACCCTGGTGCTCGCGCACCGGCTCTCCAGCGTCATCGATGCCGATCGCATCCTGGTGCTCGACGGCGGGCGCGTGGTGGAAAGCGGCACCCACGCGAGCCTGATGGCGGGCGATACCCTGTATCGGCGCCTGATGGGCGAGCAGCAGGCGCAGTCCGAGTTCGCCGCTGGGCCACGACCCGGGGCAGCGCAAGCGGCAACGCGACGGGCAGCGCACGGCGCCGTGGACGGGACGGCGCGCGGAGCGGCACATGCAGCGGCGCAGGGGGCCGCGCTGGAGCCAGCGCACGAAGCGGTGGACGGCGTGACCGATGCCTCGGTCGATGCCGCAGCCGATGCCACAGTTGACGCCGCAGCCGACGCCGGCCACGAGCGCGGAGCCGCCCCGGCGACCAGAGCCGCCCCGGCAACCACCGAGGCCATGGGCACCACGATCGGCCTGCGCCAGGTCATCGGCATGCTGCTCGACGTGATCCGCCCCTGGCGCGGCCGCTTCGCGGTCACCGTCGCCAGCGGGGTCGGCCGCGTCGCCGCCTTCATCGGCGTCTCGGCGCTCAGCGCGCTGGTGATCGCGCAGCTGAAGACCGGCGGCACCGGTGCTGCACTGCCGGTCGGCCTGCTGGCCGGGCTGTTCGCGGCCGCGCTGGCGGCGGCGGCGCTGCACTGGCTGGAATCCTGGCTGGCGCACGCGGTCGCCTACGACCTGCTGGCCGAGATGCGGATCGCGCTCTACGCCAAGCTGGAGGCGCTGGCGCCGGCCTATCTGCTGCGCCGGCGTTCCGGCGAGCTGACGGCGCTGGCGACGCAGGACGTCGAGACGGTCGAGTACTTCTTCGCCCATACGGTGGCGCCGGCCATCGTCGCGGTGCTGGTGCCACTGGTGGTCCTCGGAGCGCTGACCGCCATGGCCTGGCCGCTGGCGCTGGCGCTGCTGCCCTTCCTGGCCTGGGCCGGCGCCTCGCCTTGGTTCAGCCGCCGGCGCATCGACCTGCTGGGCGGCCGGGCGCGGCAGGCGCTGTCCTCGCTGGCAGCGCACCTGGCCGAGACCATCCAGGGGCTCGCGGAGCTGGTGGCCTTCTCCGCGGCCAGCCGGCGGCGCGCCGCCTTCCTCGACACGGTGCGCGCCTATCAGGCCGTGCGGCTCGAGCTGCTGGCCGACCTGTCACGCCAGAGCGCGCGGCTCGAGGCCGCCACCGGCCTGGGCGGCCTGGCGGTGGCCGCCGTGGGCGCCTGGTGCGTGACCCAGGGCCGGCTGCCCGCCGAATGGCTGCCGCTCGCGATGCTGCTGTCGGTCGCGGCCTTTCTGCCGGTGTCGGAGATCGCCCAGGTCGGCCGCCAGCTCGCCGACACGCTGGCCGCGACGCGCCGGCTGTGCGCGATCCATGCCGAACCGGTGCGCATCACCGATGGGCCGCGCTCCCCGCCGCTGCCCGCAGGCGGCCTGCCGCTGGCTTTCGAGCACGTCGGCTTCACCTATCCGGGGCGCACGCGCCCCGCCCTGCGCGACGTGACGCTGGCCGTGCCCGCCGGCGCGACGCTGGCGCTGGTCGGCCCCTCGGGTGCCGGCAAGAGCACGATCGCCAGCCTGCTGCTGCGTTTCTGGGATCCGCAGCAGGGGACGGTGCGCATCGGCGGCGTCGCGCTGCCGGAGCTGCAGCTGGAGGCGCTCTATCGCCGCATCGCGCTGGTGGCTCAGGACACCTGGCTGCTCAACGGCTCGCTGGAGGACAACATCCGCCTGGCACGGCCCGAGGCCACCGCCGCCGAGCTGGCGCGGGCGATCGAGCGCGCGGCGCTGGGCGATTTCGTCGCCGGCCTGCCCGAGGGGCTGGACACGCCGGTGGGTGAACGCGGCGTCGCGCTGTCGGGCGGCCAGCGCCAGCGCATCGCCATCGCGCGCGCCTTCCTGCGCGACGCGCCGATCCTGATCCTGGACGAAGCCACCTCCCACCTGGACGCCCTCAGCGAGGCCCGGGTCCACCAAGCGCTGACTGAGCTGATGCGCAACCGCACCACACTGGTCATCGCCCATCGGCTGTCGACCATCCGCCAGGCCGACACGATCGCGGTCGTCGCCGACGGGCGCATCGTCGAGTCGGGCAGCCACCAGGCGCTGCTGCGCCTGGACGGTGCCTACGCGGCGCTGATGGGACGGCAGATGCGGGCAGCATAACGGATCGCGCGACCGCTTGTGCCCGATACCGGTGATCGGCAGCGGCACGCCGCTCGTCGCGCGGCGCGAAGTTCGGCCGGCACGGGCCCGTCTTTCCAACCCGAAACGTGACCCATCGCACGGAGGGCGGATTCGTATCGGCCTAGTCTTCGCTCGCCCTTCATCAGTCCAGCAAGGCAAAGACATGGTCGCCAGCAACCGTTCCACCCAGATCCACTCCGCATTGGCGACGGCTGCGCTCGCCGCGTCCCTGGCTGCCTGCGGCGGCGGTGGCGGCGGCGAAAGCGCCCCACAGGCCGGCACCGCGCGGACGATCAGCGACCAGACGGCCGATGCGCAACTCGGCAGCGCCTATTCCGCCGCCAGTGCGCTGTACAGCATGGGCTCGAGCTCGTCCACGCTGGTCACGAAAGAAGCCGAAGCGGTCGGGCGATTCTCGACGGTGGACTTCGCATTGGCGAAGCTCGACGGGCTGCTCGCGTCTGCTGGTGACGGCGGCAGCAACGCGATCGCCGCCAAGGCCGTCGGCAGCGCATCGGTCGCGTGCAGCGCCGGCGGTACGGTGGCAGCCATCGTCGACGACGCGAACGACGATGGGGTGTTCGGCACCGGCGACACCGCGACCATCATCTTCAATGGTTGCCGCGAGGACGGCATCGTGATGTCGGGACGCATGCTGATCACCCAGGTGCTGGTGACCGGCTCCGTCCATGCGCCGTCATACAGCGTCGGTGCGACCTTCGCGTTCGAGTCGCTGACCGCCGCGAGCGCCTGGGCGCCGACGGTGACGATCGACGGCGGCTTCTCGATCCAGGCTTCGTACGTCTCGGGGCCCGCGGTCGTGGTCAGCGCCACCGTCGCCGGCCGCTCGTTCAGCGTGACCCAGGGCGCAGAGACCGGAAACCTGTCGGACTTCTCGGCATCGATCGCCGTCAACGCGACGGCCGGACGCTACCAGTACAGCGTCTCGGGCAGAGAATCGAACAGCGCCACGAACGGATCGATCACGATCTCGAGCCCGGTGCCGTTCCAAGGCACGGTCGGTACCTTCCCGTCGTCCGGCAGCCTGCGTGTCCAAGCCTCCGACGGCAGCGCCGCGCGCCTGACCGCGATGTCGGCGACCAGCGTGCAGATCGACGTGGACGCCAACGGCGACGGGGCATACGAGAGCACCAGCACCCGGACCTGGAGCCAGCTCGCGGGCGTGTAGCGCGCAGCTCGGTCTACCGGATTTCCGGGGACCGTAGCCTGAGCCGCGGCGCTACGCCGCCGCGGCCTGCCGGTAAACCAGCACCGGCACCGTCGAATGGGTCAGCACCTTGACGGTCTCGCTGCCCAGCACCAGGCCGCTGATGCCGCGACGGCCGTGCGAGGCCATCGCGATCAGATCGGCGCCCTGCTCGGCCGCGGTATCGATGATGGCCCGGTACGGCTGATCGCTTTCCACGATCCGGGTGTCATGGATCACGCCGGCGGCCTTCGCCTTCGCGGCGCCGGCCGCGAGCAGGCCGTTGGCATACTCGTGCATGCGTTCCAGATAGTCCGTCCGGGTCTCGGCCACCTCTGCGGGCAGGACCGCGAATACCCGGAACGGTTCGATGACGGTCACCAGCGTGAGCCGCGCGCCGATCGAGCGGGCCAGCTCCAGCCCCTGGTCGATGGCGAGTTCCGACAGCGGCGATCCATCGGTTGGAATGACGATATGGTGGTACATGGCGATCCTCCATTGGCGGCGATGGCTTCCTCGCTGCTCATGCTGCACACCGGGTACCGTCCCTTCAACGCCGATTCGAAGGAAGCTTGATGTGCATCAGCAACTCGCGATGTGCCGGCAGCGACGCCGAGCGATTCGACGACCTGGTGCATGCCGTCCGCGGCTGCCGGGTCTGCCGCGACCGGCCGCGCTTCGGCAAGCCGCTGGGCCATGAACCGCGACCGATCGTCCAGGTCTCGCAGACCGCGCGCATCGCGATCGCCAGCCAGGCGCCCGGAATCCGCGTGCACCAGAGCGGCCGTCCGTTCGACGATCCGTCCGGCGTCCGGCTGCGGCAATGGCTGGACATCGGCGAGCGCGAGTTCTACGACGCCGCCAGGATCGCGATCCTGCCGATGGGATTCTGCTTCCCGGGCTTGCGGCCCGACGGCAGCGACTTGCCACCGCGCCGGGAATGCGCGCCGATCTGGCAAGCGAAGCTGTTCGCTCGCTTGCCGGATCTGAAGCTGCTGCTGGTGATCGGCGGTTGCGCACAACGATGGCATTTCGGTCCGGCCGCCGCCCGTCAGGGTGTCGACGAAACCGTCCGGCGATGGCGCGAGGTCTATCGGGCGGACCCGTCGCTGCGCCGGTTGCCGCTGCCGCATCCGTCATGGCGCAACAACCGGTGGCTGCAGCGCAATCCGTGGTTCGAGGCCGAGGTGCTTCCGATCCTGCGGGCGGACGTCCGCAACCTGCTGTCCTGACGCGACCGACCCGGCGCGCGCCCTCCCCGGACGTCAACGCGGCCGAGGGCGAACGAGCGCCTCGACGCGCGAGCGCCGCAACAGCCCGGGGATCATCCGGCCGAGCACGTCGTCCTTGCGCACCACGTAGTGGTACAGCGCCGCGGCCACGTGCATCGCGATCAGCGCCGCCAGCAGCAGCACCAGCCAGGCATGCACGAGGAATGCGGTCTGGGCCGCGTCCTTGTCGGGCGCGGCCACGGCGGGCAGCTTGAACAGCCCGAAGATGTCGAGCGCCGGAAACATCGAGATGCCGATGTAGCCGGCCAGCGGCGCCGCGAGCAGCAATCCGTACAGCGCCCAATGGGTCAGATGGCTGACGAACCGCTGCCACGGTTCGATCGTCGGCTCGTCGGCCGGAGCGCCCTGCGTCGTCCGGTACAGCAGACGCAGCAGGACGACGAGCAGGATCACGATGCCGCCGAGCTTGTGGCCGCTGTACATCGCATTGGTCAGCGCGTCCCAGAGGTTCAGCGTGTTGCCACGATAGGTCATCGCGAACCCGACCGGGAACTGCAGCGCGAGCAGCGCGACCGTCGACCAGTGCAGCACGCGTGCGGTGCGGGAGTAGACCTGCGTGGGCTCGAGCGGTGCCGAAGATCGTTGCATGGTGATCCCCCGGGCTTGACGGCGCCCCGGCGCCGGTTCTGGCGGCGCTCGCGTCATTGTGTCGGTTGGCCGGGTTCGCTGCAACCGGAACCGACGGCTGCCATGGTGCCGGCGATCCGGCCAGCCATGGCGAGAACCAGCGACGGCGTGCTCAGCCGGCCAGACGGAAGCGCGGCAGCCACTGCCCGCCCGACTGCTCCCAGGCCAGCTCCACGGCGTCGCCGATGTGCAGGCCGCCCTCGCGGGCATCCACGACGTTGCTGACCAACCGCACGCCCGGCGCATCCGCGAACTCGACCACCACCACGTTGTACGGCAGCGGAATGCCGCGCAGGCTGGGATGGGCCGCATGCCACACCCACACCAGGGAGAACACCCGGCCGCGCGCCGGCGCATCGGTCCAGTCGAAGCGCTGCGACTGGCAGTGCGGGCAGGCCGGCAGCGGCGGGTGGGTTCGCTGCCCGCAGGCAGTGCAGGTCTGGAAGCACAGGCGGCGCTGGTTGCAGGCCTCCCAGAAGCCGGCGTTGATGTCGTCGATCTGCGGGCCGGGCAGATCCTCGGGAAGATAGGCCATCGCGGACTCAGGCGGCAGCGAGCACGGCGGCGCTGGTCGGGCTGATCATGGACGCGCTGGTGACCACGCAGACGCGCGCGTCCTCGACCTGGCTGGTGGACGTGCCGCGCAGCTGCCGCACGCCTTCCAGCACGTGGTTCAGTCCGTGCACATAGGCTTCCGACAGGCTGCCGCCGTGCGTGTTGACCGGCAATCGTCCGCCGTTCCAGTGGATGCCGGCCTCGCGCAGGAAGGCGCCGGCCTCGCCACGCCCGCAGAAGCCGAAGTCCTCCAGCGTCAGCGGCACCATGCCCGTAAAGGCATCGTAGATCTGCATCACGTCCACGTCGGCATGCGCGATGCCGGCGCGCGCGAACAGCCGCTCGGCCAGTCGGCGCTGGTTGGCCGTGGCGTAGATGGCATCGGGCGCGTTGTGGCCGGTCTCGCCGTCGCCCCATGCCGCTTCCGTGCCCTGCAGCGCCGCCAGCACCTGCACCGGCCTCGCCTGCAGGTCGCGCGCACGCTCCTGCGTGGTCACGATCAGCGCCGCCGCGCCGTCGGTTTCCAGGCAGCAGTCGTTCAGGCGGAACGGCCCGGCCACGCGCCGCGCGGCCAGGTAGCCCTGCAGCGTGAGCGGCACGCCATGCATGACGGCCCGCGGATTGCGCTGCGCGTTGTCGCGGCACACCAGGGCCACGGTGGCCAGCGTCTCCTCGTCGAGGCCGTGCTCGTGCCGGTAGCGCTCCACGATCAGCCCGCACATCTGCGGCATGGACAGCAGGCCGAACGGTGCGTCGAAACCGGCGTTCACGCGGTTCAGGTCCACCTGGCCGTAGCGCCGGCGGCCGTTGCCCTGGCACAGGCTGCGGAACACCAGCACGTGGCGAGCCGCGCCGCTCTGCACGGCCTGCACCGCATGCGCCAGCGCGCCGCAGGCGCCGCCGCCGCGGCCGCCCCACACCGAGGAGGAGTGGTTCAGCTGCCGCATGCCCAGCGCGCGCTGCAGGTGCGCCGCGTACATCGTGGACTCGACGAACACGCTGAAGCCGTCGATGTCCGAGGTGCGCAGGCCCGCGTCGGCTGCCGCGGCTGCGGCGGCCTGGCAGGCGAGCTGGAATTCGCTGCGGTCCTGGATGCCGCCGCGGCGCGCGTATCGCGTCTCCGCGATGCCGACGATGCAGGCCGGCTGCACTACTCCGCCTGCACGCCCGTCAGCCGCGCCCAGTCCTGCCAGCGCTTGACGTCCTGCGCGAGGTAGTTGCCGAATTCCTCGGGCGTGCCGGGAGCCGGCTGCAGGCCGAAACCGGCCATGTAGGCGATGGTGTCCTTGTTCGTCAGGGCACTGGCGACCGCGCCGTTGATGCGCAGCACCGCATCGCGCGGCGTGCCCGCGGGCGCGACGTAGCCGTACCAGCTGCTCAGGTCGTAGTCGGGGAAGCCTGCCTCCGCCACCGCCGGGATCTCCTTCATGCTGGGCGAGCGCTGCTTGCTGGTGACCGCGATCATGCGTACGCGGCCCGCGTCCGCATGCGGCTTGACCGGGATGGGGCTGGAGATCAGGAGGTCCACCCGGCCCGCCGCCACGTCCAGCAGCGAGGCGCCCGGTCCCTTGTAGGGGATGTGCGTCATCTTGAAGTCGGCCCACTTCTGCAGCACCTCGCCGCCGATGTGGTCCATGCTGCCCACGCCGGCACTGGCGAAGTTGAGCTTGCCGGGGTTGGCCTTGCCGTAGCTGATGAGCTCGCGGATGTCGCGCACCGGCAGCTTGTCGTTCACCACGACGACGAAGGTGGTGGTGGCCACCAGGGCCACCGGCACGAGATCGGTCAGCGGGTTGTACTTGATGTTCCGGTACACCGCGGGGCCGGCCGCCAGCGCGCTGGGGGTGCCCAGCATCACCGTATAGCCGTTGGGCGCCGCGCGCGCCGTGGCCTCGCCGGCGATGGTGCCGCCGCCACCGCCCTTGTAGTCGTTGATCATCGGCTGGCCCAGCGCCGTGCGCAGGTCCGGCCCCAGCCGCTCGGTGAGCGACTGCACGGCACCGCCCGGCCCGAAGGGCACGATGACCGTGATCGGCCGGGTGGGAAAGTCCGAGGCGTGCCCGCTGCCGGGCAGCAGGCCGGCCGCGACCGGCGCGAGCAGGGTGGACAAGGCTGCGCGCCGGCTCGGCCGCGCCGCGGAAAGGGTCGATTGCGTCACGCGTGTCTCCTCGTCGTTGTCGTGATGGCGCCGCGCCGGGCGCGGTTCAGGCCGCGCCGGCCGCCGCGGCGACCTGCCGCGGGTCGCGTTGGTCGATGCTGCTGGCCTCGGGCACGCGGTCGCGCCTCGGTGGCTGGCCGAGGTCGAAACCCTGGATCGTCGTGCGCCACATCAACCGGCGCCGATCGGGGCCGAAGTCGCCGGTGGCGCGGTGCTGGGTGATGTAGTTGTCCCACATCACCACGTCGCCGACCGCCCAGCGGTGGCGATACCCGAAATCGGGATGCTCCACGTGCTCGTAGATCCGGCCGAGCAGCTTGCGGCCTTCCTCCTCCGGCAAGCCCTCGACGCTGTCGGTGAAGCCGGCATTGACGTAGATCCCGCGGCGCCCGGTGACCGGGTGCGTCAGGATCATCGGATGCGATACGCCTTCCAGCTGCGTGTCGCGCCGGGTGTAGCGGTAGACGTACTTGTGCAACGCTGTCAGCCGCGACAGGCGCTCCTGGTCCTCGCGCGGCAGCGCTTCCAACGCCGCGGCCATGCTGGCAAAGCGCGTGTCGCCCAGCGGCCGGCCGTCGTCGCCGCGCGGCACCTCGCGCGCGTACAGCGCCGAGAACCAGGCCGGCTTGCGCACGTAGGAGCCGTCGGTGTGCCAGTAGCGGCCTGCATCCTGGCCGCCCAGCGGCTTGCCGTTCTCGATGATGTTGGACAGCACGATCACCGGATGGTCCTTCATCACGATGTCGCCGAGCGTCGCGCGGTAGGACTCGCTGGGCCCCCATTGCTCGCTGAAGGTCACGAGCTGCGCGGGCGTCAGGTCCTGCCCGCGAAACACCAGCACGCTGTGGTCCAGGAAGGCCTCGCGCACGCGCGCGAAGTCCGCCTTCGCCAGCGGCCGGCGCAGGTCGGCGCCGACCACTTCGGCGCCCAGCGCGGCGGAAAGCTTGCGAATCTCCATCTCGTCTCCGTTTCGCTCGTCGTCGCTCCTGTCGTAGCGCCCTGCCGTGGCTGCGGCGGCTGCCGCGGGCGTTCTCAGACGCGACGCTCCTGTCCCTGCCAGAACTTCTCGCGAATCTCGCGCTTGAGCACCTTGCCCACCGGGCTGCGGGGCAGCGTCTCCCAGATTTCGAAGCTCTTGGGCGTCTTCACCCCGCCCAGCCGGGCGCGGCAGTAGCTGCGCAGGTCTTCCGGCGAGGCCACCCGGCCCTGCTTGAGCTCGACTACCGCCTTCACCGATTCGCCCCACTTCGGATCGGGCACGCCGATCACCGCGCATTCCAGGATGGCCTCGTGCTTCCACAGCACCTGCTCGATCTCGCTCGGATAGATGTTGAAGCCGCCGCTGATGATCATGTCCTTCTTGCGGTCGACGATGTAGAAATAGCCGTCCTCGTCGCGATAGCCGACGTCGCCGGTGTGATGCCAGCCGAAGCGCGAGGCCGCGGCCGTCTCCTCCGGCATCGCGTGGTAGCCCTGCATCACCAGGTCGCTGCGGGCGACCAGCTCGCCCATGGCGCCGGGCGGCAGCAGGCAGCCGGCATCGTCCATCACTGCCACCCGCGCCAGCGGCGTCGCGCGGCCGCAGCTCTTCAGCACGGCGCGGCCGCGTGCCGCGGCGTAGTCCTGCGGCCCCATGTGGGTGAGGATCATCGGCGCTTCGGTCTGGCCCCAGACCTGGGTCATCACGGGGCCGAACACTTCGATGCATTCGGCAAGCCGGTCGGGCGAGATCGGAGCGGCGCCCACGACGAAGTAGCGCAACGAGCCGAAGTCGCGCCCGCGCACGCCGGGGTGGGCCAGGATGTTGTAGATCAGGGTGGGCGGCAGCAGCAGGGTGCTGATGCGATGCGCCTCGATCGCATCGAGCACCGCGTCCGCATCGGGGCGTGGAATCACCACGTTGGCGGCACCGCCGGACATCAGGGCCAGCGCGTAGTTGCCTGCGCCGTGCGTGATCGGCGCGGCCACCAGGTTCAGCAGCGGCTCGGGGCTCGGAAAACAGATCTGCGTGGTGGCGAACAGCGCAACCGCGCTGCGCTGCGGGATCATCACGCTCTTGGAGCGGCCGGTCGTGCCGCCGGTGCCCTTGATCCACGCCAGATCCTCGGGCCCGTGCTCGTCGTCGGGGAATTCTTCCGCGAATTCATGAACCCAGTCCAGCAGCCAGGGATGCGGACCGTCGGCGCGCGCGGTGCCGATCAGCACGGCGCCGCGCGCGGTGGGCACGGCGGCGCGAATCCGGGCGAGATCGTCCAGCAACGCATGCTCGCAGAACACGAACTCGCAGCGGTTCTCGCGCAGGAACTCCAGGTTCTCCTGCAGCGGGTTGCGCACGTTCACCGGCAGCCACACGGCGCCGGCGCGCAGCAGCCCCACCATGCAGACCATGGCCAGGGCGCAATTGCTGCTGTAGACGGCCACCCGCGAGCCGCGCCGCAGCCCGGCGGCGCGCAGGCCGCCCGCGATGCGGTGCGACAGGCTGCGCACCTCTGCATGGGTGAAGCGGAACGGAGCGGAGGCCGGCGCCGTGGTGCCGCGCTGCGGCGGCGCATCGAGCACGCAGAGCCGGGCAGGATCACGCGACAGGCCGTGGTCGAGCAGGTCGATGGCACGCATTGCGAGGCAGTTTATGATCCGCCCTTGCGGGGGTCCATGCGTGTTTTCGAATCGCGCCGATCGGCTTTCGTGATGGGGGAACGCCAGCCATGATGGACCTGATCCAGCTTCGCACCTTCGCGGTGGCAGCCGAGGAGCAGCACCTCACCCGCGCCGCCGAGCGCCTGCACATCAGCCAGTCCGCGGCCAGCGCCCACGTGCGCGCGCTGGAGGAGAGCTTCGGCATCCGACTGTTCGTGCGCACGCCTCGCGGGCTGGAGCTCACCGACGCCGGCAGCCATCTGCTGGGCGAGGCCAAGGACCTGCTGCACCGCGCTGCGGCCGTGGCGGCCCATGCACGCCAGCTCGGTGGCCAGCTCGGCGGCGCGCTGCAGGTGGGCTGCAATTCCGATCCGGTGCTCAGCCGCGTGGCCGGCATCGTGCAGGCGCTGCGCGAACACGCGCCCGGCATCCATCTGGCCCTGTATGCGCGAACCTCCATGGCCACGCGCGAGGGCGTGCGCAACGGCGAGCTCGATGCCGGCCTGCTCATCGGCAGGCCCTCCGACGACCGCGACGCCGGTCTGGACTATCTGGTGCTGCGCAGCCTGCGCTACCGCATCGCCGGCCCCGCGGCCTGGCGCGAGCGCATCGAGGCGGCCGACTGGCCGGCGCTCGCCGCCCTGCCCTGGATCACGCCCATCGGCAACGCGCTGGCCTACGCCCGCATGCTGGATGCGCTGTTCACCGAGCGCGGCCTGCAGCGCAACACCGTGGTGGAAACCGACAACGACCTGCTGCAGCGCACGCTGGTCGCCGGCGGCGCCGGTCTGTCGCTGATGCGCGAAGACCACGCCCTGGCAGGCGTAGCGGCGGGGACCATGGCCTTGTCGCCCATCGGCGAGGCGGCGAGCAACCTGCTGCTGGCCTATCCGGCCGCGCGGCGCGGCGATCCGCTGCTGTCGGCGCTGGTGGCGGCGGTGCGCATGGTGTGGCCGCAGGCGCAGGGCCCGGCCAAGACATCGCCGGCCGATTGAGCACGCCGGCCGGCCGGCAACCGAGCCCGTGGACGAGGTCTTTCGCAACTTCTGGTACGAGTCGGGCTGCGCATCGGCGTCGCTGCAGGTCGCCGCGATCGGACTGGCCATCGTGACGGCCACGGTCGGGCTCATCTGGCTGATCAGCCGATGGGCGATCGTGCGCGCGTCGACCCGCGGCGGTACCGGCACGCTGCGCGGCGGGAAGCTCGTACCCCGCCTGATGCTCGCCACCCTGCTCGTGCTCGCTGCGATCGTGCTCCACACCGCACTCACCGGCACCGCGCTCCATCGCGCGGCATTCGGCCGCGACGCGATCGCGCTCGACTACTGCGACGGCATGGCCGCGCGCACCGAACGGGTCGCGATCGACGACGTGGCGCGGATCGAGTACCGCCTGGTCTATCGGCCGGCCGGCCGGGGCCGGCCGACGCCCCGGGACCTCGCAGTCATCAGGCTGCGCAACGGCAGCGAGCTCGAGATCCCGCTCGACATCGATCCGGCGGTGTCGAACCCGGCGGCGCTGACTCGCCACCTGCCGGGCGCGGTGATCGATGCCTGGGACGCGGGCCGCCGGACGCGCGGCGCGGCGCCGTTGCCGGACCCTTATCGGCCCCGGCGCGCGGATCGGTCGGCGGGATAGGCGTCCCCGGCGAAGCTCGTCGTGGCCGCACTCGCCGCAGCGCGGCCTCGGGAAGGCGCGCGGGGATGTCGCGCTCGAGTCAGCGGACCACGCGGACGCGATTGCCCGATACGCTGATCACGGCCCAGCCGATGATCTCGTGCTCGGCCGCCAGACCGAGATCGATCGACGGCGCGGACGCGGCTCCGTCGCCCGACAGGCGGAACCGCCCGTCCTCATGACGGCCAGCGAGCCGCTTGATCAGCAGCGGCTGGCCAACCCGGGCGATGCACGCGACGTCCCCGGAACGGGGAGGTCGCGAACGGCTGTAGCGGCGCAGCAGCACGTAATCGCCGTCACCGAGCAGCGGCGCCATGCTGCGCCCCCGGACGCGGACCAGGCGCCAGCCGCCGAACCACCTTCCGGGCAGTCCGGCCGCCGGCGTAGTCAAGGAAACGCCGGGCCCTGGGGGCGCTCAGAGCACCGGATAGACGACCTCGAGGTTCGGCGGATACGGGCAAGGCTTGCGGACCGTCGGCACGTTCTTGGTCGCCCAGTAGATCTCGGCGAACCGGTTCACCAGCTCGACCAGCTTCTCGCCGTCGGCGCGATGGACATCCTGCTTGCAGGCGCTGCCCGCCTGCATGATCTTGTGGGTCAGGTCGTGGATATCCGGATACTGCTCGATCTGGGGTGCCTTGAAGTAGTCACCCCAGATGACCCGGATCTCCGCCTTGACCTTTTCCGCCTCGATCTCCTTCATCGCGATGTTGCGCGACAGGGTGTTCTGACGGGACACCGGATCGGCATTGGTCTTCGCCGCGACCTCATGCAGGATGTCCATCATCCGGACCACCGAGACCGCCGCGATCAGCGCGGGGCCGGGATCATAGATCTTGCACGGAATGTCGCAATGCGCCTGCGCCTCTTCGATTCCGGATACGCGATCGAGCAGCGTCTGGAGTGAGGTCATCACGGGTCTCTCAATGAATGGATTCGTCCGGGATCGGATGGCGCAGCGCCCGTGCCCTGATCTGCGCGATCGCGTCGGCGGTGCGCTCCTCGCTCCAGCCCGCGCGCGGCAGCTTGTCGAGCAATTCGAAGACCAGCGGCCGCAGATGGATCAGGCACTGCTCGCGAACGTCGCGCCGCGTATCCGCACGCTCGATCACCCGGCACAGCCGACGGCTGACGGCCATCAGGTAGTCGGCCGCGCGTCCGGGCTGCCCGCGCTCGAGACAGCAATCGGCCAGGTTCGCGATGGCGGTGACCAGCATCGGCACCGGGTCCGCGTTGCCGACCGGCGCGCCGATCCGATAGCTGCGAAAGACCGCGTCGGCTTCACCGAGCGCTTCGAGGTAGAGGCGATCGGCCTCCTCCCACCGCTGCGCCGCGAAAGCCGCGTTCGCCTGCAGGGTCAGCGCCTTCCAGCGGCGATCGGAAGGCGATGCGTCCGGTTGGTCCGCCGACGAGGTCGAGGCGCGCAACGACGCTGCGGTCGGGCAGGATCGGCCAGTCGTCAGCGAGCGAGCCATGCGTCGCTCCGGATCAGATCGAAGCCAGCAGGAAGACGCCGGCACCGGAGCCGACCACGCCGGCGATCCGGGTGAGGAGCTCGCTGCGCCGGAGCGCGATACGGGCCAATCCGGCGCCGGCCAGGATTCCGGCCAGATGCAGCGCTGCCGTGCCGGACAGGAAGCCGCCGAGATATGCGAGCGTAACGCCGCCCGGCGCTTCGACGCCGTGGGCATTGCCGTGCAGCAGCGCCACCGCGGCGACCAGCAGCGCCGCGCCGAGCAACGGCAGCCGGACCTGCAGCGCCAGCAGCACGCCGAGCACGATCACCGAGAGCGCGATGCCGATCTCGAGCGACGAAGCGGCCGAGGCGACGTAGGCGGCCGGACCCGCCAGGCTACCGACCGCCATCGCCGCGACGAAGACCGCCGGCAGCAGCCACAGCGCCCGACCGCCCGACCGGACTGCCAGCAGGCCGACCATCACCATCGCCAGCACGTGGTCGACGCCCGAGAACGGATGGGCCAGGCCCTGGAAGAAGCTGCTGGCCTCCTCATGGCCCGGGTGGGCCAGCACCGCCAATGGCATCGCGGTCAGCAGGCCCGCCGCCAGCGAGGACAAGAGTTTTCCGTGTCGCAAAGCGCTCTCCGAATGCATCGGCGAAAGACTAGCGCCGATGCGATCACAATGCAACAGGAATGATTCTGATTTGCGTTTACCGATCAACCACCGCGTCCGGATCGGCGTCGGCGGCGCCTGGGGCGAGCGGCTCCGAGGGGCAGCAGTACAAGACGCCGGCGCAGCTGGCGGCGGCGAGGCCGGAGAGACTCGGGCGGCAGGCGGTTGCCTTTGGTCAGGCCAATGCCGCTTGTCCGGGCCTCCAGTCATTGAGCACCTCCCGGATCCGGGGCAGCAGATCCTGGAGCGCTATCGGCTTCACGTAGTAGCCCGCAGCGCCGGCCCGAATGGCATCCAACACCACAGCTCGCTCGTTGTTGGGCGTCAGAACGATGAAGGGAAGCTGCCGTGTCAAGCCGGATTCGCGCAACTTCCTCAGCGTTTCCTGGCCGTGGATGTCCGGCAGTTCGATATCCAGTAGCACGAGGTCCGGGGATCTCCGCTGCAACGCCATGCATGCCGCCCGGCCATGGACGACCCACTCGATGTCACAGTCCAGCTCGGCCAGCAGGCTGCGCAGGGCTGGCGCGGCCGACTCGTCCGCATCGACCACCAGGATGCGCCGCTTGACACTTCGTGCCAGCGTCTGAAGCTCCCGGACGGCCGAGACTTGTGGCTGCAGCTTTCCTGCCAATGCACCCGCCCACTCCCGCAACGACCGGGAGTGTCCGTCCAATGTACGGATCACGTCTCGGACATCATCGTCCCGGGTCTGGTCCGGGACGGCTGCAAGACGTTGGCCGGCCGCCTGCAGCGACGTTTCGATGCCGCACAGGTGATTGCCGAACTCGTCCTTCGCGGTCGACAGCAGAGATTCCAGGCTGGCGATCCGTCTTGCCTGCGCTGCCAGCCGCGCAGCCAGCGCGATGCTCGAGCTGCTTTCCAGGTGGCGCAGCGCCAGCAGGACGGACATCTTCAGCCGGTTTCCATCATGGGTCAACGGCCAGAACAGCACGTAGTCGTCGTAATAAGCCTTCCGACACAGCTCGAATGCCGCGTTGACTTCTTCCTTCCTGCATAGCAACAGGGTGCGATGGGGGACGTCACGAGTACAGGCGGCGCCTCTGTACAACCCCAGACAGTAGGTCTTGGCCTTCTCGATGGTATCGAATGCCAGCAGCACGATCTTCGGCTTGTGCTTCGAAAAATCCGTCGCCGCGTCGTCCGGGCTCTTCGAGAACGCGATCGAATCGACCGTCCCGACGAGGAGCTTGCGGACCGCCTCGGCGTCGTTTCGATCATCGGTCGCCAGGAGAACCCAGGCTCGAGAAGTCCCGTCAGCCCCCTCGGGCTCCATCATCGCCAGCGCCGGTCTTTGAGCGGTTGCACTCATCCGTAAAGCCTTTCGTGCGCAGCCATCGGGACGGCACCCGATCGTCAGCCATTGGCTCTGCATCGCGTCAATCGTGCCCGCGAAGCCGTTCGTCGATCGAAACGACCGTCTGTCTGCCCGCCCGATACTCGACCCGACGAGCGGACCTTTTCGGCGAACGGACGGTCGGAACGCTCCATCGGGCGCCCGCTCCATTCGGGAAATGCCGGAACGCCTTACCGATCGCTCCGTGCGCGCTTCGGGGCGACAGGAGTCGAAGAGCGGTCGAGGCATGGGCAGGCCGGACAGGCGCTACCCGGCAGGCGCTACCCTCGCCCCAGCCGCTCCGCTACCGCCCCTCCGGCGCGACTTCCCCAGTACACCGCCTCCTCGAACACCGAGTACCCGGCCAGATCGCTGTTGGCCGGATAGATCCGTCCGACCGGCCGGCGCAGCACGTCGAGCGCGCCCGATCCGATCAGTTCCGGCGTCGGCGCGGCCATCGCATGGCCCCAGCGGTGCACCTCGACGCGCTGCAGATGCGGCGCCAGCGTCGGATGCGCGCGGCCGAGGTCGGCCGCGATCTCGGCGACCCAGTCGCGCCATGGCCGCGCCGCCAACGCGGCGCGCGCCGCCGGTGTCGGTCCGAGCGCGCGGTACCAGGTCCAGAGCCGCGGCCCGCCCTTGCGGTCGAGCCGCTGGTGGCGCGCATCGACGTAGCCGAGCGCCGCGCTGCCGTACAGCACGTTGTCCCAGGCGATCCGTTCGACCGACGGATCCTGCCAGGCCGGCGCGATCGCGAGGTTGGCAACCGCCCAGGCGGCGTAGCGGATCCTGGCGGCGGCCTGCCGGAACGCGGTCACGTCGGCGCCATCGTCGGCGATCACCCGGGCGGCTACGAAGCTCGGCGCGGCCCAGACGACCCAATCGGCAAGCCAGTGCACGGCGCGCACGGCACCGTCGCCGTCACCGACTTCGGCATCGATCCGCAGATGACCGGCGCCGGCACCAGCGGCGCCGGCCTGCTGATGCGCGATCCGCCGCACCGTGACGCCGGTATGGATTCGCGACCGGTGCGGCGCCGCCAGCCGCTCGGCCAGCCAGCCGTTGCCCTCGGGCCAGGTCAGCAGCCCTTCGCCGCCCCCGCTGCGCGCGCCGCCGGCGCGCTCGGCGTCGCGCCGGTCGCCGATGACGGCTTCCGGCAGCGCGAAGCCGTGGCGGCTCGCGAAGTAGTGCAGGCCGGCCCACGCCGAGACGGTGTCGAGGCCGGCGCCGTAGTCATCGCGGCAGCAGTAGTCGAGGTACCAGCGCAGCGCCTCGGCCTGCAGTCCTTCGGCGGCGAGCCAGTCGCCGAAGCGGACGCCGGCGAGATTCCCGATGCTGCGCGGCGCGGCGCCGCGCGCGACCGGCAGCGCGAATGCATGACGCTGCCGCAGCGACTCGACCCGGTCGGCGAAGCGGCGGTAGGCGTCGAAGGTCGCGGCCGATTGCGCGACCACCGGCAGCAGGCCGTCCTGCCAGACGCCATGGATGAACAGCCGCTCCTGCGGCGAATGGCAGAGCATCCGCTCGTCGTAGCGGCCGGCCGCATCGCGGACACCGAGCTCGGTCAGCAGATCGCGGACCTCGTGCGCGGCTTCTCCGGGCAGCGGCAGATAGTGGGCTCCGGCCGGGCACGGCAGGCCATCGAGCGCCGACGCACGGCTGTTGCCGCCGATCGCATCGTCGAGCTCGACGATCCGGTAGTCGTCGACGCCGCGCGCCCGCAGTGCGCGCGCCGCGGCCAGACCGGCGATGCCGGCGCCGACGATTAGGACGGAGCAACGGGTCGATGGCACGGCCGGTGCGGTGCCCGCCGCGGCCGGCGATGCTGCTGCGGACGGCGATCCTGCGGGCGGCGATGCCGCGCCGGCCGTCGCGGCCGTCGCATCGCGCAGCCGATGTCCTCGCGCCATCGCGCGATCGGCGAAGCCGCCGGCGATCGTTGCCGGCACGCCGCCGCGCGCGATCGCGACCTTCGGCGCCGACACCGCCGGTCCGAGCGAGAGCGCGGCTACCGGACCCGCGGCGGTCAATGCCGCGGTCGCCGCCAGGAAGTCGCGCCGCGCGCCCGGCCGCATCCGTGCTCGGCCGGTCGGTGCCCCCGCGGTCGTTGCCCCCGCGGTCGGTGCTCCCGCGGTCAGTGTTCCGGCGCCTTGCCCCATTCGGCCTCGTAAGTGTGGACCAGCACCTGGTCGTGCAGCCGGTTGACCGCTGCCGGCACTCGCTGCATGTCGATCGGAAACTCGAACAGCGATGGCAGCAGCGCCGGCGTCAGGAAGCGCGGCGCC
>JBFWQR010000134.1:0-22362 GCA_050249335.1 Lautropia sp.
CGGACGGCCCGGCCTGCTCGCGGTCCGGCCGCGCGTCGCCGGCGCGATCTTCAGCGGCTACCTCGGCCAGCACGAGGCGACGCTGCGTACCTTCCGCAATCTCTGGCACCACACCGGCGACGTCGTCGTTCGCGACGAGGACGGCAACTTCGCCTTCGTCCGGCGCGACGGCTCGACGATCCGGCGGCGCGGCGAGAACATCACGCCGTGGGAGGTCGAGCAGGCGGTCGGCAAGGTCGCCGGGGTTCTCGAATGCACGGCCTACGGCGTCCCTTCGGAGCTCGGCGAGGAGGAAGTGATGGTCGCGATCGTCGCAGTATCGGACGGCGCCGTGGATCCCGCCGCGGTGCTGCGGCAGTGCGAGGCGGCGCTGCCGCGGTATGCAGTGCCGCGCTACCTGCGTTTCGTCGCGGCGATTCCGAAGAACGACAGTCAGAAGCCGGTGGTCACCGCCCTGAAGAGCGAGGGCGTGACCGGCGATACCTGGGAGCGGCCGGCGTGACCGCACCCGGCCTGCCGAGCGACGCGGACCTCGCCCGCACCCGCAGCGTGCTCGATGCAGCCGCGATCAGTGGCATCGGCTGGACGCCCTACTGCGCCGCATCGGGCGTCAGCCTGCTCGACCTCGCGAGCACCGCCTGTCGCCAGGCGATCGACGACGCCGGCCTGCGCGTCGCCGACGTCGATGGCATCGTCTGCTACCACATGAACGACAGCGCGCTGTCGCGCGACGTTGCCGCGGCGCTCGGCATCCCGGCGCTCAACTGGTGGAACGACAGCTACGCCGGCGGCTCGCATACCTGCCGGATCGTCGCCGAGGCGGCGCTCGCCGTCGGATCCGGCCTGGCGCGCCACGTCGTCTGCTACCGCGCACTGAACGGCCGCTCCGGCTTCCGGATGGGCCAGCTCGGCGCCGTCGAGACCGGCGGCGTGTTCCAGTTCATGACGCCGTACGGCTTCGGCGCGCCGCCGCAGATCTTCGGCATGATCGCGCGCCGGCACATGCACGAGTACGGCACGACCCGCGAACAGATGGGCCGCGTCGCGATCACGATGCGCGCGCATGCCGTGCCGAACGAGCGCGCGACGCGGCGCACGCCGATGACGATGGACGACTACCTCGGTGCGCGGATGATCGCCGAACCGTACGGCCTGCTCGATTGCTGCCAGGAGACCGACGGCGGCTGCGCGCTGGTCGTCAGCGCGGCCGACCGGGCAGCGGACGGACGCTGGCCGCGCGTGCGGATCTCCGGCGTCGTGCACGGCGGCGGGCGCGGCGCGCGGCTGCCGCTCGATCGGGCGCCCTCGCTGACCGAGAGCGCGTTCACGCGCTTGTCGCAACGGCTGTACCGCCAGTGCGGCTTCGGCCCCGAGGCGATCCAGGTCGCCGAACTGTACGACGCGTTCACCTTCGAAGTGATCCTGCAGCTCGAGGATTTCGGCTTCTGCGGCAAGGGCGAAGGCGGACCGTTCGTCGCCGACGGCCATATCGCGCTCGGCGGCCGGCTGCCGGTCAACACGCACGGCGGCCTGCTGTCGGAGGCCTACATCCAGGGCCTCAATTCGGTCGTCGAAGCGGTCGCACAGGTGCGCGGCCAGGCCGGCGCTCGCCAGGTACCGGATGTCGAGCATGCGCTGGTCACCGGCTTCGGCTTCAGCGCCGGCGGTGCGATGGTACTGAGCCGCTGGTGAGCCAGGGATCCGATGCACGATACCGAGCCATGACGCCGACCTTCCCGTTGCCGACCATCGACGAGACGACGCGCCCGTACTGGGAAGCCGCCCGGCGCGGCGAGCTCAGGCTGCAACGTTGCCGCGGCTGCGGCTCCTATCAGCATTTTCCCGGCAACTTGTGTTCCGCGTGCGGCAGCGCGGATCTCGAATGGGCGGCCACGAGCGGCCGAGGCGTCGTCTACAGCTTCGTCGTCGTCCATCGGACGACCATACCGGGGTTCACCGGCCGGGTGCCGTATGCCGTCGCCTGGATCGAGCTCGACGACGGGCCGACGGCGCGCGTGCTGAGCGACCTCGTCGAAACCGACGTCGGCAAGCTGCGGATCGGCGATCCGGTCGAGGTCGTGTTCGACCCGGTGAGCCCGGAGGCGACCGTGCCGCGATTCCGCACGGTTCCTGCCGCCTCGGCTTGATGCAGCGGTCACGCGGCGGCTCGCGCGGCCGACGCGCCGCGGCTCATGGACTGGCGCGGCCGAATACCTCGACGAGCCCTGCCAGGTACGGCCGCAGCGGCGGCTCGACCTGCGTCTGCTCCGATACCACCCATTGCCAGTTGCCCTGCGGCGATCGCGTCGGCGTGAACGTCACGCGATAGTGCCCCCAGAACGGCATCGCCTCGACCAGTACGGTCCGCGGTGCCGACTTCGGGCCTGACGCGCCGAGCGAGCGCGCCGCTGCGATCAGATAGTGGCCCGGCAAGTTGCGGTTGCTGCTCATGGCGGCCCTGCCCGGAGCGAAGTTGCTGTCACCCGAAGCTAAGCATCTTCGCGTCGTGCCGGCCAGGCGGTTCCGATGCACGCGGCGCGATTGTCAAGACGGCTGACACCGGGCCGTGAAGTGCTGCACACGTCAGGCGTGCGGCACACATCAGGCGTCCGCGCGCAGATCGTTCAGATGGCAGGCCGAGAAACGCAGCGGCGCGACCTGCTTCAACGCCGGCTTCTCGGTGCTGCAGCGCTTGCCCGGCACCTTCGACGCATGCGGGCAGCGCGGATGGAAATGGCAACCCGACGGCGGATGCAGCGGCGACGGGATCTCGCCCTGGATCGCGACGAAGGTCTTCTTGCGGACCTCCAGCGTCGGCGCCTCGGCGAGCAGCGCCTGCGCATACGGATGGTTCGGCGCCTCGAACAGCACGTCGGCCGGCGCCGATTCGACGACGCGGCCGAGGTACATGATCACGACCCGGTCCGACAGATGCCGGACGACGCCGAGGTCATGGCTGATGAACAGATAGGTCAGGTCGAGCTCGTCGCGCAGCCGGATGAACAGGTTCAGCACCTGCGCCTGGATCGATACGTCGAGCGCAGCGACCGCCTCGTCGCAGACCAGGAACTCGGGCTTGACGGCGAGTGCCCGCGCAATGCCGATCCGAGCGCGCTGGCCGCCGGAGAACTGGTGCGGGAAGCGCCGCTGCAGCGAGCCGTCGAGACCGACCCGGGTCAGCAGGTCGGCGACGTAGTCGACCTTGTCGGCGCTGCGGATCAACCCGTGCGCCACCGGTGCCTCGCCGACGATATCGGTGACGCGCATCCGCGGGTTCAGCGACGCATACGGATCCTGGAAGATCATCTGGATCGCGAGCCGTGCTTTCCGCTGCGCATCGCGCGAGGTCGCGAGGTCGATGCCCTTCCAGATCCGCGTGCCGCCCGACAGCGTATGCAGCCCGACCGCCAGCCGGCCGAGCGTGCTCTTGCCGCAGCCCGACTCGCCGACCAGGCCGACGACTTCACCGGGACGGATCGCGAGGTCGACATGGTCGACCGCATGGACGACCTCTTCCGACAGCCTGGCGCCGAGCGCGCGCGCCGCCTTGCCGGCGAGATCGAGCCGCTTGACGAAACGCTTCGAGACGTCGCGCAATTCCAGGATCGGCGCCCGGTCGGGCGCGGCAGCGGCGCGCGGCGCGAGTTGCGCGCTCATCGTCGATACCGGGTGGCTCATTGCACCGCCGCCTCGGCGGCGAGCGAGGTCGTGATCGGATGGAAACATCGCAACGACGTGCCGCCGGCGCCGCGCTCGAACGGCGGGTCGGTCTGGCAGATGTCGGTCGCGCGGCTGCAGCGGGTGCGAAACGCGCAGCCCGAAGGCAGCCGCAGCAGCGACGGCGTCATGCCCGGGATCTGCGCGAGCGGCTGACCGCGCGGACGACCGAGCCTGGTCGCGGCGGCCGGCGTCGAGGCGATCAGCCCGGCCGTGTAGGGATGGCGCGGCGATTCGAGCACCGCGGCAACCGGCCCCGACTCGACGATCCGGCCGGCGTACATGACACTGACGGTATCGGCGAGACCGGCGACGACCGACAGGTCGTGCGTGATCCAGATCAGCGCGGTGCCGGACTCGCGGCAGAGCTTCTGCATCTCGTAGAGGATCTGCCCCTGGATCGTCACGTCGAGCGCGGTGGTCGGCTCGTCGCAGATGATCAGATCGGGCTTGTTCAGCAACGCGGTCGCGATCGCGACACGCTGCCGCATGCCGCCGGAGAACTGGTGCGGATAGGCGACCAGCCGCTCGTCCGGCGACGGGATGCCGACCTTGGCGAGCGCCTCGCGGGCGCGCTCGCGTGCCGCCTGCTTCGAGACCGGCGCATGCGCGGTGATCGCCTCGATCATCTGCGCGTCGATCCGCATGACCGGGTTCAACGTCATCATCGGATCCTGGAAGATCATCGCGATCCGGTTGCCGCGGATCGAGCGCAGCTGCTGCGGCGTATAGGGCCGCAGGTCCTTTCCCTTCAGCAGCACGCGACCTTCGACGATCCGCCCCGGATGGTCGATCAACCCGATGATCGAATAGCCGGTCATCGACTTGCCGGAGCCGGACTCGCCGACCAGCCCCATGATCTCGCCGGCATTGACCGTGAAATCGACACCGTCGACCGCCTTGACGACACCGGCCTTGGTGAAGAAATGCGTCTTCAGGTTCTCGACGACCAGCGTCGGCACGGCGCGATCCGGGCTCATCGTCGTCATTTCAGTGTGTCTGCAGGCGCGGATTCAGCACGTCGCGCAGCCGGTCGGCGACCAGATTGATCGCGACGATCGTGATCAGCAGCGCGACGCCGGGAAAGAAGCTGATCCAGTACTGCCCCGACAGCAGATAGCGAAAGCCGTTGGAGATCAAGAGGCCGAGCGACGGCTCGGTCACCGGGACGCCGAGCCCGAGGAACGACAGCGTCGCTTCGAGCGCGATCGCGGAGGCGACCTGCAGCGCCGCGACGACGATCAGCGGCGGCAGGCAGTTCGGCAGCAGATGACGGAAGATGATCCGCGCCGGCGACAGCCCGAGGCCGCGAGCCGCCTCGATGTACTCCTTGCGCCGCTCGACGATCGCGGCGCCTCGCGTGGTCCGGGCATAGTAGGCCCACTGCACCGCCACCAGCGCGATCACGATGTTGCCGATGCCTGGCTTCAGGAACGCCAGCAGGATCAGCGCCAGCAGGATCGCCGGGAACGACAGCTGGATGTCGGCGATCCGCATGATCAGCTGTTCGGTGCGGCCGCCGACATAGCCGGCGAACAGCCCGATCGACATGCCGATCGCCAGCGCCAGCACGGTCGCGACCACCCCGACGCCGATGCTGATCCGCAGGCCGTAGATGATCGCGCTGACCATGTCGCGGCCCTGCCCGTCGCTGCCGAGCAGGAACGTCAAGGTCCCGTCGGCCGACTTCTCGCCGGGCGCCATCCGCGAATCCATGATGTCGAGCCGCGCCAGATCGTAGGGATTCTGCGGCGCGACCCATGGCGCGAACACCGCCAGCAGGACCAGCACGACCAGCACGGCCAGGCCGAGCACGGCGATCCGGCTTTCGGCATAGCTCGCGGCAAAGCGCCGGAACGGCGTCTGCTCCGCGGCAGCGGCCCCGGCAGCACCGCCGGCTGCACCACCGCCGCCGGCAGCCCCAGCGGCAGCCCCCCCGGCGACCGCGGCAGCGCCGGCCGCGACGCCGTCGCGCTCGGGTGCCGTCGCCGGCACCGCGCCGGCCGCCGACCGGATCGCCTCCGGCAGCGCCTGCTCGTCGGTGCTGCCGATCGACAGCGCGTCGGGGTTCAGGGGTGTCGCCATTGCCGCGCTTCGCTCATTCGCTGGTGGCGAGCCGCACACGCGGATCGAGCACCGAGTACAGCAGGTCGACGATCAGGTTGATCAGCACGAACATGATCACGATCACCAGCAGATAGGCGACGATGATCGGCCGATCGAGCACCGCGATCGAATCGATGATCAGCTTGCCCATGCCGGGCCAGGCGAAGATCGTCTCGGTGACGATCGAGAACGCGATCACCGAGCCGAACTCGAGCCCGATCACGGTCACGATCGGGATCATGATGTTCTTGAGCACGTGCACGCCGACCACCCGGCCCGGCGACAGCCCCTTGGCACGCGCGAACTTGACATAGTCCTGCAGCAGCGCCTCCTGGGTGCCGGCGCGGGTCAGCCGGATGATCAGCGACAGCTTGAACAGCGCCAGGTTGACCGCCGGCATCAGCAGGTGGCGCAGGCCGTCCAGCGTCAGGAACGACCACTTGATGCCGAGCAGCTCGACCGTCTCGCCGCGGCCGCTGGTCGGCAGCCAGCCGAGCTGGACCGAGAACAGCATGATCATCATCAGCCCGACCCAGAACGTCGGCAGCGAGAAGCCGAGGATCGAGCCGGTCATGATGGTCTTGCCGGCGAGCGAATTCGGCGACAGCCCCGCCCACAGGCCGAGCGGGATGCCGAGCACGATCGCGATCAGCATCGCGGCGAGCGCGAGCTCGAAGGTCGCCGGCATCCGCTCGACGATCAGGTTGACCGCCGGTGTGCCGTAGGCGAACGACTTGCCGAGATCGCCCGACAGCGCGCCGGACAGGAACCGCCAGTACTGCACCGGCAGCGGCTGGTCGAGCCCCATCTGGACGCGGGTCGCCTCGCGCTCGGCCTGGGTCGCATCCGGCGGCGCCATCACGTCGACCGGGTCGCCGAGCGACGAGACGCCGGCGAACACGATGATCGACATCGCGAACAGCACCCCGACCGACTGGATCAGGCGGCGGATCACGAACGCCAGCATCGGGGGCTCGGCTCGGTCGGGCTGGGACGCCGCGGACTACGACTACGACAGCGGGTTCGGCCGCCGTTCTGACCGGCGCCTACTTCTTCGGGAAGAAGCTGTGCGCGTAGGTCCGCTCGTCGGTACGGGGCACGTAGTCGATGCCCTGCCGCGCCGCCCAGGTCGTCACCTGCTGGTGGATCGGAATCCACGAAGCGTCCTTGATCACGATCCGGACCGCGTCCTGGAACAGCGCCAGCCGCTTCTTGTCGTCCACTTCCGACAGGCCCTGCTCGAGCAGCGCATCCATCTTCGGATTGCAGTAGGAGGCGCCGTTGTTGGTCCCGAAGCCCTTGGCCGCATTCTCGCAGGCGACCAGCGCCCGCAACGGCGACGAAACCTCGCCGGTCTGCGCGCCCCAGCCGAGCAGATAGGCCGAGAACTCCTTGCGGTTGATGCTGACGCGCGCCGAGAAATCGGCCATCGGGCTCGCCGCGACCTTGGTCTGCACGCCGATCCGCGTCCACATCGACGCGATCGCCTGCAGGATCGGCTCGTCGTTGACGTAGCGGTTGTTCGGGCCGTGCAGCGTCAGGCCGAAGCCGTTCGGGAAGCCGGCATCGGCGAGCAGCTTCTTGGCCCGGTCCGGTTCGTACTTCAGCGGCTTCAGGTCCGGCACGTTGCCGAACAGCGTCGCCGGTACCATGTTGCTGGTCGGCTCCGACAGCCCTTCCATGATCCGGTCCTTGATCGCCTCGCGATTGATCGAGATCGTCATCGCGTCGCGGACCCGCTGATCCTTGAACGGGTTCTTTTCGAGGACCTTGCCGTCCTTGTCGGTGGCCCACGGCGTCTTCTCGCGCTGGTCGAGCTGCAGATAGATGACCCGGTGCGAGACCTTCGAGAAGAACGCCAGGTTCTTGTCCTCGCGGATCCGCTTGAGGTCGGCGGTCGGCACGTTCTCGATCGCGTCGACGTCCTTGGCGAGCAGCGCCGCGACCCGGGTTGCCGGCTGCGGGATGAAACGCAGCGTGACCTTGGTCCAGGCGGGCTTGGTGCCCCAGTACGCGTCGTTGCGGACCAGCTCGACCCGATCATCGCGCGCGAAGCTGACGAACTTGAACGCGCCCGAGCCGACCATGCCCTTGCCGCTCGAGAAATCGTCGGACGACAGACCCTCGGTCGCCTTCTTGCTGACGATGAAGATCGACGTCAGGTCCGACAGCATCAGCGGATACGGCGTCGCGGTCTTGAGCCGGATCGTCTTCGGATCGACGATCTCCTTGGCGACGATCGCCTTGGTGTAGACGTCGAACTTGCCCGGGCTGTTGACGATCTTGGAGGTCCGGTCGATCGAGTAGGCGACGTCCTCGGCGGTCACGTCCGAGCCGTCGTGGAACTTCGCGTTCGGCTGGAGCTTGAACTCCCAGGTCAGGTTGTCGATCAGCTTCCACGAGGCGGCGAGCGACGGAATGATCCGGCTGTCCGCGTCCATCTTGATCAGCGATTCGAAGACGTGCTCCGAGACGTTGATGTTGGAGAACAGGTTGTAGAAGTGCGGGTCCATCGAGTTCGGCGGCGAGCTCATCGCGACCCGCAGTTCCTGCGCCTGCGCCGGTGCGGCGGCCAGGCCCGAAAGCGCGAAGCCGACCGCGATCGCGAGCGCCGCCTGCCGGCGCATGCCCGCGGTCAGCAGTCGCGACGCGGCCCGAGTCAGTTGTCCAGTCATGAAGTGTGCCCCTGGTTCGTCGATCTGGAGAAGGCTGCGCGACCGGCGACCGGCCGCGCGATCCGGATTCGCCTGCTTGCCTATTTGCCCTTCAGCTTGAACGCATGCGCATGGGTCCGCTCGTCGGTGCGCGCGACGTAGTCGATATCGTTGCGCATCGCCCAGGCCGAGGACTGGAAGTGCAGCGGCAGCCAGGCCTGATCATTGATCACGATCCGGACCGCGTCCTGGAACAGCGCCAGCCGCTTCGCGTCGTCCACTTCGGACAGCCCCTTGATCATCAGCTCGTCCATCTTCGGATTGCAGTACGACGCGCCGTTGTTGGTGCCGAAGCCGCGGTCCTTGTTCTCGCACGCGACCAGCGCCCGCAGGCCGTACGAGACTTCACCGGTGACGAAGCCCCAGCCGAGCAGCCAGGCCGACGAATCCTTGCGGCCGATCGAGACCCGCGGCGCGAAATCGGCCATCGGGCTCGCCTGCACCCGGGTGTTGACACCGATCCGCGTCCACATCTGCGCGATCGCCTCGAGGATCGGGCCGTCATTGATGTAGCGGTTGTTCGGCCCGTGCAGCACCAGGTTGAAGCCGTCCTTGTAGCCGGCTTCGGTCATCAGCTTGCGGGCGCCCTCGGGATCGAACTTGACCAGCCTCAGCTCCGGCACGTAGCCGAACATCGTGCTCGGCAGCATGTTGTTGGTCGGCTCCGCCATGCCTTCCATGATCCGGCTCGCGATCGCCTCGCGATTGATCGCCTGGTTCATCGCGCTGCGGACCTTGATGTCGCGCAGCGGGTTCTTGTCGAGCACGTTGCCGGCCTTGTCGGTCACGTACGGCGACTTCTCGCGCTGGTCCAGATTCAGATAGATGACCCGGTACGACGGCTTGGACACGAAGTTCAGGCTCTTCTCTTCGCGCACCCGCTTGATGTCGGCGGTCGGCACGTTCTCGATCGCATCGACGTCCTTCGCGAGCAGCGCGGCAACCCGGGTCGCCGGCTGCGCGATGAAGCGCAGCGTCACCTTCTCGAACGCCGGCTTGTCGCCCCAATAGGCGTCGTTGCGGACCAGCTCGATCCGGTCGTCGCGGGCGAACCGGACGAACTTGAACGGCCCGGAGCCGATCATGCCCTTGCCGGCGTTGAAATCGTCGGTCGACAGGCCGGTGGTCAGCTTCTTGCTGACGACGAAGATCGAGGTCAGGTCCGACAGCATCAGCGGATACGGCGCCGCGGTCTTGAACCGCAGCGTCTTCGCGTCGACGATCTCCTTGGCGGTGATCGCCTTGATATAGACGTCGAACTTGCCGGGGCTGTTGACGATGGTCGGCACCCGGTCGAACGACCAGACGATGTCCTCGGCGGTCACGTCGCTGCCGTCGTGGAACTTGGCGTCGGCCCGGATCTTGAATTCCCAGGTCAGCGGATCGATCACCTTCCAGGACTCCGCCAGCGCCGGCACGATCTGGCTGTCGGCGTTCATCCGCACCAGCGGTTCGAAGATGTGTTCCGAGACGTTGACGTTCGGCGCCAGGTTGTAGAAATGCGGATCGATCGAGTTCGGTGGCGAACTGAGCGCGACCCGGAAATCCTGGGCCGCGACCGGTGCTGCCGCCAGTAGCGCCAGAGCCGCCGCGATGGCACCGAACCTGCTACCCGGAACCGCGAAAACGGACCGCCGGCTACAGCCGGCCGCAATGTCACTGGTCATCATGCTCTCCTCGAACCTCGGGACCGCGCACCGGAGCACGCCCGCCTGCACCGGGCGCGTGCACCGAAGTATGTACCGGCGGCCCTCGGCTGCGTCGATGCGGGTTTCCCTAGTGGAGATTCCCGATCGGCTCAGGGTTCGGTGTCATCCGGGCGAAGTGCTAGCAAGATCGGGGCCACGTTGCAATGCAACAATCCGTGCGCGACGGCGACTCAGCCGGCGAGCCGGCGCAGCAGCCGCAGCGTCCAGTCGACCCGCCGGCCGTACGGCGGCCGGAACAAGGCAGTCCCGGCGACCCGCGCCTGCAGGAACACCGGCTTCTCCTTGCTGAACGCACGGAACCCGGCAACGCCGTGAACGGCGCCGTAGCCGCTGGCGCCGATGCCGCCGAACGGCTGGTGCTCCTGGCCGAGGTGCCAGAGGCAGTCGTTGACGGTGACACCGCCGGCATGCGTCTCGGCAAGCACCCGCGTCCGGGCCGCCGCGTCGCGGCCGAACCAGTACAGCGCCAGCGGCCGGTCGCCGCGGCGGATCCGCGCGAGCGCTTCGTCCAGCGAGTCGTACGGCACCACCGGCAGCAGCGGTCCGAAGATCTCCTGGCGCAGCACCGCCATCGAGTCGTCGACGTCGAGCAGCAGCCGCGGCACCAGCCGGCGGCCCGCCGGCTGCTCGCCGTGGCTCGCCAGCACGCGGGCGCCGCGCTCGCGGGCGTCGGCGATCAGCGCCTGCAGCCGCGCCAGATGCCGGTCGGTCACGATCGCCGAATAGTCCGGATTGCCGTCGATCCGCGGATAGAGCCGTCGCACCGCGGCGAGCCAGGCGTCGGCGAAGCGCTCGACCGATCCACGCGGCACCAGCACGTGATCCGGCGCGACGCAGGTCTGGCCGGCGTTGAGCAGCTTGCCGACCGCGATCCGCAGCGCGGCGAGCGGCAGGTCGGCGCTCGGGTCGAGCAGCGCCGGCGACTTGCCGCCGAGTTCGAGCGTCACCGGGGTCAGATTGCGTGCCGCCGCCTGCGCGACCAGCCGGCCGACCGCGGTCGAGCCGGTGAAGCACAGATGGTCGAACGGCAGCGCGGCGAACGCCTGGGCGACCGCGACGTCGCCGGTGACCACCGCCATCTCGTCGGGGCCGAACGACTCGGCGATGATCCGCGCCATCAGCGCGGCGGTCTGCGGCACCAGCTCCGACGGCTTGATCAGCACCCGGTTGCCGGCTGCGAGCGCCGAAACCGCTGGCGTCAGCGCCAGATAGTACGGATAGTTCCATGGCGCGATCACGCCGACGACGCCGAGCGGCTGCGGCAGCAGCCGGTTGCGGCCCGGCCGGAAATGCAGCTGGGTCGGCACCCGGCGCGGCCGCATCCAGCCGGGCAGATGGCGGATCGCCTGGCGCGCCGCCGACTCGACCGTGAAGACGTCGGTGATCAGCGTCTCGTGCCGCGAGCGATGGCCGAAATCGGCGGCGATCGCAGCGGCGAGCGCGTCGGCGTGACGCGAGGTCATCGCGCGCAGCCGCGCGAGCCGGTCGCGGCGCACCGCCAGGGCCGGCATCGGCTCGGCGGCATAGGCGGCACGCTGGCGGTCGAACAGCGATTGCAGGTCCGTCGGCATGGCTCTCCGGTCGGTGCGGCGGCGCGCGCCGGCGCGCGTGCCGGCACTGTAGCGCGGCGCGGCGATGCCTGGAACCGGATCGGTCGAGGCCGGCCTCTACCGTGCCGGCCGGCACTCCATCTGACGTCAATCGGACCCGAACCCGTGGTGCCAGCCGTCGATCCTGCTAAGCTCGACCCTTACCCTCCCGGCCCGCAACCCTGGATTCGACCAAGGCAGATACGATGTCCGCAGACCGCCAGCGCCTACCCGGCACGCCCGAGCCGATGTTCCGTTGGCCCGGCGCCCGGGGCATGACCATCGCCGGCGATGCCTGGGGAGATCCCGATCGTCCGCTCGTCGTGCTGCAGCACGGCGGTGGCCAGACCCGCCACGCCTGGAAGGGCACCGGCCAGGTGCTCGGCGAAGCCGGCTACCATGCCGTGGCCTTCGATGCGCGCGGCCATGGCGATTCGGACTGGGCCGAGGACGGTGCCTACGGCCAGGACGTCATGGTCCAGGACCTGCAGTGCGTGCTGAACGCGCTCGGCAACCGGCCCTGCGTCCTCGTCGGTGCCTCGATGGGCGGCGGGACCAGCCTGGTGGCTGCCGGAGAAGGTGCGGTCGACGCGCTGGCGGTCGTCCTGGTCGACATCGCGCCGCGGATCGAGCCCGAAGGCGCGCAGAAGATCCAGGCGTTCATGCGGCGCAATCCCGATGGTTTCGCCACACTCGACGACGTCGCCGACGCGATCGCGAGCTATCAGCCGCACCGGACCCGCCCTTCCAGCCTGCAGGGACTGGCCAAGAATGTGCGGCTCGGGGCCGACGGCCGCTACCACTGGCACTGGGACCCGCGGTTCCTGCAGGGTCACCGGAACCTTCCCCAGCGCCAGGCCCGGCTGGAGGCCTGCGCGCGGGCGCTGACGATGCCGACCCTGCTGGTCAAGGGCGCCAAGTCCGATGTGCTGACCGACGAGGGCGTGCGGGAATTTCTCGCGCTGGCGCCGAACGCGGAGTACGTCAACATCGCTTCGGCCGGTCACATGGTGGCCGGCGACCGCAACGATGCATTCGGCAAGGCCGTCGTCGAGTTCCTGACGCGCGTGGTCCCGGCAAACGGCACGATGCTGGCCGCCGAACGGCGCGAGGCGCTGATCGACCGCCTCGACGCCACCGACCTGAACGACGTCCCCTGACGGCATCGAAGCGACGGCAGGGACGCTTCAGTCGGCGGCAGGCACGCCGCTTCAGTCGAAGCCCGCCTCGACGACGCCGAACGGCGTGAACGTCGCCCGGATCCGCATGCCCGGCGCCGCCGCATACTGCCGGGTGAACGAGCCGGCCATCACGCGCATTCCGGCTTCCAGCGGCCGGCCGAACTCGGCGAGCTTGTTGGCCAGCCAGACGATCGACAGCAACCCGCCGCCGTCCATGACGGCGCTGCCCGGCGCCGAGTCGGCACGCCGGCTGTCGATGTCGACGTCGACATGCGCTCGCGCCAGGTCGCGGTTGCCGCCGGTCAGCAGCACCGGCGCACCGGTGACGAACGCGTACTGCTGCGCATTGTCGGCGAGCGTCAGCGGCATGTCATCGGCGAACGGCCCGCGATTCTCGACGATCTCGAGCGCCGGCGCCGCATGCGACACGGCAGCAGCCGCATCGTCCAGCGTCACGCCCGGTCCGCGCAGCGTCCGCCCGATCGTCAGGCACAGTTCGTTTTCGAAGCCGGGTTTCTGCAACGCGTCGTACCGGTAGATCCGGCCGCTCGCATGCGCGCCGCTGTCGAGCAGGTAGCCGAAGCACGGTTCATGGATATTCCACTGCCGGCGCATCGCCGCCGCTGTCAGGCCGACCTTCCAGCCGGCCTGGCGTTCGCCGTGGGCGATTCTGCGCGCCAGCATCGCCAGCTGGACCGGATAGCCGTCGGCCGCCGACAGGCGCCCGCGCCATTCCGCCGGCATGTGCCGCCCTTCCTGCTGCGCCGCCCACAACGCGTCGGCAATCTGCTCGTGATCCATCGTCACCCCCTGCTGCGATCGCCCGCCCCACCCGCCTGCGCCGCCTTCGTCCCGGCGGCCCGGTCAGTGCGCCTCGTCCCAGTTCGCCCCGACTCCGACCTCGGCGATCAGCGGCACCGACAGCGTCGCGATGCCGGCCATCCGCCGCGGCAGCTCGCCGCGCAGCAGCTCGACCTCGGTCTCCGGCACCTCGAACACCAGCTCGTCGTGCACCTGCATGATCAGCCGCGCGCCGAGCGCAGTCTCGCCGATCCAGCGATGGATGTCGATCATCGCCATCTTGATCAGGTCGGCCGCGGTGCCCTGCATCGGCGCGTTGATCGCGGCGCGCTCGGCGGCGGCGCGGCGCGGACCGTTCGGCGAGTTGATCTCGGCGAGCCACAGCCGCCGGCCGAACACGGTCTCGACGTAGCCTTGCTGCTTCGCCTCGACCCGGGTGCGTTCCATGTAGGCGGCCACCCCCGGGTAGCGGGCGAAGTAGCGTTCGATGTAGTTGCGCGCGGCATCGCGCTCGATGCCGAGGTTCGACGCCAGGCCGAACGCGCTCATGCCGTAGATCAGGCCGAAGTTGATCACCTTGGCATAGCGGCGCTGTTCGGGGCTGACCTCGGCGAGCGGCACGCCGAACACCTCGGACGCGGTTGCGCGATGCACGTCGATGCCGTCGGCGAACGCGCGCAGCAGCCCGGCGTCCTGCGAGATGTGCGCCATGATCCGCAGCTCGATCTGCGAATAGTCGGCCGACATCAGCCGGCGCCCCGGCGGCGCGATGAACGCCTCGCGGATCCGGCGGCCCTCGCTGCTGCGGATCGGGATGTTCTGCAGGTTCGGATCGTTCGACGCCAGCCGGCCGGTCACCGCGGTCGCTTGCGAATAGGTGGTGTGGACCCGGCCGGTACGCGGCTGGATCATCCGCGGCAGCTTGTCGGTGTAGGTCGACTTGAGCTTGGCTAGCCCGCGCCACTGCAGGATCAGCTTCGGCAGCGGGTAGTCGAGCGCGAGCTTCTCGAGCACTTCCTCGTCGGTCGACGGCGCGCCGCTCGCGGTCTTCTTGATCACCGGCAGCTGCAGCTGCTTGAACAGCAGCTCGCCGAGCTGCTTGGGCGAGCCCAGGTTGAACGGCTGGCCGGCGGCCTCGTAGGCCTGGCGCTCGATCTCCATCAGCTGGTGAGCGAGCTCGTCGGACTGCCTGACCAGCGCCGGCCCGTCGATCAGCACGCCGGTCCGCTCGACCGCCTGCAGCACGATCGTGGTCGGGATCTCGATGTCGCGGTAGATGTGCAGCAGCTTGGCATCGGCCTCGATCCGCGGCCACAGCGTCCGGTGCAGATGCATCGTGACTTCGGCGTCCTCGGCGGCGTAGGTGCCGGCACGCTCGATCTCGACCTGCTCGAAGTTGATCTGGCTGACGCCCTTGCCGGCGATTTCCGCGAACACGATCGTCCGGCGCTCGAGGTGCCGCGCCGCCAGCGCGTCCATGCCGTGGGTCCGGTGCGCCTCGAGCACGTACGACTGCAGCATCGTGTCGTGCGCCAGCCCGGCGAACGCGATGCCGTGATTGGCCAGCACGTGGATGTCGTACTTCAGGTTCTGGCCGACCTTGAGCCGGCCGGCGTCCTCCAGCCACGGCTTGAGCCTGGCCAGCACCGCATCCCGCGGCAGCTGATCGGGCGCGCCGGCGTAGCGGTGGGCGAGCGGGATGTAACAGGCCCGGTACGGCTCGACCGACAGCGAAACGCCGACGATCTCGGCCTGCATCGGATCGAGCGACGTGGTCTCGGTATCGAACGCGGTCAACGGCGCCGCGGCGATGATGGCGAGCCAGCGGTCCAGCGCCGCTTCGGTGAAGATCGTCTCGTACTCGGTCGCCGGCGCCGCGGCGGCGGCCACGGCGGCGGTCGCGTCGGCATCGGTTGCCGCAGCGGCGGTCACGGCGGCTTCGGTCGCGGCGGCATCGGTCGCGGCGGCATCGGTCGCGGCGGCATCGGTCGCGGCGGCTGCAACTGCATCGGTCGCGGCTGCAGCGGCGGCGGTCGCGGCGGCGGCGGTCGGAGCGGCAGCCGCCGTGGTCGCGCCGGTGCCGGCTGCCGCGGCAGCGCCCCCCGCGGTGCCGGCCCGGCCCGCTGCGCCGTTGCCGCCGACCGATCCCGGCGGCGGCGTCAATACCGCTGCCTCGGCGGCAGTCGCTGCCTCGAGCCGCCGTGCGAACGTACGCAGTCCCCAGCGCGCGAACAGCCGCGACAGCGCCTCGGTATCCTCCGGGCGGAAGCGCAGCTGATCGATGTCGCCGACCCATTCGGAGAGGTCGCAGTCGGTCCGGACCGTCACCAGCCGGCGCGCCTGCGGCAGCCAGTCGAGCGCGGCGCGCAGGTTCTCGCCGATCTTGCCGCCGATCTCGCCGGCGTGCGCGATCACGTCGTCGAGCGAGCCGTACTGCGCGAGCCACTTGGCGGCGGTCTTCGGGCCGACCTTGTCGACACCCGGTATGTTGTCGACGGCATCGCCGGTCAGGCTCAGAAAATCGACGATCCGGTCGGGGCCGACGCCGAAGCGCGCACGGACGCCTTCCGCGTCGACCGCGTCGGCCGGCGAGCCGTCGCGCGTCATCGTGTTGACCAGCAGCGTCGAGCCGTCGACCAGCTGCGCCAGGTCCTTGTCGCCGGTCGAGATGATGGTCCGCAGTCCGGCGGCGCGGGCGCGGACCGCCAGCGTGCCGATCACGTCGTCGGCCTCGATGCCCGGTACCACCAGCAGCGGCCAGCCGAGCGCGACCGACAGTTCATGGATCGGCGCGATCTGGCGCTGCAGGTCGGTCGGCGTCTCGGTCCGGTTGGCCTTGTAGCCGGCGTACCACTCGTCGCGGAAGGTCTTGCCCGGCGCGTCGAATACCATCGCACCATAGCCGGCGCCGCCGTGCAGCCGCGTGTCTTCCCGCAGACGGCGTAGCATGCCGACTATCCCATGGATCGCACCGGTCGGCTCCCCCTCCTTGTTGCGAAGGTCGGGCAGCGCATGAAATGCTCGGAACAGGTAGCTGGAACCGTCCACCAGCAACAGGGTCTTGTCGGACATGGCTTTGCGGGCTTCAGGAGCCGCGATCGATGACTGGCCGGACCAGGTAACAGGCGAATCAGACGAAATGGTGAAGAAAGGACCGAAAGGCAAGCTCAAGGTCCCGCAGCTGCGGGCGATCGCGTCTCCCGACCGGTCGACCGCGATCAAGGCGCGCGAATCCTGGCACGTGCTCGGGATTATCTCAGAGTTCATCGAGGCGACCGAGGCGCTCGCCGACATCCGCCCGGCGGTCTCGATCTTCGGCAGCGCACGGATCAAGCCCGGCGAGTTCTGGTACGAGGAAACCGTCCAGCTGGCGCGCAAGCTCTCGGACGCCGGCTTCGCGGTGATCTCCGGCGGCGGCCCCGGCATCATGGAGGCGGCCAACAAGGGCGCGTTCGAAGGCCGCTCGACCTCGGTCGGCCTCAACATGCAGCTGCCGCACGAGCAGCAAGGCAACCCGTACCAGGACGTCTCGCTGAACTTCCGCCACTTCTTCGCGCGCAAGGTCGCGTTCGCCAAGTACGCGACCGCGTTCATCGCGATGCCGGGCGGCTGGGGCACGCTCGACGAGCTGATGGAAGTGCTGACGCTGATCCAGACCCGGGTCGGCCGCAAGATCCCGGTGATCCTGATGGGGACACAGTTCTGGAGCGGCCTGCTGGCGTGGATGCGCGACGTGCAGGCCGCCCAGGGGACGATCTCGGAGGCCGATCTCGACCTGATCCGCGTGATCGACGACTGCGACGAGGTCGTCGACGCGGTGTTCGACTTCTATCAGCAACGCGGCTTCTACGCGACCACCGAAGAGCGGGAACTGAACCTCCATCTCTGACCGACCGCCGAATCTCCGCCCGACCGCCGAATCTCCGACCGACCACTGAACCAGCCGCCGCCGGCACCGATGGCCGTCTTCACCGCCGTATCCGATCAGGAGCTCGCCCACTGGCTGACACGCTACGACGTCGGCGCGCTGGTCGCCGCACGCGGCATCGCCGACGGCATCGAGAACACCAACTATTTCGTCGACACCGCCGGCGGCGCCTGGGTGCTGACGCTGATCGAACGGATCGCCCCGGCCGACCTGCCGTTCCACCTGCGGCTGATGAAGCACCTGGCGACCCGCGGCATCCGCTGCCCCGAGCCGGTCGCCGACCGCGGCGGCGCGCTGTGGAGCCCGCTCGCCGGCAAGCCGGCGACGCTGGTGACGCGGCTCGCCGGGCATCCGGTCGACGCGCCGGCGCCGGTGCATTGCGCGGCGCTCGGCCGGCTGCTGGCGCGGATGCATCTGGCCGCCGCCGATTTCGGCGCGGCGCCGCCGAACCCGCGCGGCCGCGACTGGTGGGCCGACGCGGTCCGCCAGCTGCACGACCGGCTGCCGGTCGCGACCGCGGCGCTGGTCGACGACGAACTGGCCGCCCAGCAGCGCTTCGCGGCGACGCCGGCCGCGGCGGCGCTGCCGGTGTCGCCGGTCCATGCCGACTGCTTCCGGGACAACGTGCTGTTCGACGGCGACGATCCGGGCATCATCGACTTCTACTTCGCCGGCGTCGACAGCTGGGGCTTCGACCTGGCGGTCGCCTGCAACGACTGGTGCATCGACGCCGCCGGCCGGCTCGACCCGCCGCGGGTGGCGGCATTGTTCACCGGCTACCAGGCGGTCCGCCCGCTGCTGCCGGCCGAGCGCACCGCCTGGCCGATGCTGCTGCGCGCCGCCGCGCTGCGCTTCTGGCTGTCGCGGCTGTATGATCATTTCCTGCCGCGCGACGCCGCCATGCTGAGACCGAAGGATCCGGCGACGTTCGAGCGGATCCTGGCCGCGCGGCGCGACGCGCCCGCGCTGCTGCCGCCTCCTGCAACCGACTAACCGACTAACCGACAGACTGCCTGCCGACCGCCGCCGCCCAGCGGCACGGCCTCCCGACCGCAATGCAAGTACGCCACGTCCCTGCCGCCACCGGCTGGCGCTGGGTCACCGAAGGCTTCGCGATCCTCGCGAAAACGCCGATGCCGTTGATCGCTGCCTGCATCCTGATGATCCTGACGCTGGTGGTGCTGTCGGCAGCGCCGGTGTTCGGCCGCTTCCTGCCGTGGGTGCTGTCGCCGGCGCTGTCGTTCGGCTACCTGCAGGCGATCCGGCGCGCCCAGGAAGGCAAGCCGCCGGGCCCGTGGACCCTATTCGTCGGCCTGCGAACCAGCGGCGGCGGCATCCGCCGATCGCTGCTGCAGCTCGGCGTGATCAATGCGGTCGCGACCGCGCTGGCGATGCTGCTGACGGCGTTGATCGACGGCGGCGAATGGATGCGCATCCTGTCGGATGCGCAGCGCCAGCGCCCGACGCCGGCCGGCGACACCGACACCGCCTATGCCGCGCTGACCTTCGTCGTGCTCTACACGCCGATCCAGCTGGCGATGTGGTATGCCCCGCTGTTCGCCGGGCTGCACCGCACGCCGCCGCTGAAGGCGATGGTGTTCAGCGCCATCGCGGTCTGGCGCAACAAGGGTGCGTTCTTCTTCTACTTCGCCGGCTGGTTCATCGTCGCGATCGCGCTGTCGGCGCTGGTCCAGGCGTTGCTCGCGATGGTGCCGCCGCAGATCGGCTCGGTGGTGATCGCGCCGGTGCTGGTGTTCCTGATGATCGCCGCGCTGTACTGCTCGTTCTGGCCGACCTACCGCGACACGATCGATCCGATCGCGATCGAGTAGTCACCGCCTATCCCGTCACGGCCTCAAGCTGGCGCAGACAGTCGCCGCGGCGCTCGTCGCCGATGAAGCTCGCCTCGAAGCTGTTGCGGGCGAGCTGGATCACGTCGTCGCGGCCGAGCCCGAGCGCCGCCACCGTCTGCTCGAAGTTCGCGTTCAGGTAGCCGCCGAAATAGGCCGGATCGTCCGAGTTGACGGTCACGCACAGGCCGGCGTCGAGCAACCGCTTCAGCGGATGGTCGCGCAGATCGGCGACGACCCGCAGCTTCAGGTTGGACAGCGGACAGACCGTCAGCGGCAGCCGCGTCTCGGCCAGCCGGTCGAGCAGCCGTGAGTCCCGGATCGCGGCGACGCCGTGGTCGATCCGCTCGACCCCGAGCAGCTCGATCGCCTGCCACATGTACTCCGGCGGCCCTTCCTCGCCGGCATGCGCGACCCGCCGCAGCCCGAGTTCGCCGCAGCGCGCGAACACGCGGGTGAACTTCTCCGGCGGGTGCCCGACCTCGCTGGAATCGAGGCCGACGCCGACGAAGTGCTCGCGAAACGGCAACGCCGCCGCCAGCGTGGCGAACGCTTCCTCTTCGCTGAGGTGGCGCAGAAAGCACAGGATCAATGCGGAGCTGATGCCGAGCTCCGACCGCGCCCGCCGGCAGGCCTGCGCCAGCCCCTCGATGACCTCGCCGATCGCGACGCCGCGCGCGGTATGGGTCTGCGGATCGAAGAAGATCTCCGCATGCAGCACCCGGTCGGCCGCCGCCCGCTGGAAGTACGCCCAGGCCATGTCGTGGAAGTCCTGCGCCCGCAGCAGCACGCTGGCGCCGGCATAGTAGATGTCCAGGAAGCTCTGCAGATCGGTGAACCGGTAGGCCTGGCGCAGCGCCGCGACGTCCGGATAGGCAAGCGCCACCCGGTTGCGCTGCGCCAGCTCGAAGATCAGCTCGGGTTCGAGCGACCCCTCGATATGGATATGCAGTTCGGCTTTCGGAATGGCGCGCGCCAGCTCGACGGCATTCATCGGGATGACCTCCTCGGAACCGGCATCCGCGGATCGAACAGATCCCAGACGATACCGCAGGTCGGCTCGTGCGGCTCGATGACCTCGATCGTTCGTCGGGCGTCACGCGCGCGCCGAAGCTCCGGCGGCCTTCGGCAGACGCCACCTCCAGACGGCGCCCTCCTCCGGATTCGGAAGCTCGCCGGCGAAGGCGAACCCGGCCTTGCGAAGAACCGCATTCGACGCATTCCGTGCAGCCAGGGTATGCGCGATGACGGCCTCGATACCCGGGCGAGAGAACGCGATGGCCACCAGCGCCCGTACCGCGGCACTGGCATACCCTTGGAACTCCGGAGCTCAGCGACAGTTGACGCGGACGACCGCCTGCGGCAACGCACGGGTGGCCGGGTCAACTGCCCGTTGCAGCGATCTGTTCGGCGTATTACCGCTTGATATGCTGAATATTCGAATGTTCGACGACATTCCGTTCGCCGTTACTACGGTAGAGCCGCGTCTTGCGATTGGGGTAATCCGTCACATCGTGAGAGAGGCGCTGTCCGATTACGAGACAGACCAAAGGTTCCGAGCCTTCGGCCTTCATGCAATGAGCGACGCCGTTCAAGGGACAGCCAATGAAATCTCCCGGGCCGATTGCATGACTCTCCGCGCCGATCGTGGCCGTGCCATGACCGGACAGAACATAAATACACTCCTCCTCCGCACTATGCGCATGGAGCTCGGTGGAAAAATTTCCGGGCTGAACGGTAATGAGGTGAACACCGATGTTCTCGAGGCCTGCCGCGTCTCCGAGAGACTTGTCGAGGCGAACAGCGTTGTCGTTGAGGAAGTGGACCTTCCTCTGCCCTGCCATTTCGGCGATGTGTGTTGCTGATAGGTACATTCTGTTTCCAGTCAAGCGCCGCCCAAGCCTTGGGCGATGAAAGTGAGAACCAGCGCTTCAGCGATACGCCCTCGGCCCTTGCCGGAGTAGCCAGCCGTGCACAGGCATCACCTCTGATCCTGAGCCCTATTCCCTTGTCTGAGAGCGGTGACCTCGATCTCGATCCGCATTCGAGGATCCAGTAACGCTGCCGAGATCATCATCGCAGCGGGACGTACCTCGCCGAAGTACTTTCTCAAGACCGGCCAGCATTCAGGAAAATCCTTCCCATCGGGAAGTACGTAGGTTACGCGAACCACGTCTTTCAAACTGGAACCTGCCTGAAGCAACGCTCCTTCTATGTTCCTCAGGCACTGTTCCGCCTGCGCCTGAACACCATCCGCGATGCTCATCGTCGAGTAGTCGAAGCCCGTGGTGCCAGATACGAATATCCAATCGCCCTGAACAACCGCTCGAGAATAGCCGATCTCCTGTTCGAATGAGGAACCGGAACTGATAAGAGTACGTTTCATAGGAGCGATCCGGCGGCTTTCGCCGCCGCCATTTCGAAGGTATGAAGGGGGAAGTCCAATCTCCCGGGCCGATCGCATGACTGTCCGCGCCGATCGCGGCAGCGTTGTCGTTAAGGAAGTGGATTTTCCTCTGCCCTGCCATTTCGGCGATATGTGTTGCTGATAAATACATTCTATTTCCCTTACGCCTAACCGCCGTCATACCGCACGTCGAGAATATTCCCCTTCCAGACCAATTGCAGCACCCCGTCGTCGTACCAGCCGACTTCACCATACATCGGGACACGCATGCCGGTCCGGACCCGATAGTCCCTGAAGTGCCCTTCCCATGGAACCTGCTGGTATCCGCCGTCGAGGCGACTGAAGCGGCCGGGACTATAG
>JBFWQR010000135.1:0-22123 GCA_050249335.1 Lautropia sp.
ACGCCCAGCAGCGTCGGATAGTCGCGGCCGAGGATCGCGTCGAACGCCAGCGTGCCCAGCCCCGGCCACGAGAACACGGTCTCGACCAGCACCGCGCCCGAGATCAGGTTGCCGAACTGCAGGCCGGCGAGCGTCACGATGGGCATCAGCGCGTTGCGCAGCGCGTGCTTGTAGATGACGACGCGCTCGCCGAGGCCCTTGGCGCGGGCGGTCCGGATGTAGTCCGAGCCGAGCACCTCGAGCATGCTGGCGCGCGCGAGCCGGCTGTACTGCGCCAGATAGACCAGCGCGAGCGTCAGCGCCGGCAGCACCAGATGGTGCAGCACGTCGAGGGCGGTCGTGAGCGGCCCGCCGAACAGCCGCACGTCGCGCATGCCGGCGATCGGCATGATCGGCCAGACCTTGCCGAACAGGATCACCAGCAAGATGCCGGTCCAGAAGACCGGCATCGCGTAGCCGACCAGCGACAGCACGGTGACCGCACCGCTCGCGACGCTGTCGGGCTTGCGCGAGGCATGGATGCCGAGCGCCGAACCGACGATGATCGCGAAGATCAGCGCGGTCAGCACCAGCAGGACGGTCGGCCACAGCCGCTGCAGGACCAGATCGAGTACCGGCTGGTTGAACAGATACGACGTGCCGAGGTCGCCCTGGATCGCACGGCCGATGTAGCGGGTGAACTGCTCGAGCACCGGCCGGTCGAGGCCGTAGCTGCGCCGGATCTCCTCGACGATCTGCGGATCGGCGCCGCCCATCTCGCCGGCGATCACCAGCGCCGGATCGCCCGGCGCCGCCTGGATCAATGCGAAGTTGATCGCCAGAACCGCGAGCACCAGCAGGGCCGCGTAGCCGAGCCGCCGCAGCAGCAGGATCGTGACCGCCATCGGAGCGACTCAGACCGGGTTTCGGCTGGGAGCCGTCATGCTTTCTTGACGCCGAGCTCCAGCTCCGGCGAGCAGACGCCCCAGGGGCTCTGCGGCAGGCCGGTGACGTTGGCGCCGAACCCGTCGTGCCAGTTGATCTGGTAGAGGAATGCGACCGGGCAATCGTCGACCACGATCTTCTGGAATTCGCCGTAGAGCGCCTTGCGCTTGGCCGGATCCATCTCGCTCGACGCTGCGGTGAGCAACTCGTCGACCTTCGGATTCGAATAGCTCTGGGTGTTCGACCAGATCACGCCGGGCCGGATGTTCGAGGTCAGCCAGGTCCGGTGCACGCCAATGACCGGGTCGCCCCAGTTCCAGACGCCGTCGACCGTCATGTCGAACTGGTGGCTCGAGATCCGCCGCGCCCAGGTCGGGAAGTCCGGCGACGACCGGGCGTTGGCTTCGATGCCGACCTTCGCGAGCGCCGGCTTCATGTATTCCTGGATCGCCCGCTGGTCGGGCCCGCCCGGGGTCGCGTCGACCGCAACCGAAAAGCGGATGCCGTTGGCGCCCGGCTTCAGGCCGGCTTCGTCGAGCAGCTTGTTCGCCCGCGCGATGTCGAGCTCGTACTTCTCGACGTCGGCCGTGTAGAACGGGCTGCTGACCGCGATCGGACCGGTGGCGCGCAGATGGGTCTTCTCGAACAGCGTCTCGATGACGAACTTCTTGTCGATCGCGAAGTTGATCGCCTGACGGACCCGTTTGTCGGACAGCTGCGGATGCTTGGTGTTGAATGCGAGCCAGCCGATCGGGCCGAGCGCCGGCGCCGAGTTCTCGACCACGGTCGCGCCCTTGACCTTGCGGGCGCGCTGAATATCGCGCGGATCGGCCATCATCGGATAGCCGTCGATCTCGCCGCGCTCGAACGCCAGCAGCAGGCTTGCCGGGTCCTTGTACTCGCGGATGATCAGCCGGTCGAGCTTCGGAAAGTCCTTGATGAAGAAGTTCTGGAAGCGTTCGAGGATCATGTGCTCGCCGGGCTTGAACTCGACCAGCCGGAACGGACCCGAGCCGACCGGGCTGGCATTGCGCGGATGGACCTTGAGGTCGGTGCCGCCGCCGAACACGTGCTTCGGCAGGATCGGCAGGAACGACGTCGACATCGCCAGCGCCAGCGCCGGGTGGGGCTGCGACAGCCGGACCGTCACGGTCCGGGCATCCGCGATCGTGACGCCGTTGACCGGCTGGAGCATCGTCTGGAACGGGTGGTTGTCGCGCACCGCCTCGATCGAGAACTGGACGTCCTCGGCGGTGATCGGCTTGCCGTCGTGGAAGGTCGCGCCCTGGCGCAGCTTGAGCGTGATGCTGCGCCCGTCGTCGGAGACCGACCAGGACTCGGCGAAGTACGGCTGCGGCTGCCATTTCGCATCGAGCTGCAGCGGCGTCGCGAAGATCTGGCTGGCCGGCATCATCGTCGCCCAGCCCGACTGCACCGCCGAGTTCAGGTGGCGCGGCTTCTGCGTGGTGCCGAGCACCACCGTGCCGCCGCGGGCCGCCTGCGCCAGGGTTGCCAGCGGGATACCGCAGATCGTGGCGGCGGAACCGTAGGCCAGCGTTCCGAGCAGCGCTCGGCGGTGAGTGAAGTGGGTCATGGCAATCTCCTCCAGCGAAAGGGCGGGCTAACAGATCAGAATACGGGTTCGAGCGCTTCGAGGCCGAGCGCGGCCAGCGTTGCGGCGAGCTGCGGCGGTGCTCCGCCGTTTTCGTCCAGTACGAAACAGACCAGGCGCGACGGGCTCGTTGGCGGCACGGCGCCGGCGTATGGCGTCCGGGTGACCCGCGCGCCGACGCCCTGGATCACGTACCAGCCGGCATCGCCGTCGGCGATGATCCCCTTGCTGCGGACGATCGCCTCGCGATGGCGGTGCAGCGCGGCAACGATCGCGTCGCTGTCGAGCGGCCGGTCGGCCTGCCAGGTGAGCGTCGTGAACGGGTGCGCGCCCGACGCACGCGAGCGGGCTGCTGCGGTACCGAGGTAGGCGTCAGCGCCGCCGGCGGCGGCTCGCCGGGCCGCGGTGGACCCCTGCGGCCCGGCCGGCGAGGCGCCGGGCGTCGCGACGTCGGGCGGTGCCTCCACCGGCAACGCGTCGAGCAACAGCGCGTCGAGCCAGCCGGCGCGGGCCGCGGAGCCCGCCGGTGCCGCGATCACGGCGGCCTGCGGGGCCGCATCGGCCGCGCGCCGCAGCGCTTCGCTGCAGGCCGCGGCGGCGAGCGACTCGGTCTTGGTCAGCAGCACCTGGTCCGCCGCCGCCAGTTGCCGGCTCACCGTGTCGCCGACATAACGGTCGGCGAGCCGTTCGGCGAGCGTCTCGGCGTCGGCGACGACGACCACGGCTTCGGTCCGGTGCGCGAGTGACAGGTCGATGGTGGCCGCGAGCGGTGCCGGCAACGCGACGCCGCTCGCCTCGACGACGATGCGTTCGATGCCGGGGGCGCGTTGGCTCAGCGTCGCCAGCGTGCCGAGCAGGTCGGCGCCGAAGGTGCAGCAGACGCAGCCGCCGTCGAGCGCGATCATCGCGTCATCGGCGGCTTCGATCAGGTCGCGGTCGATCGCCAGCGCGCCGAAGTCGTTGACCAGCACCGCCACCCGGCGGTCGAGCGCACGGGCGCGACGCAGCAGATCGTTCAGCAGCGAGGTCTTGCCGGCGCCGAGATAGCCGGCGACGACCAGGACCGGCAGGTGATGCTCACGGCGCATCGAAGACCCGGCCACCCTGGACCGTGCCGTGGACCCGCAGGTCCTTCAGCGCCATCGGGTCGATTTCGGTCGGATCGGCGTCGAGCACCGCGAAATCGGCGCGCTTGCCGGCGGCGATCGTGCCGATCTCGTGATCGAGCTTCAGCGTGAATGCCGGGCCGATCGTCACCGCGCGCAGCGCGGCATCGACCGCGATCCGTTGCGCCGGGCCGAGCGGGAAGCCCGAAGCGGTCAGCCGGTTGACCGCGCACCAGGCGGTGAACAGCGGACCGAGCGGCGTCACCGGCGCGTCGGAGTGGATGCCGAACGGCACGCCGTGGCGCAGCGCCGAGGCGCAGGCATTCATCCGCGCGGCGCGTTCGGGGCCGACCGTCTGGGTCCGGTGTTCGTCGCCCCAATAGAAGGTATGGTTGGCGAACAGGTTGACCGCCATGCCGAGCACCGCCATCCGGCGGAACTGCCCCTCGTCGGCGAGCTGGCAATGCTGCAGCGTGAAGCGATGGTCGCGCACCGGGCGATGCGTCAGCACCTGTTCCATCGTGTCGAGCACCAGTTCGGTCGCCGCATCGCCGTTGGTGTGCAGATGGACCAGCACGCCGTGCTCGAGCGCGAGCGTCAGGATCTCGCGCAGCTGTTCGGGCGCCGTGTACCAGAGCCCGTTCGGCGCGCCGTTGAAGTAGCCGGGCTCGCGCAGCCGCGCAGTGAAGCCCTGGATCGAGCCGTCCATGACGACCTTGACCCGACCGAGCAGCAGCCGCTCGGTGCTGCGGGCGCGCAGCGCCACCGCGCGCTCGATGGTCTCGGCCACCGGCTGCGCCAGTTGCCGCAGCAGCGGCACGACCCGCAGCGGATAGTGGGCAGCGCCGGTTGCCGCCAGCATGTCCGCGACGCTGTCGTCGGGCAGCGGCGATGCCAGATCGGTCGCGGTGGTGACCCCGGTGCGGACCGCGAGCTTGCCGAACGCCTCGACCGCCTGGACGTCGCCGCTCATCACGCCGCGGTCGACGCCGGACTTCTCGTACACCGGCGCCATTGCTTCCGGGCCCTTGATCTCGCCGGTCGGCTGGCCGTCCGCGCCGAGCGGAATGCCCGGATGCGAGACGCCGGTGCGCAGCCAGCCGACTGCCGCGAGACCGGCGCTGTTGGTATTGATGATATGGCCGCTCGCATGCATCACCGTGACGATCCGCGCGGTCGAGACCCGGTCGAGGTCGGCGCGCACGCAGCGGCGGTCGCGGAAATAAATCGGGTCGAAGCCCCAGGCGACCAGCGGGGTGGTCGCGCCGCCGCTGTCGGCGTTGGCCTGCTGCAGCCGCTCGATCACCGCCGCCAGATTCTTCAGCCCCGGCCAGATCCGGCCGTCCGGATCCATCCGGTCGTGGTAGCCGACGTAGAGGAAGCGCCAGAACGCGCCTTCGATCACATGACAGTGCCCCTCGACGAAGCCGGGCATCAGCACCCGGTCGGCGAAGCGATCGTCGATCACGTGATCGCCCCATGGCGTCAGTTCGTCGAGTGCGCCGGCGCCGAGGATCCGGCCATCGCGGACTGCGACGTGGGTCACCTGCGGCCGGTTCGGGTCGAGCGTCAGCGTCCTGCGCGTCCGGTAGATCGTGAACGGTGTGCGGGACGGCTGCGACATCGGGAGACTCTCCTGTGCTGGATCAGCGCCGGTGGCGGCGGACCGCTGCGGACTGTGCAATTTTGTGTAATTCTGGAATGGTGCTGTAAGACGGCCAGGACCAGCAAGCCCAGTGCACTGGAAGTGATGGGTCCAGATGAGATCGCTCCAGATGACGGGGCGCGCAGGCGGGACCGGGCTCGCGCTGCGGCGCGCTGCTGGGCATGCCATCTGCTCGCCGGCTGAATGCTGCACAGACGGTTCGATTCCACGCCCGAAATTGCATTGCGCGAGCTCGCGTCTCATCACGGAACGGTCCTCGTCGACCTCGACGAAACCCTCTATCTGCGCAATTCGACCGAGGATTTCATCGATCATGCGTGGCCGGCGCCGGTTGCGTTCCTGCTGATGAAATTGCTCGAGCTGCTGCGGCCGTGGCGCCTGACCGGCGGCGTGCAGACCCGCGACGTCTGGCGCGTTGCGGCGATCCTGCTGCTGATGCCGTGGTCGGCGATGACCTGGCGGTACGCCGTTCGCCGGCTGGGGCGCGCGCATGCGAATGGCGAGCTGCTCGCCGCGCTCGTGGCCTGCCGGCAACCGAAGGCGATCGTGACGCGCGGCTTCCGGCCGATCGTCACGCCGCTGGTGGCGGCGATCGGGGCCGCCGGCATTCCGGTGCTGGCGATGAGCTGCTGGCGCTTCCGCGACCGCAGCGCCGGCAAGCGCGCGATGGTCGTCGAGAGGCTCGGCGAGACCGCGGCCAGCGGCGCGCTCGTGATCACCGATTCCCTCGACGACCGCGATCTGCTGCAATTCTGCGCGCGGCCGCTGCGGGTGATCTGGCCGCGGGCGCACTTCGTGCCGGCGTTCCAGAGCGTCTATCTTCCCGGCCTGTACATCAGCCGGATCAAGCGGCCGCGGCTGAACTTCATCTATCGCAGCATCATCAGCGACGAATTCTCGGTCTGGGTGCTGGCGAGCCTGACGCTCGCGACGCAGCCGCTGCTGCACATCGCCGGCCTGGCATTGCTGTCGACCTCGTTCTGGGCGATCTACGAGTGCGGCTATGTCGACAACGACCGGACCGGCGCCCGCTACGAGAAGGATCCGCAGCTGACGGCGGAGTTCCGCGAGCGCCCGGTGCGGTTCCCGGTCTTCCGGCCTTGGTTCTGGGCCGCCGGCTGCGGCGCGGCGGCGCTGCTGCTGCTGCGCTGGCCGGCGGTACCGGCCGCGGAAGATCTGCTGGCCTGGTCAGCGGTGCTGGTCGTGACCTTCGTCTGGTTCCGGCTCTACAACCGCCTCGACAAGCTGACGCGGATCTGGCTGTTCGCCGGCCTGCAGCTGCTGCGCTCGATGTCGCTGGTCGCGGTCGTCAGCGTCACGCCGATCGGTGCGGCCGCGCTCATCGCCCATGCGCTCGCGCGCTGGGTGCCGTACTACACCTACCGAGTCACCGGCCTGCCGTACCGGGACGATCAAGTCGGCACGACCCGGCTGCTGTTCTTCATCCTGATATCGACCGGTGTCGGCGCGGTGGTCGGCTGGCAGCCGATCTGGACGCCGCTCGAGTTCGTGCTGCTCGCCTGGTTCGTGTTCAAGGCGCGGCGGGAGCTGGTTCGGAACGTGCGGCAGGCGCACTGGATCACCAGCGGCGGCCGCCCGGCGCGCCGCGATCAGGCAACCGGTGCCCGCGACGCGCGCGGCCAGACGACCCGCTGATCAACGCCCGCAGCGCTGATCAGCGCTGCAGGCTGCGCAACTCGTCCGCGGTGTTGGCATTGAAGAAGGCCGCCGCGTCCTCGAACTCGGCCACGACGCTGCGGTGCCGTGCCATCCAGCGGCCGACCTTGCGCTCGCCGGCCTGCAGATAGCCGACCAGGCTCTCGATCAGCTCGGTCTTCAGCAGCGAGAACACCGGGTGAGTCCGGATGCGGCCGTCTTCGCGGGTCGCGGCGATGACGATCTCGGCCTCGTTCGCGGCCGCAGCCACGGCCAGGCGATCGACCAGATCGTCCGGAAGGTTCGGCGTGTCGCAGGGCACGGTGACCAGCCAGGGCGTCTCGCAGTGCTCCAGCCCGGCGAGCAGGCCGGCCAGCGGCCCCGGATAGTCGGCGATCGGATCGGGCCAGACCGGCACGCCCATGGCTTCGTAGGCGGCGAGGTTGCGATTGGCATTGATCATCGCCGGCCCCACCTGCGGCTGCAGCCGGACCAGCGCGTGCAGTGCCAGCGGCATGCCGTGGTGTATCTGCAGGCCCTTGTCGACGCCGCCCATGCGGCTGCCGCGCCCGCCGGCGAGCACCAGGCCGGTGATCTGTTCGCGCGGGATCGCTGGTGCCATCATGCGTCGCCGGCTCAGTGCTCGAGGCGGCAGTAGCAGTAGACGAACTGTTGCGCCGTGCCCCAGGGCGTGGTGTGTACGCTCAGGCTGTGATCGAGCAGCCGGAAGCGTGCGCCGAACTCGTCGTGCAGCTCGTCCGACGAGTAGCGCGCCACCGGCAACCCACTGCATTGCAGCGGTCCCTGTGGGCCGAAGGCGCCGACGATGGCGAAGCCGCCGGGCCTCAATGCCCGCACGACCTGGTGCACGTAGGCGATGCGCTGCGCCGGCCGGGTCAGGAAGTGGAAGACGGCACGGTCGTGCCATACGTCCACCGACGCGGGCTCGAAGGCATGCACGAGCACGTCCGCGGCAATCCAGCGGACGCCGGCAGCGCGTTCCGACAGACGCTCCCGGCAGACCTCCAGCGCGGTGGCGGAGATGTCGAGCACGCTCACCTGCTGGTAGCCTGCGTCCAGCAGGTCATCGACCAGCGTCGCCTCGCCGCCGCCGACATCGATGATCGACGCCGAGCACCCGACGCCGGTCTTGCGGATGTAGTCCAGCGATTCGGACAGGTGCGGCGCGTACCAGCTCACGGCGTCCGGCGCCTTGGTCGCGTAGACCTGTTCCCAGTGTTCCCGGCTCATCGCGTTCTCCGTTCGCTCGGCGAGGTCAGACTGTAGACGCGGATCACCATCTTGGGAACGGCTGCAACCCGATCGTGGCGCCACGCTCCGAGCGAGAATCGTCGCATGACGGAACCGAACTGGATACACGAAGACGTGCCGGGCGGCACGCCGCTGAAGCTCTGGACCCGCGGCGTGCCGGTCGAGGAGGCCGCGAAGCGCCAACTGGTCAACGTCGCGAAGCTGCCGATCGTCTTTCGGCATGTCGCGGCGATGCCGGACGTGCATTTCGGCATCGGCGCGACCGTCGGTTCGGTGATTCCGACCCGCCGGGCCATCATTCCGGCGGCCGTCGGCGTGGACATCGGCTGCGGCATGATGGCCGCGAAGACCACGCTGCGTGCCGGGAACCTGCCCGACAATCTAGCTCCGCTGCGCACGGCGATCGAGCGCGCCGTGCCGCACGGCCGCCGGCCGGGCAGCCGCGACCCCGGCGCCTGGCAGAAGCGGCCGGGCTCGGTGGACACCGCCTGGGCGCAGCTGGAGCCGGCGTTCAGGGCGCTGTGCCGCGACTACCCGAAGCTGGAGAAGACCAACCACGTCCAGCACCTGGGCACGCTGGGCACCGGCAATCACTTCATCGAGGTGTGCCTGGACGAGGCAGGCTTCGTCTGGTTCATGCTGCACTCCGGCTCGCGCGGCGTCGGCCACTTCATCGGCACGATGTTCATCGAGCTGGCCAAGCAGGACGCGCTGCGAAACAACGCCAACCTGCCGGACCGCGACCTGGCCTACTTCGAGGAAGGCAGCCGCTACTTCGGCGATTACGTGCGCGCGGTCGGCTGGGCGCAGCAGTTCGCGGCGGCCAACCGCGAGGTGATGATGCAGCGTGTGATCGAAGCCGCGAAGACGGTGATCCACCCGCACTTCCAGGCCCATGTCGAAGCGGTGAACTGCCATCACAACTACGTGAGCAGGGAGCGTCACTTCGGCGAGGACGTCTACGTCACCCGCAAGGGCGCAGTCAGTGCGCGGGCGGGGCAGCTGGGCATCATCCCCGGCAGCATGGGCGCCCGCAGCTACATCGTAAGGGGCAAGGGCAATCCCGAGTCGTTCGACAGCTGCAGCCACGGCGCCGGCCGCGCAATGAGCCGCGGCGAAGCCAGGCGCCGCTTCACGCTGGCCGACCACCGTACCGCAACCGCAGGCGTCGAATGCCGCAAGGACCAGGACGTCATCGACGAGACGCCGGCGGCCTACAAGGACATCGACGCGGTGATGGCGGCACAGCGCGACCTGGTCGAGGTGGTGCACACGCTGAAGCAGGTGGTGTGCGTCAAGGGCTGAGCGACCGGCTGGACCACCTGGCCTCGAGCCAGTCGAGCCTGTGAGCCGGGCCGCTTTGTCCCCACGTCCGCGCCGCAGCCTAATGGTGGGGTGGGCTGTAGCTGTCGCAGCGAACCGTCGGGTTCCAGTCGGAAAACGTGCCGTTCGGGTTCCCCTTCCATGCCCAGACGTGCAACTGGTAGTACGCCGGAATGCCTGTGCGGTTCGGCGCCGAAACGTAGTGGAAGTGCTGACCGTTCAGCACCGGAGGGTGGGCGTTGACCGCGTTCCACTGCTCTGCCAGAACGATGTACTCGACCGCGACCAGACGCAGACGCGCACCGTCGGGCTCGTAGACCAGGGCCTCGGGACGAGATGCGTCGAGCGCACCATCGGCGACCAGCGAATCATTGACGTAGTGGACGCCCATGGCCCCGGTTTCCGGCCCGCTGACGCATCCGCCATGCAGCACGTATTGTGCGTCGATCGCTGCCTGCACATCGTGGAACCGTTCCGTCGCTGCGCGTACCGTCTGAGTCAGCGGCCCCTCGGGCGGCTCCGGTTGGGCCGTGGCCGTCGACACCGCCTGAGCCGACGCACCGTCGGCGACCGCCGCGATCGCGAGCCCGAAGAACAGATATCCAGCCTTCTTGTCGAACTTCATGTTGCGTCTCTCCGATCGGTAAGTTGCACTCTTACACGGGACATTTTTCGTGAGCGAGTCCCGAGGCAATAGCGGGGGCAGTGGACATGCCCGCGGTCGCCGGCTCCCGCCGGAACCGACGGTGAAGTTCGCTGTTAGCTCACGCTGGTGCCTGCGAGCGGAGGATCTCTGCCGCGGCGCGCTCGCCGGACTCGATTGCCGGGGTTGTGGGTGCGCGGGGCTTACGGAGCGCGGGAAGAGGCTTGCGCGACCTGCGGCAGCGGCCGGAGTCAGGGCCGCAACTTCCAGCCCGTCAAGCGAGTTCCCGCCGGTACCACCAGATAGCCCTCACCGGCTGCCAGGGCCGAGAACGGCCGCATCGTATCCTCGACCGTCGGCAGGATCGCCGCTCCGGCCGCCCCGGTCCAGACCTGTGCTCCTCGGCTCGGACCAGGAGATACGGATTGGATGCCCTATCCGGACGCCGTGCAACTCAAGGATGCGCTATCGGTCACTGCGCTGCCAAGGGTGGAACCACTTCTTGGGTCTCCCCAAGGTCGATGCAAGCCAGGCGCCGGCCGCGCCGCCCGCGAATTGCGCTACGACGAACGGCAACGCGCTTTGCGGCGCGATGCCTGCGAAACTGTCGCTCCAGATCCGTCCCATCACCGCCGCAGGATTGGCAAACGAAGTGCTCGCAGTAAACCAGTAGGCGGTCCCGATGTAGGCGGCTACAAGCATGCTGCCCCTGCCGATGGGCGAGCGCAGGATCACGAACATCAGCCCTGCGGCGGCAACGGCCTCCGCCAGCCACTGCCCAGGGCTTGCGCGGACCTTGGTGCTGATCTGCACGATGTTCATGTCGAACATCGCGTTTGCCAGCAAGGCACCGGCGACTGCACCGGCGAGCTGAGCAATAACGTACAAGGCCGTCAAAGACCAGCGATCGTGCGCACCCGGATCGCCGCGCGCCGCCAGGATCAGCGTTACGACCGGATTGAAATGTGCACCGCTGATTGGCGACAAGGTCTCGATCAGCACGTACAGCGCAAATACGGTCGCCAGCGTGTTGGCCAGTAGGGCGACACCGTTGTTCCCGCCGCTCAGGCGCTCTGCCATGATGCCGGAGCCGATCACGGCGCACAGCAGCATGGCCGTTCCCGCAAACTCGGCTAGCAGTACACGTGGAATGCTGCGAGTGTGCGCCAGTGGCCTGCCGCCGTCCTCCACGGAGGCGACGCCGACTTGCAAACCGGTGCGAGCCGTCATGTCTGCTTCGCCAGGTCGCGTGCGCTTTGTTGCAACGCTGCGACCTGCAAGCGTTCGGCTGGTAAGTTCACCAGCAACTCCAAGCGATGCCTGATCGTGTGCAGCGTCTTGCGGAACGCTTCGTGGCGCGCTTCCTCGGTGCCCGACACTTCGGAGGGGTCCGGGTAGCTCCAATGCGCTGTAGCGGGATGGCCTGGCCAGACTGGGCAGACCTCCCCGGCGGCGTTGTCGCAGACGGTGATTATCAGGTCCATGTGCGGCGCATCGGGCTTGGCGAATACGTCCCAGGTCTTGCTGGCCAACGCGCCGGTCTCCACGCCTGCCTCGTTCAGCACACGCAGTGCCATCGGGTGGGGTCGTTGGTTCTCACGCGGGCTGCTGCCGGCGGAGTAGGCACGGAAGCGCCCCTTGCCCCCAGCGTTCAGCAACGCTTCGGCCATGATGCTGCGCGCCGAGTTGTGCGTGCACAGGAACAGCACGTTCAATGCTTTGGAAACCATCGGTGGCCTTCAGCAGCAGGCTTTGGCGCGCCCGGCTGTCGCCGAGGCAACTGCAGGCTCCCGCGCGCTCGGCGCGCAGCAGCCACCGGCAGCCGGCACCTTCGGCATGCCGAACACGGGAATGGTGTCCAGCGTGTGGAACTGCTCCCACGCGACACCTTGAGGGTCCTGAACCCAGTATTTGTCGCTGCGGGCGTAGCAGCAGGTCGTCTCGCCCTCGTCGAGGATCGCCATGCCGGCCTTGGCCGCGTGGCCGCGGATCTCGGTTAGCTGCTCCTTGTCATCCACCTGGATGCCCAGATGATCGATGCCGGTCGCTTCGCCCCGCGTGGAGATCGCGAAGTTCACCGGCGGGTCTTCAAGCATCCATTTGGCGTAGTCCGCCTCGGTGCGGGCGGGTTGCTGGTCGAACATCGCCGAGTAGAACGCGATGTTCCTGGCCAGGTCATTGACGTGGACGTGCACGTGGAAGCGCTTCATGAGAGGTTCTCCGGGCGGTGGATGACGAGGACGCGGGCCGAGAGGGCTTGCAACTGGTGGTGGAGGGGCCGCACGGCTGTCCGCCGCAGCAGTTCTCGGTGAGGAATCCGAGCAGATCGTTCATCTGCTCGAAATTGGCCCGATAGATCAGATTGCGGCTCGCTCGCTCCTGGCTGACCAGGCCGGCATGCAGCAACTCCTTCAGATGGAAGGACAGCGTGGCCGCCGGCACTTCGAGCTGCCCGGCCAGCACGCCCGGCGTGAGGCCGTCGGCGCCAGCGACCACGAGTTTCCTGAACACCCGCAGGCGCATCGGCTGAGCCAGCGCCGCAAGTGATTGGACTACTTCTGTTTCTTGCATAGTTCCATGATAGTCGAATTATCGATAGATCGTAAACGGCCAGAATCGACGACACGCGATATCTACGGGTAGATGATTCCGAGGACCGAGCGATGAACGATGCCGACGTGCTGGCTGGTTCGCACCCTCGCGCGGGATACGGGGAACGTCAAGCTATCCGCGCATGCCCGGCAACGGATGGTCGAGCGGCGGAGATGGGGGTGATATGCAGGACCCGGACGGCACGATTGATGGCAACGAGACGGAGATCTGGTTTGCGTTCGCGACAGGCCGAGCGGGTTTGCGCGAAGAGGTAATCTGATCGCGTCGCTGGCCGATCGACGATGCAGTCTGGTTCCATCGGGCCATGCAGTCCCGGAAAAACCTAAGAAAAACGGCGCCTGGGAAAGCGCCGTAAATCATTGAATTTCTTGGCTCCCCGACCTGGACTCGAACCAGGGACCTGCGGATTAACAGTCCGTCGCTCTACCGACTGAGCTATCGGGGAACAGCCCGCTAGTATAGCGGGGCCGGCGTGCCAGCGACAAATGAGTCACTGGCTGGTGACAGAAGGTTCAAGCGCCGAACTTCACGCGCCGAGCCGGGCGGTGCCGGCCGGCTCGACGGACGGCAGACCAGTCGGAAGACCGCCCGTCACAGTACCTGTACGATCGCGCCGACCACCCGGGCGATATTGCCCTCGTTGAGCGAGGCGACGCAGATCCGGCCGCTGCTGACGGCGTAGATCGCATGCTCGTCGCGCAGCCGGTCGACCTGCGCCGCAGTCAGGCCCGAGTACGAGAACATGCCGCGCTGGCGCTCGACGAAACTGAAATCCTGCTTGACGCCGGCCGCCTTGAGCCGGCTGACCAGTTCGCCGCGCATCTTCTTGATGCGGGTGCGCATGCCGGCCAGCTCCTCTTCCCAGAGCGCGCGCCACTTCGGCGTGTTGAGTACGGCCGTGACGATGGCGCCGCCATGGGTCGGCGGGTTCGAGTAGTTGGCGCGGACGACGCGCTTCAGCTGGCTCAGCACGCGCTGGGCTTCGTCGGCGCTGGGCAGCACCATGGTCAGCGCGCCGACCCGCTCGCCGTACAGCGAGAACGATTTGGAGAACGAGCTCGACACCAGGAACGGCAGGTCGCCGGCGGCGAAGCGGCGGACGACCGCGGCATCGGCATCGATGCCGTCGCCGAAGCCCTGGTAAGCGATGTCGAGGAACGGCACGTGGCGCTTGGCGTTCAGGATCTCGATGACCTCGGACCACTGATCCGCGGTCAGGTCGACGCCGGTCGGGTTGTGGCAGCAGGCGTGCAGCACGATGATCGAGCCGTCGGCGGCTTCCTTGAGCCGGTGCAGCATTGCCGAGAAGTCGATGCCGCGGCTTTCGGCGTCGTAGTACGGGTAGGTCTCGACCCGGAAGCCGGCGGCCTCGAACAGCGCCCGGTGGTTCTCCCAGCTCGGATCGCTGATGTAGACGGTGGCGTCGCCGCTGAAGCGGCGCAGCAGATCGGCGCCGATCCGCAGGCCGCCGGTGCCGCCCAGGGCCTGAACGGTGATGACCCGCTTCTGTGCCGCCGGCGCCGTCAACAGCGCCGAATCGGCACCGAACAGCAACGATTGCACCGCCTTGTTGTACTGGTCGAGGCCGTCGATCGGCAGGTAGCCGCGCGCCTTGTGCGCCTCGCTCAACGTCGTTTCGGCCTGCTGGACCGAGCTGAGCAACGGCAGCTTGCCGTTGGCGTCGTAGTAGACGCCGGCACCCAGATTCACCTTCTCGGTGCGCGGATCGGCGTTGTAGAGCTCGGTGATGCCGAGGATTGGGTCCTTCGGGGCTAGCGGTATTCCAGCAAACACTGAGGAAGGCATCTTAAGATCCTGATTTGGCGCGGAACCCGCCGCGACTATCGGCCACAATGATTGCCTAATTTTTAGGCAATTTGCTGGTGTTTTCCGATCTGCGGGTTCATACTAATACGTCCCGCGCACGAACCTGATGCACCGCCGCAATGTTATCACGCCCCAGCCTGGAAACGAGGCTCGGATCGCCGTCGCTGCCGGCCTCGCCGGTCAGGCCGAGCGAGATCCGCCGGCCGGCGCTGGCGGGCGGCGGCGCGCCCCGGCAATGACGGAGCAGGTTCTCGATACGAGCCGCTTCGTCAGCTTCGAAGGCAGCCCGTTTCAGCTCTACCAGCCGTTTCCGCCGGCTGGCGATCAGCCTGCGGCCATCGACCAGCTGACGCAGGGGATCGCGGACGGGCTGTCGTTCCAGACGCTGCTCGGCGTCACCGGCTCCGGCAAGACCTACACGATGGCCAATGTCATCGCCCGGACCGGCCGCCCGGCGCTGGTGCTGGCGCCGAACAAGACGCTGGCGGCGCAGCTGTATGCGGAGATGCGCGAGTTCTTCCCGAACAACGCGGTCGAGTATTTCGTCTCCTATTACGACTACTACCAGCCGGAAGCCTACGTTCCGCAGCGGGATCTGTTCATCGAGAAGGACTCGTCGATCAACGAGCATATCGAGCAGATGCGGCTGTCGGCCACCAAGTCGCTGCTCGAGCGGCGCGACGTGGTGATCGTCGGCAGTGTCTCGTGCATCTACGGCATCGGCGACCCGAGCGACTATTTCGACATGCGGTTGGTGGTCCGGGTGCGCGACAAGCTGACGCAGCGCGAGCTGCTGCAGCGGCTGGTCGCGATGCAGTACAAGCGCAATGACGCGGACTTCTCGCGCGGCTCGTTCCGCGTCCGCGGCGACACCATCGACGTGTTCCCGTCCGAGCATGCCGAGCTCGCGGTCCGGATCGAGCTGTTCGACGACGAGGTCGACAGCATCCAGCTGTTCGACCCGCTGACCGGCCGGATCCGCCAGAAGATCCCGCGCTTCGTCGTCTACGCGTCGTCGCACTATGTGACGCCGCGCGCCACCGTGCTGCGCGCGGTCGAGACGATCAAGGCCGAGCTCGCCGAGCGGCTCGAGCTGTTCTACGCCGAAGGCAAGCTGGTGGAAGCGCAGCGGCTCGAGCAGCGGACCCGGTTCGATCTCGAGATGCTGCAGGAGCTCGGCTTCTGCAAGGGCATCGAGAACTACTCGCGGCATCTGTCGGGCGCGGCGCCCGGCGAGCCGCCGCCGACGCTGGTCGACTATCTGCCCGGCGACGCGCTGATGATCATCGACGAAAGCCACGTGACGATCGGCCAGCTGGGCGGCATGTACCGCGGCGACCGCGCCCGCAAGGAAACGCTGGTGCAGTACGGCTTCCGGCTGCCGTCGGCGCTCGACAACCGGCCGCTGACGTTCCAGGAGTTCGAGGGCAAGGTGCGCCAGTGCATCTTCGTCTCGGCGACGCCGGCGGATTACGAGCGCGAGCATGCCGGCCAGGTCGTCGAGCAGGTGGTGCGGCCGACCGGGCTGGTCGATCCGGTGGTCGAGGTCAGGCCGGCGTCGACCCAGGTCGACGACGTGCTGTCGGAGATCAATGCCTGCGTCGCGAAGGACGAGCGGGTGCTGATCACGACGCTGACCAAGCGGATGGCCGAGGACCTGACCGACTTCCTGTCGGATCACGGCGTCAAGGTCCGCTATCTGCACTCCGACGTCGAGACCGTCGAGCGGGTCGAGATCATCCGCGATCTGCGGCTCGGCGTGTTCGACGTGCTGGTCGGCATCAACCTGTTGCGCGAGGGCCTGGATATCCCCGAGGTCGCGCTGGTGGCCGTGCTCGACGCCGACAAGGAAGGCTTCCTGCGCTCCGAGCGCAGCCTGATCCAGACGGTCGGCCGCGCCGCGCGCCACCTCGAGGGCCGGGCGATCCTCTATGCCGACCGGATCACGCAATCGATGGAGCGCACGCTCGCCGAAACCGGCCGGCGCCGCGACAAGCAGCTCGGCTTCAACGCCGCGCGGGGGATCGTGCCGCGCGGGGTGGTCAAGCAGGTCAAGGAGATGATCGACGGCGTCTACGAGATGTCCCCCGGGCGCGGGTCGTCGGCCAGGCTGGCCGCGACCGTGCCGGTGGCGGCGCTCAGCGAGAAGTCGGCGGCCAAGGAGATCAAGCGTCTGGAGAAGCAGATGCAGGATTTCGCGAGAAATCTGGAGTTCGAGAAAGCCGCGCAGGTGCGAGACCAGCTGGCGCGGCTCAAGGAGACATTGTTCGGTGTCGATGGCGCGGGCAGCCGTGCCGGCGACACCCCGGCAGGCGGGCGATCGGATCGCGCCGCCTGAACGAGTTTTCGGGTCAGGGAATCGGCTAACGCAAAGTAGAGAGCGAGTCAGAAAAACATGGGAAAGAGAGAACCTTTGGCAATGGCGATGCCGACGCGCGTGCTGTTCGTCTGCATGGGGAACATCTGCCGTTCGCCGATGGCACACGGCGTGTTCCGCCACATGGTCCGGCAGGGCGGGCTGGAAGATGTCGTCCGGATCGATTCCGCGGGCACGCACGCATTCCACCAGGGCGAGCAGCCGGATCGCCGGGCTCAGGCGGCTGCCGCCAAGCGCGGCTACGATCTGTCGGATCTGACGGCCAAGAAGGTTCAGGTGCAGAACTTCGACGAGTACGACCTGATCCTGGCGATGGATTGGGACAATCTGAGCCTGCTGCAGCAGCAGGCGCACAAGCGTCACCATCACAAGATCCAGCTGCTGATGCGGTTCGCCGGCGAGCATGAGTCCGCGACGGTGCCGGATCCGTACCAGGGCGCCAGCCAGGCGTTCGACGTCGCGCTCGATTACATCGAGGATGCGTGCTCCGGCCTGCTCGAGGTCGCCCGCCGGCGCGCGACGCAGGTCGCGGCGGCCTGACCGGCCGGCCGGGCGCCGGGATCCTCGCGCACTCCGCCGTCCGGGCGCCCGGCCGGACTCGCCGGCTGGTCCGGCAGTTGCGGTGGCGCCGGAACCGGCCCCGGCAGGCGCGGCAGCCGCCGGGGTTGGCCGCCGCCCGGATCCCGGGCTCGATTCGAAGCGGGCTTTCAACCGACCTCATGGGGCCGTCCGATACCCGATTGGCGGGGCGGCCACGATTTCGGACACTGCCGCCGTCGGCGGTGTTGCCGATTCCCGGAAGGCGACCCGGCATCAGGGTTATGTCGACTGTCGCAGTCGGGTACTTCCCTTATACTTGAGCTAAACCATCTGGTATTTCAGCGAGTGAGGCAATCCATGCGTCTGACAACGAAAGGGCGTTTTGCGGTAACCGCGATGATCGATCTGGCGCTGCGCCAGCACAACGGTCCGGTGACGCTGGCCGGCATCAGCCAACGCCAGAAGATTTCGCTGTCGTATCTCGAACAGCTGTTCGGCAAGCTGCGCCGGCATGAGCTGGTCGAAAGCACGCGCGGCCCGGGCGGCGGCTATTCGCTGGCCCGGCCGTCACGCGAGATCAGCGTCTCCGACATCATCTTCGCCGTCGACGAGCCGCTCGACGCGACTCAATGTGGCGGCAAGGAAAACTGCCAGGACGACGGTCCGTGCATGACCCACGAGCTGTGGGCAACGCTGACCAAGCGGATGATCGACTATCTGGATTCGGTCTCGCTGCAGGATCTGGTCGATCAGCAGCGGGCGCGCGATCAGAAGGCGCCGACCAAGCAGATCTCGGTGCTGCGCGAACACCGCGCCGCGCTGGAGCTGCCGACTTCCACGCTGCAGCCGATCGACGCCGACGGCACCCGCGTCAATACACCGAGCTGATCGCAGGGGCGTCATGTCGCAACCGATCTATCTCGACTATTCGGCGACGACACCGGTCGATCCGCGCGTCGCCGACAAGATGATTCCGTACCTGCGCGAGCAGTTCGGCAATCCGGCCTCGCGCAGCCACGTCTACGGCTGGTCTGCCGAGCAGGCGGTCGAGGAGGCGCGCGCCCAGGTCGCCGCGCTGGTCAACTGCGATCCGCGCGAGCTGGTCTGGACCTCGGGCGCGACCGAATCGATCAATCTTGCGCTGAAGGGCGCGGCCCAGTTCTACAAGGAACGCGGCCGCCACCTGATCACCGTGAAGACCGAGCACAAGGCGACGCTCGACACGATGCGCGAGCTCGAGCGGCAGGGCTTCGAGGTCACCTATCTCGATGTCCGGGACGACGGGCTGATCGATCTCGAGCGGCTGACCGCGGTGCTGCGCAGCGACACGATCCTGGTCTCGGTGATGCTGGTCAACAACGAGATCGGCGTGATCCAGGACGTCGCGGCGATCGGCAAGCTGCTGCGCGAGCGGAAGATCATCTTCCATGTCGACGCCGCGCAGGCGACCGGCAAGGTCGATATCGACCTGGCCACGCTGCCGGTCGACCTGATGAGCTTCTCGGCGCACAAGACCTACGGGCCGAAGGGCGTCGGCGCGCTGTTCGTCCGGCGCAAGCCGCGGGTACGGATCGAAGCGCAGATCCACGGCGGCGGGCATGAACGGGGCATGCGTTCGGGCACGCTCGCGACCCACCAGATCGTCGGCATGGGCGAGGCCTTCCGGCTCGCCAGGCTCGAGATGCATGCCGAGAACGAGCGGATCCGGATGCTGCGGGACCGGCTGCTGCGCGGCCTGTCGGAGATCGACGAGATCTACATCAACGGCGATCTCGAGCACCGGGTCGCGCACAACCTCAACGTCAGCTTCAACTACGTCGAAGGCGAGTCGCTGATCATGGCGGTCAAGGGCATCGCGGTGTCGTCGGGTTCGGCATGCACCTCGGCGAGCCTCGAGCCGTCGTACGTGCTGCGCGCGCTCGGTCGCAGCGACGAGCTGGCGCACAGCTCGATCCGCTTCTCGATCGGTCGCTTCACCACCGAAGCCGACATCGACTTCACCATCGACCTGATGAAGAGCAAGGTCGGCAAGCTGCGCGAGATGTCGCCGCTCTGGGAGATGGTGCAAGAGGGCATCGATATCAACACGGTCCAGTGGGCAGCCCACTGAGGCCGGCGGATACAGGGGAAAGGCAATGGCTTACAGCGACAAGGTCGTCGATCACTACGAAAACCCGCGCAACGTCGGCTCGCTCGACAAGGGCGACACGTCGGTCGGTACCGGCATGGTCGGCGCACCGGCTTGCGGCGACGTGATGAAGCTGCAGATCAAGGTCGGTCCGACCGGGGTCATCGAGGACGCGAAGTTCAAGACCTACGGCTGCGGCTCGGCGATCGCATCGTCTTCGCTGGTCACCGAATGGGTCAAGGGCAAATCGCTCGATCAGGCGATGGGCATCCGCAATACCCAGATCGCCGAAGAGCTGGCGCTGCCGCCGGTCAAGATCCACTGTTCGATCCTGGCCGAGGATGCGATCAAGGCCGCAGTCGAGGACTATCGCCGCAAGCATCCGGAGCTCGCCGCCGCGGCGACACCGGCCGAGCAGGCGGCCTGAGGCGGGCGCACCGGCACGGCGGGGCACGGCAGGCAGACAGGCGACGGCACGGCAGGCAAGAGCACACCAGACGCGACAGGACATCGAGGCCATGGCCATCTCGTTGACGCCGGCAGCAGCGCGGCACATCGAACGCTATCTGAGCAACCGGGGCAAGGGCATCGGGCTGCGGCTCGGCGTCAAGACCACTGGCTGTTCGGGGCTGGCGTACAAGCTCGAATACGCCGATGCGCCGTTCGAAGGCGACGTCGTGTTCGAGAGCAATGGCGTCAAGGTGCTGGTCGACCCGAAGAGCCTCGCCTATATCGACGGAACCGAGCTGGACTTCGTTCGCGAAGGACTCAACGAAGGCTTCAAGTTCAACAATCCGAATGTCCGAAGCGAATGCGGCTGCGGCGAGTCGTTCCAGGTCTAGGACTCCGGGCCGCACGGACTCCGGCCCGGGCCGGGCGACCGAAGCCGCAGTGAGCAGCGTACAGGCGAAATCGCCGGTCACCCGTTCGCATTTCGAGCTGTTCGGCCTGCCCGAGACGTTCGCGATCGACCAGGCCGAGCTCGACAGCCGCTTCCGCCGCTATCAGGCGGCGGTTCATCCGGACCGCTACGCCGCCGGCAGCGACGCCGAGCGGCGCCTGGCGCTGCAGCTGGCGGCCAACGGCAACGAGGCGTATCGGACGCTGTCGGATCCGATGCGCCGTGCCGCCTATCTGTGCGAGCGTCATGGCGTCGCGATCGATGCCGAGCGCAATACCGCGATGCCGGCGGACTTTTTGGTCGCGCAGATCGAATGGCGCGAAGCGATCGACGACGTCCGCGGCAAGCCGCGCGCCGCCGCACTCGCGCTCGGCGCGCAGCTCGCCGCCGAGCGCGATGCCGTGATCGGCCGCATCGGCGCCCAGCTCGACGACGCCCGCGACTACGCCGCCGCCGCCGCCGGTGTCCGCCGGCTGATGTTCTTCGACCGGCTGCAGGCCGAGTTGCGCGAGGTGTTGCGCCGTCCCGAAGCGGGCCCGCGCTGAGAGTTCATCCACGATGGCGCTGCTGCAGATCTCCGAACCCGGCATGTCGCCGGACCCGCACCGTCGGCGCGTCGCGATCGGGATCGATCTCGGCACGTCCAATTCGCTGGTCGCCGTGGTCCGCTCGGGCACTGCCGAGGCTTTGCCCGATGCTGAGGGCCGCGTGCTGCTGCCGTCGGTGGTCCGCTACTCGGCCGACGCGCCGCCGGTGGTCGGTGCTGCCGCCGCCGAGCGGATCGCCGAGAATCCGCACGATGTGATCGCCTCGGTCAAGCGGCTGATGGGGCGCGGGCTGCGCGATGCCCGGACGCAGCACCTGCCGTACGCGCTGGTGGCGCTCGCGCAGCCGGCCGGCGAGGATGGTCAGGCCGGCACCGGCAGCGAAAGCGGCCGGGACGGCATCGTCGCGATCCGGACCGCTGCCGGCGACCGGACGCCGGTCGAGGTCTCGGCCGAGATCCTGCGCGTGCTGCGCGAGCGCGCGGTCGCGTCGCTCGGACTCGGCGACGGTGAACTCGCCGGCGCGGTGGTCACGGTCCCGGCGTATTTCGACGACGCGCAGCGCCAGGCGACCAAGGATGCAGCGCGGCTGGCCGGGCTCGACGTGCTGCGGCTGCTCAACGAGCCGACCGCGGCGGCGATCGCCTACGGGCTCGATCACCGCAGCGAAGGGCGGTTCGCGGTCTACGACCTCGGCGGCGGCACCTTCGACCTGTCGATCCTGCGGCTGTCGCGCGGCGTGTTCGAGGTGATCGCGACCGCCGGTGATGCGCTGCTCGGCGGCGACGACTTCGACCGTGCGCTCGCCGCCGCCTACTGTCGCCGGTTCGGGCTCGGCGACGAGTCACGGATCGCCGCCGAGGATCCGCGCCGCTGGCGCCGGCTGCTGGTGGCGGCGCGCGCCGCCAAGGAGCGGTTGAGCGACGTCGCCCAAACCGAGATTAAATTGGCCGAATGCAAGCCCCCCCAAGGCACACGGGCCGAAGGCAC
>JBFWQR010000136.1:0-21871 GCA_050249335.1 Lautropia sp.
AAGGGTCCACTGGAGCTGCTCGACAGTGATCCGCGGATCGAATGGGAGTACCTGCCCGAGTCGGTCACCGAGATCACGCCGGCGATCATGGCGCGCTACGACGGGCTCTACGTCAACACGCCGAAGGTCACCGCCGCCTCGGTCGCCGGCCCGGACCTGCGCGTCAAGGTGGTCGCGCGTCACGGCGTCGGCTACGACTCGGTCGACGTCCCGGCGCTGGCCGCCAAGGGCGTGACGGCGACCAACACGCCGATCGCGATCCGCCGCCCGGTCGCGGTCGCCGCGCTGACGTTCATCTTCGCGTTCGCCGGCCGGCTGTTCGAGAAGGACCGGCTGACCCGCGCCGGCCGCTGGGACGAACGGACCAGCTACATGGGCCGCGGCCTGACCACCCGGACGCTCGGCGTGATCGGCGCCGGCGGCATCGGCCGTGAGCTGCTCGCGCTGGCGCGGCCGTTCGGCTGGACCATGCTCGCCGCCGACCCGTTCGTCGACGATGCCGCGGTCGCCGCGGTCGGCGCGCGGCGCGTGCCGCTCGACGAGCTGCTGGCGCGCTCGGATTTCGTCGTCGCGACCGTGCTGCTCAACGACCAGACCCGGCACCTGATGAATGCGGAGAAGTTCGCGAAGATGAAACGCTCGGCGTTCTTCGTCAACCTGTCGCGCGGCCCGATCTGCGACGAGCCGGCGCTGACCGCCGCGCTGGCCGACGGCACGATCGCCGGCGCCGGCCTCGACGTCTTCGAGCAGGAGCCGGTCGATCCGGCCAACCCGCTGCTGAAGATGGACAACGTGATCGTCACGCCGCATGCGCTCTGCTGGACCGACGAATGCTTCGATGCGATCGCCCGCGAGGGTCTCGGCTGCATCGTCGACGTCGCCAACGGCCGCACGCCGAAGTCGGTGATCCGGGTCTGATACCGGCGCGGATCGGCCGCGCGTACTGGAGCAACACGATGTTCGATCTGAAGGGCAAGGTCGCGCTGATCACCGGCGCATCGCGCGGACTCGGCTGGAAGATGGCCGAGGCGCTGGCGCACGCCGGCGCGCATGTCGCGCTCAATGCGCGCGACGAGATGACGCTCGGCGCGCGGGTCTCGGAGCTGAAGGCGAAGGGGCTGTCCGGCGAGGCCTGCGCGTTCGACGTCACCGACGCCGCGGCGGCCGAGCAATGCGTTGCCGACCTGACCACCCGGCACGGCCGCTTCGACATCCTGGTGGCCAACGCCGGCATCAACCATCGCAGCCCGATCGGCGAGTTCGAGCTCGCCGACTACCGCCGCGTGGTCGAGACCAACCAGACCGCGGTCTGGGTGCTGTGCCGGGCCGCCGCCCGGCAGATGGTGCCGAGGAAGCAGGGCCGGATCATTCTGACCGGCTCGATGAGCGCGATCAACTCGCGGCCGACGATCTCGGCCTATGTCGCCGCCAAGGGTGCGGTCCATGCATTGACGAAACAGCTGGCGGTCGAGCTCGGCCGCGACGGCATCACCGTCAACTGCATCGCACCCGGCTATTTCGCGACCGAGATGAACACCGCGCTGGTCGAGAACCAGCAGTTCAACGACTGGGTCTGCAACCGGACACCGGTCGGCCGCTGGGGGCGGCTCGAGGAGATCGGCCCGCCGGCGGTGTTTCTCGCATCCGACGAGGCCTCGTACGTCAGCGGCCTGGTGATGACGGTCGACGGGGCGTTCACGGCGGCGATGTAGCGGCGCCGCGGCGCCGTCGCCAGAGTCACTGGACGCCGTACCGCCGTGTGTCCTCGCGGGTCTGCTGATGGCCCTGATAGCGGCGCATCGCCTCGGCGTCGCCCTGCCGGCAGGCGGCGTTGACCGGCCCCGAATAGCTGCTGCAGTCCGAGCCCGAGCCGCCGCCGCTGCTCGAGAAGCTGGCCGCCGCCGCCCGCATCGCCGCCGCCTCGGCCGCCATCGCGGCGACCAGCTCGTCGTGGTTCTTCCGTGCGTACGGATTGCCGAGCGCCTCGGCCTTCTTGTAGCTGCGCAGCGCTTCGCTGCCGTTGCCGATCGTCGCGTAGACCGCGCCGAGCGTGTTCCAGCCTTCGTGGTTCTTCGGGTTCAGCTCGACCGAGCGGCGCAGCGCGGTCAACGCGCGGGCATTGGTGTCGCGCCGGTCGCGGCCGAGATAGATGCCGCCGCCGAGATTGCGATAGGCGACCCCCAGGTTGTGCCAGTCGACCCAGGTGCCGTTCGGCGCGGCGAGCTTCAGGTTGCTGTCGAGCGCCGCCAGCGCGAGGTCGATTCGACCGGCCTCACGATAGGCCGCCGCCAGGTTGTTCCAATGGCTCGGCTTGGCCGGCGCGAGCTCGGTGGCGCGGCGAAACGCCGCGATCGCCGGCTCGAACCGCTTGCGCTTCATCAGCTGGATGCCGAGCGCCTGCCAGCCCGGAAAGTACGCCGGGTCGAGCGCGACGACCCGCTCGAACGCCGCGATCGCGACATCGGGCCGGTTCTGCAGGCCGGCGTTGTTGCCGACGTAGAACCAGGCGATCTTGTTGTTCGGTTCGGCCCGGGTCCAGGCGTCGGCATAGGCGGCCAGGCCGGACCAGTCTTTCGCGTTGACGTAGCCATTGGCGCGCTCGACCGAATAGGGCGGCGGCGCGGCCGAGACCGCGAAGCCGATGGTCAGCAGCAGCGCGAAGGCGGTGATCGACAGCACGGAACGAAGCGGCGAATAGCCGGTATCCATCGGTACCTCCTCGGATCCGGGCGGAAATTCGGACGGCGGCCCGGATCCCGACAGTCTGGTGAATCGCTGCCGTTAGCGTAGATCGCGCCGCGGCCGGCATCAATCCCGCCGGAAGAGGGGGCGACCGGATGAGAGAGCACCGGATAAGGGGGCGGCCGGATAAGGGGGCGGCCGGATGAGGGTTGCCGAGGCAAAGGCTGCCGGAAGCGCTCCGTCCGAATCAGTCGGCCGCCCCCGCCCCGGGGGCTGGGGCCGCGACCGTGAATCCGATCGTCGTGACGCCGTTGGCCGAGTGGGCGAACACGGTACCGCCGTGCATCGCCGCGATGCCCTTGACGATCGCCAGGCCGAGCCCGGTGCGGTCACCGGGACCGCTGCGCGCGGCGGCGACCCGGTAGAAGCGGTCGAACAGCCGGGCCAGCCGCTCCGGCGTGATGGCTTCGCTCGGGTTGTTCAGCGCGATCTCGACCGTCGCGTCCGGCCGCCGCGCGATGTTGACGACGATCGTCGCGCCGGCCGGCGAATGCTGGATCGCGTTCTGCATCAGGTTGGTCAGCGCCCGGCGGAACAGCGTGACCTCGACCGGCGCGACGGCGTAGCCTTCGATGCGGACCTGCATCCGCGCCTCGTCGAGCAGGATCTCGAAGAACTCGACGATTCTTGCCACCTCGCCGGCGAGCGACACCGGAGTCGTCGCCCGGGCACGCTGGCCCTGTTCGGCGCGCGCCAAGAACAGCATGTCGGAGATGATCGTGCGCAGCCGCTCGAGCTCCTCCAGATTCGATTGCAGCACGTCGCGCAGCATCGGCGCCGGGCGGTCGCGCGCCAGTGCGACCTGGGTCTGCCCGATCAGGTTGGCGAGCGGCGTGCGCAGTTCGTGGGCGACGTCTGCGTTGAACGAATCGAGCTGGCGGTAGGCGGCATCGAGCCGATCGAGCGCCGCGTTGAACGAGCCGCCGAGGTCGGACAGTTCGACCGGCAGCGCCGGCAGTTCGAGCCGCTGGCCGAGGTTGGCCGGACCGATCCGCTGGACTTCGGCCGACAGTCGTCGCACCGGCGTCAGGCCGACCCGCGCGATCCGGTAGCCGAGGCTGGCGGCCAGCAGCGCCGCGACGATCGTCAGCAAGATCAGCGCGGTGTCGAAGATGCGCCGGGTCCGGACGAACGCACTGTCGTCGATACCGGCGATCAGCCGCAGCGCGGGCCGGTCGGCAGTGGCCGGCAGATCGACCGCGGCGATCGCGTACCGAGTGCCGCCGGTGGTCACCAACGACACCATCCGGGCGCCGGCATGATGTCCGCTGGCCTCGAGCACCGGGCCCACCCCGGTGCCGTAGCGATAGCCTGGATCGTCGCTCCAGATCCAGAAACGCGTGCTGCCGTTGCTGGCGGTCAGCGCGCTCATGGTCTCGCGCGCCAGCGCGGCGAGATCGGGGCCGCGACCGAGCTCGAGCAGATAGCGGACATCGTCGAGCCGGCCCTCGACTTCGGAACGACGATGCTGTTCGAGCGCGTTGGCCAGCACCTGATGGAGCACCAGGCCGACGATGCCGATTGCGATCAGCGATGCGATGGCGAACATCAGCGCCAGCCGCGTCGCGATCGAATTGTCCGGCAGCGACCGGATGAGCCGCATCGCCGGTCCCGCCGCCTCAGCCGCGGCCGCCGGAGCCGGGAGCGGAGCCGGAGCCGGAGCCGGGAGCGGCGGCGGAGCCGGTTTGGCGCCCACGATCCTCGAGCACGTAGCCCATACCGCGGATCGTGTGCAGCAGCGGCTGCTGGAACGGCGCGTCGATCTTGGCGCGCAATCGCTTGATCGCGACTTCGACGACATTGGTGTTGCTGTCGAAGTTCATGTCCCAGACGCTTTCGGCGATCGTCGTCTTGGAGAGGATATCGCCCCGCCGCCGGGCCAGCAGCGCGAGCAGCGCGAATTCCTTGGCGGTCAGGTCGATCCGCTGCGTGCCGCGGTGCGCCTTGCGAGCGATCATGTCGATCTGCAGATCGCCGATCCGCAGCAGCGTCGGCTCCTGCGTGCGGCCGCGCCGGGTCAGTGCCTGCAGCCGCGCGACCAGTTCGGTGAACGAGAACGGCTTGACCAGGTAGTCGTCGGCGCCATCCTGCAGGCCGCGGACGCGATCCTCGACGCCGTCGCGCGCGGTCAGCATGATCACCGGCGTGTCCTTGACCGCGCGCAGCGCGCGCAGCACTTCGAAGCCGTTCAGACCAGGCAGCATCGCGTCGAGCACGATCACGTCGAAGTCGTGGTGGATCGCCAGGTGCCGGCCATCGATGCCGTTGTCGGCGGTCGCGACGGTGTAACCCTGTTCGGTCAGCCCCTGGGTCAGGTAGTCGGCGGTCTTGCGTTGATCCTCGATGATCAGGATTTTCATCGTTTCGTCTCGGCCGACCGGGGGCGCGTCGGCAGGCGGCGTGCGCGTCGCCACGCCGGCGAGCGGCGCCGGGGTCGGTGCCTTCACACCTTCGGCGACAGCGGCTCAGTGTATCGTGGCTCGCGGCTGCCGTCGTGGCAGACTACCGGCTCGGACATTCCGCGGCGAAGCCGCCGCAGCCGGGAGACCTCATGATCGACGATGCCCCGCGAATCCGGACCGGCGATACCGTGCGCCGGCCGCGCCCCGATCAGATTGCGGCGCTGCGCGGCGTGGCGACCGGCTACCTGGTCGACGCGCTCGGCGGTTCCGGCGCGCTCGACTATCGGGTCAAGCCGGTGGTGCCGGCGCAGTCGGGCTTCTGCGGGCCGGCGCTGGTCTGCGACAACGGGCCGGCCGACAATCTCGGCGTGTTCGCGTCGCTCGAGCACCTGCGGGCCGGCGACGTCATCGTCGCCGGTTGTGCCGGCCATACCCGCTGTGCCGTGACCGGCGATCTGCTGCTCGGCATGGCGCGCAATTCCGGCGCCATCGCGTTCGTCACCGACGGCTGCGTCCGCGACCTCCCCGGCATCGCTCAGGTCGGCTTGCCGTGCTTCGCGGTCGGCGTCACGCCGAATTCGCCGGCTCGCGAAGGCCCCGGCACCGTCGGAGTGCCGACGGTCGTGGCCGGCGTGCTGGTCGCGACCGGCGACATCGTCGCCGGCGATCAGGACGGCGTGATGGTCGTGCCGTTCGACCGGATCGACGAATGCATCGAGCGGCTGGTGCGGGTCCGGGCGGCCGAGGCCGAGCTCGATGCCAAGGTCAAGGCCGGACTGAAGTCGATACCGCTGGCGCGCTGACCGGCACTGCCGGCCGGCGCGATCGCGGCAGCCGGCGAACCCGAATCCACGCCCGTGTGGCGGGCAACGACGGCCGCACGGGGCGATCCGCTACACTGAGCTGCTCGCCGCGGTGCCATCCTGGAGCTCCTCCCCCGATGCTGTCGTCTTCGAGCGCCGTGCCGCGCGCCCGCATCATGCCGGTTGGCCGGCTCATCGCGGGGGCGCTGGTCGCGGTCGCGCTGATCGGATGCTCGTCGTCGCCCCCTCGTGCCAGCGGCCCGAACTACCACGAGACCTTCGATTCGGCGAGTCCGCACGCGCGGGCGTTCCCGCTCGCCGCCGCCGCAACCTGCGAAGCGGCGCGGCGGGCGCTGCTCAGCCACGGCTATGTGGTCACGCGTGCCAGCGGCGAGCTGGTCAACGGCCGCAAGAGCTTCCAGCCGTCGGCCGATTCGCACGTCGAGATCGAGTTTCACGTCGTCTGCGCCGTCGAAGGGCGGGAGCGCTCGACGGTCTTCGTCAACGCGATCGAGGACCGCTACGCCTTGAAGAAGGTCAGCACGTCGGCGAGCCTCGGCGTCGGGCCGGTCGGTTCGCTGTCGCTGCCGTTCGGCTCCAGCAACGACTCGCTGGTCAAGGTCGCCAGCGAGACGATCGCCCAGGCTGCGTTCTACGATCGCTTCTTCGGACTGATCGAGCACTTCCTGGCGCAGCGCGATCAGGACGACGAGCCGGAGCCCGAGACGGCACCGCAGCCGGCGGCACCGGGGCAGGGCACGACCGCCCCCAGGCAGGGTATGACCGCTCCGGAGCCGGGCGTAGCCGCTCCGGAGCAGCGCGTAAAATAGCTCCCCGTAGATCGAGTAGGAATCGAATCATGTCATTGCGAATCAACGACATCGCGCCGAACTTCACGGCCGAGACCACACAGGGCCGCATCGATTTCCATCAGTGGATCGGCGACCAGTGGGCGATCCTGTTCTCTCATCCGAAGGACTTCACGCCGGTCTGCACCACCGAGCTCGGCTATATGGCACGGATCGAACCCGAATTCGCCAAGCGCAATACCAAGCTGATCGGCCTGTCGGTGGATCCGGTCGCCCAGCACAGCGCCTGGGCCAGGGATATCGAGGAGACCCAGGGTGCCGCGGTCAGGTATCCGATGATCGGCGACAGCGATCTGGCAGTGGCCAAGCTCTACAACATGCTGCCGGCCGAGGAGCCGGGCACGGCGGAGGGCCGCACCGCGGCCAACAATGCGACCGTTCGTTCGGTGTTCGTCATCGGTCCGGACAAGCGGATCAAGCTGATGCTGACCTACCCGATGACCACCGGCCGCAACTTCGACGAGATCCTGCGGGTGCTCGACTCGATGCAGCTGACCGCGGCGCACAAGGTCGCGACCCCGGTCAACTGGAAGCACGGCGAAGACGTGATCATCGTGCCGGCGGTCAGCGACGACGAAGCCAGAAAGATCTACCCGGACGGCTTCAAGACGATCAAGCCCTACCTGCGGACGGTCAAGCAGCCCGGTTGATGCGGGGAGCAGCGCGTCGCGCATCGCGGATGCGGCGCCGGTCTGCGCCGGCGGTCATCGGGTTGGCGGCCGCCGCAATCTCGCTGGCGCTCGGTCCGGCGCCGGCACGGGCGCAAGCCGCTGCGGCGGCCGTGCCGGACTGGCGTGATTGCGTCCGGATCGACGACGCGCTGTCACGGCTCTCCTGCTACGACGCCCAGGCCGGGCGCATCGAGGGCAGCGCCGGCGCCGTGGTGCCGGCGGTGCCGGCCGTTCCGGCGGCTCCGGCGGCATCGGGAGCAGGCAGCCCGTCGGCGCCCGATCCGGCGCCGGCCGTGCCGCGGCGCGGCGCCTCGGTCCCGGCGGCCGCGGTCCGTACACCCGAGTTCGAGAATCTGCAGCCGTCCGGCGCCGGTCCGCTCTCCCGCGCGATCATCGACGTCCGGCGCAGCCTCGGCACTTCGCTTTCCGACCGCTGGGAGCTCGACGATGCGTTCGACCGCGGCCGCTTCGTGCTGCGGCCCTACAAGCCGATGTACGTGCTCGCCGCCGACTGGACGTCGAGCCGCAACCGGCTGCCGACCAGCCCGAACCCGAACAATGTCGTGACGGCGCCGCTGACCCAGCGCAGCGTCGAAGCGAAGTTCCAGATCAGCCTGAAGACCAAGGTCTGGGAGGATATGCTCGGCAGCCGCGGCGATCTCTGGCTCGGCTATACCCAGACCTCGTACTGGCAGATCTACGATTCCGGCGGCTCGCGGCCGTTTCGCGAGTCGAACTACGAACCCGAGGTGATGGCGGTCTTTCCGACCAACTATTCGCTGTTCGGCTGGCAGGGCCGGCTCGCCGGATTGGCGCTGAACCACCAGTCCAACGGCCGCGACGAGCCGTATTCGCGCAGCTGGAACCGGATCGTCGCGCAGTTCGGCTTCGAGCGCGGCGACTGGATGATGATGATCCGGCCATGGTGGCGGATCCCGGAATCGGCCGGCAGCGATGACAACCCCGACATCTCCGACTACATCGGCCGGGCCGACCTGCTGCTGGTGCGCAAGTCCGAGGGCCACGAACTGTCGCTGCTGGCGCGTCATACCCTGCGCGGCGGCGATCGTTCGCGCGGCGCGCTGCAGCTCGACTACGCATTCCCGATCACCAGTTACTTCAAGGCGCATCTGCAGATCTTCACCGGCTACGGCGCGACACTGATCGACTACAACCATCGGCAGACCCGGGTCGGGCTCGGGATTTCGCTGGTCCAGTGGTTGTGACCGCCTTCCCGTTGGCCGTGGCCGCCTTCATGCGTGCCGGGGTACGGTGCGGTTTTCCCTGATCGCCAACCTGATCGGCCAGCTCGCATTCGGGCTGCTGGCGATGACCATCTGCCTGCCGTCGCTGCAACAGTGGCCGGCGCTGTTCGGTGCCGGCCAGGCGCAGGTGCAGCTGACATTCGGCGGCTATGTCGCCGCCTACGGCGTGCTGCAATTGATCTATGGCGCGGTGTCGGACCGGATCGGCCGCAAGCCGATGCTGCTGCTCGGCTTGACGCTGGCTCTGCTCGGCTCGCTGTGGGCGGCGCTGGCGTCGAGCCTGTGGTCGCTGATTGCGGCGCGGGTGATGCAGGGGGCCGGCGCCGCCGCCGGACTGGTGATCGGGCGGGCGCTGGTGCAGGACCTGTTCGTCGGGTCGGAGCGGACCCGCGTCACCGCATGGATCGGCATGACGATGGGAGTCTGCCCGCCGCTCGCGATGGTGCTCGGCGGCCAGTTGCATATGCGCTTCGGCTGGCAGGCCAATTTCGTGGTGATGGCGGTGCTGGCCGCGGTGCTGTGGGTCGCCGCATGGCGCGGCCTGCCGTCGGTACGCCCCGCGTCCGATCCGGCCGCGACTGCGGCGGCGTCGGGCTCGGGGCTGCTGGCCGGCTACCGGCTGCTGTTCAGGCAACCCGATTTCGTGCTGTACGTGCTGATCCTGGCGATGACCAACGCGGCGTTCTACTCGTTCCTGTCGGGAGCGCCGATCGTGTTCGCCGGCTACGGCATCACGCCGGGGCGCGTCGGTCTCTTCATGATGACGCCGCCGCTCGCCTACATCCTGGGCAACCTGCTGGCGTCGCGGCTGCTCAAGCGCGGCGACCGCTTCCTGATGACGCTCGGCCAGGCGATCGCGATCGGCGGCCTGATGATCGTGCTGGCGCTCGGCCTGGCCGGCGTCCATACGCCGCTCGCGCTGGCGCTGCCGATCATGCTGCTCGGGCTCGGCTTCGGCATGCTGATGCCGTCGGCATTGACCGGTACCGTCGGACTGATGCCGGCGCTCGCCGGCTCGGCCGCCGCAGTGGCCGGGCTGATGCAGCAACTGCTCGGCGCGCTCGGCGGCTTCGTCGTCGGGCTGATACCGCTCGACGGGCCGAGCTACTTCGCCGCGCTGATGCTCGGCTGGGCCCTGTGCGGCGCGCTGGCTCAGGCATTGTTGTTCGCCCGCGGCGGCGGCGCGAACCGGCGCCCGGCCCGCCGGACGAAATAGCCGGCGCCGAGCGGCCGCTGGCGCGCGTCGAGCAGGCGGTCGAAACGGGAGGTACGCCCGGTTTTTTCGTACCGACAGCCCTGCTAAAGTGCCGGAATCGCCAAGCGGCCCCGGGTGCGGCCGCTGCTTCGGAGACATCCATGGGTCAGGTACTCGGCTTGGGGCTTTCGCACTATCCGCCATTGTCCGGACGCGACGAGGACATGGCCGGCATCCTGCGCGGACGGCTCGGCGATCCGGACATTCCGGCTGCGGTCAAGGATCCGGCGACCTGGCCGGCGCTGATGCGCGAGGAGTGGGGCGACGATCAGGGCGTCGCCGCGGCTGCGCGGCATCGCGCGGCGATGCGCGCCGGCATCGAGCAGGTCCGCGCAGCGCTCGACGCATTCCAGCCGGATTTCGTGCTGGTGTGGGGCGACGACCAGTACGAGAACTTCCGCGAGGACCTGATCCCGGCGTTCGCCGTGCTCGCCTACGACGACCTGCGAGTGTTCCCGTGGCGGCAGGCCGGCGAATCGGCGATGGTCGGCGCCAGCAGGCAGAACGAATGGGGCGGCGGCAAGCCGAACGTCTGGCGCGAGCCGGCCGACGCCAGCATGCTGGTCCGCGGCCATCCCGAAGCAGCCCGTCACCTCGCCGGCGCGCTGCTCGAGGCCGAGTTCGACATCGGTTACGCTTACAAGCCGCTGCACCATCCGGGGCTCGCGCACGCGTTCCTCAACGCGATCCTGTATCTCGACTACGATCGCCGCGGCTTTCCGTATCCGGTGGTGCCGGTGTCGATCAACTGCTACGGCCGGCGCATCGTCAGCCATCGCGGCTTCGTCAGCCGCTGGGCCGACCGGAACAAGCCGCTCGATCCACCATCGCCGTCACCGCGGCGCTGCTTCGACTTCGGCGCCGCGATCGGCCGGATCGTCCGCGACAGCCCGTGGCGGGTCGCGCTGATTGCGTCGTCGAGCTGGTCGCATGCGTTCCTGGTCGACAAGACCTACCGGATGCAGCCCGACGTCGCGTCGGACCGTGCGCTGTACCGGGCGATGGTCGCCGGCGACTACCGGAGCTGGCGCGACTATCCGCTCGCCAGCCTCGAAGACGCCGCGCAGCAGGAGATGCTGAACTGGTTCGCGCTGGTCGGCGCGATGGATGCGCTCGGCCGGAAGGTCGCGTGGTCGGAGTTCGTCGAGACCTATCTGTTCAATTCGAGCAAGGTCGCTGCGGTGTTCGACTAGCCTGTGCCGGGTGTTATGAGGCGTGGAGCGGGATTGAACGGACGTTGACGGGGCGAAGGTGTCCGCTCAAAGCGAAGTTGGGCGTCATGACCTCCATCCTTCGTTATCGATGCGCATACTGCAGTCGATCGTTGTCGCAACGGCACTCGGCGCCTGTAAGCCTGCGCAGATCGAGGAGGTCCCCGAATTCGTCTACTTGAGGACCGAGTCTGTCATCGTTGCCGTGACGGTGAGTTCCGAGACACAAATCAAGGTCGATGAGTGGCTGAGACTGAGCGCCGTCCGCACAACCTCGGGCGAGTGGCGCAAGGTTCCCTTCAAGGAAGTTTCGGAGAACACGCCCTGGATTGGCTACCTTCCACCGGAACGCGAAGCGGAAGTCGCGGCCAATCTGCGCTGGCATGCAGAGCCGCGTGAAGGTGTCAGCTTTGACGCATGGGCACCGAGGCCGGTCCCAACCACGGAGCGCGCTGTCAAGTTCCTAAAGCCGGGGACCTACCGCTTATGGGCGACCAGCCATGCTCCTCTGGACGCAACGAGCAACTCGCTGCAGGTCATGGTACTGCCGAAGTGATGCCTAACCCTTCGTTCAACCGGACCCGCCACGGCATGTGCCCTGGCCCTCGCAGCGCCTTTGTTTATCATGCTCCGCGCGGGCCAGGGCACATGCCGCGGCGGGCGGATTAACTCCAACGTTTAGGCCGCGCAAAAACTGCTGCATCAGCCCAATCACACGAGGAGCAACACGATGACCAGTTCCATACGTACCTGCCTCTGGTTCCGTGACGGTCGCGGTCGTGAAGCCGCAGAGTTTTACTGCGCCCTGGTTCCGGGAAGCCGGATCGAGGCGACCTTCGATATCGCCGGAGATGGTGCTTCCTGGCTAATCGACTTCACGCTGGGCGGGGTGCCGTATCAGATACTCGATGCAGGACCGATGTTCACCCTATCCGAGGCAGTGTCGATTTCGGTCGAGACGGACGATCAGGCAGAGACCGATAGGCTTTGGGCAGCGCTAACCACAAATGGCGGCGAGGAAAGCCACTGCGGCTGGCTCAAGGATCGCTACGGTGTGTCGTGGCAGGTTTTCCCGAGGCGGCTGACAGAATTGACGTTGAGGGCCGACAGGAATGTGTCTGCCAAGGCGATCGCGGCGATGATGAAGCAAAAGAAGATCGACATTGCCGAAATCGAAGCGGCGGTTCGTGCCTAGATGTCCACGGCCTGACAATTCATTCAAGCCGACGCCGCTTCGCGGCGCGGCTTAACAAGCGTTGGATGCCGTCATGGAAGTCCGCGACTTGCGAGAAAACGAGATAGAGGCCGCGAGGCGGTTCCTTTGCACGAACGGCTGGGGACATCGTCTCGGCGACGTTGAGAGATTTCGGCGTCTTGTCGAAGGGAGCCAGCGGACCGCGGTTGCTATCGCCGAAGGAGAGATCGTCGGCTTTGCTCGTGGCGTAACGGACGGGGTGTCGAACGGATACCTGTCAATGGTTGCGGTCGACCCGAAGTGCCGTCGAAACGGCGTTGGGCGCCGGCTCGTTGCTCACGTGATCGGTCCTGACCGAAGTCTCACTTGGGTTCTGCGCGCCGATCGAGAAGGGGCTCCACAGTTCTTCGCGGCGATCGGGTTCGTCCGGTCGGATGCAGCGATGGAGTTGCGACGTGCGCCGTGAGTCGGATCTGACTTTTCGTATATGGACACGCACCCAACAAGCAAGACGGATTCGATGTGAGGGGCGAGTCAAGCTTGCGATTGAGGAGTCGAAGAAATGAAAGCCTCTGCCCGCTACGCGAAGATCGTGGAATGGGCGGACTAGGACCAGTGTTACGTCGGCAGTTTGCCGGGGGCTGGTGTACGGTGGGCGCCACGGTGACGACGAAACGGCGGTGTTCGAGGCGGGTCAGGAGGAATCGATGCATTCAGAGACTCTGAAGTACAACGAGCTTCAGGAACCTAGCCATAAGGAAGTATGCGATCTGCTCGCCCAGGAAATCGATAAGAATCTACCGGGAGCCGAGAACAAGATATGGCACGCTCATCCAGTTTGGTTCTTGAACGGTAACCCGACTGTCGGGTACAGCAAACAGAAACCAGGCATACGATTGATGTTCTGGAGCGGAGCAGATTTCGAAGAAGCCGGGTTGAATATAGTCGGCGGGAAGTTTAAAGATGCATCTGTCTTCTACAATGATGTATCACAGATAAAGAAAGCTGATTTGAAACGGTGGCTTAGGAAGGCAAAAGAGATTCAGTGGGACTACAAGAATATCGTGCGAAGGAAAGGGCGACTCGAGAGGTTGAAGTAATACGCCGGGAGCGACCCATCGGTCAATCGGCCGCGCCGACTAGTCAGGAGATAGCTATGGCGAATTCAATGGAACACGTGCATAGAGGGTTCGGCTGCATCCGTCCTTACCTTCATGGGCCTACTGGCCTGCCAGACTTCTTGGAGAAAGTTTTCGGTGCCGCTGTACTCGAACGCAATGAGGACGGTCCGACGCTCTTGCAGATCGGCGACTCGCTCGTCTGGGTGGAGGCAGGGGAGCTGCCCGCTCATGTCGAGCCTTGGGTCGGCTCCGTTTATGCGTACGTCGCGGACGTCGATGCCGTTCATGCTCGGGCCGTTGCGCATGGTGCGAAGAGCATCTCTGCTCCAGAGGACAAGCCTTACAACGAGCGTCAAGCAGGTTTCACCGACACAGCTGGCAACACTTGGTGGGTTTCAACGTATTTGGGGAAGCAAAGCTGAGCAGCATCGAGAGGTCACCCAACGATTCGTTCAAGCCAACGCTGCTTCGAGGTGCGGCCTAACTCAGTCGTTCGGCGTCATGCACACAGCCTCCGTACACCGGCTGACTGTCGACGACTTCGAGGTCGCCAGGCAGCTTGCTATCGAGCTCTCGGGTGCGTCAGAAGTATCGGCTGCAGGCCTCCTCGAACTGCTGGGAGACGGGAGGAGCATCGTCCTGGCTGCCCGAAGCGGAAATGAACCCATTGGCTATCTCGTCGCTCACTGCTTTGCTAGTCTGGACGGAGCGCAGCTAGCCTACCTCTATGACATCGAAGTCAAACCCGCGGTCCGTCGGAAGGGTGTTGCAAAGCGACTCGTACGCGAACTGCTCACCATCTGCAAGCAGCGCGGGGTTCAGAGCATCTGGGTCGGTAGCAGCATCACCAACGTGGCAGCTTGTGAGTTGTGGCGTACGACAGGGGCGCGACGCGACGGAGATCGATACGTTGAGTTCACCTACGACCTCGAATGAAGCCTAGCAGATCCGTAAGGAGCTTTCCGTCAACTTCGGGTACAGGATATCTGGCGTGTGGAATTTCCCTTCTCGGGTTCCATGCCGTGTGTCGCGATAGTGCGTGCCGTTGCACGGATCCTTGCAGGCATTGCCAGACTGCATTTCCGTAACCGGTCTCAGCCGCCCGCGCGCTGCCGCACGCGAACGTCCGCGTCAACGGCCGCCGAGCTCCGGAGTTAGGCCTTTGCCAAATCTATTCGCATCTCGCCAGGAGTTTCACGCTTTGGATATCCCGCGAATATTTAACGTCACGGAAAGTGCTCACCGGATCCACAATCCGTTCACACCCGATAAGTTCGCCACGCTCGGCGCTGCATTGCGTCTGGAGTCGGGGGCACGTGTGCTTGACCTCGGTAGTGGCTCGGGTGAAATGTTGTGCACTTGGGCCCGCGACCATGGCATTGTCGGCACCGGAATCGACATGAGTCGGTTGTTCACCGAACAGGCGAGGCAGCGTGCTGCAGAGCTCGGTGTTGCCCATCAAATCAAGTTCATTCATGGCGATGCAGCGGGTTACGTCTCTGACGAAAAAGCTGATGTGGCAGCTTGTATTGGTGCCACGTGGATTGGCGGAGGCGTCGCTGGCACGATCGAGCTTCTGGCGCGAAGCCTGCGCATCGGCGGAATCATCCTGATCGGTGAGCCTTATTGGCGACAATTGCCGCCAACGGAAGATATTGCCAAGGAGTGTCTTGCCAACTCAATCTCCGACTTTCTCGGTCTTCCAGAGCTGGTCGTGTCTTTCGGCAACCTCGGCTACGACGTTGTTGAGATGGTTCTAGCCAATCAAGACGGTTGGGACAGGTACGAAGCAGCCAAATGGCTCACCATGCGCCGATGGCTTGAAGCGAATCCTGACGATGAGTTGGCGGAGGAAATCCGCTCTAAACTGACTTCGGAGCCTAAACGGCATGTGGCCTACACGCGCGATTACTTGGGCTGGGGTGTATTCGCTCTCATGCCGCGGCTCTCTCTCAAAGAGGCCTAGCAGTTCATTCAAGCCGACGCTGCTTCACAGCGCGGCATCATTCAGGCGTTAAGCATTTCCTGATCGATTCGACTTGCACGCGATGGATTCCGGAACCGCGTACCTTTGTGTGCGCGTCTCCGCAGCACTGGAAGTGACAGTCCAGCGGTCCGCTCAACTCGGAATAGACTCGTCGCCATGGGACTCTTGACCTTCAGCATCAACGTCACCCTCGACGGTTGCGTCGACCATCGGGAGGGAATCGCCGACGACGAGACACACGCTTTCTTCACCCGCCTCATGGACGAGGGAGGGGCGATGCTATGGGGCCGCGTCACCTACGAGATGATGGAGAGCTACTGGCCGGCGGTCGCGCGCGGCGACGAGGAGGCGCCGCCGGCAATGCGCGAGTGGGCGGCCAAGCTGGAGGCCAAGCCGAAGTACGTAGTGTCGTCGACGCGAACGGACTTCCCGTGGACCAACAGCCACCACGTCGCCGGCGACTTGCGCACGAGTGTGCAGGAACTCAAGGACGCTACCCCGGCCGGCGTGCTCCTCGGTAGCGGCAAGCTCGCGGCCGAGTTGGACCGGCTGGATCTGATCGACGAGTACAGGTTCCTCGTCCACCCCAGGATCGCCGGTCACGGCCCGACCCTGTACCAGAGCCGGCTGCCCAGCACGCGACGGCTCGAGCTGGTCTCGGCGACGCCGCTCCGCTGCGGCGCGGTCGCCATGCACTACCGGCGCGCGCGCTGACTCGGAGATGGGTGATGTCGCCCAACAATTGTCCGGATCGTCGTCAGCGCCGTGCCGCCGGCTCCCCCACGAGCGCCCGCAGCGCGGCCAGCGTGTTCGGCACATGCTGGTCCGGGCCGCGCGACTCGAACGCGTAGGTGATCCGGCCCTGGGGCGAGATCACGTACGAGATCCGTTTCGCGAAATTCTCGTTGTACGGCATCGCGGCGTCGTAGGCCTTCATGACGCGGCCGCCGCGATCGGCGCCGACCGCGAACGCGCTGCGGCACTCCGAGACCGAGAACCGGTTCAGCGTCTCGATGTCGTCGCCCGAGACGCCGATCACCGTCGCGCCGAGCGCGGTGTAGTCGCCGCTGGCGGCGGCGAACGCGTTGGCCTCGATGGTGCAGCCCGAGCTGAACGCCTTCGGATAGAAGAACAGCACGACCGGGCCGCGCTGCAGCGCCTCGGCCAGCACGAACTTGAACGGCTTGCCGCCGAGCGTCGCATCGATCGCGAAGTCGGGCGCCTTGGCGCCGGGCTGCAGTTCGGCCTGCGCCGGCTCGGCCCACAGGCCGGTCGCGACCACCGCCGCGACCGCGGCCGCTGCCAGCGCTCGCCGCCGCGGGCGTGGCAGCAGGCATCCCCGCCCGCGCGCGCGATCCGGCTGAGCAGGCGGCGAGCCGGTCGAAGCGGGCTGCGGGTGCGGCGGGGCAGGCAGCGAGTGCGTCAGGACAGGCAGCGAGTCGGGCAGGGCAGTGGCCACGGCAACCTCCGTCGATGGCAAGTGCGCGCCGGGCGCGCATGGAACGCGGCTGGCAGGATAGCGCCGGCATGCCGCTATTCTGCCTTGCGGAGACTAGCGGCGTCACCGCCCGGCCGGGTCCGTGGCCGGGGTCATGGCCGGGGTCCATTCTTCTGCCGCCCAGGCCCTTGCGTCACACCGGTCACGTGAAGGCCCTACACTGACGGATTCCTCCTCAACTTCCTGGACCAAGCAGCGATGGCGAAGATCCTGATTCTGTACTACTCGACGTACGGCCATGTCGAAACGATGGCCGAAGCGGTGGCGGCCGGCGTGCGCGAAGGCGGCGCCGAGGCGGTGATCAAGCGGGTGCCGGAGACGGTGCCCGAGGCGACCGCGAAGGCCTCGCATTTCAAGCTCGACCAGAAGGCGCCGATCGCGACCGTCGACGAGCTTGCCGGCTACGACGGCATCGTCATCGGCACGCCGACCCGCTTCGGCGTGATGGCGGCCCAGATGAAGAATTTCCTCGATCAGACCGGCCCGCTGTGGGCCAAGGGCGCGCTGGTCGGCAAGGTCGGCGCCGTGTTCACGTCGACCGCGACCCAGCACGGCGGCCAGGAGACGACGATCATTTCGACCCAGACGTTGCTGCTGCATCATGGCATGGTCATCGTCGGGTTGCCCTATTCGTTCCAGGGCCAGACGAGGCTCGACGAGATCACCGGCGGCTCGCCATACGGCGCGTCGACGATCGCCGGCGGCGACGGCTCGCGCAAGCCGTCGCAGAACGAGCTCGACGGTGCGCGCTTCCAGGGCCGGCGGGTCGCCGAAGTCGCGGTCAAGCTCGCCGGCTGACCGCGCCGCGCCGCCGGCAGTGCGTCCCGCGCCGCCGGCTGGCTGTCCCCGTACCGTCGGCCGACCGGTGCCGCGCGCCGTCGGCGCGCTCCACGGTCAGCCGGTGTTGCGCAGCCCGGCGGCGATCCCGTTGATCGAGATGTGGATGCCGCGCTGGACGCGGATATTGAGCGGATCGCCGTCGCGCCGTTGCCGATAGCGCCGCAGCAGCTCGACCTGCAGATGGTTCAGCGGGTCGAGGTACGGGAACCGGTACTCGATCGAGCGCGCCAGCCCGGGATTGCCGGCGAGCCGCGTCGCCTCGCCGGTAATCCGTTCGAGCGCCTCGGCGGTGGCGCGCCATTCGGCTTCGATCGCGCCGAAGATGCGCTTGCCCGCCTTGCGGTCGGCTACCAGCTCGAGGTAGCGGGCGGCGATGCCGAGGTCGCTCTTGGCCAGCACCATGTCGAGGTTCGACAGCAGCGTCTGGAAGAACGGCCACTGCCGGAACATCCGGCGCAGCAGCTCGAGCCGGGCGTCGCGCTCGGCCGGCACCGCGTCGAGATAGGCGCGAACCCCCGAGCCGAAGCCGCACCAGCCGGGCAGTGCGACCCGGCACTGGCCCCAGCTGAAGCTCCACGGGATCGCGCGCAGGTCCTCGATCGCGCGGCTCGCCTTGCGCGACGCCGGCCGCGAGCCGATGTTGAGCTCGGCGATTTCGCGCAGCGGCGTGGTGTCGAAGAAGTAGTCGGTGAAGCCGGGCGTCTGGTAGACCAGCCTGCGGTAAGCGGCCATGCTCGCATCGGACAGCGCTGCGGCGGCATCGAGGAAGCGCTGCGGCGCGCTGCGCGTCGGTTGCAGCAGCGTCGCTTCCAGCGTTGCCGCGGCCAGGGTCTCGAGGCTGCGCCGGCCGATCAGCGGGTGGCCGTACTTCGAGGCGATCACCTCGCCTTGCTCGGTCAGCCGGATCTGGCCGTTGACCGTGCCCGGCGGCTGCGCCAGGATCGCCTGGTAGCTCGGGCCGCCGCCGCGGCCGACGGTGCCGCCGCGGCCGTGGAACAGCCGCAGCGTGACGCCTTCGACCGCGCCGAACAGCTCGACCAGCGCGAGCTCGGCGCGGTACAGCTCCCAGCTGCTGGTGAAGAAGCCGCCGTCCTTGTTGCTGTCGCTGTAGCCGAGCATGACGTCCTGCTCGGCGCCGGAGCGGCGGATCATGTCGAGCACGCCGGGGATCGCGTAGTAGCCGAGCATGATCGGCGCTGCGCTGCGCAGATCGCCGATCGTCTCGAATAGCGGCACGACGATCAGCGCGCTGACCGCGCCGTCGTCGAGCGTGCCGCGCATCAGCCCGGCCTCCTTCTGCAGCAGCAGCAGCTCGAGCAGGTCGCTGACGTCCTCGGTGTGCGAGATGATGTAGTGGCGCAGCGCGGCGCGCCCGAAGCGGGCCAGCAGGTCCCGCGCCGCTTCGAAGATCGCCAGCTCGCCGCGGGCGTGCTCGCTGTAGTCGGCCCCGTGCACCCGCAGCGGCCGCGCGTCGTTCAGCATCCGGACCAGCAACGCGCGGCGCTCCGGCTCGGCCAGCGACGCATAGTCGGGTTCGATCCGCGCGATGCGGAGCAGCTCGGCAACGACCCGCTCGTGCTGGTCCGAACTCTGCCGCAGGTCGACCGTCGCGAGATGAAAGCCGAACACCTGGACCGCGCGGATCAGCGGCGCCAGCCGGGGCGCGACCAGCGCCTGCGCATGATGCGAGCTCAGCGAGGCCGCGATCGTCCGCAGTTCGGCGAGGAATTGCTCGGCGCTGTCGTACGGGTTCTGCGGCGGCACCGCATGGCGCAGCGCTTCGGTGCCGGTCAGCTCGGTCAGCGTCGCCGCCAGCCGCGCGTAGATGCCGATCAGCGCGCGCCGGTACGGCTCGTCCTCGCGATGGACGCCGTGATCCGGCGACGCATCGGCGAGCGCGCGCATCGCCTCGGTCGGCGGCGCGAGCAGCGCCGACAGAGACAGCTCGGCGCCGAGCTCGTGGACTTCGACCAGGTAGTAGCGGATCGCGACCTCGGCCTGCCGCTGCAGTGCGGTCCGCAGCGTCTCGGCCGAGACGTTCGGATTGCCGTCGCGATCGCCGCCGATCCAGTTGCCCATCCGGAAGAAGGTCGCGATCCGATGCCCGGGCAGCGCTTCCTCGATCTCCTGATAGAGCGCCGGAATCTGGCGCAGGAAGGTCGTGCGGTAGTAGGACAGCGCGTTCTCGATCTCGTCGGCGACCGACAGCCGGCTGTTGCGCAGCATCCGGGTTTGCCACAGTTGCGTCACCCGGGCCCGCATCAGCGCTTCGTTGGCACGGCGGTCGCGTTCGCGGGTCGCGATTTCGCGCGCCTCGAGCAGTTCGGCGATCGCGCGCTCGGCGTCGAGGATGCTCTTGCGCTGAACCTCGGTCGGGTGCGCGGTCAGCACCGGCGAGACATGCGCACGCGCCAGCAGCGACGCGATGTCGTCGGCGCGCACGCCGGCCCGGGCGAGCCGCTCGAAGGTCAGCGCCAGCGACCCGTTTTGTGCCTGGCCGGCGCGTTCGGCGGCGGTGCGCTTGCGGATCACATGGCGGTCCTCGGCGAGATTGGCCAGGTGCGAGAAGTAGCTGAAGGCGCGGATCACCGACACCGCCTGCTCGACGGTCAGGTTCTTCAGCAGGCGGTCGAGCGTCCGGCCGGCCGCCGCTTCCTGCTTGAGCCGGTATGCGACCGACAACTGCCGGACGCGTTCGACCAGGTCGTAGACGTCCTTGCCTTCCTTCTCGCGGATCACCTCGCCGAGGATGCGGCCGAGCAGCCGGATGTCCTCGAACATCGGGTCATTGGCGCTCGCCTTGGCGCCCACCGCATTCGGCGAACCAGGCGGCCTCGCGGTCCGGGCCGCGGCTGCCTTGCTCGACGCCGGCGCCGGCTTGCGTGACGTCGCCGTGCGTGGCGTTGTCGTGCGCGGTGTTGTCGTGCGCGGTGTTGTCGTGCGTGGCGTGGTGCGCGGCGCCGAGGCGGCACGTATCGGCACCGGCGGGGAGTCTTGCTTCATCGTCGTTCGCGTTGGTTCGGCGATCCCGCCAGCGAGCAAGGAGCGCGCCAGCTTCTGCACCAGATCGAAGCGGCGGAGGCTGCTTCCCGATCGTCACGCGCGCCGATGCCGCGCTCGCGCCGGCGGCACGAGTCCGCGGCAGCACCGACCAGCGGCGGCGCCGCGGCCAGCGGCAGCGCGGCCGGCGCGGCCGGCGCCTGCCGCCGCCGGTGCCGGCGCGCAGCCGTCCGGCGTCAGCTGAACGCCTGAATGCCGGTCTGCGCCCGGCCGAGGATCAGCGCATGCACGTCGTGCGTGCCTTCGTAGGTGTTGACCACCTCGAGGTTGACCAGGTGCCGGGCGATGCCGAACTCATCGCTGATGCCGTTGCCGCCCAGCATGTCGCGCGCCATCCGCGCGATGTCGAGCGACTTGCCGCACGAGTTGCGTTTCAGGATCGACGTGATCTCGACCGCGGCGGTGCCTTCGTCCTTCATCCGGCCGAGCCGCAGGCAGCCCTGCAGGCCGAGCGTGATCTCGGTCTGCATGTCGGCGAGCTTCTTCTGGATCAGCTGGTTGGCGGCGAGCGGCCGGCCGAACTGCTTGCGGTCGAGCACGTACTGCCGGGCGCGGTGCCAGCAGTCCTCGGCGGCGCCGAGGGCGCCCCAAGAGATGCCGTAGCGCGCGCTGTTCAGGCAGGTGAACGGGCCCTTGAGGCCTTCGACACCCGGCAGCAGGTTCTCCTGCGGCACGAACACCTGGTCCATCACGACCTCGCCGGTGATCGACGCCCGCAGCCCGACCTTGCCGTGGATCTTCGGCGCGGACAGGCCTTTCATGCCTTTTTCCAGGATGAAGCCCTTGATCCGGCCGTCGAAATCGCCGCCCTGGCACTTGGCCCAGACGACGAAGACGTCGGCGATCGGCGAATTGGAGATCCAGGTCTTCGAGCCGGTCAGCTCGAAGCCGCCCGGTACCACCTTGGCGCGCGACGCCATCGAACCCGGATCCGAGCCGTGGTTCGGCTCGG
>JBFWQR010000137.1:0-21714 GCA_050249335.1 Lautropia sp.
GGTCCGGGAAGATCATCGCGTTGCGCGACAGGATCATCGCCGGGTTGGAGATCGTCAGGCTGTTCGCGTAGAACAGCGGCAGCGGGTTGTAGAGCCGCGCGGCGCCGTGCTCGACCCGCATCAGCCCGCCGGCGCCGAGGTAGCGCTCGGCCGCGAAGAAGAAGTAGTCGTTGCCGATCAGGCAACCTTTCGGCATGCCGGTGGTGCCCGACGTGTACAGCAGCACCGCGGCGGTGTCGATCGACGGCGTACCCGGCGCCGCGGCGCGGCGCGCCCGCGGCAGCGCGGCGTCGAAGGCCGGCTCCTCGACGACCGCCAGCCCGGGATCGATCGGTGCCGCGATCTCGCGCAGCCAAGCGGCCCGTGCGGCGATCGCCACCACCAGGTCCGGTTGCGCCTGTTGCAGCAGGAACGCGAGGTCGTCGCGCCGGTAGTCGGGGTTGATCGGCACGACCATCGCGCCGAGCGCGTTCAGCGCGAGCATGTGGAGCATGAACTCCGGCCGGTTCTCCAGCAGCACCGCGACCCGGTGGCCGTGCCCCCAGCCGCGGCCGGCGTAGCGGGCGGCGAGGCCCGAGACTCGCTCGCAGACCTCGCCGTAGGTCCATTCGATGCCCTGCGGCCAGTAGCCGCGCGCCGGATTCGGCGGCACCACGATGCACGCCTGCCGCGCGGCTTCGCGTGCCGCCGCCTGCAGCGCATCCCACAGCGTCTTCATCGCGCGCCGGTCGCGGGCCGGAACGCCACCCGCGGCAGCCCGGCGTCGTCGCGGCGATAGACCGGGTCGACCGCCATGCCGATCGCGAGCGCCGCCGGATCGGTGTCGACGAGGTTGGTCAGCAGGCGGATGCCGGGCGCGTCGTCGAACGTCACCAGCGCGACCGCATAGGGCAGCCGGTCGCGCAGCTCGGGTCCATAGGCGTGCCGCACCACGGTCCAGCTCCAGACGCTGCCGCGCCCGCCGACCGCGTGCCATTGCAGCGCCTCGCTGCCGCAGTGCGGGCACTTCGGCAGCGGATACCAGTGCAGGCGCCCGCAGTCCGAGCACTTCGGGAACCGGATCGAGCGCGACTCGAGCCCGGTGAAATGGCCGGCGAACTCCGGCCGCATCGGAATGGCGGATTCGGCGCTCATGGTGCCCCCTCGGGCTGCGCCCGGTCCCCCCGCGGGGGACGCGAGCCCGGCTTCGGGCGGCCGTGCGCTCGGGCTCATGCTCGCCCCAGGATCAGCACACCGTAGTCCGGCACCGACAGTCCGCTGACGAGCCCGATCCGCGCATCGCGGACCTGGGCGGCGCCCGCCTCGCCGCGCAGCTGACGAACCGCCTCGACCACGTGCTCGGCGCCGAGCAGATAGCTGTGCGAAAGCAGGCCGCCGTGGGTGTTGACCGGCAGCCTTCCGTCGGTGGTGGTGCCGGCCTCGCGGACGAAGGCCGCTGCCTCGCCCTTGGCGCAGAAGCCGAGGTCCTCGATCTGCATCAGGCACGAGATCGTGAAGCAGTCGTAGATCTCGGCGAAGTCGATGTCGCCGATCGCGATACCGGCCTGGCCGAGTGCATGCGCCGCGGCGCGGCGGGCACCCGGGATCACGAGCTGCTCGGCCTTCTGCGTGAACACGTCATCGCCGCTGATCGGCTCGGTCGCGAAACCCGAGCCGAGGATCCGGACCGGCTGCGGGCGCAGGTCGCGCGCCCGCTCGTCGCTGGTCACGACGAACGCGCAGGCGCCGTCGCTGATCAGGCAGCAGTCCGCCGCGCGCAGCGGGTCGGAGATCATCCGCGACTCGAAGTAGCCGTGCATCGTCAGCGGGGTCATCTGCTGCGCGCGGCCGTTGCGGATTGCGTTGGCCCGCTGATTGACGGCGATGCGGCCGAGGTCCTCCGGCTGCAGGCCGTACTCGTGCAGGTACCGCTGCGCCCATAGCGCGAAGTACGAGGGCTGGCCGGAGAATCCGTACGGGATCTCGAAGGCCATCTTGGCCGGGTAGGCGTGATGGAAGCCGTACGGGCCGTCCGGCTGGGTGCCCCAGTCGACGCCGAAGTAGCAGAGCACGGTCTGCGCCTGGCCGCTGCGGATCGCCAGGTCGGCGAGCTGGGCCGCGCAGACGATGCCGGTGCCGCCGTACGACAGCGCGGCGTCGAAGCGGCGGGTGATGCCGAGCTGCGCCGCCAGGTACTCGTGCGGCACCGTCGCCGGCATGATGACCGCGTCGGTGACGATGCCGTCGACGTCGGCGGGCCGCAGCCCGGCATCGGCAAGCGCCGCGGTCGCCGCGTCGATGGCCAGCCGCCGGATGTCGTGCTCCGAACGGCGGGCCGGGGGCGTCTGCCCGATGCCCACGATTGCCGAGCGCCGCTCCATCGGAAAGCTCCTCTTCAGTCGAACCACTGCTGGTTTCAGTCGAACTTCTGCTGATATCTGGACGCGGGCTCGTGCTTCGCGTAGGCGGCCCGGTAGCGCTTCAGGAACTCGTCGACGCTCGCCTCGGTACGCGCCTGGCGGGTCTTGACCCAGTCGGCGACGATCGCGTCATAGTCGGAGGCCTTCTTCCAGCCCTCGACCTCCTGCGGCGAGAACCGGTAGAACTTGACGCCTTTCTGCTTGCTCTCGGCGACCGTCCTGGCGTCGCCCTGCTCGACGAACGCGATCGACTTGGCCGGGAACTCGCGGCGCATCTTCGCGATCTCGTCCTTCACCGGCTGCGGCAGGCTCTTGTAGAGGTCGAGGTTCATCGCCAGCCCGCAGGTGTAGTAGGTGCCGATGCCGGGCGCGACGATCGTCTTGGTCAGCGACAGCCAGTTCTCCGGCGCCGGCATCCACAGCGGGATGCCGATGTAGCCGTCGATCGCGCCGGTCTGCATCGCGGTGAAGATCTCGGGCGTCGCCATCGCGACCGGCACCATGCCGCCGGCCTTCTGGGCGATCTTGCCGAGGTCGCCGTAGGCGCGGACCTTCAGCCCCTTCAGGTCGGCCGCCGAATTGACCGGCTTGTTGACGCCGATGATCGTCGACGACGGCGCGTCGAACGCGAGCACCTCGACGTTCTGCCGATTGAACTCGCGGCGCAGCGGTTCCCAGGTCTCGTAGACGTCGACCAGCGCCGCCGACACCGCATCGCCCTTCTCGGCGACGTACGGCATCTCGGCCATCGAGGTCAGCGGCAGCAGCGCCGGCGTGTAGCCGGTGCAGAAGTAGCCGACGTCGGCCAGCCGCTTGCCGATGCCGGACAGATGGTCGACGGCCTTCATCAAGGCGCCGGCGCGCAGCCGGTCCTTGACCCGGACCGCGCCGCCGGTCCGCTTGACGAGCTCGTCGAGAAACGCTTCGTACTGCAGGTTGGCGGCCGAGCCCTGGGCGACGTAGGTCGAATAGACCAGGTCGACCTGGGCCTGCGCAGACATCGCAGCGGATGCGGCGACGACGGCCGCCGCGATCCGTGCAGACTTGAGCCACTGGGTGGTGTTCATCCGGGTCTCCTTGGGGTGGATGGGGCTTCGCCGAGCCTCACTTCGAAATGGCGTTGGGGATCACCAGCGAGATCGCGGGGAACGCGACCAGGATCACCAGCGTCACGATCTCGAGCAGCACGAAGAACGCGGCGCCGCGAAAGACCGTCGACAGCGGGATGTCCGGGCGGATCCCCTTGATGACGAAGACATTGACGCCGAGCGGCGGCGTGATGTTGGCGAGCTCGCACATCTTGACGATCAGCACGCCGAACCAGATCGGGTCGAAGCCGAGCGCCTTGATCGCCGGGACCACCACCGGCAGCGTGATCAGGCACATCGAGATCGGCTCGAGGAACATCCCGAGCGGCAGGTACATCAGCAGGATCAACGCCAGGATCGCATGCGGCGACAGCGTCGACGACGCGATCAGGTCCGATACGGCGGACGCGAGCCCCGACAGCGCGACGAACTGGCCGAACAGCCCGGCGCCGATCAGGATCAGGAAGATCATCGCGCAGGTCCGGGCCGCCTCGCTCGCCGCGCGCAGCAGGTCCGGGCCGTTGAAGCCGCGGTGCGCGACCGCCATCGCGAAGGCGGCCAGCGCGCCGACCGCCGCCGACTCGGTCGCGGTGAACAGGCCGGTATAGATGCCGCCGATGATGATGGTGAACAGCAGCGCGATCCGCCAGCCGTCCTTCAGGCCGCGCAGCCGTTCGCCCCAGCTGTAGCGCACGTCCGCCGTCGGCATCAGGTCCGGCCGGAATCCCGCCAGCACCGCGAGCCCGACGCAGAAGACGAATGCCGTCAGCAGGCCCGGCAGGATCCCCGCGAGCAGCAGCGCGCCGATGTCGGTCTGCGTGACGATCCCGTAGACGATGAACATGATGCTCGGCGGGATCATGATGCCGAGCAGCCCGGCGGACGCGATCGTGCCGGCGCTGATCGCATCGTCGTACCGGAATCGCTTCATCTCGCCGAACGCGATCTTGCCGACCGCCGCCGAGGTGGCGACGCTGGACCCGGACGTCGCCGCGAACGCGGCGCAGGCGAACACCGTGGTGATCGCGAGCCCGGCCCGCAGGTGGCCGACGAAGCGGTAGGCCATCTGGTAGGCCTTCTCGCTGACACCGGCCGTGGTCGCGAACGACCCCATCAGGATGAACAGCGGGATCGTCACCAGGCCGATGTCGGTCGCCTTCGCATAGGGCATCGTCATCAGCGCCGACAGCGCGACGTCGAACCCCCGGATCGCGAGCAGGCCGAAGAACGCCGCGCCGAGCAGCACGAACGCCACCGGCATGCCGGTGGCCAGGCCCAGGACGAACACGCCGGCGGCGGTGAGCATCGGATCCATCGCGGCTACACCGTGGTCTGGGGCAGGGCCGTCTGCTCGCCGGCGGGATCGATCCGGCCCGCCAGCACCAGCGCGTCGCGGACGACGTGCACCGCGAGCTGCGCGCATAGCAGCAGGAAGCCGATCGCGATCACCGCCTTGATCGGCCACAGCGGGAACGGGACCGTGCCGAACTGGAACTCCTGCTTCTCGATGCTGTCGACCGTGGCGAGCACCGATCCCCAGGCGAGCAGCGTCGTGAACGCCAGGCAGCAGGCGAGGCCGAACAGCTCGGCGGCGCGGCGCAGCCGCGGCGGGTAATAGCTGACCAGCGCCTCGATCGCGACATGCCCGCGGAGCCGCTGGGTATCGGCGACGCAGAGGAAGATCAGCGCGGCGAGCATCACGCCGCCGATCTCGGATGCCCCGACCAGCTGGATCCGGAACGCGCGGGCGACCGCATCGCAGGCGATGACGACCGCGAGGCACAGCAGTGCCGCTCCGCCCAGCGCGCCGGCGGTCCGGACCACCAGGTCCTCGAAGCGGCTGCCGGGGCTCACGGTGCACCCGCCGTGCCGCCGGCATCGGCACTGGCTGCGGCGCCGGCTGTAGCTGTGGCTGCGGCGCCCTGGCCGAGATGCTCGAGCACCTGCTGGCGCAGCAGGTACTTCTGGATCTTCCCGGAGGGCGTCATCGGCAGCTCGTCCGCGACGATCAGGAACTCGGGCAGGTACTGGCGGGCGAGCTCGAACGACAGCAGATGTCGCCGCATCGCCTCGAAGTCGAGCGCGGTGCCCGGACGCAACACGACGACGGCGCAGGCCCGCTCCGAGAGCCGTGGATCCGGCACCGCGACGACGGCCGCGCGCAGCACCGCAGGGTGCTTGTGCAGCAGGTTCTCGACCTCGACGACCGGAATGTTCTCGCCGCCCCGGATGATGATGTCCTTGCTGCGCCCGGTGATCCGGATGTAGCCGCGCGCATCCATCCGCGCGCGGTCGCCGGTCCGCAGCCAGCCGTCGGCGTGGAAGCTCTGCGCGGTGAGCTCCGGGCGGCGGTAGTAGCCGAGGAACGTCGACGGCCCCCGGCAGACGAGATCGCCCTCGGTGCCGGCCGGCGCGGCCTGCCCGGCTTCGTCGCGGACCTGCACCGCGCTGCCGGGGAAGGCGCGGCCGTCCGAGCCCGCGATCGTCGCATCGTCGTCGTCCCGGCCCGACAGGGTCACGAGACCGACCTCGGTCATGCCCCAGCCGGAAGCGACCCGCGCGCCGAGCTTCTCCCGCGCGGCTTCCAGCAGCGGCTTCGGAATCGGCGCGCCGGAGCAGACGAACGAGCCGAGCGAGCCGGGATCGAACGAGCCGGCCTGGTCGACCACGTCCTGCAGGAACGGGGTGGCTCCCATGGTCCAGCTCACGCGTTCCTGCTCGATCAGCGCCGTGCCCTGCCGCGCGTCCCATTGGTCGACCAGCACCAGCGTACCGCCGAGCATCGCCGGCAGCTGGCCGCCGTAGACGAAGCCGGTCTGGTGCCCGAAGGTCGAGCCCATCAACACCACTTCGTCGTCGGTCAGGCGCTGCTCCGCGATCAGGCTCCACAACGGGCACAGATTGGTCCGGGTCGAGTGCATGACGCCCTTCGGCTCGCCGGTCGTGCCGGACGTGAAGACGATCTCGGTCAGCGCATCGGCGTCGCCGACCGGCAGCTGCTGCGACGCCTGTTCCGATATCCGTTCCGGTACCCGCTCCGACGGAGCCGGGGTGTCGAGCAGTGCTTCGAACGGCTCGATGCCCGCCGGCGCAGCGGCGCCGGCAATGGACGCGGTGACGCCGGCGACGGCAGCGGCGGCACCGGCAACGACCAGCGTGCCGAGCTCGGGCAGATCGGCGCCGAGCGCGCGGTACATGCCGACGAAGTCGTGGCCGCGGAACTGCGCCGGGATCACCGCGACCTTCGGGCGGGTCAGGCCCAGCATGAAGCGCAGCTCGCGCTGCCGGTAGATAGGCGGCAACGGCACGCAGACCGCGCCGAGGCGTGCCAGCGCATACAGCACCAGCGGGCAGTGGCGCCAGTTCGGCAGTTGCATCGCGACCCGGTCACCCGGGCCGACGCCGAGCCTGGCGAACCCGGCGGCCAGTCTTCGGCTCGCCTCGGCCACCTCGGACCAGCTCATCCGGCCGAAGCGATCGACGACTGCGGTGCGCGCGGGACGCAGCCCGGCCGCCCGGTCGACGAACCGGTCGATGGTCCAGTCGCGCACCCCCGGTTCGGCGGCGACCGAGGCCGGCTGATCCGCCCGCGGTGTCGGGCCCGACTGCTCGCCGATCCGCGGTCGTCGCACGCGTGTTGCCTCCACGTCCGTCTGCTCGCAATCTTGGCAAGCTATTTAGATGAATGTATCTTCATCTAAAGATCCGGTCAATGGTAGGGGCGTACGATGAAGGGCTCGAACGATGGGTCGGTCGTGGTGACCGGCGCCACGTCCGGCTTCGGCCGGGCGATCGCGACCCGCTTCGCCCGGAGCGGCGCTCGGGTGGTCGCGATCGGGCGCCGCGCCGACCGCCTCGCCGAGCTCGCGTCCGGGCTCGGCGACGGCTGCCTGCCGCTCGTGCTGGACGTCGGCGATGCCGCAGCGGTGCGCCGCGCGATCGACGCGCTGCCGGCCTCGCATCGGACGGTGGCCGTGCTGGTGAACAATGCCGGCGTAACATTGGGCAACGCGCCGGCGCACGCCACCGATCCGGCCGACTGGAAGCGGACCGTCGATACCAACGTGGGAGGGATGCTGAACCTGACGCAGGCGGTGCTGCCGGGCATGGTCGCGCGCGACTTCGGCGACATCGTCAACATCGGCTCGATCGCGGCCCACTATCCGTACCCGGGCGGGCACGTCTACGGCGCCACCAAGGCGTTCGTCCGGCAGTTCACGCTGAATCTGCGGGCCGACCTGCTCGGCCACAACGTCCGGGCGATCTGCATCGAGCCCGGCACCGCCCGCACCGAGTTCGCGCAGGTCCGGATGGGGTCGGCGAGCGCGGCGCAGGCCTTCTACGCCCAGCCGAACCTGCTGGAAGCGGAGGACGTCGCCGAGATCGTCCACTTCTGCTGCAGCCTGCCCAGGCGCGTCAACGTCAACGCGCTCGAGGTGATGCCGATCAGCCAGTCGTTCGCGTCCATGCCGTTCGCCGCCGGCATGCGTCCGCTGGTAGGCTGAGCACCCGGACGGGTGCCGATGAAGATCCGACGAAAAACGATCATCGATGCCGGCCGTCTCGACGCGGCCGGGAAGGCTGCCGGCCGGGCGGCGCGCAAGCCGGCGCGGCCGGCGCCGTCGAACGGCGCTGCGACCGCATCGCCGCAGCGGCAAGCTTCGGCTGACCGGCCGCCAGCGACCCGCGGCCGCAAGCCGGTCGACGGCCTCGTCGAATCGCGTCGCAGCCAGATCCGCGATGCGGCGATCAGGCTGTTCTCGCGCAATGGCGTGCACGCGACCACGCTCGAAGACGTGGCGCGCGACGCGGACGTGAGCGTCGGCCTGATCTACCGGTACTTCGACGGCAAGCAGGATCTGCTGTTCTCGACGCTCGGGGACATCCAGGAGGACTATTTCCGGGAGATTCCGGCGGCGGCGGCGAGCGGCAAGGCGCCGCTCGAAAGGCTCGTGCTGGCCGTGCATGCGTACGGCCGGGTCGTCGATCGGCACCGTCGCGCGTCGCTGCTCGCGTACCGCATCTCGCACCTGCTCGGTCGCGATCGCCTGAAGGTCATCATGGACAAGGAGCTCGAGACCATGAAGCTGATCCGGGCGCCGGTCGACGAGTGCATCGCCAGCGGCGTGTTCCGGCCCACCGATGCGCAGATGTTCGCGTACCAGATCATCGTCTTCGTCCATTCCTGGGCGATGGAATCGTGGCGATTGCCGCGGGATCTCGGCATCGACGAATTCGTCTCGCGGGGCCTGGCATTGATGCTGCCCGCGGTGCTGGCGGAGCCGGGCCGGCGTACCGGGGAGGAGCCGCCTGCCCGGTGTGCATCCGGACCCGGAGGCGATCCGTGTTGACGATGCACCGTCCGGCGGGCACTATCGCGCACCGCCAACCGCTTCAACGAGTGTGAATGCACCTTCGCCCGTCGTGACGAACAGCGAGGCAAAGCCGTCGCCTGCCCAGCCGAATATCTCCAAAGTGCTGCTGAAGGCATTGACGGTCCTCGAGGCGCTGATCGGCCAGGGTGGCGAGGCCGGCGTGTCGGAGCTCGGGCGGACGGTCGATCTGGACAAGGCGACCGTCTTCCGGCTCCTGAGCACTCTGGTCGAGGCCGGCTACGCGGAGCGGGTCTCGAATGGCCGCTATCGGATCACGCCGCGGTTCACGGCACTGGCCGGACGACTATCGTCGACGCACAGTCTGATGGAGATCGCGCTGCCGTACCTGCGGCGGCTTTCGATCGAAGTCGACGAGACGGCCTACCTCGCCGTTGTCCACGGCGACGAGGCGGTCTTCATGGACAAGGTCGATCCCGAGCGAGCGCTGCCGATTCACACCCCGCTCGGCAGCCGGATTCCGCTGCACTGCGGATCGGCCGCCAAGGCGCTGCTGGCCTTTCAAGCCGGTGATGTCATCGAGCGCGTTCTCGCCCGCCTGCAGCCCGTGACCCCGCGGTCGATCACGGATCCGGATCGGCTCCTCGCCGAACTGTCGCGAATCCGGCGGCGTGGCTACGCGCTCGGCGAGCAGGAGTGGCGGGTCGGATTCAGCGGCGTGGGGGCGCCGGTGCGCAACGCGCAGGGCCTCGTGCTCGCATCGATCGCCCTGTCCGGGCCCGCCGAGCGTCTGACCCGCAAGCGTCTCGTCGAACTCAGTCCGATCGTCGTCCAGACCGCCGGGGTCCTGTCTCGCGCCCTCGGCTGGCGCTGACCCCGCTGCACCCGCAGAGCATCCCGAGCCGGCCCGGCATCCCGGGCCGGTCGCCGCGCTGTTGACCGCGCGGATCCGGCGTCGGATAATCGTTTCACTCATACCAACGCGTTTCAATTATTGAAACTGAAGGAGACACGATGCTGACACGCTCGACGGTCAAGCGCCGCCGGTCACTGGGCTTGGCGCTGAGGCTCGCGCTGACCCTGCCGGTCGCCCTCGGGGCCGCCACCTTCGCGGCCCACGCTACGGCGCAAGATGGCGCAGCCGGCTATCCGAATCGCACCGTCCGCCTGGTGATTCCATACGCCACCGGCGCGCATGCGGACCTGCTCGCCCGCACGGTCGCGCAGAAGCTGTCGGAGGCATGGCAGCAGCAGGTGGTCGTCGAGAATCGCCCGGGGGGCGGCGGAACGATCGGAACCTCGCTGGGCGCACATGCGACGCCCGACGGCTATACGTTGCTGATGTCGGCGCTCGGTCAGCTGGTCATCTACCCGTCGATGCAGACCAATCCTCCGTACAACGTACTGACGGACTTCGCGCCGGTCGTACCGCTGGTGCGTACGCCCTGGGTCCTCTACACGAACAAGGAGGTTCCGGCCAAGGATGCGCGCGGCCTGCTCGACTATGCCCGTTCACGTCCCGGCGGCCTCAACGGCGCGACGCCCGGAATCGGCACCACCAATCATCTGGCGAACGCTCTCCTGGTGAAGGCGACCGGCATCCAGGCCGAGAGCGTCCACTACCCGGGCAGTGCGCAGGCGATCCAGGATCTGATCGCGAACCGGACGCAGTTCATGTTCGATTCGCTGCTGTCGCTGCGCTTCGTCGCGGACGGAAAGCTCAACGCGCTGGCGGTCACCGGCGCCAAGCGCTCGCCGTACGCGCCCGAGCTGCCGACGATGATCGAGTCGGGCGTTCCCGACTTCGATGTCTCGGTGTGGTTCGGGCTGTTCTTTCCGCCGAAGACGCCGCCGGCGATCGTCGACAAGGTCAATGCCGACGTGCGCCGTCTGATGGCGATGAAGGATACCCAGGACCGCCTTTCGGTGGCAAAGTTCGAGTACATCCACGACGCGACGCCAGTGCAGTTCTCCGAAATGATCAGGCAGGATCACGCCCGCTGGAGCAAGGTCGTCAAGGATCTCGGGCTCAAGGTGCAGTAACGATGCCGATCTACGATCTTCATTCCCACTGGGGTACCGAGAAGGCCTATCCGTTGCGCAGCAAGGCGCAGCAGGCCAAGCAGATCGATATCTGGAAGACCGAGTGCAAGTTCGTCTCCCCGTCGGAGATGGCCGACTACTTCCGCAAGAACGACGTCCGGGTGATGCTCGACTACGGATTCACGCGGGAGCTGCCACTGGAGCAGGTCCGCGAGCTGCACGACGAGATGATCGCCTTCGGCCGCGCCAATCGCGACGTCGTGCTGGGCAACTGGATCCAGCTGAATCCGGACGACGGCAACGCTGCCATCGACGAGCTCGAGCGGGTTCGCGCCGCGGGCATCGGCTTGACCGGCCTCGCGGTCTCGGCGGTGGGCAATCGGCGGCCGATCACGGATCCGAGCTTCGCACCGTTCTACGGGTACTGCATCGAGAAGCGGATGCCGGTGATGGTCTTCGTCGGTTACACCGGCGTGGGCGCCGGCCTGCCCGGCGGTCATGGCATCGTGCTCGAGCTGAGCCATCCGCGCGACGTCGATTCGCTGGCGGCGCGCCATCCCGATCTGCAGATCATCGCCGCGCGGCCGGCCTGGCCGTGGCAGAGCGAGATGATCGCGACGCTGCTGCACAAGCCGAACGTCTGGTTCGAGCTGCACGGCGTTTCGCCGAAGCGGCTCACCGATGAGCTGAAGCAGGAGATCCGGGGCCGGCTCAAGGGCAAGATCATGTACGCGAACGATTTTCCGATGCTGCACTACGAGAAGATCATCGGCGATTGGCGCGCCGAAGGCTACCCGGAGGACGTGCTCGAGCGGATCTTCCATCGCAACGCCGAGCGCTTTCTGCAGACTGTCGGAGCCGCGCCATGACGACGCCCTACGTCCCGCCGTTTCGCGCGGATCTGTTCGCCGGAAAGCGCGCCCTGGTGACCGGCGGCGGAACCGGGCTCGGGCGCGCAGTCGCGAGCCGGCTTGCCCAGCTCGGCGCCCGCGTCGTGATCTGCGGGCGGCGCGAGGAGGTGCTGCGGTCGGCGGCCGGCGAGATCGCAGCTGCGACCGGCGCCGAGGTGCTCGCATTGCCGTGCGACATTCGCGACGCCCAGGCGGTCGAGTCGCTGTTCGAGGCCATCTGGCAGACCGGGCCGCTGGATATTCTGGTGAACAACGCGGCAGCGAACTTCCTCGCGCGCACGGAGTCGCTTTCGCCGCGCGCATTCGACGCGATTCTCGCGGTCGCGTTGAACGGCAACGCCTACTGCACGCTGGCCGCCGGGCGGCGCTGGATCCAGGGCGAACACGCGGGCACCGTGCTGAACGTGCTGACGACCGGGGCCGGAACTGCGGGGCGCGCGTTCACGGTGCCGCTGACGATGGCCAAGGCGGCGATGCTCGCGATGACCCGCAGTCTCGCGGTCGAATGGGGGCCCAAGGGCATTCGCTGCGTCGGTGTCGCGCCCGGACTGTTCCCGACCCCCGGCGCATGGCAGCAGCTCTTCGATCAACGCAAGGCCGGCCGCGATCCGACCCAGGCGATTCCGGCTGGTCGCTTCGGCGAGCATGAAGAGTTCGCCGACCTCTGCGCGTTTCTCGTCTCCGATGCGGCCGGCTACATCAACGGCGACATGATCACGATCGACGGCGGACGCGGTCTGAAGGGGATGGATGTCGATGACCTGTTCGCCTGGACCGAGGAACAGTGGGCGGCCTTGAAGGCGGGCCGCAAGCGTTGATCCGACCGACGGCAGCCGGGCCGTTGTCCGCACTGTTCTCGCCGCGCACGGTTGCCGTGGTCGGCGCGAGCGACGACCCCGGCAAGTTCGGTGGACGCGTGCTGTCGTATCTGGCGCGGGGCGGCTGGTCCGGTCGGGTGACGCCGGTCCACCCCACGCGCGATCGCGTACAGGGCATCGCGGCTGCGCCACGGGTGTCCGCGATCGCCGACGAGGTCGATCTGGCCGTGCTGGCGCTGCCGTCGGCGGCGGTCGCGGAGGTCGTCGGCGACTGCGTGTCCGCGGGCGTGAAGGCTGCCGTCGTCTTCGCGTCGGGCTTCGCCGAGGCCGGTGAAGCGGGCGGGGCGCGGCAGGCCGAACTGCTGCAAACCGCACGGACGACGCATCTTCGGCTGCTCGGCCCGAACTGCATCGGCGTGGTCAATTGCCGGGAACGCTTCGCGGCGACGTTCGCAACGATGTGGACCGACGGGTGGCCCGATGCCGGCGCGGTCTCGATCATCTCGCAGTCCGGTGCGATGGCGTCCTATCTGTACGTGCTGCTGCAGGCGCGCGGCCTCGGCACCGCGATCTGGTGCTCGACCGGCAACGAGGCCGACATCGATGTCGCCGAATGCATCGCCCATCTCGCGGCGGATCCGCATACCCGGGTCGTGCTCGCGGCGCTCGAGGGCGTGCCGGACGGTCGCCGGCTGGTCGCCGCGGTCGCTGCCGCGACGGCTGCGGGCAAGCCGGTCATCCTGCTGAAGCTCGGCCGCTCGGCCGCCGGCCGGGCCGCTGCGATCTCGCACACCGGATCGGTGGCCGGCGAAGCGCGGGTATTCGACGAGGTGATGCGACAGGCCGGCGGCATCGTCGTCGCGACTTTCGGCGAAGCGATCGACCTGGCCGCGTTGTTCTCGCAGGCGCCTGCGCCGCGCGGCCGGCGGGTCGCCGTGGTGTCGGCATCCGGGGGCGGCGGCATCATGGCGGCGGATCAGATCGAGGCTGCGGGCCTGCAACTCGCCAGCCTGGCGCCGGACACACGGCGCCGGCTGGATGCGGTCATTCCGTCGGGCGGCAGCAGCAGCAATCCGGTCGACGTGACCGCAATGGTGCTCGGCGATCTGGAGTTGATGGTCCGGCCGGTCGAGATTGCCGCAGCAGACCCCGAAGTCGATGCGCTCGTGATCTTCCTGACCTCTGCGTTTCGCAGCCCGTCCGCCAGCACGCGTCTCGCCGATCGTCTGGCGGCGTCGTCGCTGCGATGCTGCGGCAAGCCGGTTCTGCTCGTCGCCTACTTCGCGCCGGAGGCCGAAGCGATCATTCAGCGGACCGGCCTCGCGACGTTTCTCGAACCGGTCGATGCGGTCAACGCGCTGGCGCGCCTGCTCGGCTGGCAGGCCGCTCGCAGCGAAGCGCCACCGGCGACGCCGGCGCTCGAGCCCCGCTCGCCGATCACGCTGCCGCCGGATCGCCTCGAAAGCAGCCTGCTCGAGCTGCTGGAGCGACATGGCGTGGCGGCTGCTCCGGCACGCGTCGCGGCATCGGTCGACGAGGCCTGCACGGCCGCCGTCGCGCTCGGGCCCGTGGTGGCGATGAAGCTGGTCGTTCCCGGCCTCGCGCACAAGTCGGAATCCGGCGGCGTCGTACTCGGGGTGGAGGCCGAGCCGGGCGCCGTCGCCCGCGCCTTCGAACGACTTGCCAGGCAGGCTGCCGAGGCCGGTGCCTCGCCGCGGGTGCTGGTCCAGCGGCAGGTCGCGGGCGTCGTCGAAGTGCTGCTGGCGACCCGCCGCGATGCGGCGTTCGGGCGGGTCGTGGTCGTCGGCCTCGGCGGCAAGTGGGTCGAACTGCTCGATGATGTCGCGATCCGGGTGTCCCCGATCGACGCCGCGACGGCTCGGTCGATGATCGCCCAGTTGCGGGGCGCGCCGCTGTTCCACGGATTGCGCGATCTGCCGCCGGCCGACATGGCTGCATTGGTCGCCGTGATCGTGGCGTTCTCCCGGCTGGCCGAGCGGCTTCCCGACGATGTCGACGCGTTCGAGGTCAATCCGTTCGTCGTCGGGCCGACGGGGGCGGGCGGCTGGGCGGTCGACGCCAAGATCGAGACGGCCCGGCGCTGACCATGCTGTTTCAGACCGACGCTCCGGAAACCGCCGCGTTCCGCGCGACCGTCCGCGACTGGCTCGAGGCGAACCTGCCGGCCGCCTGGCGGGGCCATCTGAACTGCCTGGACGCCGACATCCTGCGCGGTTGGCAGCAACGGCTGCACGCGCGCGGCTGGGTCGCCCCCGCCTGGCCGAAGTCCGCCGGCGGCATGGGGGCGACGCTCGACGAGCAGCTGGTGCTGCTCGAAGAACAGACGCGGATCGGCGCGCCGTACCTGGTACCGACCGGAATCAATCTGCTCGGCCCGACGCTGATCGAGTTCGGGACCGAGGCCCAGAAGGCCCGGTTCCTGCCAGCGATCCTGTCCGGCGACATCTTCTGGGCGCAAGGCTACTCCGAGACCGAAGCAGGCTCGGACCTGGCGTCGCTGCGGACCACCGCACGCCGCGTCGGCGACCGGTTCGTCGTGACGGGGCGGAAGATCTGGTCGAGCTACGCCCATCTCTGTCAGTGGATGTTCGCGCTGGTCCGGACGGATACCGGGGCAACGCCCCGGCAGGCGGGCCTGTCGATGCTGCTGGTGCCACTGCAGAGCCCGGGGGTCACGGTCCGGGCGATCCGGACGATCGCCGACCAGGATGAGTTCGCCGAAGTCGTACTCGACCATGTCGAAGTGCCGACGGATCATCTGCTGGGACCGTTGCACGGCGGATGGCGCGTCGCGAACCACGTGCTGGTCTCGGAGCGGCTGTCCAATGGCAGTCCGCGCATCGCCTTGCTCACTTGGCGCAGAATGGTCGCTGCCGCCCGTGCCAGCGGGCGCTGGGCCGATCCGGCATTCCGCGATCGCGTGGCAGCCACCGAAGTCTGGCTGATCGCCCATCTCGCCGGCTACCGGACCGCGGTCGACGAGGTCAAGGCCGGCCGATCGATCGATCGCCTGGCGCCGCTGCTGAAGATCTCGTCGACCGAGCTGGTGCAGCGCTTCAACGCGCTGCTGCACGAGGCCGCCGGGCCTCTCGCCGGCGGCCGGGCCTATGCGACCAGCCGTTTGCTCGCACGGCGCGGGAGCATCTACGGCGGCTCGAACGAGATCCAGCGCAACATCGTGGCAACGCGTGTCCTGGGGTTGCCGAAATCATGGTGACCGGGCCGTCCGCCTCCGTGACCGGCGGTGGCCCCGCTGATGGCCGCGCGGTGTTCGACGCGGCGCAGCGATGGTTCGCGAGCAGCGCGATCGCATCGGCTCGCCGCCTGATGCGGGGGGAAATCACCGAGGCGGACCTGGCGCGAGCCTTTGCCGGCTTCGGCCTGGCCGAGATGCTCGCAGAGGAGGCGAGCCCCGCCGAGCGCGCCGCGATCATCGGCGACGTGGCCCTGGCGGCCGGCCGTCAGCTGTACGTCGGACCGCTGCTCGAAACCACGCTCGACGCGGTTCTCGGCGCCATCACGACGGCCGACGGTCGGCCGATCGACGAACTACCGACCGGAGCATGCACGATCGCCCGGCCGATCCCGGCCGGCCGCGACGACCTCACGACCGTCGCGCTGCCGCATGCCGCATGTCTGAATGCCGCGATCATCGTCGGCCCGTCTCCCTGGTGGTGTCCGGTACCGGCCGGCATCGCTTCGGAGCAGCAGGTCGACGGCACGACCCTGGCGATACTGACCGTCGATCCTCGGGAGCCGTCGCCGCCGCAGCGGGCCGTTCCAGACGTCCTCGTCACGGAACTGGAAGACTTGTCGATACTGTCCGATGCCGCGCGGCTCATCGGCATCGCCGAGCGGGTTGCGGAACTGTCGAACGCACAGCTGTCGATCCGGCATCAGTTCGGTCGCGCGCTGGCGTCCTTCCAGGCCTTGCAGCACCGGGCAGTCGACCGCCATCTCGCGAATACGCTGTCCAGAGCACTGCTGGACCAGACCGTCCGCTGCTGGGAGGATGCCGCGACACGGCGCGCAGCCCTGCCTGCGCTCAAGGTGGTGGCGGCCGACGCGGCCGTCGACGGTGCCGAACACGCAGTCCAGATGTTCGGAGCCATGGGCTTCACCGACGAGTGCGAGGTCGGTCTGTACCTTCGGCATGCGCTGGTCGTCGCGGCTCGTCGCGGCAATGCCGCCGACCACCGACGCACGCTGGCCGATGTCGAGGTCGCCTTCCTGTCCTAGCAGGCCGTGGCCGGGGAACCGGGATCGCTCTCGAAGGCGACCGAGGATCAGCGGGACGGCGCCACCAGCCGCAGCTTCCGTTCCTGGCGCGAGATCAGCCGTTCGACTTCCGCGATTGCGAGCGGGTTCAATGCGGAGCCCGGCAGGCGTTGCCGGGCACTGGCGATGACGCCGCGCCTGGCGAGGACATATTTGCGGATCGCCAGTCCCAGACCGGGCTGCTGCTCGAACCGGATCAGCGGGAGGTACGCATCGAACACGTCATGTGCGCGCTCGGTGTCGCCGCTCCGGACGAGACGGCACACGTCCACCATCATCTCCGGATAGGCAAAACCCGTCATGGCGCCGTCGGCGCCACGCTGCATCTCCTCGACGAGGAACGTGCCGGCGTTGCCGCACAGGATCGAGGTGCGGCGCTGCCCCCTGGCCTCGGCTTCACGCACGTCGGTGATCTTCTGCAGTCCGGGCCAGTCTTCATGCTTGAGCATCACGACGCTCGGCAGTTCGCTGAAGATGCGCCCGAGTGTGCGTGGCGTGATCAGCACGCCGGTCGAGAGCGGGAAATCCTGAACCGCGACCGGAATCTCCGCGCCGATCTGCGCGACCACCTGCCGGTAGTACTCGACGATCTGGTCGTCGGAGCGCAGCGACGACGGCGGTGCCACCATGACGCCGGCGGCGCCGAGATCCATGACGGCATGCGACAACTCCCGTATCGCTGCCAGACCGGGCGCCGAGACGCCGACGATCACCGGCTTGCCGCTCGCGCGCGCCAGCGTCGATCGTGCAACCTCGACCGACTCTGCCAGCGTGAGCTTCGGTGCCTCGCCCATCATGCCGAGGATCGTGAGCCCGTCGGCACCTTTCTCGAAGATGAAGTCGACCATCTTGTCGATGCTGCTTCTGTCGATCGAGAGATCGTCGCTGAACGGGGTGCAGGTAATGACGAACACCCCAGCCGTGTGAATGTCGATCCGTGCCATTGTGCTGTCTCCGCCTGAAGATTACCGGTCGCCGCTGGCCGGCCGACCGCTTTCCGATCCGTAGTGCTGCGCCAGGTATCGTTCGGAGAACCGGCCGGAGCGCCGATCCTGGTCGAGCTGCTCGCGGCTTCGTTCGTCGGGGGGGCCGTAACCGCCGGCACCCGGCGTTTCGATGACGACACTCGCGCCGGACGGGATCGTCACGCCCTTGAGCTTGGCCGCGAGCGGTTCGCGGCCTGCCGGCGTCGCCAGCGAGAAACTGCCGATCGCGCCCTCGTGCCCTCCGAAGATGCCCGGCGGGTGATTCGCGAATCGCTCGCCGGCGCCGCTGAAGGTGCAGACGTGCCCGAGCGGACGCACGATGCGTCGCAGTCCCATGCCGCCGCGATGGCGTCCGGCGCCGCCGGAATCCGGCACCAGCGAGTATTCGTCGACCCGCAGCGGATACTCCTGCTCGATCGCTTCGATCGGCAGGTTCGAGGTGTTGGTGAGGTTCGCCTGAACGCCATCCTTGCCGTCGTGGTCGAAGCGGCCGCCGACCCCGCCGCCGAGCGTTTCGAAGTACACGTAGGGGCGACCGGTCCGCGGATCCGTGCCGGAGAAGACAGCGGTCGTGTTCGCACCGTTCGACGCGCCCATCGCGCGCTCCGGCAGCGCATCGGCAAGGCAGGCGATGGTGATGTCGGCGACCCGCTGGCAGGTCTGCGAGCGCTGTGCGACCGCCGCCGGGAAGACCGCGTTGACGATCGAGCCTTCGGGCGCCGTCACGTCGACCGCCGCGAGGACGCCGTGATTGCTGGGCGCCTCCGGATCGACCAGAGCCTTGAGGGCGAAGCAGACGCAGGCCACGGTCGCGTTCAGGGTCAGATTGATGTTTCCTTCGACCTGTGGAGCAGAGCCGGCGAAGTCGAACAGGATGCGCTCGCCGGCCTTCGTCACGGCGAGGCGGATCGGGATGTTCCGCGTCCCGACGCCATCGTCGTCCATGACGTCTTCGAACGTATATACCCCGTCGGGGATCGCGCTCAGGCTGGCGCGCAGCCGCCGCTCGGTGCGAAGCACGATCTCGTCGAAGGCGGACTGAACGAACGCCGGTCCGTAGCGCCCGATCACCTCCAGCAATCGGGTACGGCCGAGCTTGCATGCCGCCAGTTGCGCAAAGTAGTCGCCACGGCGCTCGGCAGCGCCGCGGACGTTCAGCAGCAGGGTCTCGAACAGCTCCGCATTCCACCGTCCCTCTTCGATCAGGCGGACGACCGGAATCCGGATGCCTTCCTGGTGCAGGTCGGTCAGCCCACCGGCCATGCTGCCGGGAACCGCCCCGCCGATGTCGGCGTGGTGAGCCACGTTGGCGCTGAAGCCGACGAGCTCGCCCGCCGTGAACACCGGCATGACCATGCTGATGTCCGGCAAATGCGAGCCCTGTGCGACATAGGGATCGTTGCCGATGTACAGATCGCCGTCCTTCATCCGGTCGCCATAGCGACGGATGACGCCCAGCACGGTCCCGGTGATCGATCCGATATGAACCGGCAGGCTGCGCTTCGCCTGGACGACGAGACGGCCGTTGCGGTCGAACAGCGCGGTCGAATGGTCGTTGCGCTCCTTGATATTGGTGGAGTGTGCGCTCTTCATCAGCGCGACGAATGCCTCGTCGGTCGCCGACCCGAGCGCATTCGACAGAATCTCCAGCGTGATGGGATCGTGCTTCATGATGTCGGTTCCGTGGTCGGCTTCGAATCTGCCGAAGCACCCGATGCGGCGTCCGCGCCGACGGTGATCAGCAACGATCCGTCGGGCAGCGCCTCGGCAACGTCGCCCGGGTAGATCGGCGTGGTGGCATCCATCTGCGCGATCAGCGCAGGGCCCTTGATCATCATTCCGGCGGTCAGGTCGGCCCGCTGATACACGGTGGCCTCGATCCAGTTCGCTCCGTCGAAGAGAATCGAGCGCCGGCCGGTCGAAGCATCCGCCTGCGGTAGCTGCGACCGCTCGGAGACGGCGGTGGGCTGTTCGGCGATCGCCGCGGAGACGGCGATACGGCAGGTCACGAGCTCGACGGCGCCTTCGTCGTCATGGAAGCCGTAGGCACGATCGTGGGCAGCGAAGAAAGCCTCGCGGACCTGAGCAAAAGCGGGCAGGGCCAGGTCGGCGAGGCTGGTCGCGGTCGCGACCAGCAGGGGAATCTCGAAGTTCTGGCCGACGTAGCGTGCTTCGAAGCTCAGCTCGAAAGTCGTTGGCCGGGACGCGACGTTCTCGCGCTTCAGCCATTCGGAGATCGGGCCGGACAGCGCCTCGACCGTCTCCCGCAGCCGAGTGTCGAGGGTCTCGTCGCAGATCGCCCGTATCGGCGATACGAAGTCGTTCCGGACATCCGCGCGCAGCAGGCCCTGCGCGCAGATGATGCCTGGCGCTGCCGGCACGAGTATCTGCCGCATCTGCAAGGTCGCGGCGATGTCGCGCGCATGCAGCGGGCCGGCGCCGCCGAAGGGCATCAGCGTGAAGTCGCGCGGATCGTAGCCGCGCTCGACCGAGATCGTCCTGATCGCGCGGACCATATTGGCCACCGCGATGGCGATGATGCCCGAGGCCGCTTGCTCGACGGACTTCTTCATCGGCTCCGCGATGCGCGCCACCGCAGCGCGTGCCGCCGCCAGGTCGAGTGCGAGCCCGCCGCCGGCCAAGCGCGTCGAGAGGCGCCCGAGCACGAGATTGGCGTCGGAGACCGTCGCGTCGGTTCCGCCGAACCCGTAGCAGGCGGGTCCCGGCATGGCCCCCGCGCTCGCCGGCCCGACCTTGAGCAGCCCGTCCCGATCGAACCATGCCTTGGAACCGCCACCGGCGCCGATGGTGGTGATGTCGATCATCGGCAGTCGGACCGGAAACCCGTCGACATCGCGGCCTTGCGCCATCTCGGCGCGGTAGTCCTTGATCAGCGCCACGTCGGCGCTGGTTCCGCCGATATCGATCGTGATGACGTTCGGATGGCCGGCCGACTTCGCGACATCGATGGCACCGACCACGCCTGCGGCGGGTCCGGACAATGCCGCCCTGACCGGAAACCGCTTGGCCTCCGGCAGCGACATCGCTCCGCCGTTCGATTGATTGATCCAGATCCGGGCGCGCGGCATCAGCGCATGAAGCTCGCCGTCGAGCCGCGACAGGTAGCGGTCCAGAACCGGCTGCAGGTAGCTGTTGATGATGGTGGTGGTGAAACGCTCGTACTCCCGGAATTCCGGCCGAACCTCGGACGATAGCGAGACCGCCAGGCCCGGCAGCCTGCTGCGGATCCGTTCGGCCGCGATCCGCTCGTGGTCGGGGTTCAGGAACGAGAAGAGGAAGCAGACCGATACCGCCGTCGCGCCGGACTGCGCGATTGCATCGATGGCGGCTTCGAGGCCGACGGGATCGATCGGCTGAACGATCTCGCCGCCGGCGCCGATGCGCTCGAGCACCTCGAACCGTCGCTCGCGCGGGGTCAGGGGCGGCGGGTTGTCGTGGTGAAGGTCATAGAGGTGCGGGCGTGTCTGCCGTCCGATCTCGACCAGGTCGCGAAAGCCCCGGGTGGTCAGCAACGCGACTTCGGCGCCCGCCCGCTGGATCAGCGCATTGGTCCCGACGGTCGTTCCGTGGCCGAACTGGACCACCGATTCGAGCGGCACATCGCATTCGCGGGCAAGCTCGTGCAGGCCCTGGATGATCGCGTCCGCCGGATCGGATGGTGTCGAGGATCGCTTCCAAAGGCGCCGTTCGAGCGTCTGCGCGTTCATCGCGCAGAAGTCCGTGAACGTTCCGCCGACATCGACGCCGATCATCCAGCTCACTTTTGGGTCACTCCGGGACGACGAATTATTATATATGAATCATATATGATTGTGG
>JBFWQR010000138.1:0-21699 GCA_050249335.1 Lautropia sp.
GAGGATTGATGTTGAAAGCACACTGGAAAAACGCTTCATCTACTTCTTCGAGTCTCGCCCCAAGATTCGATTCGATGTCACCCGTCAGCCTCGATACTCATTCTTTTCAAAGAAGTTGATTCTTCACCTTTTGGTCGGACGTGACGGGCGACGCGTCGTCCTGAAGAAGAGGCTTGTTGACTCACAGGGTGCTCCAATATTTCCGCGCATAGAGGTCTCCGAGCGATTTATTCGAATCATGAACGGAGGCGATTCATCTGAGACGTACTCGGTGCATGATTTTATGCAAATTGCAGGGTTCTCGGTTGGCGCACCAACCACAATTCACTATGTCGGAATTACTAAGGATCCTGGGGCTAGACCGCTGAGCAGAAAGCACCGCGGAATAGCGGACACTCTTTACAACGTTTCCAACGAAGCGAACGACTTCTTTGTGTACATCAACCTCTTCAAGGTCGCGGCACACGCCAAGAACGCCGAACACGGTATGGTCTTCGTGGCGGCCAACGCTGTCACTGACGAGATCAAGACGGAGGAGGGGGGTGCAATCGTTGAGGGAGCTCTCATTGCGTACTTCGAATGTGCATCTCAACGACTAAGCGGAAGCAGAGAGCGAGCGTTCTTTCGAGGCAAGCTGGCTGAGATTGACGAGACGAATCGAATCCGAAGCGTTGCGGTGCATCTCGAGGTCGAGCCACCATCCGAGTATTTTGCGTTCGGGTCTTGCTCCATACCTGCGGCACCAAGCCACACCTTCGTTTTCCGAAGCGAAGACGGAAGCCTGAAGCTCACCAGATTGTCTTCTGAAGAAGATCTGCTCTCTCATATGCAAACGAAAGACGCCTAGCTCTCCCATCGAGCGGACAGTCACCGGGCTACGTTCGTTGCCTGCCACTCATGTCAAATGTCAGGAATCAGACGTGACGACCGAGCTCACACTGAAAATTCTCGCACTGGCTGTCTCGTCGTTCGGTGCCTGGAAACTCCTCAAGGACGTCATTGGGGCAAGGCGATCGAGTCTTCGAGAGGAGTATCGATTCGCGCGCGAATTCTTTGCAGACATGAGTTCACAAGACGCGCTGCATCCGTACGTTCGGGATAAAGGCTACGAAGCTCTTGTTGGAACAATCTCGATCGGCGCGAGCGAGATCGAGTACTTGGTCAGCCTTCCGGAGCCTGCTCGATCGCTGCGCGAGTACGTACAAGGAAAGAAGTATCTTGAACACGCGTCAACGGCGGGGAATCGACAGATATCGTTGAAGAAGCGGTATCGGTCGCGGAATAGGATGAGACTCCAAGTCCTGGGATATTTTCTAGCGTTCGTAGTCTCGTATGCAGCAATGATGTTCCCGATGCTCTTTCCTTCCGTGCCGCACCAGTTTGGATTGCGCGTATCTGTAGCGCTACCGATCACCATGCTGCTGTTTGGCCCCGTCACGTACTACTTCCTTGTGCAGGGACTCAAAGCGGAATGTGCCCGAATGTTGATTCATCGCGAGAATATGCGCCCAGGATAGGCCCAATGATTCCTAACAGATCGTAAGGAGCTTCCCGTCCGTAAGGAGCTTCCCGTCAACCCCGGGTTCAGGCTTTTTCAGGCTGTAGAGTTTTGTTCTCCGGTTCGATGTTTGAGTTGCGATAGTGCGGGCCATTGCGCCGTTTCCTGCAAGCATTGCCGGACTGCATTTCCGTAACCGGCCTTGCTGGATCGATGGAACTGATCCGGGCCACTGTAAAACCGCACCCGAAGGCCTCTCTCGCTGTCCGGTCTCGCCCATGCCGCGGGGATCTGCCACGGCATGTGCTGGCGCCAACCTGTTAGTCAGGCTCTCTTCGGGACGGTCCGACCGCTTGCTACCTCTTCGCTCCGGCGCTGGATGTTGTGTACGAGTCGTTGTTGCGGGCCAGCGGTTCAGGCTGTGCAGGCCTGCCGTGGTTGAGTGCTGGAAGGCCGCGGCGTCTGCTGGCCAATCGTCTTGATCGACACGAAGCGCATGTTGCCTTGCCGGGCTGCAGTGGCGACAGCTTCGGCGTCGTTGCGATCGTTCTTGCCGCAGCGTTGCTTGCGGAACGGCTTGACGAACTGCGCTGCCATCAACCGTGGCACCAGGCCATACTCGAGACTGCGACGAGCCCAGTGATGAGCACCGGAGCAGGCTTCCATGGCCACTACCGTGCCCGGCGGCAATTGAGCCAGCCAGGCAGTGAAGGCCTCGCGCCTTTGCTCGCGTCGTCGCAACACGCGCCCCTGCGCGTCCATATCGCAAGTCGCAAACACCTGTTTCGCCAGGTCGATGCCGACGGTCATGGTATTCATGGCAGACTTCCTCCTCACGTTCAATGACAGGCAGACCGATCATGAACCACCCAGGCCCAACGGTGATGCTGTCGCAGGGAAGTCTTCTTTTACTCGTTGCAACGGACACTTGACTCAGCCGTCCGCGCGAGACCGCACGCGGCCTTCTGTGTCAAGCGCCGCTGAGCTTCACGTTGCGTCTATTGGGTGATTCACGTGAGTCGAAACAGAGAAATCAGCTACATCGTGGCGAGTGACGTCAATCCTCGTGATGGCATTGGCCTTGAGACCTACATAGATGGCGATCTGGTCTTGGAGATATTCAGGGACGACTCGGAGAGAAGGACTTACGCAACTTTGTTCTCCCGCCAAGTGGACTTGGACGTTCTTGAGGCATCAATTGCGACATTCAAAGAACGGATAGATCTCGGCTACATTGATTACCCGGAAGATAGGCCATAGGCCTAGCAATTCGTTCAAGCCGATGCCGCTTCGCGGCGCGGCTTAATTCAGGATGGCCGAGATCATCATCGGCAAGCAGCAGAACGGGCCGATCGGCTCGGTCACGCCGACCTTTCTTGGCCAGTACACGAAGTTCGAGAATTGCGCGCCCAACCGGTAGCAGCGGGCAGGCGATGACGACACGGGTTGGTTGGAGTGGCACGATGGGCTCGGCGGCCGTCGTCGCCCGTGCTGATCGTTGCCGGCTGGCACGCCGTGCTGCAGGCCCAATCGGCACCTGGGCCGGCCGCTGCTCCGGCGACTGGACAGCCCGTCACCCGATTCGCCTTCGCAGGCCATGCAGCCGAAGCGCCCGGACCGGCCCGTGCCGCGCAGCTGCGGCTGACCGAGGCGGCGCGTCGGGCGCTGTATCCGAATCATCGGGCAGACACGTCGAACATCGGTGCGCCGTTCACCTCACGCGCGTTGCGTCGCCGCGCCGCGGATGTGCGTCTCGATGATTTCGCGGTCGCGGTGGTGCCGCCGGCGCTGTCGGCCGCAACGCCGCGCACTGTGCCGAAGGGCGACGCGGCATCTGCAACCCGGCAGGTGGCGGCCCGGCCAGCGGCGGCCTGGCCGGCGGCAGCCCGGCTGAGCGCGTCGTCGGGGCCGGCGCGCCGTTGCCACGAGCACGGCTGAAGGTCCGCGTCGACGCCGGCGGTGCCGACGAGCGACCGACGATGCAACTCGAAGATCCCATCGCTGCGCCGGACACCGGCGACGTCGAGTTCAGCGTGCTGACTCGATCCGACCCGACGCTGCGCCATCGCTTCCGCGCCCGCGGCGGCGCATTGACGCTGTTCGAGTCGCTGATCGTCGAGTAGGCGGGCAGAAGGGCTAGCCTTCCGATCTCAACGCGTGCGGTGGCTGGTGCCGCTGAATGGATGTCAGACCTATTCCGGCTTCATGCCGAGCTGGTTGAGCAGCTTTCGGGCCTGTTCTTCCTCTCCGGCCAGCACGCGCTGGAAGTCCACGGCTCCGAGGTAGCTCGCTGACGCTCCACCTTTCTCGAGCAGTTCCACGATCTGCTTGACTCCGAGTGCTTTCTGCACCTCGTCCTGCAATCTCTTGCTCACCTCCGGTCGCATGCCTGCGGGCCCCAGCAGTCCATGCCAGACCAGGGAGTGGAAACCGGGCTGTTTCAGCGCCTCTTCAAAAGTCGGTACGTCGGGAAAAAGCTCGGAACGTTTGGGCGAGCCCACCGCCAGCAGCTTTACGGAGCCATTGCGGATGAACGGCAATGCCGTGGGGTATGACGGCATCATCAGGTCCACTTGCCCACCGATCGTCTCGATCATTGCCTGGGTGGCGCTCTTGTAAGACACGGCGGTGCTCGTGATCCCCGTGAGCAGGTTGATGCGCTGCATGTCCAGATAAGAAAGGGTGCCTGCCCCGGCGTACGCGAAGTTGATCCTGCCAGGGTTCTTTCGGGCATATTCCACGAACTGCTGGAAATCGCCATACGGGGCAGTGTTACTCGCGACCAGGGCCATCGGTGTGGACGCGATCTTCGCAATGGGCGTGAAGCCTCGTAGAGCGTCGTAGCCGGCGGCCCTGAGCAGCATCGGCTGGGTGAGAAACGGCGGGTTGGCGGCGTAGAGCAGCGTGTAGCCGTCCGCCGGTTGCGACTGAACCAAAGCCGAGCCGATCGCACCGCCAGCCCCCTTACGGTTCTCCACGACCACGCCCACCCCGAGCTGCTGCGCCAACTGTGCTGCCAGGCCACGCGCCGCTGCATCCAGCCCGGTGGCGGGGCCAAAGGGCACGATGATGCGGATGGGCCGTGCAGGATATGCGGGCTGTGCGTATGCGGATGGCTCGACCAGCGCGTACCAGGTCAGCGCCAGGCCCGCCAGATGCGTACGCCGCCTGCGCAGCGAAACGATGGAGCGAGGGAGATTCGAATTCGCCATGCTGTCTCCGATTGCGTCTGGGTCGAGGAACGGCTCCCGAAACGAGTGGGTGTTCCGGTTTATATTCTACACATATTCGTAGATTGTATAAATACAGTAGTACGTTGGTGCTCTCCACATACCACCCGCCCAGGTTGGAGGGGCTTGTCGTGGCCGGGATGGTGCCGGCTCCGATGTCTGTATCCTGTAGCCCGGCTTCGGGCCGCACCCGCCACAACTCCACACCCACGTCATCTCTATGGCAGATTCATCTCTATGGCAGATCACACTGAAACTCGCACGCCTCTTCGCATGCAGCCGACCGCGCGGCGAATCCTGCTGACGGTCCTGGGTGACTTCGTGCTGCCGTCGAAGCAGCCGGTCTGGACAGCCAGCCTGGTGGAGGCGATGACCCTGGTCGGCCAGACAGAGAAATCCGCCCGGCAAGCGATCCTGCGAGCGTCCTCGGGAGGCTGGCTTGCGAAGAGCAGGCATGGCAAGAGCGTCATGTGGACGCTGACGCCGCAGGTCATCGAGCTGATGTCGGAGGGAGCGAAGCGTGTGTATCCCATGCACCAGGTGACCGCGCCCTGGGACGGCCGCTGGGTCGTGCTTCACGTGTCTTTCCCCGATGAGCATCGTGGATCGCGCGAAAAGCTGTACACCGCCTTGCACTGGGCGGGTTTCGGCAATCCTGTGCCGGGTCTCTGGGTCAGCCCGCACACCGACCGGCAGGTGGAGCTGGAGCGGGTCGTGCGCAAGCTCGGGCTGGAGCGGATCGTTTTCAGCTTCGTGGGCTTCTCGGGGGCGATCGGCGCCAACGACCAGCGGATCGTCCAGCTCTCGTGGGACCTGGACGCTATCGTGCGGCATTACCGATCCTTGCTCGATCAGTTCGGCAGGCCGGCGAATTCACGCGGCAATCCCTTCGCGAACTACCTTTACCTGGTAGCAGAGTGGGAAAAGATGCCGCTGGTGGACCCCCGGTTGCCGAACGCCTTGCTGCCCGCGAACTGGCCAGGGCAGCGCCTGAGCGCGGAACTGCGCGATCTCCTGGATCACTGGCGGGAGCCTGCCCGCGCAGTCTGGCAGCAGATCGTCGACAAGCACCCGCCACCGGTTGCCATCTAGATCTCTTTCAATTGATTTTCTACAAAAAAACATATATATTGAGAATAGTGTAGATTGTTTGCCGAGATCGAATGATGAAGACGAGAGCGGCCGTGCTGCGAAGGGTCGGCCAGCCGCTGGAGGTGCTGGACCTGGAGGTCGAGCAGCCGCAGGCAGGGGAAGTGCTGGTGAGAATGGGGGCCTCCAGCGTGTGTCACTCCGATCTTCTGGTGGCCGGCGGTGTACTCCCCAGCTCGCTGCCAATGGTGATGGGCCATGAGGGCGCCGGCACCGTCGCGGAAGTCGGCCAAGGTGTGCAGCAGGTTCGGAAGGGCGACCGGGTCGTACTGAGCTGGCTGCCCCAGTGCGGGCACTGCTTCTACTGTCGCCGTGAGCAGCCTTCTCTCTGCGAGTCCGGTACCGCCTCCATGATGCGTGCGACCATGAGTGACGGCACTCCCCGCTACCGGCGGAACGGGGAGGCGGTCTACCACATGGCGGGGCTGGGCACCTTTTCCGAGTACTGCGTCGTTTCTGCAAAAGCGCTGGCTCCATTGCCGGACGACATGCCCCTGGCATCGGCGTCACTGATCGGCTGCGGCGTACTCACCGGCTTTGGCGCGGTAGTCAACACGGCGCGTGTGCGCGTCGGCGAGACCGTGGCGGTCGTGGGCTGTGGTGGGGTGGGCCTGAATGCGGTGCAGGGCGCCCGCATCGCTGGCGCTACGCAGATCATCGCCGTCGATCCGAACGACGAACGGCTCCGATTGGCCCGCTCGCTCGGGGCCACCCTGACCTTCAAGCCCGGACCCGATCTCGTGCCTGGCGTTCGTGCTGCGACCGATGGCCACGGCGTCGACGTGGCGCTGGAGGTCGCAGGCCGGCAGGAGAGTGTTCACGATGCGGTGCGTCTGGCGCGCCGCGGCGGGCGCGTCATCCTGGTGGGTGCAGCCGCCTCCGACGTGTCGCTGAACGTCCAGGTCTATACCGGGTTGGTGCTCACCGAGAAGACCATCCGCGGCTCGCTCTACGGATCGGCCCATGTCCAGATCGAAGTGGAGCGGCTCGTGGCCCTCTACCGTGCCGGTCGGCTGAAGCTGGACGAGCTGGTGACCGAGACTTTCCGTTTCGACCAGGTAAACGACGCGATGGCCTACTGCGCAGCCGAGCGGGGCGCGCGAGCCGTCATGTTGTTCTGAATGTCGGCGCAGCGCTGTGTGGACTGGAGCCGCAGATGCACACCGAATCGATGACTCTCGATGGCCGTCCCGCCCCGAGCGAGCGCGTGTTCGAAGTCATCAACCCGGCCACTGGCCGGCCCTTCGCCACCGCGCCGGAGTGCTCCCGCAGCCAGTGCGATCAGGCCATGCGTTCCGCGGAGCACGGATTCTGCAGCTGGGCTGCGACCTCGGTGGCGGCACGCCGCAGCGCGTTGCGTCGGATCGCCGACACCACCGACCAAGCCGCCTCCGATCTGGCGTTCGTCCTGACGCGGGAGCAGGGCAAGCCGCTGCGCGCCGCGCGCTTCGAGGTCCAGCAGGTCAGCCGCTGGTTCCGGCACTTCGCAGAGATGCCGCTACCAGTCGAGGTAGCTCAGGACGACGCGATCGGTTACGCGGAGGTGGTGCGCCGTCCGTTGGGAGTCGTTGCCGCCATCACGCCCTGGAACTTCCCGTTGCTGCTGATGGCGATGAAGGTGGCACCGGCGCTATTGGCCGGCAATGCAGTGGTTCTGAAGCCTTCGCCGTACACCCCGCTGAGCACGTTGGCCTTTGGCCGCCTGGCGGCGCCGCATCTGCCAGCCGGCGTACTCAACGTGGTAAGCGGCGGCAATGAGTTGGGCGCCTGGATGACCGCGCACCCGGTCGTACGCAAAGTCAGTTTCACCGGCTCCGTGCCCACGGGCAAGGCCGTGGCGATGGCGGCGGCAGCGGACCTCAAGCGCTGCACGCTCGAGCTAGGGGGCAACGATGCTGCGATCGTGTTGGCAGACGCTGACCCGAGGCAGGTGTTGCCTGGCCTATTCTGGGGCGCCTTCACCAACAACGGCCAGGTCTGCGCCGGCATCAAGAGACTGTACGTGCCGGATCGTCTGCATGACGACTTGCTGGGCCTACTGGCGGAGAAGGCCCGTGCCGTCCGCGTCGGTGATGGTATGGAAGAAGGCGTTCAGCTCGGCCCCGTGAATAACCTGCCGCAGCTCCAGCGCATCGGACAGCTGGTGGACGAGGCGATAGCCAGCGGGGCGCGCGTCGCCGCCGGCGGTGCCGCAATTGCGGGGGATGGGTACTTCTTCCAGCCTACGGTGCTGCACGATCTGGGCGAGGGTTGCCGGCTTGTAGACGAAGAGCAGTTCGGTCCGGTACTGCCTGTGCTCAGGTACTCCGATCTCGACGAAGCGATCGCGCGCGCCAACGCCACGCGCTACGGATTGTCGGGCTCGGTGTGGGGCCGGAATGCGGACAGGGCGGAGCAGATCGCGCGGCGCCTCCACTGCGGCACGATCTATGTCAACACGCACCTCGTCAGTACGCCGAGTCTGCCATTTGGCGGCTGGCAATGGAGCGGTCTCGGCGTCGAGAATGGAGCCCGGGGCCTGGACGAGTTTTGCCAATTGCAGGTCACCTATCGCCCCCACTGACGCAGGACGAGATGTCGATGCTCACGTTTCCCGCCGCGCCGCCGAAGAGCAAGCGCAAGCACGATCCCATGCCGGTGGCAGCCGTCAAGGTCGCGGTCCGCATGCTGTGGGAGCGGATCGCCGGCGTGCAACCCCGCACGCTTGCCGATGTGCCGCGATCGTGCGAGAGCATTACCCGCGAATGGATGACGCTGGTCATGTGCCGCAACCATCCCGGTGCCCAGGTGACGTCGGTGCGGATCGCCGGCGGCAGCGATGGGTCGCACCAACGCAGGCGTCTGCTGTTGGAATACAACGAGGCTGGCCGTGCCGCCGGCCTGCCGAGCTCGGTCTTTACCAAGACCCTCGCCACGCTCGTCACGCGTATGCTGGGCGGCTTCATGGGCCATTCGCGCTACGAGATGTTGTTCTACCAGCGGGTGCGGCCAAGCCTGAACATCGAGACGCCGCAGTGCTATCACTCGGCGTCCGACAAGGCTTCGCTTGCCGCGATCCATGTGCTGGAGGACCTGGTTGCTGCCAAGGATGCCAGTTTCTGCGACGAGGCTACCGAGCTCACATTGGAGCAGGCCCAGGACCTGGTGGAACTTCTGGCGGATGTCCACGGGCCGTTCCAGGCCAGCAGCCGCCTCCAGGGTGATTTGGCGTGGGTGGTGGACTACCCGACCTGGTTCCTTGCCGGGATCGAACGTGTCCATACGGACCGGAACTGCGCGAAAGCCGTGCTTCGCGCCGAACACGTGATCCCGAAGCGACTGTTCGAGCGTCGATCGCACATCTGGCCTGCCACCCTGCGTGCGCTGGATCTTTACCGCCAAGGGCCGCAGACGCTGATTCACACGGACACCCATGCCGCCAACTGGTACATCACCAAAGACGGCCGAATGGGCCTGCTCGACTGGCAGCTGATCACCGTCGGGCATGGCTCGCGCGATGTCAGCCACGCGCTGTTGACGTTCCTGTCGACAGACAAGCGTCGAGCCTGGGAGCGCGAGCTGCTGCGTCGCTATCTCGATCGCATGGAGCGGCACACCGGGACACGCACGGACTTCGAATCGAACTGGCTTGCTTATCGGCGCCAGGCGCTGCACACGCTGACACAGTGGACCCAGACGCTGTGCCACCCACCGTTCCAGCCGAACTCGCATCCGGACGAGCGCACCTACAAATTCCTGGAGCGGATCACTACAGCCATCGACGACCTCGACAGTCTGGACACCGACTGAGTACCGGCGGAAGGGAAGAAGGATTCCATGGAAATCAATTCGCAGGACAGGCCGACTCTGATTGGCCGGCGGTCGAACGAGCGCTGGAATCGGATTTCCGTCGGCGACCTGTTCGAGCGGCTGCGCTGGAGCACGCCCGACAAGGAGGCCATCGTGGCGATGCCCGGCGCCGTCTGCCGACGGGAGCGGACACGCCTGACGTACCGGGAAGCCGACGCACTGGCCAACCGCTTCGCACAGGCGCTGGTGCGGCGTGGGCTGCAGCGCGGTGATCGTGTCCTGGTGATCTGCGAAAACTCGGTGGAGGCCTACGTTGCCAAGATCGGCATCGTCAAGGCGGGCTGCGTGGCCGCGCCGATGAATCCCAACCTCGCTCTGGACACGAAGCGGTACATCCTTTCGCTGCTGCAACCACGCTTCGCGCTGGTGGATGCCGTGCTGCTCGGGGCCAACCAGGATCTCCTGGAGAGTCATGGTCTCGACGGTGTCGTGATCCCGATCGGCGGCGCCGCTCCGGACGGCAGGTGGGTGGACTTCGACGAGTTCGTCGCCGGCATGCCGGATGAGGAGGTTCAGGCGGATATCGCGGGGGATGACGTATGGCAGATCATCTTCACATCCGGCACCACGTCATGGCCCAAGGGGGCGATGATCACGCACTCGGGTGCATACCTCGCCGCATATTCTCATGCGCTGACTTACAGCCGTGGACTGGCGTGCGAGGCCGACCTGCGTCTGTGCTGCCTGTTCCCGCTGACCTACCATGCGGCAGACATGGTGGACAGCTTTCCGGCGTTCCTTTGCGGCGGCACCCTGGTGATCGGCCGCAAGCCGGGTAGCGTACCGATGGCCCGGGCGATCTCGAGCGAACGTATCACGGCCCTGTGGGGTGGATCACCCCAGTTCCTCGCGGAACTCGTTGCCGAAGTGGATGCGCGCCCCGGCGAGTACGACCTGCGCTCGGTGCTGCAAGTGTGCTGGGCCTGGAAGGCGATGTCACCCGCAGTGGCCCGCGCACTCGAGCGGCTGTGCGCCCCGGGCGTGCAGCTGGCCGGCCGCTTGGGTCAGACCGAGGCGGTAGCCTGCACACGTTTCTGGCCGCGTCGCTGGAACGATCGGTTCGAGCAGCATGCACCAAAGCGGAACTTCGTGGGCATCCCGAGTCCGCTGCTCGCTGCCTGCCTGGTGGATCCGGAAGGGCGGCTGCTGGACCCCGAGCGGGATCGTGGCCTTCCCGGCGAGCTTGCCTACCGTTCGCCGGCGAACATGGCAGGCTACTACCGAAACGAAGAGGCCACGCGTGAGGCAGTGCATGAAGGCTGGCTGCGCTCGGGCGATTGCTGTGAATATGACGCGGACCACCTGCTGGTGATGGTGGATCGCTACAAAGACCTCGTGAAATCCGGCGGAGAGAACATCTCGAGCGTGCGCGTGGAGCAGGTGCTGCTGGAGCATGCTGCCGTGGCGGAGGCCGCAGTGGTCGGACTGCCTCACGCACGCTGGGGTGAGGCCGTCACCGCATTCGTCATCCTCAAGTGCCCCGCGGATCCGGCTGAACTGCTTCAGCATTGCCGAGCCAGGCTGGCGGGCTTCGAGTCGCCGAAGCGCGTGATCGTCGTCGACGAGTTGCCGCGGACGGTCGGGCGAAAAGTGCTGAAGTTCAGGCTTCGCGAGGCACACGCCGGTATCTACGAAGATCAGGGTTGAGGCATGCCAGGCCCGGTCCGGCAACGCAGCGTAGACAGAGGGGAAGCAAAGATGCAAGCAGCCGCCTGGCCCAAGTTGCCGCATGCGCCGGATCGCGCCCCCAACGTTCTGGTGTTCCTGACGGACGATGTCGGCTTTGGTGCCTGCAGCACGTTCGGGGGGCCTATCCAGACTCCGGTGCTCGACGGCCTGGCTGCCAGCGGGTTGCGATTCACGCACTTCCATACTACGGCGGTGTGTTCGCCGACCCGGGCGTCGCTGCTGACGGGGCGCAATCCGCACAGGGTGGCAATGGGGACGCTCGCGAACCGGCCCACCGGGTTCGACGGCTACACGACCGTGATTCCGAAGACGGCGGGCACGCTGCCGCAGATTCTTCGCTGCAACGGCTACGCCACGGCGATGTTCGGCAAGGGGCACGTGACGCCGGAGTGGGAGATGAGCGCCGCCGGTCCATTCGACCGATGGCCGACCGGACTCGGTTTCGAGTACTTCTACGGGTTCCTCGGCTACGACACCAATATGTGGGCGCCGGCCCTGGTCGAGAACACGACCTTTCTGGAGCCTCCGCAGCAGGAGCCGCCGCGCCACTTCGATGCCTTGATGGCGGACCGCGCGATCGAATGGATACGGCAGCATCGGGCCATCACGCCGGACAAACCCTTCTTCGCCTACTACGCCACCGGCACCGCGCACTCCCCACACCACGCTCCGCACGAATGGCTGCTGAAGTTCCGCGGACGTTTCGACATGGGATGGGATGCAATGCGCGAGGAAACTTTCCGGCGCCAGAAGAGCACCGGCGCCATCCCCCACGACGCGAAACTGACTCCACGACCAGACGGCCTCGGTTCCTGGGATGCGTTGTCCGCCGACCAGAAGCGGCTGGCGGCGCGATTGATGGAAGCGTACGCCGCTGCCCTCGCGCATGCTGATCATCAGGTCGGCCGCATCATCGAGGAGCTGAGGCGATGCGACGTACTGCACAACACGCTGATCATCTTCATCCAGGGAGACAACGGCGGCAGCGTCGAAGGTGGCTTCAATGGCCAGCTGTTCGCCCAGTCGCTGAACAACCGATTCGACGAGGATTTCAACTATTCCCTGCAGCGTATCGACGACATCGGCGGCCCCTCGCTGTACAACCATTTTCCGGCAGCCTGGGGTTGGGCAATCAATACGCCGTTCCAGTACTACAAGCAGGTAGCCTCTCATTTCGGAGGCACTCGAAACGGCATGGTCATGTCCTGGCCGGCACGCCTCTACGATGTCGGAAGCACCCGCTCGCAGTTCCATCACGTCAGCGACGTGCTGCCGACAGTGCTGGAGGCCGCCGGAATCGACGTGCCGTCGACACTGGAAGGCCTGGTGCAGGATCCGCTCGACGGCATGAGCATGCTGTACGCCGCCCTGCAGGGCGATGCGCCCGCCCGCCGGAGCGTGCAGATCTTCGAGTGCCTGGAGAACTTCGGAATTTACAAGGACGGGTGGTTTGCCGGCTCGCGTCCCGTCAACTACCCTTGGGAAAGTCTCAACCTGCGGAAGCGCAGCGATCCGGAAGCTCGTGTCTGGGAGCTGTATCACGTCGAGCGCGACTTCAGCCAGTCCGAAGACCTTGCCGAGGTCCATCCGGGCAAGCTGGCGCTGCTGCAGCAGCTATTCTGGCAGGAAGCGCGCGCCGGGAATATCACGCCCATCCACCCGCCGACCATCGGACGAGAAGGGCGCCCCTCGCTCGGCGAGCACCGTAAGCGCTTTACCTATCCGGCATACTTGCGGCGCATAAGCGATGATGCCGCACCGCACACTGCCGGGCGATCGTTCTCCATCACGGCGCAACTCGCAATTCCCCGTGAGGGTGGCAAAGGCGTGATTGCGTGCCACGGTAGCCGGTTCGGCGGCTACGCTTTTTATCTGCTCGACGGCAAGCTTCTGTTCCACTACAACGCCATCGATCCTCACAGGTTCACGATTGCGAGCGATGCGCCCGTGCCCGTCGGCAAACACGAGGTGACGGCCAAGTTCGACATCGACGAGCCTGTTCCCGGCTCCGGCGGCCGAGTGATACTGGAAGTGGACGGAAACGTCGTCGGCAGTGGGCGCGTGGGACGGACCCTTCGGGTATTTGTCTACACGGAAGGGTTCAACGTGGGCACGGATTCGATCACGCCAGTCAGCAATGACTACTCGACGCAGCAGAGCCGGTGCAACGCGCTGATATCCGTTGAGGTCCGGGTCGAATGACCGCGACGTCATGCCCGGTCGGCGGCCTGCGCGCAGTGCAATCGCCCGGTTGATCCGAGTGACTCGTCACGCGGCCGGCCCGGCAGCCGGCTGAAGGCGTTACTCTGGTCGCCGAAACCTGTAGCATCGACGGAGCGGCGGCCACCAACGACCAGCGAGCGAAATCGAAATGAAAGACTCCCTGCGACCTGGCATCAAGCTGGAGCACAAGTTCAAGATTCCGGTTTCCAAGACCGTGCCTGCTCTCTATCCGGAGTCGGAAGAGTTCGTTCAGATGCCTGCTGTCTTTGCGACGGGATTTCTGGTGGGCTTCCTGGAATGGGCATGTATCAGGGCGGTCAATTCTCACCTCGATTGGCCGAGCGAGCAGACCGTGGGAACACACATCGATGTCAGTCATGAGGCGGCAACACCGCCTGGAGTGGAAGTCACCGCATCCGTTGAACTGATCGCAGTCGAAGGCAAGAAATTGATATTCGCCGTTCAGGCGCACGACGGCGTCGATCTGATCTCGAAAGGGCGTCACGAACGTTTCGTGATCAATAAGGTCAGGTTCGACGCCAAGGTCGCTGCCAAGGCCTCCTCCGCCTAGTTTCAGGGTGGAACGCTATGCGCACGGCCGGAAGTAGCCCCGGAGGACCGAGATGCCCAAGCATCGAATTTTCGCTACCGCGTTCTCGAAGGTGTATCCGCTGTATGTCCAGAAGGCGGAGCGCAAAGGGCGCAGGAAAGACGAGGTCGATCGGATCATTCGCTGGTTGACGGGCTACAGTCAGGCGGCGTTGGAGAAGCAGATCGAGCAGCATAGCGACCTCGAAGCGTTCTTTGCCGGAGCCCCTGCGATCAATCCGCACACTTCGCTCATCAAAGGCGTAGTGTGTGGAGTCCGCGTCGAGGAAGTCGAGGATCCACTGATGCAGAAAATACGATTCCTGGACAAGTTGATCGACGAGCTTGCGAGAGGAAAGGCAATGGAGAAAATTCTACGGTCGTGATCGGCGCGAGCAATTCATTCGAGCCGACGCCGCTTCGCAGCGCGGCTCGACTCGGTCGTCATGCATGAGGAGCCAGGATCGATGAAGCCACGGATCACCGTCATCACGATCGGCGTCGACGATCTCCACAGGTCGCTCGCGTTCTATCGCGACGGACTCGGCCTGGCAACGCCGGGTATCGTTGGAGAGGAGTTCGAGCATGGCGCAGTCGTGTTCTTCGATCTGCAGCCTGGATTGCGGCTGGCCGTGTGGCCGCGTGCGAGCCTTGCTCATGACTCCGGCCTTCCGATCGGCGCTGCGAGCGCCACGGAGTTCTCCTTGGGTCACAACGTCGGATCGAAGGCCGAGGTCGATGCAGTGATGAGCCGGGCGGCTGCGGCCGGAGCGCGCATCGTCAAGCCGGCGCACGAGACTTTTTGGGGCGGGTACGCGGGTTACTTCCAGGATCCGGACCAGCATCTCTGGGAAGCCGTCTGGAACCCGCAGTGGACGCCAGAGGACCGTTGACGTCGGGTCGCTCGGAAGAACGTCAGCAGGTGATCAGGCGATTGACCCCGGCCGATGCGGCTCGGTATCGGGAGCTGATGCTGGAGGCCTACGAATCCGAGCCGGAGGCCTTCACCTCGACGGTCGCCGAACGCGAGCGGCTGCCGCTCTCATGGTGGTCCGAACGGCTCTCAGAGGACGCAGCCGCTGTGGATCGGGTCGTCGGCGCCTTCGTTGCGGGCCGGCTCGTCGGGGCCGCCGGCCTTTCGTCCGCGCAGCGGGCGCGCACGCGGCACAAGGGATTGCTGTTCGGCATGTATGTCCGGGAAGAGGCACGAGGCCGAGGCGTCGGAGCGCTGCTGGTCACGGAGATCCTGCGGCAAGCGGAGCAATCCGCGCGTATCTCCGTGGTTCAGCTTACGGTATCCGAGGGCAACGCCGCGGCGATACGGCTCTACCGGCGCTGCGGGTTCGCGCAGTTCGGGCTCGAGCCGTTTGCCGTCAGGATCGGGCCTCGGTTCATCTCGAAGGTGCACATGTGGCGGGCGGTCACGCCGGCGCCCTGACTGCTCGCTGCACCAGGCGTCTGGTGTTCATGTGCCTGACCTCGCGGCGTGGCAGCGGGCCGCCGCACTGCTAAGATCACGGCGAAATCGCAAACGGATCGCAGCCAGGCTCGCAGCCGGGATCGCAATGGACGACGCATGAGCGAAACGCGCACGCCCGCAGGGGCACTGAACGGCCTCCGGGTACTCGATCTGTCGCGCGTGCTCGCCGGGCCGTGGTGTACCCAGATCCTCGCCGATCTCGGCGCCGACGTCATCAAGGTCGAGCGGCCGGGCAGCGGCGACGATACCCGTCACTGGGGCCCGCCGTTCCTGCGCGACGGCGACGGTGCCGACACCGCGCACGCGACCTATTTCGCCGCGGCCAATCGCAACAAGCGCTCGGTCACGATCGATTTCACCCGGCCCGACGGCCAGGCGCTGATCCGGAGCATGGCGGCACGCGCGGACGTGCTGGTCGAGAACTTCAAGGTCGCCGGGCTCGCGGCCTATGGCCTGGACTACGACAGCCTGCAGGCACTGAATCCGCGCCTGATCTATTGCTCGATTACCGGCTTCGGCCAGACCGGGCCGTACGCCGAGCGCGCCGGCTACGACCTGCTGATCCAGGCATCGAGCGGAATGATGAGCATCACCGGCCGGCCCGACAGCGAACCCGGAGGCGGCGGCATGCGCGTCGGCGTCGCGATCACCGATCTCTTCACCGGAATCTACGCGTCGACCGCGATCCTCGCGGCGGTGCAGGCGCGCCACGCGACCGGCCGCGGCCAGCATATCGACATGGCGCTGCTCGACGTCGGCATGGCGGTACTGGCCAATCAGGCGTCGGCGTATCTGAATACCGGCCGGCCGCCGCAACGGCAGGGCAACAGCCATCCGAGCATCGTGCCGTACCAGGACTTCCCGACCGCCGACGGCGCGATGCTGCTGGCAGTCGGCAACGACGGTCAGTTCGCCAAGTTCTGCGCCGCCGCCGGCCGCTCCGAATGGGCTGCCGATCCGCGCTTCGCCCGGAACACGTCGCGGGTCGAGCATCGCGATACCCTGGTGCCGATGATCGCCGAGGTGACCCGGACCCGGACCACCGCGGACTGGATCGAGGCGCTGGGCCCGCTCGGCGTGCCTTGCGGGCCGATCAACGACATCGCGCAGGCATTCGCCGATCCGCAGGTGACCGCACGCGGCCTGGTGCTCGACCAGCCGACCGCCGAAGGCCGCGACATCCGGCGGATTCGCGGTGTCCGCAGTCCGCTGCGGCTGTCCGAGCATCCGCCGGTGGTACGCTCGGCGCCGCCGGCGCTCGGCGAACACACCGACGAGGTGCTCGCCGAACTCGGCGTCGACGCGGCCGAGCGCGAGCGGCTGCGCGCCGCCGGCACGATCTGACGGCCAGCGGCTCGGCCCGGCGCGCCGCGGCGGCCGCCGGATCCTGACGCGCCTGCCCGGACCATACGGGCGCCGAGACCGACCATCCATCTGTCGCGGCCCTGTATCGTCGGCCGCGGCTACGTAGTATTCCGCATCGAGCCTGCCGATCGAGCAGGCCACGTGATCGTCCGCCGGGAGGTCGTCACGGAGAAGCGGAATGAGTCCATGCGATGCATGGCTGCGACGGTGCGTCGGCTGGCCCGCGCTGCTGCTGGCCGGCGCCCTGGCGGGCTGTAGCAGCGGTTCGTCGGATTCGGCCGAGGGGGCCGCGGCCGGCGGCGTCGCGAGCGTCGCCGAAGCGGCGGTGCCGCCGGCCGACGGCGGCTCGGGCGGCCTCGCTGCCACCGAACCGGACCGGCCGACCACCGCCAAGGACGCGAGCCGTCTGCTGCACCAGGCGACCTTCGGCCCGAACACGGCGGCGATCGATCAGGTCCGGCAGCAGGGGCCGCGCAAGTACCTGCTGGCACAGATGGACGTGCCGGTCTCACGCTACTCGTATACGCTCTCGGCCAATCGCCACCGCTCGGCGATGCACACTTCCGGCTCGCGCGCCTTCTGCAACCAGGCCAGCGGCGCCGAACGCGATCAGTGCTGGCGCGACTATTTCTCCCCGCTGCCGGTGCAATGGGAGTTCTTCCGCCATGCGGTCGGACGTGACGACCAGCTGCGCCAGCGGCTCGCGTTCGTCTGGGCGCAGATCTTCGTGACGTCGGCGCGCGAGCTGGAATCCTCCTACGGCTTCGCCGAGTACAACCAGATGCTGCGCGATCACGCGTTCGCGAACTACCGGACGCTGCTCGAGAAGGTCATCACGTCGCCGTTCATGGGGGCTTACCTGAACATGGCGAACAACGACAGGAGCGACCCGAACGAGAACTTCGCACGCGAGATGCTGCAGCTGTTCTCGATCGGCCCGTGCGCGCTGACCGAAGACGGCCAGCTGCCGGGCGGCAAGTGCAACGCGACCTACAGCAACGAGGTCGTCCGCAGCTATGCATATGCGCTGACCGGCTGGACCTATCCGGATGGCGGCGTCGATCCGTGGTGCGACGCGCGCTGCCGCGGCAACGACTGGCGGAACCCGCGCTACTACCGCGGTGTGATGATCGGCAAGGCGGCTGGCCACGACGACGTCGCGCGGCCGTTGCTGTCCGGGATCGTCGTGCCCGGCAACCGGACTCCGCAGCAGGCGCTGGCGCTGGTGCTCGATTCGCTGATGGCGCATCCGAACATCGGCCCGTTCGTCGGTCGCCAGCTGATCCAGTTCCTGGTGACCAGCAATCCGTCGGCGGCGTATGTCGGACGGGTCGCGCGAGTGTTCCGCCAGGGTGTCTTCAGCGACGCCCACGGCAGCATCGGCAGCGGCCAGGCCGGCGACATCCGGGCGACCATCGCCGCGGTGCTGCTCGATGCCGAAGCGCGCGACCCGGCGGCGGCGACCGTGGCCGGCTACGGCCGGCTACGCGAGCCGGCGCAGTATCTGGCCGGCGCGATCCGGGCCGCCGAAGGCAGTACCGACGCCGAATCGATCGCGCCGGAATGGGGCTACAGCGGTCAGATGGGGCAGCCGCCGTTCCAGGCTCCGTCGGTCTTCAACTACTACCCGCCGGACTTTCCGCTGACCGGCACCGCGCTGGTCGCACCGCAGTTCGGCATCGAGAGCCTGAATGCGTCGCTGGCGCGGATCAATTTCGCCAACGCGCTGATCTACTGGTGGTCGGACCGTGGTTCGACGCCCGGAACGATCCCCGGCGCGACCGGCACGCGGATCAGCTACGCGCGCTGGGAATCGCAGATCAGCGGCACCGGCGATTCGGCGAAGATCGTCGATCAGCTCGATGAGCTGCTCGCGAGCGGCCGGCTCGGCGCCAATGCGAAGGCCGCGATCGTCGCCGCGATGGATGTCTGGAACCCGTCGCAGACCTGGCTCGCCAACCAGAACCCGCCCAGCAACTGGAAGCGCGAGCGGGTCAAGACTGCGCTCTACCTGATCCTATCGTCGCCGCACTATCAGGTGCAGCGCTGAGTCCGGTTGCCGCCACCTGCGATACCGCCACTCACGCCACCGCCTGTGATGCCGCTGCCTGTGATGCCGCCGCCTGCGATGCTGCCTGCGACGTCGCGACTGCTTGACCTGCCGGAGACGCCATGAATCGCCGACATTTCCTCCGTTCGTCGCTGCTGCCGCTGGCCGGCGGCGTCTCGCTGCTCGGCGCCGGTCCGGCCGCCGCGCAGTCCGACTATCGCGCGCTGGTCTGCGTGTTCCTGTTCGGCGGCAACGACGGGCTCAATACGCTGCCGCCGGTCGACGCCGACGGCTACGCGCGCTACGCGGCGGTGCGCCGCGGCCTGGCGATTCCGCGCGGCCAGATCGTGCCGCTCGACACGCAGCTCGGCCTGCATCCGTCGCTGGCGCCGCTGAAGCCGATCTGGGACGAGGGCAAGCTCGGGGCGCTGCTCAACGTCGGCCCGCTGGCGCGGCCGCTGTCGCTCGCGCAGTATCAGACCTGGCGCGACAGCGGCGATACGACCCGGATGCCCGACAAGCTGTTCTCGCACTCGGACCAGCAGATCCTCTGGCAGAACGGGCATACCGAGACGGTGCAGCTGCGCGGCGGCTGGGGCGGCCGGTTGATGGAAGCGGTCGGCGGCAGCCAGCAGGTGATCACCTTCGGCGGTGCCTCACGCTTCGGCAACGGCCGGCTGGTGCAGGAGCTGGCGCTGCCGGGCCCCGGCACCCGGCTCGAAGTGCAAGGCTATTTCGAAGGCAACCAGCATTCGGCGCGGCGTGCCGCGCTGACGACGCTGCTAGGCGACGGCGGCGCACAGACCCTCGGCGCGCGCTACGCCGAACTGCAGCGCGATGCGATCGCGCGCAGCCAGTCGCTCGGCGCCGTGCTCGCGCAGGCGCCGGCGGGCGGTGCCGCCGACGCCGACAACCCAGAGATCTCCGAGGCGTTCAAGCATCTGACCGGCGACCATGCGAGCGGCATCAGCCGCCAGCTCTACCAGGTCGCGAAGCTGATCAAGCAGCCCGGCACGGTCGGCGGCAGCCGTCACCTGTTTTTCGTCTCGCAGGGCGGCTACGATCACCATGAAGTCCAGCTCGGCCGGCACGCCGAACTGCTCGCACAGCTCGGCCATGCGCTGGCGGCGTTCTGGACCGCGCTGAAGGCGATCGACGCCGAGAACCAGGTGACGCTGTTCACCGAGTCCGATTTCGGCCGGACACTGAAGCCGAACGCCAGCGGCGGTACCGACCACGCCTGGGGCAACCAGCACTTCGTGATGGGCGGCCAGGTCCGCGGCGGCCGCGGCTACGGCAGCTATCCGTCGCTGCTGATCGGCGGCCCGGACGACGCGGCGGTCAATCAGTGGGAGCAGCAGGGGCGCTGGATCCCGAACGTCTCGGTCGCGCAGTACGCCGACAAGCTGATCGACTGGTTCCAGCCCGGCATCGCCAACAAGTCGCAGATCCTGCCGACGCTGCCGGCGTTCGCGGGCAGCGCGGTCGATCTGGCATTCATGTCGGCGTAGCGCAGCCACCGGGCGAGAGCCGCAGTACGGCTCGCCCCGCGCAGGCTCGTCCGAGTGTGCGGCCTGCTCATGGCAGCGCGAGCGACTCGTGCGCCGAGGTGGTAGGGGACGAGGGGCGACGGGGAACGCGCTTCAAGCCACCGACACGTACACGAACCGCTGCGCCATGTCCATCCGCATGTGCCGGATGCGTACCGTCGGCACGGACGCGCTCCAATGATCGGGCGGCTGCTGGCGCGATTCTTGAGCAGGCTCGAGGCGATCGGCTACGTATAATCCGACATGGTCCGAGGACAAGTCTCGCAACTGCTTCAAGAGAACCTCCCCAGATCGATGGACGGCAGCACCCTTTCTGTTCCCTCCTCATCCGCGATTCCGGCTCCGCGAACCGGGGTTCTCATCGCAACCGATGTAAAGTCCGACGGCAAGCTGCTTCAACGTCAGTTGGACGGCGGGTTCGGCAAGGTCGTTTTATGCCAGGAGTGCGAGAGCGCTGGCTCGGATTTCGAAAAGCATCGCCCGCGAGTCCTGCTTCTGGCATTCAATGCGTTGTCGAAGGTTCGGAACTACAGCCTCAGTCTGTATCGGCGAAGCGCCCTCACGCATGACCTTCCGCATCGCACGCTCATCCTTTGTTCGAAAGACGAGGCTGCAGAGGCGTTTTCGCTATGCGAGAAGGGAATCTACGATGACTACGTGCTCTATTGGCCTTTGTCTCAAGATGGTCAACGGTTGAGGATGTCCGTATTGTTGGCAATGCGCTACCTGGACATAGCGGAGCGCTCCTCCTCCACCGCTCAAATCGCGCGTCAGGCCCGCCAGATCGCGGCGCTCGAAAGGATGGTCGTACAGGCGAAAGATCAGTTCGATGCGGGCATGAGCACGGTCGAAGCATCACAACCGATACCTCGAAGCGAGCTCAGTGCTGCGTTGGAAGCACTGAACCGCCCCGGGTTTTGAGGAGGCTCCAACTCTTGAGAAGATGGAGCCATGAAGAAGTCGAGCAAGTTCTCACCTGAGGTCCATGAGCGGGCCGTGCGAATGGTGCAGGAGCACCGCGGGGAGTA
>JBFWQR010000139.1:0-21494 GCA_050249335.1 Lautropia sp.
GACCAAGACGTCGCCGTCGCGAAACGTTGGCTCCATCGAGTCGCCGAGTCCGGTAATGACGGCGAGATTCTCGAAGCTGCTGAAGCTTGGGAAGTTCTGCCGAATGAATCGCTTGTCAAGCGGCAGATCTCCGACGATCGTATCGACTTCTGGTTGAGCGAGCCCGGTGCCCATGGAGCCGGGCGCTTTGAAGCGAGGCACACGCACGGCAAGAGTCTCCATATCCGTAGCTGTGGCTAACGCTACTGTCCTTTTGCCGCCTACCGGTGGCTCGTCGTGCACGATGTCGAGCCACCCCTTCGGCTTGTCATAGGCGTCGTCGATTCGACGAGCAATGGCATTGCCGATGTTGCGCACCGGTGACCGCCCGATCAGCTGGCCGGCCTGAGAGATCGACATCCCCATCCGGCGGGCAAAGCCGGCTGTGCCTTCCTTGCTGGCCAAGGCACGAGTGTTCTCTAGACGGGTCTGGGAAATGGGCTTCGGTTCGGACACGTCAGGATCGTATCCGGACGCATCAAAATGATGGAGTACCAAATTGCTTGACTGAGACGTAGCAATTTGGTACGTTCGGGCTCGCAATGAATCTGAGCGAGCTTTGGAGAATTCTGACACCGGATCAGCGCGCGGAGCTGGCGCGCCGCTCCGGGAACTCCGTCGAGTATCTCCGGCTCTGTACAAAGTCGAGACGACCCGGCCCCGAGCTATGCAAGCGGCTTGTGAGAGCGGACCGGCGCCTGACGCTAGCTCGCATGCGTCCCGACTTGTGGGGTGCCGATGTCATCCGTCTTGCGACCCGCGGGACGAGGACGGCCTGATGGCTGGGCGTGAACCGGCCAGCGCCGCCAAGCGCCTCGCGGCCGAGCGGGAGAGGGCGGCGTGAGCGGGCCGGCCACGATGACGGACGTGCTCATGGCGATCGTCCTGCTGCTCGGGCCGACGTTGGTCATGCTTCTGGCGTGGTGGCTGATCGAGCGCTCGCACAACCGTGACGCGCGTCGTCGGCGCTTCGATGCGAGCGTGCGCCGCGACGAGGTCCGGCGTCGGGCAAAGGAGTGGCTGTGAACGGGCAGCAAGACGAGGGGATCTCGGTCGGCCTTTCTGGAGAAGGCCGCGTCGTCGTCACCGTGATCATGGGCGCGCACTATGGCGCCGTGAGCCTTACGCCTCACGAGGCACGCGCAGTCGCGCGGATATTGTCGACGGCTGCCGACGCGATCGATCCGGGAGCGGCCGCGGCCACCCCGTCGGCTCTCGGGGAGAGGCCCATTCAGGGCCGCACCTAGATGCGCACGACCCGCGCCAGCCTGATCCGACTCGGCCCCGACGGCCGGCTGAACCGAACTCCGGTCAGCCTCAAGTCGTTCATCCGCTTCCTGCGTCGTCGATCGCATCCCGTGAATTTGCGCGACGCACAACCGATCAAGCAAGTCAAGGAACTACATCACGAATAGCTCGTCAGGTTTTCCGACGGGTGTGGAAACGGAGCCGACGCAGTCGGCCGGGAAGCTAGGGCGATGACGGGATTCACAGGGCAGGGCGGGTTGCTAGTCGTTCCGAAGAACGACCTAGCGCTCATGCCCGAGTTCTTCGACAAGGTCCAGGCAGCGATCGACCGCGCGGCCAGCGACCGCGAGATCAACACAGCACTGGCCGCGGTCGCGGCGGCCGAGGCCTACGTCAGACAGGTCGCCAAGGGGAATACCGATCTGCTGCAGCGCGCGCGGGCTTTGCGGATCGATGCCCAAGTAAGGCTCGGGCAGATCGCGCCGGACATGCCAAAGGCGACAGGAACCAGAGGGATCTTGCAGCCGGGCATGGACCGACCCGGCGGTCATCCTGGCGGACCGCCGGGTCGGGTGCTGCAGCGGTCCGAACGAGAATCGGTAGGGTACGCGGGCTCACCGCCGCCCTATAAAGAGCGCGGCTTCACGAAGCAGCAGATTCACGAGGCCAAGAAGCTCGCCGCACTCCCAGTCGAGACACTGGAGGCCGTGAAGGCGGGAACGATCCCGATCAAGCGCGCGATCGCGACACCGAAGGCCGAGGTCGAGGCCGAGAAGAAGCCGGTCACCGAAGCCGACCGGCTCCGCGCCCGGGTCAAGTCGCTCGAGGCCGAGGTCACCGCCCTGACCGAGCGCAACGAACGGCTCGAGATCGAACTAACCAACGCTCAGGACTCCGTCGAGACGCTACAGGAGTCCCTGAAGAACTGCGAGGCGATCGCCGGCGGCGAAGAAGCCAAGCGGCTCGAATCCCTTGCCGCAAAGTGGCGGGCATCGGAGGCATCCAAGAACGGCCTGATGAGCGAGAACGCCGACCTCAAGCGGCGAGTCCGGTCGCTGATGAGCGAGAACGACCGTCTCAAGCGAGCGGTCCGATGAGCACGCAGTACACACTCGACGCCACGACCGAGGTCAGCAGCCTCGTGCTGCGCGACTACCAGTCGACAAGTGTCGAAGCGCTGCGTGATCGGATCAGGCAGCAAGTGCGAGCGCTGATGTACTACCTGCCGACTGGCGGCGGTAAATCGCTGATCCTCGCGTTCTTCGCGATGGCAGCGTACCGCAAGGGCAGGCGGGTCTTCGTCGTCGTGGACCGCCGGGTGCTGGTCGAGCAGATTTCCGCCACCTTCTACCGCTACGGCATCCCGCACGGCATCGTCATGGCCGGCATGGGTCGCTACGATCCGGAATCGTTGATCCATGTCGCTTCGGTCCAGACGCTCGAAGCGATGGGCATGATGCCGGCCGTCGACATGATCTGCATCGACGAAGCGCACATCAAGCGGGCGTCGATCTTCGGCTGGATGAAGGCGATGCCGCGGACCGTGTTCCTTGGCGTCAGCGCGACCCCGACGACCGATGGGCTGGCCGAGGGCGGCTACGACAAGCAAGTCGTCGTGGGCGGGACGACCAATCGGCTGGTGGCCGATGGTCATTTGGTCATGCCGATCTTCTACGCCGCCAAGCCGCTCGACATGACCGGCGCGAAGACGGTTGCTGGTGAGTGGTCTGATGCCGAGGTCGAGGAGCGCGGCCTAAGGGTCGTGGGCGACGTCGTCAGCGAAGTCATCCAGACGCGAGAAGCGCACTTCCCGGGCCGGCGGCCGAAGATGATTGGATTCTCGGCGACCGTCGATCACGGAAGGGAGCTCTGCCGCCAGTTCAACGAGCGCGGTCTGCGGGTCGAGCAGATCAGCTACAAGGACACCGACGACGATCGGCGCCGCGAGTTGATCGACGAGTTCAAGCGCCCGAGCTCGATGATCGACGGTCTCGTGTCGGTCGAGGCTCTGACCCGCGGATTCGATGTCGTGGACATCGAGATCGGCTTCTGTGCTCGGCCGCTGCGCAAGTCGTTCTCCACGCACATCCAGATGCTCGGCCGAATCATGCGGCCCGCGCCCGGCAAGCGCAAGGCGTACTGGCTGGACTTCGGCGGGAACGTGCTTCGGTTCTGGGACGACATGCACGAGCTATTCGAGCACGGCGTTACCGAGCTGGACGACAAGAAGCTCGCCGACAAGCCTCGCCCCGAACCGGACGAGAAGACCATAAAGCAGGTCAAGTGCCAGAAGTGCGGCTACATCCTGCCGCCGCGCGCCGAGCTCTGCCCTGCCTGCGGCCATAAGCGCCAGCGCATGTCCATGGTCGAGAACGTCGCCGGGACGATGGTACTGGTCGGCAGCAAGGCCGTACCGGCGACGGGCAAGTACGCGTTCCTGGCCGACCGGGACTCGATCTGGCGCCAGTTATCCCACATGGCGCTCGACAAGTACGACGGCGACGTGGATAGAGCACAGAAGTATGCGCAGGCAAAGTACCACGGGGTGTACGGCGAGTTTGCTCGCCGCCGCGTCGATCCGGAGAACGTTCAGCCGCCGTGCAAGGAACTGGCCGGCCGGATAACCCACGACAACATTGCCTATGCCAGGCGGAGGGTAGCGGCGTGATGCGCTCGTTGCGTCGCTTGCTCACCAGCTCGCCAAAGCCGCGAGCGGTCCCATGGCGTAACCCAGACGACGGCCGCCTGTGGTGGATCGTGCGCACAGAGAAGGACCGTAGCGGCTGCGGATTGACGGTGCAAGAGGCTTACGAAAACTGGCGCGACAGGCAGTCTTATTGGCGCGGCAACAGTTGGCGATGCAACAACGAGGCGCGAGCTGTCAGAAGGATCTGCGGGCGCGCCGTACGCAGCGGGGGGATGACTCAGCGGCAAGCGGACGAAACGATCAGTTTCGCCGCGTACAGCGCGATGCTCGATCGGCGGTGGCCGGATAGGGTCGCTGCATGAGCGTCACAACGGTACGCGTCGGCAGACGGAGCGTCGCAGCGACGGGCAAGTATTCGTACTTGGCTGATCGAGATGCGGTGTGGCGGCAGTTGCTATGGATGGGCGTAAGCCGACATCGATCCGACCCGGTGCGCGCGAGGCGATTTGCGCAAGCGAAGTTTCATTCGATCTACGGTCACTTTCGGAGTCTTCAGGCCGGCCCGCAGGAGATCCGTCCGCCTTGCATCGAACTGATCAACCGGATCAAGCGCGACACGATCGCGTATGCGCGGCGGAGGGTAGCAGCATGACGCCGACCGCGCCCGGCCGATACCGGTTCCGCGATCTGTTCGGCAACGAGCGGATCGTCAAAGTCATCGACCAGAATGGCGAGCTGTACGCCGTTGGGCTTTCGACGCTGTTCGTGGCCGCCCCTGTGGCTGCCGTTGTCGGCGAATGGCTGGGGCCGGCGTAATGGACTTTGTCCAGTTCGCCGCCTCGCACGGGGTGATCGTCGAGCACCCGATCGCGGACGGCCGGGTGCGTCGTGTGCCGACGGTCCATCGGCCGAAGAAGCGCAACGCGAAGTACCGACTGTTCTCGGATGGCTTCGGCTGGGTGAACGCCTACGACAGTGCCGACGGGTTCAATTTCTATCGGCCCGACACCAAGCCTGATCCCGCGAGGGTCGCGGAGTGGAAAGCGCGAGCCGATCGTGAGCGCGTCGAGCAGGCAGCGGAGTGGGCTCGGAGGGCCTATGAGGCGCTGGAAATCGTGCGCCGGTGCACCTACGCCTCGCATCCGTACCTGGTCAACAAGGGCTTCGTCGACGCACGCGGGCTGGTTGACCCGTCGACGGTGACGTTCCGGATCGATGACGACGTCGTCGAGCCCCATGCCGACTGTTTGGTGGTCCCGATGCGCCACTACCGCACCGCCGAACTGCAATCAATTCAGTGGGTCAGCGCGACCGGGCGGAAGAAGTACCTGCCCGGCGGACGGGCATGGAACGCCTGTTTCTCGATAGGGGCGCCTAGGGTGCGCGCCGTCGTCTGCGAGGGCTATGCGACGGGCAAGACGATCGCGGAGGCACTGGCGCTGCTGTACCGTCAGGAACGAGTCGTCGTGTGCTTCTCGGCCGCCAACCTCAAGCATGTGGCGCCGCAGTTCGGCCCCGACACGATCGTCGTGGCCGACAACGATGCTCCGGACAAACACGGCCGCCAGGCCGGCCAGGAGGCCGCTCAGGCGACTGGATTGCCCTGGGTGATGCCAGAAGACCAGGACACGGACGCCGACGACCTACGCCAGCGCTGCGGCATCCGGGCGGTCGCGGATCTGTTGAGGGCGATCCTGTGAGCTATCGCGTCCACGGCGTCAGCGAAGACCTGTGCGTCCAGCGGCAAGTACGTCTTGCCGAGATGGCCGGCGACTTCGCCGATGACGTTGGTGTCGGAAGGGGGGGGGTACCGAGAGTTCGCGCGCTGGGTGGCGCAGCGGTACGCCTACTCGACGCGACTTTCCGCGCCTCTCGAACGGCGCAGCGTGGCAGAGGCATTCGCCGCCCATGCGAGGCAGATCGGTTGCAGACGTGTACGGATCCTTGGGAGCGGACCATGAAGTGACAGGCACGAGTCCGCGCCGCTCCGAAGTCCTGGGCCTGCATGGGCCGCCAGCGCGAGAAACACGGCCGATCCCGAGGCGTCGTATCGGAACCGGGTTTGTCCCCGGCGCCAAGGTGGTCCCGAGAGGGGCGACGGTCCGGCGAGGGGTGGCAGAGCTGCCACAGGGACCGTCCATGCGCTGAAAGCTCTCTGCCTCAAATGGGGGTAGGGGGGTGCTGGCTGAAAGCTGCCGGAAGGTGGCCAACGGAGGATGGGAATGAGCACGGTCTACAGAACGATCGGGGAAGCAACCCAAGAAGCGCTTGCGCTCAGCCTAACGAAAGGTACGGCTGCGATTAGGTGGAACGGCGCCGGCTACGAAGTCCAGGCCGTCGATTCCGAGTCGCCGACGAACCGCAACGACTGCGTGGCCGTGGCTGTGACCGAGTGCCATCACGGCAGCAGACATCCCCTGTTCGCTCTACCGGATGACGTCCAGCGAGCCGTGGATGCCCTCAGGGAGGACTACTGCTGGAAGTTCGAACCTCCGAAGCAGGCTCTGCTTGATCAACAGCAGGCATGGGACGCAGATGATGCGCTGCTTGCCGCCGTGGAAGACATCGACCGCTGTGACCGCTTCGAGCTGAAGCGCCAGGCACACGGCGGCTTCGCCATCATGGGCGACTCGGGCTACTACCAGTCGATCCAGCACCGACTGGTTGCCGAGATGCTTCACGCGCTGCTATCCGGCGATCTGACATCGGCGCTGCAGCTGCGGACGACGTTTATCGAATCACTGCCGGAGAAGCCATGACGAGAAGCAAAAGACTTCAGGCCGCGCTCGAAGTTCGCTTCGATAGCGACGCAGGCGACGACTTGTCGGTCCGGGAGTGGCTACGAACCCTGCTACTGGCTGTATGGAGCGAGCAAGAGAGCTTTAACGGCAAGCGTCCATGGGGCAATAGCGCGTGGGAGTACAACGTATACACCCCGCTGATCAAAGCAGGTTTCATCGCCGGCACGGTTGACGAAGATGGCTACGGGGATTGCGAGGACGTGAATGCAGCGCACGCGTTCGTGTGCGACCTGATCGTCGCGGCGATGGCCCGCCCGGCAAAGCCATGACGCCGGCAATGCGGCAGCTCGGCGTCCGGGTGAAGCGAATGCAGGCGAGGGGTCTGCTCGACGACTTCGACCTGCAGGTCCTGCGGTCGGCCGTACGTGCAACGTCGCCAGGTGAGTGCATGCAGCTGCTCGACATGATTGAAGACGGCGCTGCGCCGTCGCAAGACCCCTCCCGCTGGGTCAAGCCGGCGATGCCCCGGACGATGGAGCAGGTCAAGGCCGAAGTGGAGGCGGAACGCCGTGGACGTCACTGAACGCATCGCAGCGGCCCTGTTCAGATGGTGAGGCGATGCACGGGAAAGTGACGGTGAGCACGGCCGGCGAGATCCTGCGGCGTGCCGCTGAAATTCGGGCCGGCGCCGAGTACTGTGACGACCCGGCGGCACTGGTACTGGCCGCCGACGGCATGCCGAACACGGCGCTCAAGGAGGCGATTCGGTACTTCGACCTATGCTCGACCGTGACCGCGTGGACCGGCGTTAGGCACGTGTCGCTGCGAGGTCGGTTCGATTCGGATGAGCACGCTGTGCTGGCGTTCTGCCTTGCCGCCGCCATGGCCGACGATCCCTAAGGGTAGGCACGGCCAACGTCGCGTCGGTGCACCAACCATGGCGACGAAGGCCGCGGGCCTGCGGGCCCGATTCCACCACCGAATCAAGTCATCGGGTAATTGGTGCTCGACTTGACAGCCGGCAGAGACCGGCACCTTCAACCACTGGAGAGCTCTATGTCGATTCATGAAGCGCAGCGCGCGCACTACCATCGCGCAATGAACGCCCTGGCAGGCGAGGCAATCAAACAGCGATCCTCGCTCGAATCGGCCGGAGACGACTTGGATGGCGCCGTCCGCTGCTTTGATGAAGCGATTCAACAGCTGGAGCGCGGCATAGCCGGCGTGCTGAAGCCGGCCGCACCAGAGCCGATAGCCGACAAGGATCGGCTGGCGCCGATGGCGATTCGGTCGCCAGCCGTCGAGCGGATGGAGGCGGCAATCGGACGCATCAATGCACTGACGGGCCGCGTTGCGGAGATCGCCGAGCGCGCGAGCTGACCCATGCGGCAAATCACTTCCCACGTTGTCAATCCGGCAAACGACCTACTGAAGATCGAGGTGCTGGATGAACCGGGGCACGGAGGGGCATGTCACGTCTACGAGATCGCCGGTTTCGACACGGTGACCAACTCTGGCAACGTTGCGCTGCGCTATCAGGGCATGGTCCCTTCGGTCTTCATTCCGTTCCAGAACGGGCCAATCGATGCCGAGGGCAATGGCGTCAACGGCATCACGCACGAGGCGCTGATCGCGATCCTGATCGACCGGCTGCAGGGTTTCCAGTCCGGCCGGTACAACTGCATCGAGAACGCGAACGCGCTTCTGCACCTGGAGGCGGCGCAGAAGGCACTGCAGTCGAGGACCCTGAGCAGGATGGCGCGCGGGGTCGAGGGCACACACGAAGTTTGATGAGCGCGATGGAGATCATCGTATGGCTGCTGGTTGAGCGGCTGCAAGACCAGATCGTTGTTGCGTTGATTGCGCCAGCGCTCTTCGGTGCAGTCGGCGCTTGGCGAGCCTTCGATCGGGCCTGGCCACGATGACCCGCTGGACGCCCGAGCAGTATGCCGAGCTGCTGAAGCGCCGGAACGCTGCTGCGCAGCCATTAGCGCCGGCGGCGCCGGTCCTGCTGCGGCCGCGCTACCGAAGCCAGCTTGAGGCCGAGTACGCCGCGACGCTCGAGCTGCGCAAGCGCGCCGGCGAGATTGTCGACTACGGCTACGAGCGGATCTCGCTGCTTCTACCGGGCGCGATCAGCTACCGGCCGGATTTCGACGCTGTTCTGCCGGACGGCCATATCGAGATCCACGAGTGCAAGGGCTGGCAGCGAGAGGTTGCGCGCGACCGACTGCGGTCCGCGATCGCGACCTATCCGGCCTTCCGCTGGTTCATCGTCGGCGTCGATCGGCAGCCGGTTCGGATGCTGATGCCGGATGACGTGCCATCGGCGCGAAAGGTAGTCGGCAAGTGATGGGCACGGTCCGGCGCTACATCGACGGCCGGCTGGTCGAAGTCAATGGCCTGCCGGTCGCGAGGCCGCCAACGGATGTCGACGATGCCGACATTCTTCGGCGGCGAGTGGCCGACCTCGAGTTGAAGTTGGCCGACGCCCGGCGGCAGATCGCGACACTCAAGGCGGGTGCGCCGGTCATTGTTCGCGGCCAGTCTACGGTTCGGTCGCTTGAACTCGGTCGCTCGACGCTGCTCGTCTGGCCAGAGGGCGATCGGACGAAGGGGCGCCTGCTCGCCAAGCGCGCGTATCACGCGGCGAAGCGCGCCGGGATTACGGTCGTGACCCGGGTCATCGAGGGCGGGCTTCGGGTGACGAGGATCGGATGAGCACCTGCATCATCGTCAAGAACGAGGAAGGTCGGCTACAGGGGCTGGGCGAGAGAGGCGGTCGCGCCTACGCTCGCTGGCAGTCGGCGGTGCAGCGGATGGAGGTCGGCGAGACGCTGGAGTTCTCGTGGCGCGAGCCTCGCAGCGGTCCGTTCCATCGTCGGCACTTCGCGGTCCTGAGCGCTGTCTTCGAGCAGCAGGAGCAGTTCCAGGACTTCGAGGCCTTTCGCATGTGGTGCCAAGTCGGCGCAGGCGCCTGCGACATCCTGCCGGGGCCGCACGGCAAGCCAGTAGCGATCCCGAGGTCGATCGCCTACGCCCGCATGGACAACGGCGACTTCATGGAGCACCACACGGCCGTCGTGGCATTTCTGCGGTCGCAGCATGCGACACGGTTTCTCTGGCCAGATGCCGATGAGCAGACTGCGGGCCGATGGATCGATGCCATGCTGGCGGAGTTCGATCGGTGAGCAAGATCCGCGAAGCAGCTCGGGACGAAGACTGCCTGGTGAGGCTGCCGGGCGTCTGCTGCTTCGATCCGTCGAAGTCCATCTGGTCGCACGCCAAGTGGGCATCCGGTGGAAAGGGGAGAGGATTGAAGGCGATTGACCTTGCCGGCGCGATCGCGTGCACGTCCTGTGACGCCGTCTACGACGGCCAGGCGAAGCCGCCGCCGGGCATGACGCGCGATGAGGTCGACTTGGCATGGTTCCACGGCCACCTGCGGTCGCTGGTGCGATTGAAGGAAAAGGGCATCATCAAGTGATCAACGGCCCGGGAGAGCGCGTTCTCGTACGCCGTCGCCGTACGAAGGCCGGCATGCGGGAGACGCGTAGCATCGAGTTCTCACCGCTCGCCCTGTCGGTCTGGGGCAAGCGAGTGATGTGGATGCGATCGACCTACGACCTGTCGTATCCAGCGATTGCGAAGGAGGTCGGAATGGACCTCTGGGCAATCCGCAAGATGGTCAACGACCCAGCCTACGAGCCGTCGCATTCTCGGGGCCAACGGTTCATCCGCTATTACAAGCGGCTGCTGCGGCAGTACTACGCAAGCCACCGCCGCGATTGACGACCGCCAACCTGGAGGGCCGTACGGTCGCCTCTGCGTAATGAGGTGATCGATGGCGAAGTATTCGACGGCCATCCGGAACTCCCGGATGTCGGTGCTGCAGACAGCGGTTCAGGGCGGATCGCTCAAGCTCTGCTCGGGCGCGGTCCCATCATCGCTCGCCGTGCCGGCGGCAGGCGTGATTCTGAGCGAGCATTCGATCGATGGTTCGGCAGGCACGGTCACCTCTGGGACGCTCTCGCTGAGCGATTCCGATGTCGGCGAGGACTCGGCGGCCAACAACACCGGGGCCATCACGTACGCCGTAGTCGTCAAAAGCGGCGTCGCGGTGGCGCAATGGGCCGTGCCATCGGAAGCATCGGTGTCCATCAACGGCGGCGCCGGGCAGCAGATCACGCAGGGCCTGCCGGTCGACGTCGACAGCCTCACGGTCATCGAAGGGAACGCCTGATGGCGCTGGCCCGCGTCTACGGGGTCGACATGGAGGCCCTGGTGGCCGCCGCGCTCGCCGCGCCGCAGGGGCAGCAGAAGGCGAAGTTTTGCTCGGACTTCGCCGTGGCGTTCGGATCCGCGCCGAGGGTGGACATCGAAGTCGGTGGCGTGAGCAAATACCGCGCGAATTTCACGGCCGCGATGACCGGGGCCGCGGCCGGCGTGCTGCCGGCGCCGCTCGGTGCGCCAACGGTTAACGTGGCTGACCCGGTTGCGGAAGCGACCCCATCGGCCCTGCTTGTGATTCGGCATCCGACGCTCGGCCGGCGGATGGAGGTGCCGATTGCGGCGACGCCGGTCGCCGGCAAACTGCTGATCAGTCCGCCGCTCAACGGCACGGACATCATTGCGCTGGCGTTCTCCGCAATGCAGCCGCCGAGCGGATTTGATGTGGCCGCGCCGCCACCGGCTCCGACGCCAACTCCTCCGCCAGCACCCACGCCGTCGCCGCCGAGTGGCACGCCTCAGTATCAGGACTTCCTCTACACGGCCCTGCGGGACATGCGCAGGGATCCCGCGACGGGGAACTATTCGTATCTGGATTCCTACGCCCAGAACGATGCGGTTTGGTATTTGCGCAATGAGAGCTATAGCTCGAGTCAAGCAACGCGCGCGCAACTATCGATGGGCCGCTTCGGAACCTCTGCCGCGTTCACGTCGGCGAATCCGGATGTTGGCGAAGTGAGCTGGGTTGGCAACGACATTAAGGCGATCCCGGTGTGGCCGCAGCTGGTGGGTTGGGACCAGACGGGGCTTGCTGGCTCCGATGGGCGCCATGCTGCAGGCTGGCAGAACAACACGCGCTGCCTTTACTGGCGCAAAGAACTCTGGATCAAGCGTTCGAACGGCGTCTGGTCGCGAATCGCGACTGGCGGGCAACTGAACGGCGCCACCTACTGGCCAAACTTCTCGTACGCCGGCGGTGATTTTTGGAATGGCAACTCCACTGGTCAGGTCGACATGCGGCACGAGCTGAACGGGACTTCGGTGCGGCCGGTTCCTGCCGGGGGGCCGGACCGATATCGCGTGCCTCACACGTATTTCGGGTACGTGGGGGGGCTGGATTCGGCGAACATTGTGTCGGTTTGCTCGGTTGGCCGTGCGAGCCTGGTTCTTCACGATCCGAACGGGCCGGATGATCGCGACGCCAGTCGATTCCTGTATGCGCTTGGGGCGGACTGGTACCCACCGGGTGGCTACGTCGTGTACCCGGGAGTTGGGACTTCGCGGATGAAGTTCGTCCGTGCCAAGTGGCCGGACTGGCAGTACCACGTCATGCACACGGACACGTGGGCCAATTTCCTCGCCTCGCACCCGACTGGCGTGGGGCTCTGACATGGCGTTCGTGCTTGACGGCACTGGGCGACTCAGCCGCAGCGCGGGACTGATCTCCAGCACGGCGAACTTCCAGAAGCTCTTCGCCGTGCTGCGGACCGGCTCGCAGCCGGGCAATCGCTACATGGCGACGCTGCGCAGCGCCACCGACGGTCACGATATCTGCATCAACAATCCCGGCGCCGGGGCTGGTTACGCGCCGATCCTCTTTGCGAACTTCTCGACCGTCGTTGGCCCGTTGAGCGCTCATCCGCTTAATGAATATTGGTGGGTTGCCATCGGCGGCACGAACGGCGCGATCACCATCAGGACGGTCAAGCACGCCCTGACGAACTGGGTGTCGGCCTCTGGTGCTCAGGCCCCCTTCGTCCCTGTCGCGGACCACTACGGCGATTCTGGCGATGGCACGCAGACGTACGCGGCCAAGTACGCCTACCTGTTCGAGTGGAGCAGCGAGCGAACGATCGAGGAACTCACTGCCCAGATTGCTTCGGCCACGCCGATCGTGACGTCCGGGCTGGTGCTCTACAAGTCCGGGATCGGACAGAATCTGGCCCAGGCGCTCCAGGGCGGCGTGGGCGCGGCGCTGACGGCGGTCGGCGGCGTGACGCTGGATGCTACCGGGCCGGCGTTCGGCCCGGTCATCACCGGGACGATTGAGATCCCGGCGACCGCGAGCATCGATCTGGCCGCGCCGGTCATCGAGCAGATCGCCATCAGCGGGAGCACCGCGCTGATCCGCGTCGGGAACATCGATCCGAACACGGCGGTCATCGAGCTCACCCGGGCTCCTGATGTCGCCGGCGCTCCGGGCTCGACCGGCCGAGTCGTCACGACGCATCCGGTCACGCCCCAGGAAGCCGCGGCCGGTCTCAAGATCATCGAGATCACCGGTCATCTGACGACCGCAACCTACCACTACCGGGCTGTCGCACAGCGCGGATCGAACAGCTCGACCCCGAGCCCGTGGTTTGCCGTCACATTCAACACCACGGTTGCGATCGGCGCCATCGAAGCGCCGGACGTTGCGTCCATGGCTCTCAGTGTCAGGCTCGGCATCGAGATCGTGTGCCAAGAGAAGCCCGACTTCGCAGTCGACAACATCGGCCCGGTAATTACGGTGTTCGCGCCGCTAGTGGTCAATGTGGCCGGGGCCTACAACGTCACCGCATCGGCAACGGATTTGACGGGCGTGCAGTTGATTCGGTTCAGCCGGGACGGGACGACGCTGCAGACCTTCCAGGGGCCTGGCCCGCACACCGTGCAGGAGATGGCGACATTCGCCGACAACGGCACGCGGGCCTACCAGGTGACGGCCATCGACCTCGGCGGGAACACGTCTACCGTCACCAAGGAGGTGACGATCAACATCCTCCAGGGCGAGTTCGCGGTCACGCTGGCGCCGTCAACGGCGACCGTAACGGCGCCGGGGATCCTCGAGCTGACGGCTGGCGTGCCTGGCGGCCAGCCGATCCAGGAAGTCCTGTTCATTGAGAACGGATTTCCCCTCGGCCAAGCTATCACGCAGGCGCCTTTCAGCAGGGGCGTGCAGCTCTTCACCGCGCAGGATAACGGCACTCGCAACTATCAGGCGCGGGTGACGTTGACCGATGGCCGCGTCGGCTTCAGCCCTGTCGTCACGGTCATCGTCAACATTCCCCCGGCGGCGCGCACGCTGGTCATTGCAACCGGACTGGCAGACATCATGGAAATTCCTCGTCAGGACACCTCGCGCGCCATCATGTTCCGGCTCGAGGATGCGGCCACCGGCGCCCCGTTGGTCGGGGCGACAGCGCGGGTACTGATCGCGCATGCCGACGGCGCGTTCGTCGAGCCGCTGGGTCCGGTTGCCGAGTTCGGGATTCCCGGCTTCTACGGCTACTGGCCGGCGGCCGAAGACGTCAACGAGGATGGCGCCTTTCAGATCGCCCCTTCGGCCCCGAACGCCAAGCCGGTGCCGATCATCAACGCGCGTGTCGTCACCCCCTACGGCAAGCGCTGAACAGGAGCATTTCATGGCTTATAAGAGCGATCTTCCCGTCTACCGCCACGCCCAGAGCGAGGTCTACGCACTTCGGATCGAGTCGATCGAGGGCGACCGGCTGACCTTCGAGGACCAGAACTATGCGCCGCGTTTGGTTGCCGAGGAGCACGACGGCGAGCCGGAGGAAGGCGGCTATCTGGTCATCCAGAAGGATGGCCGCGAGCGGTACGTTCCGGCCGAGGAATTCACGTCCAGCTACGCGCCGGCACCATGAGCATGGCATTCCTGGCGCTGATGGCTCTGATCGGCGTGGTGGCGCTGGCCTACGGCTTCTCGCGCCCGCCGGGCCGGATTGGCGTCATCTGCCTGTCGGTTGGTTCAACGTTGGTCACGCTGGTCGTCGTCGAACTCGTCAAGCGGCTGTGAACGCCTTCGACTGGCGCCGGCCGCCGCCCATTAGCCGGCCCCGCAAGTCGATCAAACCCGGCGAGTCCAAGTACGGCTTCCACCGCCTGCAGGTCGGCCAGCACGTCACGATCGGCTGCGAGGCGCACATGGCCAAGCAGGTCAAGAGCCGGATCGACACTCTCTTGCGGCACCGAGCCAGGCGGCACCCGGAGCGGTTCAAGTCGAGCAAGACGCAGCTCGGCGTGCGTGTTGCGAGGGTGTTGTGAGCCCGCGCGGCACCCAGATCGACACACGGCCGGTATCCGTGGTCGTCCGGGGTCGCGATCGCGGCGTGGCGGGGCTGTATCAGCGTCCGGGCGGCGTGATGCGCGCCCTGTCGATCTGTCGGTTGAGCCAGTCGAGCCCGAGTCGGTCGAGCTTGGACCAACGTTGCTCGGTCAGCCGCAGCCCGCGGGCGACCGTCGGCTGCTCGGAGCGGGGGCGACCACGGGGGCGTTTCGGGGGATCAGAAGCGGGGCGACCGGTCATCGATCGCCCCTGGCTGCCTGTGCGGCAGATGAATGCTGCCCGAAATCAGACAGACAATTTTCTGAGCTGCCTGTGCGGCAGCAGGCGGACTGTAGCACGATCAGCGCTCCTTCGTCTTTCCGGCCCGGTTGCGCTCGGCGATCTTCCGCCACGCCCATGTCCCGCGCTCCGTGGGCAGCCCCTGCCGCTTCACCCATCCCGGGTGACGCGTTGCGATATCTGCGATGCGATCGCGATCCGCAGCCAGGACATAGCCGCCGCGCTCAAGGAATCTCGCAACACCGAGCGCGAAATCGCGCTCTTCGTCCGTTGGCAACGTGACCGGGCTCAGTGCAGGCGGCGGAACAGTCGCCGCCTGGCCCGTCGCCAGGCGCGACGCCAGTATCGCGCCGGCGTCGCGAATCAGCGCAGCAAGCTGCTCGTTCGTCATTTCGTTCAGGGCTGTCATTCGCCGATCACCGCTTCGCGCAGCCGGCTATCCCCGGCAATCGCTTCGGAAATCTTGGCTCGCAACGCACCGAAATCGATCGGGCTATACCGGTCGCCGGCGGTAATTGAAACCAGGTATTCGAGATCGCCGTCGGGATCCTCGACTCCGAATTCCAGGACGGCCGCGTCACCGTACCAGTTGACGCGCCCTCTGAGCGCGATCACGTCTTCGTCATCCGCCCGGGTCTCGATGCCGTTGACCACCACGAACTGCGGCTCGCGCATGACACGCAGGAACGTGCCATGCGACATCAGGGCGATATGAATCAGCCGATCAATCCGGGCGGTGTGGCTTGCCATCGTCATCTCCCGTTAAGTTTGTGCGATCCGGTATTCGGGTCGGCCGTACTCGTCATGTCCTTGCCGGTACTGCTCGGCGTCGGCCTCGTCGATCCATCGCTGAGCGGTGCGCCGGCTCGCGAATTCGAGCGGCCGGCCGGTCTCGGCGTCGCAGACCGTGTCCCTGACGGGCTGCCGGCGGTTGTAGTAGGTCCGGGTGCGGGCGATCGTGTACATGGGTCAGGCCGGCGCACCGTCGTAGTTGAGGGTTTCGCCGCACTGCGCGATGCGCGTCACCAGGCCCTCGATCTCGCGCAGCCGCGCCCGCTCGCCCGCGAGGCGGTCACGCGCGACCTGGATTTCCGGGGATGGATCGGCCAAGCCGAATGGGTCATCCTCGGTCACTGCATTGGGGATCTCTTCGCCGAGCTTGCGGACAACCAGCTGCGCGCTGCAGTAATCGGCGCCGAGCCGATCGAGCCCGATCGTCGCGAGTACGCCGCGGCAGTAGTCGGCGCTGTAGACGGTCATGCAGCGCAAGGCGTCGGCGAAGGCGCTGTCATGCTCGGCGCGCGCACTGATGTCTGCGATCGTGGCGTCGAAATTCGCGGGGCCGGTGTAGCGTGCCATCGTCATCTCCCGTTGCCGTCAGCGATCTGCCGACGTTGGAATAATTGTGCACGGATATTCCGGCGGTGTCAACAGATTTTTGTGCACGGATATTCAGGGTATTCCCGATGCCGCCTGACCCCGCGCGCGCGTTTCAACCTTCAACCAAGGACCGACCCATGAGCACCCTGATTTCCCTGCTGATCCTCGTCCTGATCCTCGGCCTCATCTACTGGGTCATCACCCTGATCCCGCTGCCGCCGCCGTTCAAGACCGTTGCCCTGGTCGTGTTCGCGATCATCGCGATCCTGTACCTGGTGTCGATGCTGGGCGCGCTGCCGGGGCTGGATCTGCCGAGGCTGCGGTGACCCTCGACGACATCCACCCGAGCGACCGCGCGAAGATTGCCGATCGGCAACGCCAGCAACGGTAGCGTTCGCGGGTCATGACCGACCCGAAACTTGACTTTGACGAAGAGGACGGCGATGTAGTCGACGACGAGGCGCCGAAACTGTCGAACCAGGAGCGCTTGTTCGTCGACGAGTACCTCGTCGATCTGAACGGCACTGCCGCTGCCATTCGTGCCGGCTACGCCGAGAGTTCGGCCGGTAAGCGCGCCAGGCAGATTCTCGCCCGTCCGCACGTCGCCCGAGCCGTCGCGGCCGCGATGCAGGAGCGCGCTGACCGGACGTACATCACGGCCGACGCGACGCTGCGCCAGCTCGCCCGGCAGATGTTCTTCGATCCACGCCGGATGTTCGACGACGCCGGCCGGCCGCTGCCGATCCCGGACCTGCCGGACGACTTGGCCATGGCGATCCAGTCGTTCAAATACACCCGAGATTCGCTCGACGGACATGTCATCAGCGACACCTACGAGGTGAAGTTCTGCGACCGGAACAGGTCCGCCGAACTCGCGATGCGGCATCTCGGGCTGTTCGAGAAGGACAACGGGCAGCGCGGCGGCGCGCTTGAGTCGCTGCTCGACATGCTGGCGTCTCGGAAGGCCGGCCGCCTCCAGGCCGTAGACATCAATTCGACCGAGGTCCCGGAGGCGCGCAAGCCCGAGCTGCAGGTCGCGCAGCTCCGATGACAGCGGTCGCGGTGGTCGAGGATTGGGCCAGCCCGAAGTGGCGGCTCAATAACCTCTACCAGATCGTCGACTCGGACAGCGATCCGATCGACTTCCGTATGAACCAGCAGCAGGAGCACTTCTACGACCGGCTCTGGTTCTGGAACGTGATCCTTAAAGCCCGGCAGGTCGGCTGGACGACGCTAATCAGCCTGATTGCGCTTGATCAGTGCATATTCAACAGCAACTTTTCCGCGGTCACGATCGCCCACACGAAGGACGACGCGACCAAAATCTTTGAGAAGAAGATCAAGTTCGCCTACGACAACTTGCATGCCGACCTGCGGAATACGCGACCGCTTGTGCGTTCGCCAGCGGGTGAACTGTGGTTCGCGAACGGATCGACGGCTGTCGTGGACACGTCCGCCAGGTCGGGCACGATTCAACTGCTGCACGTCAGCGAGTTCGGGAAGATCTGTGCGGACCGGCCGGAAGCGGCGCGCGAGATCGTCACCGGCTCGTTCCCTGCCGTCAGTCCGGGCAGCGGCTTCGTGTTCGTCGAGTCCACTGCCGAGGGCAACAGCGGCAAGTTCCATGACATCGTCATGGATGCCAAGCGGGATCAGGACTCTGGCAAGTCGCTGACGACGCGCGACTTCCGGCTGCACTTCTACGGATGGTTTGCCAGGCCTGAGAATGCACTGCCGGAGCGCGACGTTCCGCTCGTCACGATCACGCCCGCCGACCGCGATTACTTCGCCAAATCGGAGACCGAGTCCGGCATCGTCTACAGCGCAGCGCAACGCGCCTGGTACGTGACCGAGCGCAAGAAGCTTGGCGACGACATGATGCGGGAGAACCCCGCGACGATCGACGAAGCATTCAGGGCCTCGGTCGAGGGCCGGATCTTCGGCAAGCAGCTGGTGCTGATGCGTCAGAACCGGCAGATCACGGTAGTGCCGTGGGAGCCGAGCCTGCCAGTCAGTACGTTCTGGGACCTCGGGCACGGCAAGGGCAACGCGATGGCGCTGTGGTTCCACCAGCGTGTCGGCCTGCAGAACCGGTTAATCCGATACCACGAGGCGGAAGGCGAGGGCATGGGCTACTTCGCTAACTACGCTCGATCGTTCGGCTACACGCTACGTACCCACTACCTGCCGCACGACGGCGAAAACGTCGTCCAGGGTGAGATGACGGATACGCGAGCTGCCATCCTGCGGCGACTGCTGCCCGGCGATGTCGTCGTCGGTGACCGGATCCGTGATCTTGAGGACGGCATCGAGACGACCCGCGAGTTTCTCCCGTCGTGCTGGATCGACGAGGAGAACTGCGCCGATGGCATCAAGGCGCTGGAGAACTACCAGCGCCGTTGGAATGAGTCGCTAGGGCAGTACATGACCCAGCCACTGCATAACTGGGCCTCAAATGGAAGTGATGCCCTTCGCACCGGCGCCCAGGGCTACGACCCGGCACGCTCCGGTCACCAGCCGCCTGTCAAGCGGCATCGAACGAGCTGGAAAGCATGATGCGCGTCAAGGATTCAACCACGCTGGTGACCGATCCCGCCGAGCGCGGGAACGACGACCGCGACAAGGCGACAGACCCCGGCCGGATGGGGCTTCGCACGCTCGAGCGATTCCTGCTCGACCTGCGCTGGGAGGCGCCATGGCGCAGAGAAGCCGATCGCTGCTGCGACATGTACGACGGCAATCAGCTGGATACCGAGACGCTCCGAATGATGGAAGAGCGGGGGCTCGCCCCGCTGGTGCGCAACATCGTCAAGCCGACGATCGACACGATCATCGGGCTCGAAGAGCGTACGAAGACGGACTGGCGCGTCACCAGCGACTACGACGATCAGACGGAGGTGGCCGAAGCGCTGTCCGTCAAGCTCTCGGAAGCGGAGAAGGAGACGCATGCCGACAAAGAGATCAGCGATGCGTACGGCCAGTGCGTCAAGGCCGGATTCGCCGCTGTCGAGGTGTCTCGTGCGTCGAACCCGTTCCACTACCGATACCGCGTCCAGGCGATACACCGGCGCGAAATCGGCTGGGATCCGCAGTCACGTCGCAACGACTGGTCAGATGCCCGCTACGTCGTGCGCAAGCGCTGGTACGACACCGATGTCGCGGCCGCCTACTTCCCGCAGCACAAGAACATCATCAAGGCGGCAATCGGCGGGTACGACGAGTGGGAAACGTACCTTAAGGTGCTCGACGACTCGGTCGGGCTCAATCAGTTGATGCAGTCGCTCGACATCGAGCGTGGCAGCTCTATCGACGACATGGCGTGGCGGGATCGCTCGCGCGGGCAGGTGTGCATCTTCGAGGTCTGGTACCGGACCTATCACCGTGGGCCGATCCTGAGGCTGCCGCGTGGCCGGATCGTCGAATACAACATGGCGAACCCGCAGCACTTGGCGCTGGTTCAAGCCGGCGTGGTGACGCCATTCGAGGCTGTCTACGACCGGTTCCGCTGCGCCTACTACTGTGGTCCGCATCGGCTCGCGGATTTCCTGACGCCGCGGCGGCACTTCCCCTACGTGCCGTTCTGGGCCTACCGCGAGGACCTGACCGGGATCCCGTATGGGCAGATCAGGTCGATGGTGTCGACGCAGGAGGAGATCAACGCGCGTCTCGCGAAGATGATGTGGCTCCTGTCGGCCCGACGGCTATTGATCGACGAGGACGCCCTGGCGCCCGAGCACAACACGCTGTCCGACGCAAGCGTGGAGGTCGGGCGGTCAGACGGCATGCTGGTGCTCAACCCGAACCGGCGCAACGGCGCGAACTCGATCCGGATCGATGAGAACCTCGAGCTCGCCGAGGCCCAGCGCGTCGCGCTGATGGACGCCATCCAGTCGATGTCCCAGGTCTCGGGTGTCTACTCCCCGATGATGGGGCAGAACTCATCGACGACTGCCGCCCGGGCGATCGAGCGGCTGCTGGACGCCGGCACGACGAACCTGGCCGAGCTCAATGGCAACTACTCGCACTCGCGGCGTGAGGTCGGCAATCGTCTGCTGGATCTGATCAAGGAGGACGCCACAGGGCCCGAGGCGGTGACGATCGACACCGGCACGTCCAAGCGGTCGGTCTACATCAATCGGCCGTCCGTCGACGAGAACACCGGCGCCCAGGTGATGGAGAACGGCGTCCAGAACAGCGCCGTCAAGGTCACGCTCTCGGACGTTCCGTCGAGTCCGACGTTCCGTGACAGCCAATTCACGCTGCTGTCCGAGGTCGTCAAGTCGCTGCCGCCTGACCTGCAGGCGCTGCTGACGCCGTTCCTCATCGAAGCGTCGAACCAGCCGAAGCGCAAGGAGATGGCCAAGCTCATCCGCGAGAAGCTCGGGATCATCGACGAGAAGTCGCCCGAGGCCGCCGAGGCCAAGCAGAAGGCCGAAGTCCAGGCCGCCGAGACCGCGAAGCAGCTGGCCGCGCAGTTCGACGCAGAGCTTGCGGAGGTCAACGCGCGGACGAACAAGCTCAACGCCGAGGCCGAGAAGATCCGTGCCGAGGCCGGCGGTGACACAGAGCACTCCGCTGCGGTGGCGAAGCTGCGGGACGACTACGGCAAGCGGGCGATGGACCTGGAGCGCAAGGTCTTGATGCAGGAGGCCGATCGTGAGATCGAGCGCCGGCGGATCGAACTGGACGCCGAGGCCCGTGCGGTCGAGGCGACCGAGGAGACCGATCGGGAGAAGCTGCGGCTGGCCAGCCAGGAGCGCATCGCCCAGATGGATCGCAAGGCCGACAAGATTGTCGAGGAACTCCGGCAATCGATTGCCGACCTGGCATCCGAGGTCGACGGCGAGTTCGAGGCACTGAA
>JBFWQR010000140.1:0-21434 GCA_050249335.1 Lautropia sp.
CATGATCATGATGGCTCGGCACCAGCGCCAGGACCTGCACGCCCGACGGCAGCCGCAACGTATAGAGGAACTCGGCGCCGCGGAACGCCTTGCGCAGCACGGTCGCCTGCAGCGGCGACCCATCGTCGTGGACCACGTCGTCGGGCCGCAGCAGCACATCGACCTCGCTCGGCGGCAGATGACGATGGGTGCAGGCATCCGGCGGCGTGATGTAGCCGAGCTCGGTGCGGACGTGGAAGTGGTCGTGCCCGGCGCCGTCGGTCCGGGTGCCGGGAATGAACACGCCCTCGCCGACGAAATCGGCGACGTAGCGGGTTGCCGGCCGGTGATAGAGGTTATAGGCCCGGTCCCACTGCTCGATCCGGCCGGCGTTCATCACGCCGATCAGGTCGCCGACCGCGAATGCCTCGCGCTGATCGTGGGTGACCAGCACCGCGGTCGTTTCGGTCGCCTTCAGGATCGCGCGGACTTCGACCGACAGCCGCTCGCGCAGTTCGACGTCCAGGCTCGAGAACGGCTCGTCGAGCAGCAGCAGCGCCGGCTGCGGCGCCAGCGCCCGCGCCAGCGCGACCCGCTGCTGCTGCCCGCCGGACAGCTCGTGCGGAAAGCGCTTCGCCTCGCCGCGCAGCTGCGTCAGCTCCAGCATCTCGGCGACCCGGGCACGGCGCTTCGGCGCCGGCAGCCGGTCGAGCCCGAAGCCGACGTTGTCGGCGACGGTCAGGTGCGGGAACAGCGCGAAATCCTGGAACACCATGCCGATCCGGCGCGCCTCCGGTGCCAGGCTGCGGGCCGGATCGGCGATCCGGCGGCCGTCGAGGTCGATGGTGCCCTGCTGCGGCCGGATGAAGCCGGCGAGCGCGCGCAGCACCGTGGTCTTGCCGCAGCCCGAGGCGCCGAGCAGGCAGCCGATCCCGCCGCGCGCGAGCGCGAGCGACAGGCCATCGACGGTGGGACGCGCGGCGCCCGGATAGGCGACGGTCAGGCCGGCGATGTGCAGATGCGCGGCGGTATTCGGATGCATCATCGGCTGCAATCGTAATGCATCTGGTGCAATGAATCAGGCGCACAGCGGCATCGGTCACGCTCACGGCGGCGGTGCCGCGAGCGGCCATGCGTCGCAGGCGATGCTGCTTGCCGCGGTGCTCGCCGGCCTGCTGCTGCTGGTGCCGCTCGCGGCGCTGATCGCCACGGCGATGGCGACCTTCGATGCCGCGACGCTGCTGCATCTGCTGCACACGATCCTGCTCGAGACCGTCACGGTGTCGACGCTGCTGGCTGCCGGTACCGTCGCCGGCGCAATCGCGCTCGGCGTCGGCAGCGCCTGGGCGATCGAGCGTCACCGCTTCCCCGGCCGCGATGCGCTCGCCTGGCTGCTGGTGCTGCCGCTGGCGATGCCGACCTACGTGATCGCCTACGCCTATACCGACCTGCTGCAGTACAGCGGGCCGATCCAGCGCTGGCTGCGCATCGAGCTCGGCTGGCAGGGGCGGCTGCCCGACATCCGCACGCTGACCGGCGCGATCGTGCTGTTCTCGTTCGTGTTCTACCCGTACGTCTATCTGCTGGCGCGGACCGCGCTCGGCGAATTGTCGGCGAGCGCGATCGAATCGGCGCGGCTGCTCGGCCGCGGCCGGCTCGGCGTGTTCCGCGACGTGGTCCGGCCGCTGATCAAGCCGGCCGTGGTCGCCGGCGCGATGCTGGTGCTGATGGAGACGCTCGCCGACGTCGGCGCCACCTACTACTTCGGCCTGCAGACCTTCTCCGCCGGCATCTACAAGACCTGGTTCGCGCTCGGCGACCGCGGTGCCGCGCTGATGCTCGCGGTCGTGCTGCTCGCCGCGGTCGTCGTGATCCATCGGATCGAGCGGCGCGCCCGCGGCCGCGCGCGGCTGGCGACGTCGCGGACCCACCGGCCGTGGCTGCCCGAGCCGGTCGCCGGCGCGCGCGGCCGGCTGCTCGCGGCGCTGCTGGCGATACCGGTGCTGATCGGCTTCGTGATCCCGGTGATCGCGCTGGTCTGGCTGCTGCTGCGCGAACCCGAGATGACCCCGACGCTCGCGCGCTTCTGGCAGTGGACCGGCAACAGTTTCGTCGCCGGCGTGCTCGGCGCGACGCTGACGCTCGTGGTCGCGATCGCGATCGCCTATGCGGTGCGCTTCGGTGAGGGCGTATGGGCGCCGCTGACCCGGCTGACCGCCGGCAGCCTCAAGTTCGGCTATGCGGTGCCGGGTACCGTGATCGCGCTCGCGATCCTCTGGCCGGCCAGCATCGCCGACCGCGCGATCAGCGGCTGGTTGGGCAGCTCGGGCACGCTGCTGACGACCACCATCGCCGGCGTGCTCTACGCCTACCTGCTGCGCTTCTTCGCGGTCGCGTACGGCGGCGTCGAGGCGAGCATGGAGCGGATTACGCCGAGCCTCGACGCCGCCGCGCGCACGCTCGGCGCCAGCCGGCTCGCGGTGTTCCGCCGCGTCCACGTGCCGCTGCTGCGCCGCGCCGCGCTGGTCGCCTGGCTGCTGGTGCTGATCGACACGATGAAGGAGCTGCCGGCGACGCTGATGCTGCGGCCGTTCAACTTCGACACGCTGGCGGTGATCGCGCAACAGCTGTCGCTGGACGAACGGCTCGCCGAAGCCGCGCTGCCGTCGCTCGCGATCGTCGCGATCGGCATCGTGCCGGTCGTGCTGGTGTCGCGGCTGCTCGGCCACGGCGCCGGATCCGCGGCCGCTGCGCCGGCGCGGACGATCCCCGACCAGAGCGCCAAGGCCTCTCAGCAAGCCGGGCTGCAATCGCTAAACTAGGGCGATGAACCCTGCGCATTCCGGCTGGTGAACCATACGCCGGTCCTGATCGTCGGTGCCGGCCCGACGGGATTGATGCTGGCCTGCCAGCTCGCCCGCTTCGGCATCGATTTCGTGATCATCGACCGCAAGGACGGGCCGACCCGCGAATCGCGCGCGCTGGTGGTGCAGGCACGTTCGCTCGAGCTATACGACGCGCTCGGCGTCAGCGATGAAGCGCTCGCCGAAGGCCGGCCGGCCGAAGCGGCCAATCTCTATGTCCGTCGCCGGCGCGTGCAGCGGGTGCCGCTGTCGGAAATCGGCCGCAACTCGACCGCCTATCCGTTCGTGCTCGTGCTCGAGCAGAGCAAGAACGAAGCGCTGCTGCTGAAGCGGCTCGAAGCGAGCGGCCGCAGCGTCCGCTGGCGCACCGGGCTCGAGCAACTGACGCAGGACACCGGCCATGTCGACGTCGAGCTGCGCGACGCCGACGGCAACGTCGAGGCGCTGCGCTGCGACTGGCTGGTCGGCTGCGACGGCGCGCGCAGCGTGGTCCGCCAGCAGTGCGGCCTCGAGTTCGCCGGCGGCACCTACCAGAACGCGTTCTATGTCGCCGACACCGGGGTCGATTGGGACCTGCCGCACGGCGAGGTCACCGTCTGCCTGTCGCGCGAGACCTTCGTGCTGTTCTTCCCGATGCCCGGCGAACGGCGCTATCGGGTCATCGGCCTGTTCCCGGCCGACCGCGACGGCGACGGCATCGAAGACGACGAGCCCGGACTGATCACGAGCGGGCCGGGCGGCGCGCCGCTGACCTTCGACGACATCGCTGCGGCGGTCCAGCGCCAGATGGACATCCCGGTGCGCTTCCACGACACCGACTGGTTCTCGGCGTACCGCGTCCACCATCGCTGCGTCGAACGCTTTCGCGCCGGCCGCTGCTTCGTCGCCGGCGACAGCGCGCACATCCACAGCCCGGTCGGCGCGCAGGGCATGAACACCGGCCTGCAGGACGCGTCGAACCTGGCGTGGAAGCTCGCGCTGGTCGCGCGCGGCCGCGCCAGACCGGCGCTGCTCGACAGCTACCACGACGAGCGCTGGCCGATCGCGCAGATGCTGCTGCGAACCACCGACACCGCGTTCCGCTTCGTCATCAGCCGCAGCGCGCCGGTCCGCGAGTTCCGGCTGCGCGTCTTTCCCTGGCTCGCCGCCCACGTCGCGTCGCGGCCGAGCGTGCGGCGCCGGCTGTTCCGGACCGTCTCGCAGATCGGCATCCGCTACCGCGGCTCGAACGTCGGTGCCAACCTGCTCGGCGCCACGTCGCCGCTGACGGTCCGCGCCGGCGACCGCCTGCCGTATGCGCTGGTCGACGCGCCGGCAGCCGGCGGCGGGCCGCTGTCGACCCATCGCTGGCTGCGCGCGCCGTGCTTCCATGTACTGCTGATGAAGCGCAGCGGCGACCTGGCACCGCTGGTCAGGCAATGGCACGACCAGCTCGACGCGAACTACCCCGGCTGGTTCGAGGTCCATCCGCTGTCCGATCACAACGGCGGCGTCGCGCTGCTCGACGCCGTCGAGGTCGCCGACGCGGCGGTGCTGATCGTGCGGCCGGACCAGTATCTCGGCTACGTCGCGGACCGGCTCGATCTCGATTCGGTCGGCGCGTGGATCGAGGCGGCCTTGCAGCTGGAGCGGGGATGATGCCGGCGGCGGGCCCGCGGCGCGGGTGCGCAGGTACCGCAGCCGCCGCGGTCCTTGCCGCGAGCCTACCCCGGAACCTTGCGGCGGTCCCGCTGCGGTACCTTGCAACAGTCCTGCTCGCGATGCTCGCCGCAGCAGGACTCGCCGCCGGTCTCCCGGCGATCGCGGCCGCTCAAACGATCTGCAGCGACGTCGGCAGCACGACCTTCTGTACCGGGCCCGACGGCCCGGCCACCGCGAACACGATCGGCGGCACGACCTGGTCGCGGCCGATCGACAACGACTTGCTGCGCCGGATCGACGCCGATATCCGGCGGGGCAGCAGCAACCGCATCGGCAGCGGCGGCAACGCGGGCAGCAGCAGCGGCGGCAGCCAAATCGGCAGCGGCGGCAACCCCATCAGCGGCAGCGACCGCGACGCCGCGCGCACGCTCGACACGCACCCGGTCGCGCCGCCCGCCGCCGCCGATCGCGGCACGACGTTCCTGAACGACGGCTCGGGCCGGCTGTCGATCTGCAGTCCGGTCGGCGGCATCGTGTTCTGCAACTGACGCCGCCTGACCGGCGCGACGGCGTCCGTAGCGTTGACAGGCCCCTACGGTCGTCCAGCGTCGAGTGCCGTTCAGCGCTTCCGGGATTCGACGACCGCTGCCCGCGCCGCCCGCCCTGGCCGCCAGCGTTCAGCCGCGATCACCTGCAGGCCCGCGACGACCAGCAGGATGATGCCGAGCCACGCCAGCAGGTTCGGCCAGTCGCCCCAGACGAAGTAGCCGATCAGGATCGCGAACAGCAGCCCGCTGTAGCGGAACGGCGCCGCCAGCGAAAGCTCGCCGATCCGCATCCCGATGATCAGCAGGTGATAACCGATCGCGAGCAGCACCGACGCGAGCGCGAGCAACGTGAACTCGAACCGGCCGAACGGCTGCCAGCCTTCGATCGACGTCAATACCCCGGACAGCACCGTCACCGCGATCGACGTCGCCAGCGTCACCAGCAGCGACGGCACCTCGGGCGGAATCCGCCGCGTCACCAGGTCACGCGCCGAATGCATGAGCGTACCGGCCAGGCAGATCAGCGCATAGACGTTGAACGCGTCCGAAGCCGGCTGGATGATCAGCAGCACGCCGATGAAGCCGCCGGCCACCGCGAGCCAGCGCGCCGCGCCGACGTACTCCTTCAGCAGCACGGCGGCCAGCAGCGTGATCACCAATGGCGAGGCCATGTTGATCGCGGTCGCATTGGCGATCGGCAGATGGAACAGCGAAGTCAGGTAGAGCATCGTCGCGACCGCGTCCAGCACCGCGCGCCAGGCGACCAGCGGCTGCCGCAACGCCCGCCGCCGCGCCAATGCACCGCTCGCCGCCGCGACCATGAAGATCAGCAACGTCGCCAGCATGCCACGGACGAAGATCAGCTGCGCCGCCGGCATCGTCTGGCTCGCGTACTTGACCAGCGCGTCGTTGACGACGAACGCGGCCATCGCGCCGCAGACACAGAGGATGGCGCGGTGATTCGTTTCGGTGAGGGTCACGGCAGGCGGGGCGGTCTCCGCAGCGAGTATAGGGCTTGGCGATCGCGCGGATCTTTTCTGCTCGACCCGCCGCCGCAGTAGAACAGGTCGGCGCCGTCGGACTCCACGGGCTATTGCCGCTCACGCTGGATGCGCATAAGATATGCGCATCCAGCGTGAACGAGCATGCCTCATCCATGAGTCCGATCTTCGACGCCAAGGCCCCTAGAAAGGCAACCAACGTCAGCATCAACAGCGACCTGCTGACGAAGGCCAGGGACTTGAAGATCAACCTCTCCGCAACGCTGGAAAGTGCGCTGGCCGAGCAGGTCAGTGCTCGCCAGCGCGAGCTCTGGAAGCAACAGAACCAGGGCGCGATCCAGGCCTACAACGAGCTGGTGGCCGCCCATGGCAGCCTGGGGGATGGACTCAGGAGCTTCTGATGGCCCAGTTCCATGCTTACGAGAACCCGAACAAGGCCTCGCGCAAGAGCTACCCCTATCTTCTCGATATCCAGTCCGATCTGCTGGCTGACCTGCGCACCACGGCGGTCATTCCGTTGAGCCCGGCCAGCCTGGCGGCGAAGGCAGCGATCACGCGGCTCACTCCAGTCGTCGCGTTCGACGGCAAGTCCTGGGTCGTTCTGACGCCCCAGATCGCCGGCATCGACCGGAGCCTCGTGGGCAAGCCAGTCGCGAACCTCACGAGATATCGCGCCGAGCTGGTGGCAGCGCTGGACTTCCTGATCTCCGGTATTTGATCACGGACTCCGGCATTGCCAGCACGTCGATCATCACCAGCGCCGGCGGCACACGGACCTCACGACAACGGCTGCGGCAGCGGGCGGAATCGGCCCGGCATCGTCGCCTTGCACAGCGCCTCCACGAAGTAGAAGTCGCCGAACATCGTTGCGCTGTCGACCCCCTCGTTGTGCGGACGAGAGTAACAGCCGTGCAGCAGGAGGCCGCGATGATCGGCGGAACGCGCGAGATACCGATCGCAGAGGCCGTCGAGCATCGTCAGCGCGCGCTCCCGCCAGCTCCGGGCGGCCGGGGCGTCCGCGTGCAGGGCGGCGATATCGAGCAGTCCCGCGCTGACGATCGCCGCCCCGGAAGCTCGATCCCGAGTGCTGCCGGACTATGGGCCGGGACCGCGCAGCCGTCGGTCCAGCCGGCCCAGCAGATTCGACGCATAGGCGGCATACGGACCGATCCAGCGCTCGTGGATGCCGTGGATCGGCAGTGCGTCCAGCGTGTTCCAGCGCTCGCGCCCGCGCCGCTCGACGATCACCAGGCCGGCCGCCTCCAGCACCTTCAGGTGCTGCATCACCGTGCAGCGATCCAGCTCCGGCACCGCGTCGCAGAGCATGCCGGTCGTCTGCGGCCCGGCCTTCATCCGGTCGAGCAGGCGGCGGCGGACACGATGACCGAGCGCCTTGAACAGCAGGTCGTCCCGGTCATCTTCGGCCCCGGGCGCAGTCGCCGCCGCCGGGGATACCTCGCCGGTCGAACCGGCGCCGCTCGACGCGCCAGCGATCGGGACACCTTTGGTCGTGGTATCGATTGACATGTTATAAGTCTACAACATAATATGCCGGCATCGATCCCGAGAAAGGCGCCCGACCATGGCCACCGATCCCATCATCCAGCCTCGATTCAGCATCGCCGGCCGCATCGCACGACCGATCGGCGACGTGTTCGAGGCCGTCGTCGACCCGGGCCAGCTCTCGGCCTTCTTCACCACCGGCGGCGCCCGCGGCCGGCTGGAACCGGGCGCGACCGTCAGCTGGGACTTCCACGACTTTCCGGGCGCCTTCCCGGTCGAGGTCGTCGAGGTGGTCCGGAACGAACGGATCGTGCTGCGCTGGGACTCGGCCGAGCCGGCGAGCGGCAACGGACCACCGTCGAGAACGACCGTCACGATCCTGTTCGCGGCACTCGAAGACGGCCGCACCCGGGTGACGATCGAGGAATCCGGCTGGTCACCGACGCCGGAAGGCTTCAAGGCCTCGTACGGCAACTGCGAAGGCTGGACCGGGATGCTGTGCGCGATGAAGGCCTGGCTCGAGCACGGCATCCGGTTGCGCGACGGGTTCTATCGGTAGCGGATCAGCCCCGGCCGCGTGAGCGCGCGCTGACAGTCGACGTACTGCGGAGAAACAGCGCAGAGACAATGATGCGGCACAGCCCTAAGAAGCACCGGCCTGCGGCTCTCGAAGCAGCCCTTGCGCCAATACCGGAACAACGGCTGTTGCCGGACAACAGAGCCAGATATCGAGTGACACGATCAACGACGGATCCCCGACGATCCGCAATGCCTTCGACCCGATCTCTCTGGCAACACTGGCCTCCGGAAGCCAGGCGATGCCTTCGCCGAGGACGACCTCTGCCTTGAGTGCTTCGACCAGCGAATTCTCGTAGCGCAGGAACAGCGATAGCTCCGACTCCAGCCGGGCGTGGACGCGCGCCGTGACCTGGCCCAGGTAGGCATCGCTGGTGTAGGTCAACAACGGGATGGGGCCCTTGGCTGACCGGGGATCGAGGTCGAAGAGCGGGCGGCCGCGATCGTCGGCGCGGCATACCGGCACGAGCCTTTCCCGTCCGATGCGGCGGCTCCGAATGTTGACGTTCTCGAGACCATGAGGCGTCTCGTTGTCGTTGTAGTGCAGCAGGAACTGGCAAGCGCCGTTCAAGAGGAGCTTGACACAGTCGGCAAGGTCAGCGGCAACGACCTTCGCCGTGAGGTCGGAGCTGCCGCGTTCCTTCCGCCACCAGTTCGGAAAGAAATTGATCGCAAGCGAATGCGGCATCGCGAAGCGAATGTCGCGCCCGGCCGCACCGACCTCCGCTCTTGCCTCCCTGCGGCTCCGATACAGCTCCGACACGAGATGCTCGCTGACCCGGACGAAGCGAACACCGGCTTCGGTCAGTGCCACGGGGTACGTGCTTCTATCGATGAGTGCTACACCGTACCACCCTTCGAGCGCCTTGATTCTCCGGCTCAGCGCGGGCTGAGTGGTATTTCGAGTCTGCGCTGCCTTGGAGAAGTTGCGAAGCTTGGCAACTGCCAGGAAGTCTTCGAGCCAGGCCAATTCCATGGACGAACTCTTACTGCGTTTGCATCAGAACTATTCCCGATCAGCATAGTTCTCTGGAGTTTTTTCATTGGTCACAAGGAGAATCGCCTCCTAAGATTCCCAATTCATGAGCGATGAGAATACCCCGGTTTGTTCGAACGGCGACGGCCTCGTGCTCGGGGTGCTCGGTGGAATGGGGCCGGAGGCAACGGCCGACTTCCTGGCGAAACTGGTGCGCGCGACACCGGTAGCGGCCGAGCAGGATCACTTGCGGGTATTGGTGGACTCCAACCCCAAAGTGCCCGACCGGAACAAAGCCATTGCCGGCACGGGCCCATCGCCGAACCGGATTCTTGCCGAGATGGCTGCCGGACTGGAAAGAGCGGGCGCCGAGCTGCTGGTGATGGCGTGCAACACGGCCCACGCGTTCGAATCGGCGATTCGCCAATCGATTTCCATCCCCTTCGTCAGCATCGTGGAAGAAGCATGCGATGCCAGTGTGCGCCAGGTGCCTGCGCCTCGGCGGGTCGGAGTGCTGGCTGCTCCCGGATGCATCGAGGCTGGTCTCTACCAGGCAGCCCTTCGCTGCCGAGGGCTCGAACCGGTCCTGCTCGACGAAGACGATCAGTCCAGGTTCAACGCGCTGCTCTATCGGATCAAGCGAGGCTTGCCGGCCGAAGGCGTTCATGCCGGGATGAAGCGTCTGGCCGAAAGGCTCGATGCGCAGGGTGCAGAGGTCATCATCGCCGCATGCACCGAAGTCCCGCTCGTGCTGTCGCAAGCGGATCTCGATCGTCCTCTGATCGACGCCACGTACAACCTGGCAACTCGATGTGTGCGATATGCATTGAGGCAGGAGTTGCTGCCGGCCGCGTCGATGCCTCTTGAGAAGGCCTGAAATATGCATCTCTCGAAGTTCCCTCGCGTCAGGCTCGGCCACTTGATGACGCCGCTGGAGCTCATGCCACGGCTCACCGAACTGCTTGCGGGCCCGAAGCTCTACATCAAACGGGATGACTGCACCGGCCTGGCGACCGGCGGAAACAAGACGCGCAAGCTGGAATTCCTGATGGCAGACGCCCTTCGGTCCGGTGCCGATACCGTGATCACGCAGGGGGCCACTCAGTCCAATCACGCGCGTCAAACCGCCGCTGCCGCGGCAAAGCTGGGAATGAGATGCGAGATCCTTCTGGAGGATCGCACCGGCTTCAAGGAAGACGCCTATGTGAATTCCGGGAATGTCTTCCTGGATCGGCTGCTGGGCGCGCCGACTCGCACCTATCCGGCGGGCACGGACATGAACGCGGCAATGGAGACGGTGGCGGAGCAGGTTCGAAAGGAAGGCGGCCGCCCATACGTCATCCCGGGTGGTGGGTCGAATCGTATCGGTGCACTGGGCTACGTGAATTGCGCGCTCGAGATCGTTTCGCAGGCGAACGATCAGCAACTGCGGGTCGACCGCGTGGTGCACGCCACCGGCAGCGCGGGTACGCAAGCCGGGCTGGTCGCCGGGTTCGAGGCGATGAACAGCGGCATCGAAGTGCTCGGGATCGGTGTGCGGGCACCGCGCGAGCCGCAGGAAGGCAACGTCTACAAGCTCGCGTGCGAGACCGCGGAACTGCTCGGCGTTGCGACACGGATTCGGCGAGAGCGGGTCGTTGCCAATTGCGACTATGTCGGTGACGGATACGGACGGCCCACGCCCGCGATGGTCGAGGCGGTGTCGTTGGTCGCTCGCCATGAAGGCATCCTGCTCGATCCGGTGTACACGGGCAAGGGGATGGCCGGATTGATCGATCTGGTCCGGAAAGGGACGTTCTCCAAGGACGAAAACATCGTGTTCGTTCATACGGGGGGCAGCGCGGCATTGTTCGGCTACATGAATGCCTTGGGAAGCGTGCTCGCGGACGCAAAGAAGGCTTAGGCGGCCGATTCCCGTGGACGGATTCGTCCAGCCCGAGCCTGTAGACTTCGGCCCGGCACAACACACAGCCTGCTCCGAGGGCAGGAAGCAATCATGAACCAGTTCAAGATCATCCATCCCGACGACGTCACGCCCATCCTTCTGCGCAACGGCGACATCGTCAGTCGCCGACTGGTCACGAAGAAGAAGGACGGTTCCGCCAACATGTCGTTTCACGTCAACGTGATCAAGGGCGGCGTGCCGCGCACCGATGACGTGGTGTACCCGGACCAGGACGAGATCAACTATATGATCAAGGGCAAGGGCGTGATCATCTGCAATGGCGAACGCCATCCGGTGTCGGAAGGGATGATCTGGAATATTCCGGCCGGGCAGCGCTATGGCCTGGAAAATGATGACGAGGTCGTCATCATTTCGGTGTTCTCGCCGCCGCGGGAGTAGCGGCGGCGTTCAGCGGACAGGCCGCGACGGGCCGTGCCCGCTGCTGGCGGGCGGACTCAATCCTTGCGCAGCCCGGCTTCCACCGCGAGCTTGCGGAATGCCGCAAAGTCCTGCGTGATCAGTTTGCGCAGATCTTCCGCAGACGAGTCCTTGCGGATGACCGACTGGGACTTCTCGATCTGCTGGCGAACGGCCGGGTCGGCCAGTGCCTTGCGGTGCTCGGCACGCAAGCGCTCCAGCACCGGCTTCGGCGTGCTCGCCGGCGCGAACAGCGCGTTCCAGGCTGGCAGCGTCACCGCAAAGCCCTGCTCCCGCAACGTCGGGATGTCGGCAGCCGTCGGCAAGCGCTCGTCGCTGGCCACACCGATTGCGCGCAGCCGGCCCTGCTGGATGAAGCCGATCTGGGTTGGCACGACTCCGAAGTAGATCTGGACGCGGTTGGCGATCAGATCCGCGTTGGCATCCGGCGCGCCCTTGTAGGCGACGTGCGGCAGGTTGCCGCCCACCAGCTTCTCCAACTGGACGCAAGCCAGGTGGCCGGCCGTACCGATGCCGGTGCTGGCGCAGGTCAGCTTGCCCGCATTGGCCTTGGCGTAGCTGACCAGCTCGCGGAAGTCACGTGCCGGAACCTCGGGGTTGGTCACCATCACGACCGGCAACTCGGCGGCAATGCCGATCGGCTCCAGATCGCGCGTGGTGTCGTACTTCACGATATCGGGCTGAGTATTGGGCGATGCGACGATCATCGCGCCGGCAGCCATCAGCAGCGTGTAGCCATCGGCAGGCGCATTGGCGACATGCATGCCGCCGATGTGGCCCCCTGCCCCGACCCGGTTCTCGACGATGACCGGCTGGCCGAGCGATTTGGTGAACGACTCGGCGAAGATGCGTGCCAGCAGGTCGGTGATGCCGCCCGCCGAATACGGTGAGACGATCGTAACCCGCCGATCCGGCCATTCCTGGGCGGAGACGTTGGCGGGGTGCAGCCCCACGACGCTTGCAATGACCAGAGGCAGGGCCAGCCAACGGGCAGTCTTGAGGTGCGAGGTGCGGCGCAGTTCAGGCATGGGAAGTCCTACGTTTTCCAGCGACAGATGAGAAGAGGTGGCAGGGGATCAGGAGGCGAGCAATGCGCAGTAATCGTCGAGCGAAGTCAGTTCCGGCATGGCGCGCGTCATCGCGAGAATCCGCTGCGCAACCGGCTCGGGCCAGATCGGCGAGACGATGGACAGGAACTTGCCCGCGAGCTCGTCGTCGGAATACGGGTCCGTCGAATCGCCCTTGTTGATGCTGCGTTCGGCCGACAGGGTTCGCCCGTCCGTCAAGTCCAACTTCACACGCGCCGGCCGCTCACGAGGCTGACGCGCCGTCATGGCCGGGTCTTCCAGCAGGGTCGTGCGCTCGACCAGCGCGCGAACCGCGACTCCGGTTCGTGCAGCCTCGGAGAAGGCCGCGATATCGGACGTGCCATGCACGAGTCGCGTCGCGACCGCAAACGGAACCGAGAACCGCGCGGCGAGGGTATTGCGCGGGGCCGGCTCCGACAATCGCGCCGCGAACGAGTAGGTCTCGATCTCGATGCGTTCGATGCTCCCCGGGTCCAGGCGCGCACCGATTTGCTGCTCGAGTTCGTCGAGGGCATCGAGTGCGCCGTGCACGTAGCGGCAGCAGGCATGCATCTTGAAGTAGTTGCGGGTGATCTCCCAGCGCGTACCAAGACCCTCGGCCATGGTCTCGGATGCCCAGCCATCTCCAATGACCTGACCGAACACGCTGGCAGTTGCGTCGGCCTCGCCGCAAAAGCCGCTGGCCGCGAGCTCCCACACCGCAAGCCCGGTCTGATTGGCCCAGCCGGCAAACGCGTTGCGAACCGTCCCGCCTTCGGTCATCGACCGGTTGCTGGTGGCGAGCCCCAACGACGCGGCCATGTTCACCACCTCGATCAGCTGTGCAGCACTCGCGTTCGACAGCTTCGCGACCGCGAGCGCAGCGCCCATCGTGCCCCAGGTGCCATGGGCATGGACCGCAGGCCGCATCTTCGCGGCGTGGCCGGCCCGGGCGGCCAGCTCGTAGCCCAGAGCGACCGCCGCGATCAGCGCGCGACCCTGTGCCCTGTCGCGGTGTGCAGCGGCCAATGCCGAAGGGACCACGTGGATGCCCGGATGGCCGCGGGCGTACTGGCTGCCCTCGTCCAGCTCGAGCGCGGTGCCGGCAATGCCATTGAGCAAGGCAGCAACACCAGCGGTGCTGCGCAGATGGCCGCCGATCACCGGCGACGTCCCACCGGATCCTGACCAGTCCGGGCGGGTCAGGCGCGCCGTCAGCCGCTGGATCTCGGGTTCCTGCGCACCCGCCGCGATGGCGCCGATCGAGTCGTAGAGGATCTGGATCGTCCGTTCCACTACCGCCTCGGGCAGATCATCGAACCCGAGGTTCGACGCGAACCGGGCCCATTCAACGAGCCATGGCGGCGTGGCATCGCACTGCCCTGTCAGCCGTTCCAACGAAGTTCTCCCACAAAGCAGCGCGGCAAGACGCAGGGACGAAGTGTAAACCTCGACGGACCGGCGCCCCGGGGGCACCCCGGACGCGGTCGGATGGCAGATCGGCGCGCGGCAGCTCGTAGACCAAGACCGCAGTTGTGCCATACTCGGCGGCATGGCACCGCCCGTGCCGCCCGTCCTCCAATGGGGAAGCATCCGTCGTGCAGGGCCCGCTGTATCGAACCTTTGATTCGATCGATCGTGCAAGGAGGTGCGCGAGAACGATCGTCGATCGGAGGTTTGCATGAAGAAGACTTCGGTACCGGTCCACGCGCTGAAACGCCAGGCGAGGCGCCTGTCGCGTCGGGACGGGATTCGCCTGCACGCCGCGCTGGATCGCGTCGCCATTCGCGAGGGCTTCCTGGCCTGGAGCCATCTCGCCGCCAGCGGTGGATCGGGAACGGCGAACGACGAAGCCGGCGCGCTGCTGTGCCCCGGAGATCTGGTACTGCTCGGGGCCCGGCCGGGTCAGGGGAAGACGCTGCTGGCACTGAAGCTGGCGATCGAAGCGATGCAGCGGGGAAACCGCGCGGCATTCTTCACGCTGGTGTTCACCGAGGCCGAAGTCGCACGCTGCTTCGGTGCGCTGGAACAGGACGTCGGGCGGTTCCGCGATCGGTTGCTGATCGATACGTCGGACGAGATCTCGGCCGGCTACATCACGTCGCGCCTGGCGGCAACGCCGCCGGGTACCGTCGTCGTCATCGACTATCTGCAATTGCTCGATCAGAAGCGCGACCACCCGGCGTTGGGCGAACAGGTCCGGGAACTCGCAGCGTTCGCGACGTCGCGCGGCGCGCTGGTCATCTGCCTGTCGCAGATCAGTCGCAACTACGAGCCGGCGTCCCGATCGGTCCCCGGCCCGGAAGACGTTCGCTTGCCCAATCCATTGGATCTCGCGTTGTTCGGAAAATCGCTGTTCCTCGACGGCGGAAGGATTCGGCTGGCCGTCCCATAGGCACGCCCGATGAATGCGGCGCGGACACGGTTTCGCAGGCCGCCAGGGCGCTGGGTATCAAGCTTGCTCGCGGTTCGCTCCCCCTCTGCTTTCCTCGACCACGGTCCCCTAGACAGGACAGGAGGCATCATGGCAGTACCCATCAAACCCGGCACGCCGTGCTGGTACGAACTCGGCACCGGCGATCTCGACGCGGCGGTCAAGTTCTATGGCCAGCTGTTCGGCTGGTCGATCGAAGGCGCCGGCATGCCCGGCATGGACTATCGCCTCGCCTCGAGCGGCAACGACCGCGTCGCGGGCCTGATGTCCAATCGCGATCAGGCCGGACCGCCGCCGCCCAACTGGACCATCTATCTGACGGTGGCTGACTGCGACGCGGCCTGCGCGCAGGTGACGAAGCTCGGCGGCAAGGTGCACGTGCCGGCGACCGAGATCCCGAATACCGGGCATTTCGCGGTGCTGGCCGATCCGCAGGGTGCCGTCTTCGGCGTGCTGACGCCGCTGCCGATGGACGGTCAGGAATCCCAGGGCGGCGCCTTCAATCAACGGGCGGCCGGTCACGGCGCCTGGCACGAACTGATGACGACGCGGCCGGAGCAGGCGCTGACCTTCTATGCGTCGCTGTTCGGCTGGCGGCCGTCGAGCACGGTCGACATGGGCGCGATGGGGACCTATCAGATCTTCTCGCACGACGGCGCCGACATCGGCGGCATGATGGGCTTGGGCAATGCCCCGCACCCGGCATGGCTGCCCTACTTCGGCGTCGACGACGTACAGAAGACGATCGACACGATCAGGCAGACCGGTGGAACGCTGGTCCACGGCCCGATGGAAGTACCGGGCCCGGCGCTGATCGCCGTCGCGCTCGATCCGCAACAGGCCGCTTTCGCCGTGGTCGGCCCGAAACCCTGAGCGAGCGGCTCCGGTGCCGGTGGAGACCGACATGATCACGCTCTATGCCTTCGGCAACATCTTCCCCGGCGGCGTCGGAGAGACGAAAGATCTCCGCGCGCAGTGGGCGCTCGAGGAACTCGGCCTGCCGTATCGGGTTCACGCGCTCGATCATGCCGGCGGTGAGCTCGACAGCGACGCCTACCGCCGGATCAGCCCTTTCCGCCAGGCGCCGGTCATCGACGACGGCGGCTTCGTGGTCGCCGAGTCGGCCGCCGTGGTGCTCTATCTGGCCGAGAAGGCCGGCAAGCTGATCCCGGCCGACGTCCAGGGCCGCACCCGCGTCGTCCAGTGGTGCTTCGCCGCGGTCAGCACTGTCGAGCCGACGCTGGTGTGCCTCGACCTGATCGACATCTTCGACAGCAACGACAGCGCCCACGAGGTTTCCGAGCAGGTGCGCAAGCTCGCCGGCCGCTGGCTCGGCGACGTCGAGCGGCGCCTCGAACGCCGCGAGTGGATCGCCTGCGACGAATTCACGGTGGCCGACATCATGATGGCCGGCGTGCTGCGCAGCATCCGCAAGACCGAGCTGATGGAGCCGTTCCCGCGGGTGAAGGCCTTCTACGAGCGCTGTCAAGCCCGCCCTGCCTGGCAGCGCACCCTGGCACTGTACGCGGAGCGGCTCGGCGTCGGCGTCGACGACATCCGCTAGGAGCCTGACGGCGGAGCCGCGGCTGATCCCGCTTGCTGTGCGACGGCCCAGGCAGCTCCCTGACAAAGTACCAGCAGCACCCATCCCGATGCGGGCAGCAGCACGAAGTACAGCCCGGCTCCGGCACCGGCCAGCGCCATGACCGGCAGCACGCACCGGTGCCAGCCGAGCCGCGCGCCGAGCAGCGCCGGCGCGAACATCGACAGATAGTGCCAGGCCAGCTCGATCGACGGTGCCGTTGCCGAACCCCGGCACCAGCTTGCCAGCCACGGCATCGCGCACATCATCGGCAGCATCGACCAGCCGAACGGATCGCCGGGCCGAACACCGAACGCGAGCGCCGGAATACCGACCCAGGCGGTCAGCGACAGAGCCCACGCCAGCACGCCTACCCCGCTTCGGGCACCGACGATGGCCAGCGCAACGAATGGCCGGTCTGCACGCTGAAGCGTTCGAGATCCTCCGGCGTATCGATGTCGCAGCGATAGCGCGCGTTGTCGGTATCGAACCAGGCGACCCGCTCGGGATGCGCGTCGCGCCAGCGCCGGCAGGCCCCGTTCGCAGCGCCGGCGAGCCATTCGTCGCGCAGTGCGGCATCGAAGATGACCGGGTTGCCGGGTTCGCCGCGCACCCGCGGCACGACCATCGCCGCGCTGCCGCGGCGCTTGAACGCACCGATCAGCGCCGCGACGTCCTGCGCATGGATCAGCGGCTGATCGGCCAGCGCGACGATGACCGCGTCGAGCTTGCCGGTCAGCGCCGCCAGGCCGATCCGGACCGATGACGGCTGGCCGTCGTCGGGCGCCGGATTGCGTGCCAGCGTGACCGGGAAGTTCTGCACCGACGCTTCGACCGCGTCGGCATGATGACCGAGCACGACGACGACTTCGTCGACGCCGGCCCCCGACAGCGCGATCAGCTGGCGCCGGACCAGCGGCACGCCGCCGAGCTCGAGCAGCGCCTTCGGGCGATGGCCGAGCCGGCTGCCGGCGCCGGCGGCGAGCAGGACGGCGCCGAGCACCAGGCGCGGATGGAGGCCGCCGCCGCCTTTGAGCAGGCAGCCCATGTCAATGCGCTCCGCCGTGCGGTGCACCACCGCCGCAACACGACGGCGCGTTCGCCGGTGCGTTCGCCAGTGCACTGGCCGGTGCATCCGCCGGTGCACTCGGCGGTGCATCCGCGGGGTCACGGGCGCGTCGTACCTCGCGCGAGACGGACTCGACCGACATCGCGGCAGTCGCGCCAGTCGTTCGGGTCGCGGCAGTCGTTCCAGCCGCGGCGGTCGAGCCGACCGCGGTCGGGCCGGCCGTGCCGCCGCGCCGATCCGCGACCACCGCGGCGAGCACCGACAGCGCGATCTCTTCCGGCGTGGTCGCCGGCATCGGATAGCCGGCCGGTGCGATGATCGCTTCGACCGCGGCGCGCTCGGCGCCGCCGGCGATCAGCGCCGACTTCAACACCTGCGCCTTGCGCGCACTCGCGACGAACGAGATCTGCCGCGCCGCCAGCGCCAGCGCCAGCCGCAACCCCTGCAGGTCGCGCCGCCCCTGGGTCGCGACCACGACCCAGGCGCCGTCGGCGATCTGCGGCCGCACGTCGTCGATCGCGTCGCCGGCGATGAGCTGCTGCACACCGGGGAAACCGCGCGCGTCGGCCTCGTGCGCTACCAGCGTGACCAGGAAGCCGACGCGCGGCGCGAGCTCGACCAGGCTCGCCGCGACCGGCGACGCACCGATCACGACCAGCCGCGCCCGCGGCAGCACCGGGTCGACGAACAGTTCCAGCGTGCCGCCGGAATGGCAGCTCATGCCGAACTCGAGCACGTCGCCGAGGTCCTGCTCGCGCGTCTCTTCGGTCGGCGCGATCCGGATCAACCGCGCCTGGCCATCGCTGAGCGCGCGCCGGACGGTCCGGATCACGGCCGGTTGCGCGCAGCCGCCGCCGACCCAGCCACGCAACTCGCCGTCGGCGGTCACGATGGCCTTGTCGCCGGGCCGCGCCGAAGCCGGTGCGAGCGCACGGACGACGCTGACGAGCGCATACGGCGTCTGCGCTTCCTGCAGGCGCCGGGCAGTCTCGAAGACGGTATCGATCGGGTTCATTTCAGCACCACCCGGTTACCCGAAGGCGCTGAGACGCCTCCTCTCAGGAACAGCGAACGCAGTGATCGTGAGGATCGTTTCATGTCAACTCCCCGGGGTCGGGTCGACGCAACAGATCGGCGGCAGCCGCGAGATCGCGCAGGCTGCTCAAACGCACCCGGCGCTCGAGCAATCCGCGCCGGGCCGCGACCGCCTGCATCGCGGCCGAGCCCGGCGGCTGCGCCGACGGATGGAACCAGGAGATCCGGGCGCCCCGCCGGCGGACCCGGTCGAGCTCCTCGGCGAGCCGATGCGGTTCGTCGGCGTCGAAGCCGTCGGACAGGATCCAGACGTGCGCCCGGCGCGACAGTTGTGCGCGCGCGTGGACCGCATGGAAATCGGCGACACTGGTCGCAATCCGGGTGCCGCCGCTGAAGCCGGCGGTCACCGCGTTGACCTTCTCCTGCACGCTCGCCGAATCGCGCTGCAACAGCAGCGTGACCTCCGCCAGCCGCGTATGGAACACGAACACCCGTGCCCGCGCCGCGGTGACCAATGCGCGCGCGATCCGCAGGAACAGCTGCGCATGCGTCTGCATCGACCGGCTGACGTCGACGAGCACGAACAGCCGCTGCCGCTCGCGCCGCCGCGACCGCCACGCCGGGTCGATCGGCACGCCGCCGGTGCGCAGGCTCTGCCGCAGCGTGCGCCGCAGATCGAGCCGGCGGCCGTGCGCATCGTGGTGCCAGCGCCGCGACAAACGGCGCCGCAGCGCGTCGGCGATGCGCTCGGCCAGCCGCTCGAGCTCGGCCAGGTCCTGCGGCAGCCATTGCGCCAGCGAGCGGTCGTGCAGCGCGTCGGCCCGGCTCGCGCCGCCCTGGGCGCGCGGCGCGGCGGCCGAGTCCGCGTCCTCGGCAACGGCCGGCGGGCGCAACGCGGCGTCGGCGGGGGCCGCTGCTCCGGTCGGCGCGTCGGCGGCCAGCGCGCGCCGCAGATCCTCGACCATCTGCGGCAGGCTGCGCCGCTCGCGCGTCTGGCCGCTCAGCCGGGTCGATCCCCTGGCCCGCTCGGGATGCCAGTAGCGCTCGAACAGGTCTGGCCAGCGCTTCCAGTCGCGCGCGTCATGGCAGGCGATCGACCGCCACGCCTGCTGCAGTTGCCGCGGCCGGCCGAGCGGAATCCGCAGCGCGGCGCCGACCATCGCCTGCTGCTCGGCGATGCCGACGCTCAGGCCATGCTCGCGCAACGTCGCGGCGAAGCCGGCGATCGCCTGCAGCGGCCGGGCCGCCGGCGCCGGGCGCAGGTCCTGCCGATCGTCGTTCACGACTGCACCGCCTGCTCGGCAACGCCGGCACTGCCGCGGCGCTCGAGCAGCTGGCGCACGCGATCCGCGCCGAACTGGAAACGATCGTCGCGGGTCTTCAGCAGGCACGCGAGCGTCGTCATCAGCGCCTCGGCCGCCTCCGGCAGCGCCGCGTGGCCGAGCCGGTGCAGCGCGCGCACCCAGTCGAGCGTCTCGGCGACGCCCGGCGTCTTGGCCAGGTCCTCGCGACGCAGCCGCTGGACGAACCCGACCGCCGCCTCGACCAGCGCGGTCTCGGCGTCCGGCAGCGTGGTCCGGACGATCGCGATCTCGCGCGCGAGCGTCGGGTACTCGAGATAGTGGTACAGGCAGCGCCGGCGCAGCGCGTCCGACAGCTCGCGCGTGCCGTTGCTGGTCAGGGCCACCTGCGGCACATGACGCGCGCGGAGCGTCCCGAGTTCGGGCACGGTGATCTGGTAGTCGGCCAGCACCTCGAGCAGGAATGCCTCGAACGCCTCGTCGGCGCGGTCGATCTCGTCGATCAGCAGCACGCACGGCACGTCGCTCGCGATCGCCTGCAGCAACGGGCGCTCGAGCAGATAGTCGCGCGCGAACAGATCCGATTCGTGGACCGTGCCCGGCTGCGTCTCGTGCAGCCGGATCGCCAGCAGCTGGCGGCCGTAGTTCCACTCGTAGGCGGCCTGCGCCAGGTCGAGGCCCTCGTGGCATTGCAGCCGGATCAGCGGCTGCCCGCGCGAGCGGGCGAGCGCGACGGCCAGCGCGGTCTTGCCGACGCCGGCGTCGCCTTCGATCAGCAACGGGCGCTGCAGCTCGCCGGCGAGCCAGAGCGTCGTCGCGAGCGCGTCGTCGGCCAGGTAGCCGGCGCGATGCAGGGACTGGCGCAGCTCGGAGTCGCTCATCCTGGAGCGCCCTCAGGCGGATCGCTTGCCGAACAGCGACGCGAAGAAGTTCTTGATCAGGCCCCAGGCGAGCGACAGCGCATTGAGCTCGCTCGCCGGCGGCGCCGGCAGCGAAGACGTGTCGGTCGGCGGCGCCGGCGTCCCTGCCGCGGCCGTCGAGGTCGTCGAGGTCGTCGAGGTCGTCGCGACCATCGCAGTCGTTGCGGCGATCGCCGCCGTCGCGGTCGGCGCGGCCGGCGCCGCCGCGGCCGGCAGACCAGCCGGCGCGGCGGCTGGGACATCTCCCGCCGAAGCCGTGGCCGGCAGCGCCGCCGCCACCCCGCGAAAGTTGTCGGCGAACTGCGCGAGCAGCAGGTCCGACACCTGGCCCATCAGCCGTCCGCCGAACGACGCGAACTTGCCGTTGACGATCACGGCGGCCTGGCCGACCAGCACCGACTGCTCTGCCGTGTCGCCGGGCTCGATGGTCGCAGTCAGGTCCATCGACGCCGACGAGCCGCCGCGATCCGCGCCCTTGCCGAGCAGTTGCAGCCGGCGCGCCGCGTCGTCGAGCGCGAGCACTTCGATGTCGCCGGCAAAGGCGGCATTGGCCGG
>JBFWQR010000141.1:0-20810 GCA_050249335.1 Lautropia sp.
GCTGCAGGCGCAGTCGTCGAAGGCCAAGATCATCGGTCTCGCCAATGCCGGCGGCGACACCATCAACTCGATCAAGCAGGCGTCCGAGTTCGGCATCACCAAGGGCGGTCAGAGCCTCGCGGGCCTGCTGGTGTTCCTGTCCGACGTGCACGGCCTGGGCCTGAGCACCGCGCAGGGGCTGATCCTGACCGAGACCTTCTACTGGGACCTGAACGACGGCACGCGGGCCTGGAGCAAGAAGTTCGCGTCGCAGAACGGCGGCAAGTATCCGACCATGGTCCAGGCCGGCGTCTATGCCGCGGTGCTGCACTATCTGAAGGCGATCGACGCCGGCAAGACCGACGACGGCACCAAGACCATCGCCAAGATGAAGGAGCTGCCGACCGACGATCCGCTGTTCGGCAAGGGCACGATCCGCGCCGACGGCCGCAAGATCCATCCGGCGTACCTGTTCGAGGTCAAGAAGCCGTCCGAGTCGAAGGGCCCGTACGACTACTACAAGCTGCGTTCGACGATCCCGGCCGAGCAGGCGTTCCGCCCGGTCGGCGAAGGCGAATGCCCGCTGGTCAAGAAGTGACCGCTGCCGGCTGACCGTCCGCCGCCGTCCGCACCGCGCGGCGGCGGCACGGCTGGCGGTGCGACCCCTTGCCATCTCCGACCGGCTTCCAGACCCGCAGAACCTGCTGACGCATGGACATCTTCGGCATTCCGACCCAGGCGCTGTTCGGCCAGCTGCTGATCGGGCTGATCAACGGCTCGTTCTATGCGTTGCTGTCGCTCGGGCTCGCGGTGATCTTCGGTCTGCTCAACATCATCAATTTCACCCATGGCGCGCAGTACATGATGGGGGCGTTCTGCGCCTATCTGCTGCTCAACAAGCTCGGTATCGGCTACTGGTGGTCGCTGCTGGTCGCGCCGATCGTGGTCGGCGCGACCGGCATCGTGATCGAGCGGCTGATGCTGGCGCGGCTCTACAAGCTCGACCATCTGTACGGCCTGCTGCTCACGTTCGGGCTGGCATTGATCATTCAGGGGCTGTTCCGCAACGAGTACGGCTCGTCGGGCCAGCCGTATCCGATTCCGCCGCAGCTGTCGGGCGGGCGCAATCTCGGCTTCATGTTCCTGCCGAACTACCGCGGCTGGGTGATCGCGGCCTCGCTGGTCGTCTGTCTGAGCACCTGGTTCGTCATCGAACGCACCAAGCTCGGCGCCTATCTGCGCGCCGCGACCGAGAATCCGCAGCTGGTGCAGGCGTTCGGCATCAACGTGCCGAGGATGATCACGCTGACCTACGGTTTCGGCGTCGCGCTGGCGGCGTTCGCCGGCGTCATGGCGGCGCCGATCTACCAGGTCAGCCCGCAGATGGGTGCAGACCTGATCATCGTCGTGTTCGCGGTCGTCGTGATCGGCGGCATGGGGTCGATCCTCGGCGCGGTGATCACCGGCTTCGGGCTCGGTCTGATCGAGGGGTTGACCAAGGTGTTCTATCCGGAGGCGTCGAACACCGTGATCTTCGTGATCATGGCGATCGTGCTGCTGATCCGGCCGGCCGGCCTGTTCGGTACGCAGAAGTGAGGTCAATCCCCCTTGGGCCTGCGGCCCTCCGGCGCCCGTTTCGTGCGACGCGAGTGCCGCGTAGCGGGATGGAAAACTGAGATGGCAGGCGAACAGATATCGACGCAGGGGCCGGGCCAGTCGGGCCACGGCAGTACGGCAGGCGGCGCGGGCGGCCCGGCGGGCGACGGCGAGATCGTCACCACCTCGCGCGCCGGCATCGGCGCGCAGCGGGTCGCGTTCGTGATCCTGCTGGCGATCTTCGTGCTGGCGCCGTTTCTCGGCGTCTACCCGGTCTTCCTGATGAAGATCATGTGCTTCGCGCTGTTCGCCTGCGCGTTCAACCTGCTGATCGGCTTCGGCGGGCTGCTGTCGTTCGGCCATGCGATGTTCCTCGGCACCGCCGGCTACGTGACCGCCCATGCGGCCAAGGTCTGGGGGCTGTCGCCCGAGCTCGCGATCCTGGCCGGCACCGCCTGCTCGACCGCGCTCGGCTGGGTCGCCGGGCTGCTCGCGATCCGCCGCCAGGGCATCTATTTCGCGATGATCACGCTGGCGCTGGCGCAGATGGTGTTCTTCTTCTATCTGCAGGCACCGTTCACTGGCGGTGAGGATGGCATCCAGTCGGTCCCGCGCGGCCGCCTGTTCGGCCTGTTCGACCTGTCGCAGACGATGACGATGTACGGGTTCGTCTGCGTCGTCTTCTTCGCCGCGTTCCTGCTGATCTGGCGGATCGTCCAGTCGCCGTTCGGTCAGGTGCTGAAGGCGATCCGCGAGAACGAGCCGCGCGCGACCTCGCTCGGCTTCGACACCGATCGCTTCAAGCTGATGGCCTTCGTGCTGTCGGCCGGGCTGGCCGGGCTGGCCGGCGCGACCAAGTCGCTGGTGTTCCAGCTCGCGTCGCTGACCGACGTGCACTGGTCGATGTCCGGCGAGGTCGTGCTGATGACGCTGCTGGGCGGCATGGGCACGCTGTTCGGCCCGGTCGCCGGCGCCGCGATCATCATCAGCATGCAGAACTACCTGGCGCAGTTCGGTGCCTGGGTCACGGTCACCCAGGGCGCGATCTTCGTGATCTGCGTGCTGGCGTTCCGCCGCGGCGTGATCGGCGAGATCGCCAACCTGATCAAGCGGCCGCTCTGATCCGGTCGGGCCGTCCGCAGGCATCATCGCCGGGCAGTCCTCGCACAGCGAAGGGAGGGGGCTCATGAGCCGCCTGTTCGATTGGACGCCGGTCGCCGGCCTCGGCACCGGCACCGTGATCGCGCCGGAGCAGCGGCTGCCGTGGCCGCAGACGGCCGTCATGGGCATCCAGCACGTGATCGCGATGTTCGGCGCGACCGTGCTCGCGCCGATCCTGATGGGGTTCGACCCGAACATCGCGATCCTGATGAGCGGCATCGGCACGCTGATCTTCTATTTCGTGACCGGCGGCCGGGTGCCGAGCTACCTCGGCTCGAGCTTCGCATTCATCGGCGTCGTCATCGCGGCGACCGGCTACGCGGGGCAGGGGCCGAATGCCAACCTCGCGGTCGCGCTCGGCGGCATCGTCGCCTGCGGCCTGGTCTACACGCTGATCGGCTTCGCGGTCCAGGCCGCCGGTACCGGCTGGATCGAGCGCTACATGCCGCCGGTCGTCACCGGCTCGGTGGTCGCCGTGATCGGCCTGAACCTCGCGCAGATCCCGGTCAAGAACATGGCGGCCGGCAACTTCGACAGCTGGATGCAGGCGGTGACCTTCCTCTGCGTCGGCCTGGTCGCCGTGTTCACCCGCGGCATGGTGCAGCGGCTGCTGATCCTGGTCGGCCTGCTGCTGGCGAGCCTGATCTACGCGTTGCTGACCAACGGCCTCGGGCTCGGCAAGCCGATCGATCCGTCGGGCATCGCGGCCGCGGCCTGGTTCGGCCTGCCGAACTTCACGGCACCGGTCTTCAGCGGCCCGGCGCTGCTGCTGATCGCGCCGGTCGCGGTGATCCTGGTCGCCGAGAATCTCGGCCATCTGAAGGCGGTCGCGGCGATGACCGGCCGCAACCTGGATCCGTTGATCGGCCGCGCCTTCATCGGCGACGGCATCGCGACGATGGTCAGCGGCACGGCCGGCGGCACCGGCGTCACCACCTATGCCGAGAACATCGGCGTGATGGCGGCGACCCGGATCTACTCGACCGCGGTGTTCGTGGTCGCCGCGATCGTCGCGCTGCTGCTCGGCTGCTCGCCGAAGTTCGGCGCGCTGATCCAGGCGATCCCGTTGCCGGTGATGGGCGGCGTCAGCATCGTCGTGTTCGGGCTGATCGCGGTCGCCGGCGCCAAGATCTGGGTCGACAACCGCGTCGACTTCAGCCAGAACCGCAACCTGATCGTCGCCGCGATCACGCTGATCCTCGGGACCGGCGACTTCACGCTGAAATTCGGTCAGTTCGCGATGAACGGCATCGGGACCGCGACCTTCGGCGCGCTGATCCTCTGGGCGATCCTCGGACGCGAGCGGGCGGACTGAGCCCGCCCGGGCGGGCGGGTTACCGCGGCCCCGGCGCGTCCAGCCGCGCCACCGACGGCGTGAATCGCTCGCAGAGCCGCCGTGCCGCGGCCTGGGCGATCGCGACGATGCGCGCGGTGCTGCGGGTATCGCGGATCACCGACGAGATCGCCGCGTAGGACGTCGGCGGGAACGCCGGCGAGACGTTCAGCACGTGCAGCGAGCCTTCGCGTAGCTCGCGCTGGACCGCGACCGCCGGCAGCACCGCCAGGCCGATGCCGTTGACCGCCATGTTGATCGTGGTGGCGAGCGAGTTGGAGTTGTGCACGATGTGATCGGCGCCGCTGGCCACGCTCAGGAACTCGCTGATGCGCGTCGCGTTCGGCGCGCCGCTCGCATACGAGATCAACGGAAAGCGCGCCAGGTCGGCCGGCGAGTAGCAGTCGTCCGAATACGGCAGCAGCTTCGGCGCGGCGACCCAGAACATCCCGAGCGTGCAGAGCGGATGCACGACGATGCGTGGCGGGACCGGTTCGGGCGTCAGCGTCAGGCAGAGGTCGAGCCGCCCGGCGATCAGTTCCTTCAGCAGTGGCCCGCTGGTCGTCGTCACGACCTCGAACCGCATCCGCGGATGGTCGAGCCGCAGCGTATGGGCGATGTCCGGCAGCAGCGTGTCGACCATCGCCGACACCAGCCCGATCCGGACCTGGCCCTCGAGGTTCAGATCCACCCGCAGACCCTGCACCAGCAGCCGGTAGTGCTCGACGATCTCGCGCGCCCCCGCGACGAAGGTTTCGCCGTCCGGAGTCGGCACCACGTCGCGCGACTGCCGGTCGAACAGGCGCACGCCGAGGTCGTTCTCGACGGTCGCGATGCGACTGGAGACCGCCGCCTGCGTGATGTTGAGCCGCTCGGCGGTCACCCTGAAGTTGCGGTCGTGCGCCAGCCAGACGACCGTCTCGAGGAACCTGATGTTCATGGCCTGCGCGATGGGGGCTGCGTCCGGAGTATGGCCGATCCGGCGGTTGCCCGGTAGCGCGGCATCGGACGCACCGCAGCCATGCCGCAGCCGCGCCGTCAGCCGTGCCGCAGCCGCGCCGTCAAGGATCTCTTATCGACGCCGAAAAAAGTCTTGTTGGACGCCGGGCGTGCCGCTTTCGTACAGTGACGCTGCACCGGATCCCGGGCCATGTCGGCCCGCCGCCGGAAGGAAAGACGATGAGAGACGACCTGAAAATCAGTCTGATCCAGACCAATACCGCGGCCGATCGCGCAGCGAACCTGCGGCAGGCGACCGACCTGATGCGCGCGGCGGTCGACAGCGACCGTCCGGACCTGCTGGTGCTGCCCGAATACTGCGACTTCTACGGCGGCGAGCGCGAAGGCAAGCTGGAGGCCGCCAGCGAGCCGCCCGGCGGCGCGGCCTACGAGGCGATGCAGGCGTTCGCCCGGCAGCACCGGGTCTGGGTCCATGCCGGATCGATGCTCGAACGGATCCCGGGCGACAAGCGCGTCTACAACACCAGTGTCGTGTTCGACCGCGCCGGCAACGAGGTCGCACGCTACCGCAAAATCCACTTGTTCGACATCGACGCGCCCGACGGCACCGAGTACCGCGAATCGGCGACGATCAAGGCCGGCGACGACATCGTGCTGTACGACCTGGAAGGCTTCAAGGTCGGCTGCGCGATCTGCTTCGACATCCGCTTCACCGAACTGTTCACCGAGCTGGTCCGGCAGGGCGCCGAGCTGATCATGCTGCCGGCCGCGTTCGCGCTGCAGACCGGCAAGGATCACTGGGAAGTGCTGTGCCGGGCGCGGGCGATCGAGACGCAGACCTACTTCATCGCGCCGGCGCAGACCGGCTTTCACGTCGCCAACGGCGAACGCCGGATGACCTACGGCCATTCGCTCGCCTGTGACCCGTGGGGGCACGTCGTTGCCCGTGTGTCCGACGGTATCGGCTTCACGACCACGCGGATCAGCCGCGCGCAGATCAAGCGCGCCCGCGGCCTGATCCCGATGCAGAGCGCCTATCGCAGCCTGGCCGGGAGCGCACGATGAGCCTGTATACCTTGCGGGATCTGCCGCCGCCGCTGCCGGCCGAGCTCGCCGATGCGCTGGCCGAGGTCGAGACCGCGACGGTCGGGCATTTCCACCTGTTCGGGTTCATGAATCGGCGGATCCAGCCGCTGTTGCGCGGCAAGCGCGTGGTCGGCACCGCGGTGACGGTAGCGATTCCCGGCGCCGATTCGACGCTGCTGCATCACGCGACCGGCCTGCTGCGGCCCGGCGACGTGCTGGTCGTCGACCGGCTGGGCGATGACCATCACGCCTGCTGGGGCGGCGGCGTGACCGTGGCCGCGAAGGCCGCCGGTGCGGCCGGCGGCATCGTCGACGGTCCCTGCACCGATCTCGCCGAGATCGAGGCGTCCGACTTTCCGATGTGGGCGAACGGGCTGGCGCCGATCACGACCCGGCTCTACAACCTCGGCGGCGGGCTGAACATCCCGGTGTCGTGCGGCGGTGTGCCGGTATTGCCCGGCGACGTCGTGCTGGCCGACGAGAGCGGGGTGCTGGTCCTGCGCCGCGACGAGGTGCTCGGGATCGCCAAGGAGGCGCTGCGCCGCCAGAACGCCGGCCGCGAGCGGGAAGCCGCGATCAAGCGCGGCGAAAAGCTCGGCGTGCTGACCGGCGCCACCGCGAAGGTCCTCGGCGCATAGCCTGCGCCCGCGATTTTTCCTGCAACACGCCAACCCCGGAGTTCCGATGAGAATCCTGCGTGCGTTCGTCCTCGCCACGGCGTCCTGCCTGATCAGCCAGGCGGCCCTGGCCCAGTCGCCGGCCGACGGCTATCCCAACAAGGTCATCCGCATCGTCGTGCCATGGGCCGCCGGCGGCTTCACCGACGTGCTCGCCCGGCTGATCGCCGACAAGATGACCAAGAGCATGGGCCAGACCGTCATCGTCGACAACCGCCCGGGCGCGAGCGGCGCGATCGGCTCGAAGATGGTCGCGCAGTCGCCGCCGGACGGCTACACGCTGCTGCTCAACACCAGCGACGCCACCGTCAAGCTGCTGCAGGACAAGACGCCCGACCCGGCAGCCGACTTCGCGCCGATCTCGCTGATCGGCACGCAGCCGGTGGTGGTGGCGGTCGGCAAGCACGTGCCGGTCGCCTCGTTCGCCGAGTTCGTCGCCCGCGCCAAGGCCGCGCCGGGCAAGATCAACTTCGGCTCGCCGGGCGAAGGCAGCGCGGTCCACCTCGGCATGGAGCTGCTGGCCAGCGCCGCCGGGATGGAGCTGAACCACGTGCCGTACAAGGGTATGGGGCCGGCGCTGACCGATCTGCTGGGCGGCCAGATCGATGCCGTGCTGGTGAGCTTTCAGGGCTCGGCCGGCAACTTCAAGAACGGCAAGCTGACACCGCTCGCGGTGTCGTCGCTGAAGCGCTCCGCCGTCGACCCGAGCGTTCCGACCATCGCCGAATCCGGCGTGCAGTTCGAGCTGCTGCTCTGGTATGCGCTGATCGGTCCGAAAGGCCTGCCCGAGCCGATCGTCGCCCGGCTCAACAGCGAGCTCAAGGCCGCGTTGACCGCGCCGGACCTGCTCGAGCGCCTGACCAGCGCCGGGACCGAGCCGATCGGCAGCAGCCCGCAGGAGCTGCAGCGATTCGTCGACGCCGAAGTCGCGAAGTGGAAGAAAGCGATCAAGTGACGCGCGGGTGACGCGCGGGCCGGGCGGCGGGGCGCAGGAGCGGCCTGCGGTGCCGCGACCGCAGCACCTTCCCGTTTGGCTCCGACGCTCGCCCTCAGTTCCGCGGCTTGCTGCCTGCCACGACCGTCCAGGGGAATCGCCAGGCGTGTGCGGCGGTCGCAAGCGCGCCGGGCATCTCCTCGAAAGGTGCGGTCTCGACGTCCTGGAAGCCGATGCGCCGCATCACGGTACCGATGCCCATCTTGGCCAGCGGCTCCATGAAGGGCTCGTTATTGCGCCGGCCGTGGCCGTAGTGGAGATAGGTCAGGAACTCGTCGTCCGGCGGCAGGAAGTCGAGATGGATCATCAATCCGCCGGGCTCCAGCACGCGCCATGCCTCCTCGAGCACCTGCTCGATGACCGGCGGCGGCATCTCGTGCAGCAGCATGGTAGACGTGACGACGTCGAAAGAGGCATCCGGCAGCTTCGTCTCCGCCGCGCTGCGCTGGAGGAAGCGCACATTCCGCGCCTGGGCCGCGGCGGCATCCTGCGCGGCGAACTTCAGGCAGGGTGCCGCCAGGTCGATCCCGAGCACTTCCGTGTCGCGGAACTGGTCCCAGAACGGCCGAGTGCTCTTGCCGAAGCCGCAACCCATGTCCAGCAGCCGCTTCGGCCGCTTCTTGCCGACCACGACATCCGTGAAGCGATGGTGCAGGTCCTTATCCTTCGACAGCAGCGGCGTGGTCGAGCGCGCGCCACGCTCATAGACCGCGCCTGCAATCTCGTCCGACCACACGCCGCCGGGATGCTGATGCACGTCCACCGAGCTGTAGTATCTCGGCTGGACGAAATCCGGATCCAGCCCCAGTAGGCCCGGCGGCGGGGGCGCGTTGAGATGCGCCTCGATGCGCTCGCGTTCGGCGGCATGGGCCGGAACAAGGCCCAGCCGTCCGGAATACTTGAAGCGCTGCAGATGGCGTTCCATCCAGCCGAAGATCTGCGCATCCGGCTCGTCGCGCAGCAGCGTCGCCACGCGCTCCGGTCCGGGCGAAAGCTGCGTCGGCGTGACGCCGAGCTTCTGCTCGTAGCGCGCCTTGAGCGCGCGGAACATCGGACCTGTCCAGTACAGCTTGGCGCCGAGCACGAAGCGCTGGAAGGCGTCGAATTCAGGGTTGCTGATCATGCTGCGTCCTTTCTCAGACGGCGCCCTTGGACATCTGCCGGCCGAGCAGATTCTCGAACAGGCCGGCGGTGAAGGCATCGCGGTCGCGGGCGAGCGCGGCGTTCTGCTCCGCTGTGGGCTCGAAGCTGCGCAGCGCCCGTTCGCTGGTGATGCCCGCGTTTTCGAGCGCCCATTCCAGCCGCTGCTGGCGTTCGCGCAGCACCCAGACCTCGGCGGAGACGGCGGTCAACATCGCCAGCACACGATCCAGCACAGGATCCCGGAAAAAGGTCTGCTCGGGGCGGGTTGTGGTGTCCATCATGCTTGCGTCTCCGTCTGGCCCGGAAGCCTGTCCCGCTCCACCGCGAGGCCGCCTCCCCAATGGGCATGCAGGTCGATCATGTTGAGGTCATCCGCCGCCGCATCCTGTCGTACCAGGATGGCGAAGGCCGCGCCGGCGGTCATGGGAAACGGCGTCCAGTGCCAGGTGCCGAGCCGGAGATTGATGCCGCGCGTGCCGTCGAGCAGGAAGGCGCGTGCATCCTCGGCCCTGGGCGGTGCTGCGGAATCGAAGGGGTCGTTCGGCGGCGCCAGCACGATCATCCCCTGCCCGCCGAGCGGCAGGAAGGACTGCGTTCCCTTCAGATGACGCTCGAGCCAATCCACGCGCCAGGCGCGCTCGCGCGGGACCAGGAAGCCGAACTTCATCGGCTCCTGCGAAATCGCGCCGACCGGCGCCCAATAGTCGAGCACATCGAACGCAGCCAGCCGCTCGGGCGGCACCGCATGTGCCATGCGCACGGCATTGCGCGCAAGGAGGTCGCGGTTAGTCACCGGCGGTCGCGGCGCCGGCCCGATGATTTCGCCGAAAGGAGCGAAGGCCTCGGGCGTAAGCCGCTCGATGCGCAGCTGGCGGACAACGCCTCCGGTCACTTGGGTGCGTCCGGCAGCTTCAGCAGGCGCGCCGCATTCCCGCCCATCACCTTCGGCCGGACGTCGGGCTTGAAGTCCAGCGCGGCATAGCGTTCCAGCGCAACGTCGAAGGTGATGAAGGGGAAGGCGCTGGCGAACAGCGCCTTGTCCGGGACGAGCTCATTCACGCCCTCGACATATTCGTGGGACCAGGGACGGCGCTCCATGCCGGACCACTCGAAATACACGTTCCGGTGCCGGTACGCGACGACGATCATCTCCCGGACCCAGGGATAGCCGCCATGGCTCATCACGATCTTCAGTTCCGGCAGATCGGTCGCCACCCGGTCGATGTGACGCGGCGACGCATCGTCCATGATCACGCCCGGCATGCGGAAGGCCCAGCCGGAGGTCAGGACGACAGGGATATCGAGCTCGATGCACTTCGCGTATATCGGGTAGTACATCCGGTTGTCCGGCGTGATCCTGTGCATGTAGGGGTCCATCGAGACCCCGCGCATGCCGTGCTCGTGGTAGCAGCGCTCCACCTCGCGCACCGCGTCCATGCCCTTGTGCGGATCCACGCCGGCGAAGCCGATCAGCCTGCCCTTCGCTTCCTTCACCACTCGGCCGACCACGTCGTTGCTCATCTTCCACTGGTAGGTCGTCTCGATGTCGCGCCCCTCCAGCACGCCGAGATCGACGCCGTTCGCATCCATCGCCGCGATCAGATCCTCGAGGCCGCGCCGCGGCAGCTCATAGCCGCGGCTTTCGGTGAAGCTCCTGAAGATCGGGTTGTTGGTGATCGAGGCGAACTCCTCGATCTCCGGCCGTACGCGAAAGTCGATGATCATGGGCGATCTTCCCTGAGGTCGAAGCATGAAAAGCCTGGAGTGGCTGCTCAATCCGCGACGCGCATCTCCCAGATGTCGGCGATGGTGCCGTAATCGAGGTAGCCGAGGCGCGCGAGCGGCTGCAGCTTCGCCAGGTCCACGCGGCCGTCGCTGAACAGCTCATGGCGGATATGGATGCCGACGACATGGCCGATCACCAGCCAGTTCCGGCCCGGCGGACCCGGCAGGTCCTGGATGGCGTGCAGGCGGCATTCCAGATGCGCCGGGGATTCGGCGATGCGCGGCACCGCCACCACGCGTCCCGGCAGCAGGGAAAGGCCGGCCGCCGCAACTTCGGACGCCCGGGCCGGCAGCTCGCGCGCGCTCGCCATCATCGGCGCAGAAAGCCCGACGGTCGCGACATTCACCACGAACTCGCCATGGCGGCGCAGATTCTCGATCGTGTCCTTCTGCTCGCCGCAGCGCGTCACGCCGTTGGCGGCGAAGGCGACCACCGGCGGCGTCCGCACGACCGCGTTAAAGAAGCTGTAGGGTGCGAGATTGACCAGCCCGTCGGCGCCGAGCGTGGTGATCCACCCGACCGGCCGCGGCACCACCAGCGCGGTGAAGGGGTCGTGCCGCAGGCCGTGCGGGTCGATGCCGGGACGGTAGAAATGCGTCGCAGCCTCCTCTCCGGCTTCGGCCGTCTCCGCCGTGCCGTGCGGCTGCGCATGACGGCTGCTCACCCGGCTATCCCTCGTCGCATGTCCCGGTGCGATCGCTGCGTCAGTCGAGCCGGATGTTGAGCTGCGGGATCACCCGCGCCCAGCGTTCGCGCTCACGCGCCAGCATCGCGGCCGCGGCCTCGGCGGAACCGCCCACCGGCTCCGCGCCGAAGGCACGCTGCCACGCCGCCGTCGCCGGCTCCCGGATCGCGGCGTCGAGCTCCGCATTCAGCCGCGCCACGATCGGTGCCGGCATCCCCGCCGGGCCGACTACGACCTGCCAGGAGGAGATCGTCACCTCGCCAAGCCCGAGCTCGGCCAGCGTTGGCACGTCCGGCAGCGCGGCGCAGCGCGTGGCGGTGGTGACCGCCATTGCACGCACGCGTCCTTCCTTCGCCAGCGGGATCGTCGTGGTCACGTTGTCCACATAGATCTTGAGCTGCCCGCTCATGATGTCGGTCAGCGCCTGCGGCGATCCGCGGTAGGGGACATGGGTCAGCTCCAACCCCAGCGCCCGCGACAGGATCTCGCCGGTGAGGTGGTTGGAACTGCCCGCACCCACCGAGCCATAGGGCTCCGTGCGGCGGCTGCGCAGCCAGGCCACGAAGGCGGGCCACGGTGCCGGCACATCCATGCTGGTCACGATGACATTGGGCTGATCCCAGACATGCACCAGCGGCGTGAAGTCGGTCGCGGCGTTGAAGGACATCCGCGAGGGCATCAGCGCCGGATTGACGGCCAGCGGCCCCATCGGCGAGAGGCCGATGATGGTGCCGTCCGGCGCGCCGTTGGCAACGGCATCCATCGCGATGTGGCCGTTGGCCCCGGTCCGGTTCTCGACCACGACCGGCTGCCCGAGCTTCCGGCTCATCGTCTCCGCAAGCCGGCGGACCATCGCGTCGGAGCTGCCGCCCGGCGGGAAGCCGACAAGGAACCGCAATGGGCGGGATGGAGCCCATTGCTGGGCACGCGCCTTCGCGGCGATCCCCAGCACGCCAAGTGCCGCCAGGGTCGCGCGGCGACCCACCCTGATGCTGAACTCTCCCATCGCGTCCCTCTCTCTCCGGACCCTGGCTGGAACTCCCGTCCAGCCGGATCGTCGTTTCCGATTCAAGCCGTACAATTACCGCGGAGTAAGCTTGCTTCCCACCGGTGACGTCGCCTGCCGACCATCCGCGATCGGGGCTGACGTCCTTTCCCCGGTCGTCAATTGCAGTGGCACGGATCGCCGCGTCCCCTGATCGTTCGAGCATGCCGATACCCGTGGCCCGTCCCTCGTCGATGGTGATTAAACTATCACTAACAAGAACAGAGCGTCAAGCTCGGACAGCTGATCTGCGCCACGGCCGGATCCGGCGGCCCATGCGGGAAGATAGGTCTATCAGGTCGAAGGGAATGAGATGAGTGCAGTAGGGCGGCCGCCGCGCGTTCGCTTGCAGCGTGAGGAGCGGGAGAGGCTGTTCGTCCGCGAGGCCATCGAGTTCTTCGCGGAGGCGGGATTCGGGGGCGACACCAAGGCGCTGGCACAGCGTCTCGGCGTGACCCAGTCGCTGCTCTACCGCTATTTCCCGAGCAAGGACGCCCTCATCGGGCGCGTGTTCGACGAGATCTTCCTGACCAACTTCAACCCACTCTGGGAGGAGATGCTGACCGACCGGAAGCAGGACGTCCAGGCGCGGCTGATGACGTTCCATCGAGATTTCGCCCGCGTGCACCTGCGCCGCGATCGCGTCCGGCTGTCCCTGTTCTTCGCGCTGCGCGGCTGGGACATGTCGAGCTATCTACGGCTGATGCGGGATCGCGTCTATGTGCCGATTGCCGCGAGCATCCGTGAATATGCGGGCGAGCCGCCGATTGCGGAAGCGCCCCTGCGTCAGCCGGAAGTCGAGCTGGGCAAGGCGGTGGTGGAGAAGATCCAGTACTACGGCATTCGGAAATGGGTCTACGACCTGTCGGACCTGCCGCCGATCGAGACGCTGATCGAGATCTCCGTCCGCGGCCTGCTGGACGGCGTCCGGCGCGCGTTGCCGGAGTTCAGAGATGAAGGCATGCTCTATCGCTATGGCGAGCACGCGCAGCGGCTGTTCGGGGGGAGGAGCGAGACCCGCCGGTTGAGGTCGGGGCTCTCGGCTGGCTGAGCCCCGTGCAGGTCACGCAGCCGACCGCTGCGGCCGGGCACGGCCCTCCGATCGTGTCGTCGCCGCCCGCTGCAAGTAGACGCCTTGCCCGGCCAGCACCCGCTGCAACTCCGGTACGTCGACGCCGCGCGGCTCGACCCCGGCCGCGACCGCCAGCGCTGCCGCGGCGCCGGCGGCCTGCCCGGTGATCCAGCACTGCGGGATCTCGCGCAGGAATCCGTGCGAATTGGTGTCGCACGAGATGTGGCGGCCGCAGGCGAGCAGGCCGTCGAGCGCGCGCGGCACCAGCGCGCCGTACGGGATCGAGATGCTCGGGAACACCTGCGACAGGCTCGGCGACACGCCGATCTCGTCGGCATGCACGACGCCGGTCGGCCATTGCGCGCGCTCGACCGCGCCGACCCCGGCCAGCCGCCGCGAATGGCGGACGCCGAGCTGCGGCGCCGACAGCATCAGGTAGGCGTTCTCGAAGCCCGGCGCATGCGCGCGATAGAACGCGAGATGCGCCGCCATCAGCCGGTGCGAGCGGATCTCGACCTCGGTCTGGTCGTCGATGTCGATCGCCGAGTAGCCCGACAGCCGCGGCCCCATGAACAGCGCGATGTCGTCGCGCCACGAGACGAACGGCCGCTCGAGCAGACCTTGCTCTTCCTTGCCGCGCGCGAGCAGCGCGCTGCACTGGTCCGGCTGGCCGGTGCGGAACGCGATCCACCGCTTCATGTCGACGCCGCCGAACAGCCAGGCGGTGTTCATGCAGTGGTGGATGTCTTCCTGCTCGACGTTCGAGTGGAACGCGGCGCCGGCGCGGGCGAACAGGTCGCCGTCGCCGGTCGCGTCGACGACGACGCCGGCGCGGATCGCATGGCGGCCGGCCTTGTTCTCGAACACGACGCCGCGGACCTTGCCGTCCTCGAGCATCGGTTCGGCGCCCCACGAGTGGTACATCAGCCGGACCTTCTGCTCGAGCACGAGCTCCTGCGACTCGAGCTTCAGCCACTCCGGGTCGATCGTCGGCGCCCAGTTGACGACACCGCGGTGCGCCGCGGTGCGCTGCGCCCAGTGCGCGACCCGGCCCGAGTCGGTGCTGCCCCATTCCTCGCGCGCCGGGCCGGCGACCGCATCGCGCGGCAGCCGGTCCAGGATCTCCTCGGCGAAGCCGCGGATCACCAGCTTGCCGCTCCAGTCGGTCATCCGGTCGATCCAGATCACCAGCCCGCCGGTCGACAGGCCGCCGAGATGGTTGTAGCGCTCGAGCAGGATCACGTCGGCGCCGACCCGCGCCGCGGCGATCGCCGCGGCGGTTCCCGATGGGCCGCCGCCGACCACCAGCACGTCGCAGCGTGCATGGACCGGGATCGTGCGCGCCGGTTCGTGCCAGACCGCATCGGCGCCGATCGGCTTCGGATGCGGATCGCGCGCGAGCTTGCCCTGGCGCAGGATGCCGGAGTAGAGGATGCGTTCGTGGCTCGGTTGCTCGTCCATTGCGATGTCCGGTGCGGGAAACTGGGGCTTCATCGGGTGCGGGCGGCCTCGTCGTCGCTGATCCTGAGGTCGGGGACGCCGCCGGTCGCGAGCGGATCGTTGGCGTACAGCTTCTTGAAGTCGTAGCTCGCGCGCCGGCCTGCCTGCTTCGGCACGCCGTTGGTCCTGAAGAAGTTGAACTCCGGCGGCACGTCGCGAAAGCCGGCGTCGTCGAGCCAGAGCCGTACCAGCTGCCGTCTGCGTTCGGGCTCCGGGTAGTTGACGAACCGCGTCCGCGCGTGCATCACCGTATAGTTGTTGATCACGATCATCTCGCCCCGCTCGAGAAAGAATGCCAGCCGGTTGGCCGGATCGGCGGCGATCGCATCGAACAGATCCATCGCGGCGCGGTCCTCTTCGCCGACCGGCTGGCCGAGCGCATTCTGGCCGCCGACGATGCCGGAGCGCAGATAGCGGCAGCTGATCTGTCCGTTGCGATTGGCGAACACCGGCACGCGCCGCTCGGTGACCGGCGCTTCGCCGGGCCCTTCCTCGCCGAGCCGGTGATAGTGGTAACCGCGATAGAGCGGCGCCAGCAGATGCGGTGCGCGGCGGCGGATCTCGTCGTGCACGGTGACCGCGCTGGTGACCACCGACGCCCCGCCGGACTGCGACCGGTTCCAGCTCGCCAGCGCGATCATCGCGGTGATGTCGGTGTGCGGCCGCAGCTCCAGGTTGCTGCGGTACATCCGCGGCGTCGGATCGTCGCCGGTCGCGTCGACCACATGCGTCAGCCGTTCGCCCTGGGCGTTCTGCGACAGCGCGGAACCGAAGTGCAGGCCGATACCCCAGACCGCCATCCCGTACTGCTCGATGTCGAGGCCTTCGGTCGGCAGGCCCTTGAGCACGACGAAGCCGTGTCCGTCGCGGACCTCGCGCGCCGCCGCTTCGAGCCGTGCGGTCAGCGCTGGCGACAGCGCGTAGTCGGCGCGCGTCAGTTCGGTGACCGGCTGCGTGCGGCCGCCGGCGTTCCAGCGCGCGATCGCCGCATGGAACTCCGCGCGATCGGCCGCGCCGAACTTCAGCGAGAACGCGACCGACGATGCGAAATCGCCGGCGCGCCAGGCGAACGATTGCGAAGCATGTCGATAGCGGGGGTCGGCATCCGACGCGGCCGCGCTGGCAGTGCTCGCAGCCGCTGCGGCAGAGTGCATGCTGGTCGGCATCGATGGTCTCCTGGCGATTGGCGCCGGCCCGGCCTCAGTTATGCAGTGTCCGATGCGGCGCCGTGCGATGCGAGGGCTCCGGCTGCAGCGGCAACGTGCCGCCGATCTCCTCGGCGACCGCGCGGGCGGCCCGCTGCAGATCCGGCGCGACCTTGCTGCGCAGATGGTTCTCGGGAAACGCGAATGCCGGTCCGCCGGCGTTCAGCGTGATGATGTCGCCGGTGGAGGTCAGGATCGGCACCGCGACCGAGAAGATCTCGGCATGCCAGCTGCCGATCGAGGCCGCGTAGCCGAGCCGCCGCGTCTCGGCGATCGCGGCGAGCAGTTGCCGGCGCCGTGCACCGGTGCCGGCCGGCAGCGGCAGCGCTTCGGGCGGCCGCGACGCCGCACTCGGCATGGCCGAGACGATTGCATCGACGCGCGCCGCACATTCGGCCGGCAGCAACGCCGCCAGATAGGCACGGCCGAGCGCCGACGATTCCATGTCGAGCCGCGAGCCGACGTCGCTGTTCATCAGCAGGATCGCGGTGCGCGAGCGGCAGGCCTCGACGACGACCATGTCGTTGCCGTCGGCCATCGCGAGGAAGCTCGTTCCGCCGATGCCATTGGCCAGTGCCGACAGATGCAACCGCGCCTGGGCGCGCAGGTCGAGACCACCGAGGAACGCCCGGGCCAGCCGCAGCGAGCCGGCGGCAAGACGATAGCGGTCGGCCTCCGGAGTCGGGGCCAGGTAGCCGAGCGTGACCAGCGTGTGCAGCAGCCGGGTGACGGTCGGCTTCGGGATGCCGGTAAGCTTGGACAGATCGCCGTTGGACAGCGGGCCGGCGGTCACCTCGAAGCAATGCAGCAGCGCGAAGCCGCGCTCGAGCGCGCTGACGGTGTCGGCAGAGGCTTTCGGCCGGGCGGTGCGCTTCGCGGTCTCCATGCATGGAGATTGTCGAGCCGAAATCGGCCGGAGTCAATTAATATGAAACGACGTTCCGAAATCAAGAAACACGCTGGCCAAGAAACACGCCGGCGCTGCGGATCGCCGGCCGCCGGGAGTCCCTCGGTCGGGCTGGATTCTTGCCCGTGCCGATCAGCGTGCGGATCAGCTTTGCCCGTTCGAATCAGACACGCTCGAGAGGTGAATCATGGTTGCTCCCGTCAATGCCAGCAGCAACCGGCGGATCGCCGCCTGCCTGTGGTTCGACAAGAACGCAGAAGAAGCGGCAGCGTTCTACGCCGCCACGTTCCCGGACAGCCGGGTCGATGCCGTCCTCCGTTCACCCGGCGACTATCCGAGCGGCAGCAAGGGTGACGTGCTGACCGTCGAGTTCACCGTGCTCGGGATGCCGTTCCTCGGCATCAACGGCGGCCCCCAGTTCCGCTTCGACGAGGCCGTCTCGTTCCAGGTCTATACCGCCGACCAGCAGGAGACCGACCGCTACTGGTCGGCGATCGTCGACAATGGCGGCTCGGAAGGGCCGTGCGGCTGGTGCAAGGACCGGTTCGGGCTGTCATGGCAGATCACGCCGCGGGCACTGATGGATGCGATGACCTCGGGCGGCGCAGGCGCCGAGCGCGCGATGGCGGCGATGATGAAGATGAAGAAGATCGACATCGCCGCGATCGAGGCGGCGCGGCGCGGCTGAACGAGTTCGATCGTGCTGACGGGCGGACGGCTCGTCGATGCACTCCGCTACGTTGATTTCCCGTCGTTCGTCTTTCCGGGCTGCCCGGTCGTTTCGCGCACCACCAATGCGACATCGACCTCGTGGTGAAGCGTGACGGGCTCACCGGCCAGAGTCTTCACCAGGTACTCGCCGGCGCGCGTCCACACTTCGTCGATCGGGATGTGCATGGTGGTCAGGCTGGGCCGGAGGTGGCGGCTCCATTCGAGATCGTCGAAACCGATGATCGAGAGGTCGTCGGGCACCCGTACTCGGCGGCGCTCGGCTTCCAGCAGGACACCGTAGGCGATGACGTCGTTGCCGCAGACGAGCGCCGTGGGCCGGTCCTTTCCCGAGAGCAGCTTGCGCGCTGCTTCCCGCGCATCGTCCAGCCGATAAGGCACCTCCACCAGCCATTGCTGCTCCAGCACGAGACCTTCCTCCCTCAACGCACGCCGCACCCCTTCGACGCGAGCCGCGGCGCGATCGTTGTGAGTCGACAGGGCGGCAACCATGCCGACCTTCGAGTGGCCCAGCCCCAGGAGATGGCGGCATGCGCGATAGGCCGCGCCCTGGTTGTCGCTGCCGACCGAAGCGTAGGGCTTGTCCGGGTGATAGACGCCGACGTTCACGAACGGCACGCGCTGCGAGGCGAGCAGACGGCGCAGGCCGTCGGTGTGCCTATCTCCGCGCAGCACGAGTCCGTCGACACCCCGGCTGATCATGTTCTGCGCTTGCCGCTCTTCCTGGTCCGGGTCATAGCCACTGGTCGCGAGCAGCAGCAGGTAGCCGCGGCCGGTGAGGTAGCCCTGCAGCGCTTCGATCCCCCGCGCGAACATCGCGTTGTCGACTGACGGAATGACCGCGCCGATCGTGCGGGAGCGGCGTGAAGACAGCGCGCGCGCTGCCGCGTCGGGGATATAGCCCAGCGCGGCGATCGCCGCATCGACGCGCGCCCGCACGGCTGGGCTCACCCGGTCGGGCGTGTTGAGTGCGCGCGAAACAGTGGCGATCGAGACCCCCACATGCTGGGCCACCGCGCGGATTCCGAGGGGCTTGATCATCGTGAAACAGTTTACATGTAACACCGTTTCCATCGCAATCAGCGGACATTCGCTTGATCGCGAGAGATGCAAGCGCCATAATGGAACCGGTTACATCGAGCCGGTTGCATAGCTCGTCGACAAGCAGTGGTCGAAGCTCTGGCATCGGCTGGAGAAGGCGTCGGGCTTCACGGCCGGGAGAGCCGAATGATGAAAGCCGCGATTTTTCACGGCGAGCGCCGCATCACGGTCGGCGAAGTACGGTGGCCCGACTCCGCGCCTGGCGAAGTGCGGTTGCGCGTGCGGCGCACGGCGCTGTGCGGGTCCGACGGCAAACTCTGGGTGAAGGGCGGCCGCTTCACCGCTGGTCACGAGATCTTCGGCGTTGTGGACGAACCCGGCCACGCCATGCATGGGCGCCGGTGCGCGGTCTACATTCCCGTGCATTGCGGGCACTGCGCGGCGTGCGCCCGCGGCGACACCAACATGTGCCAGGAGATCTCGGTGCTCGTCGGTTGGGACCGCGACGGTGGCTATGCCGAAGGCTTGCGCGTGCCCGAGCAGTGCCTCCTGCCCGTTCCCGACGACATCGAGGACGATCTCGCACCGCTGCTGCTCGACACGATCGGCACTGCGGCTCACTCGCTTCGCTTCGTGCGCCGGCTCGTGCCGCCGGAAGCCACGGGCGCCGTGCTCGTCACGGGGGCGGGCCCGGTCGGCATCGGCGCCCTCGTGGCGCTGCAGGACATGGGCTACCGGGACATCCACGCTTGCGATCCCGTCGCCAGGCGGTTGCAGCTGGCGCACGATTTCGGCGCCTCCGTGCACGAGTCGCTCGAGGGCACCGGCCCCTTCGACCTGATCCTCGAATGCAGCGGTGCGCATGCGGCGCGCAGCCGCGCGATGGAGCTCGTCGCGCCGCGCGGCGTGGTGCTGCTGATCGGGGAAAACGACAGCCCCTGGCCGGTGCAGGAGAACAGGTTCACGCGCCGCAAGGACTACCACCTCGTGCGCACGTTCTATTTTCCCAAGTCGGACCATGAGCTCAACATCGAGCTGCTGCGCCGTCAGAAGGCGAAATACGCGCGCATCGCGGACCGCCGGTTCCCCATCGAGGCGTTGCCCGAGATGTTCGAGCGCTTCGCCCGGGGCGAGCTGATGAAGCCCATGCTGGCTTTCGGCGACGCGTGATGGGTGAACCCCGGCGCATTCGCCTGGTCTGTCTCGGCCTGTCCGCGCTGGACATGACGTGGAGCGTCGACCTGTTGCCGCACGGCGGGAGCAAGACGCGCGCTTTCGGCATGCGCGAGGAAGGCGGCGGCATGGCAGCCAATGCGGCCGTTACCGCCGCGCGGCTCGGCGCCTCGGTATCCTTGTGGGCGCGCGCCGGGGACGACCCGGCAGGGCGGAGGATGCGTGACGAACTCCTGGCCTTCGGCGTGGACGTGTCCGGATTCCGCCTCATCCCCGATGCGCGTTCGTCGGTCTCCGGTATCGTCGTGGGTCGCGACGGCGAACGGATGATCGTCAACTTTCGCGGCGAAGGCCTCGACGATGACCCGGCCTGGCTGCCACTCGATCAGGTCGGCCAGGCCGGGGCAGTGCTGGCGGACCCGCGCTGGCCGGAGGGCGCAGCCGCGCTGTTCTCCGCGGCTCACGCGGTCCGTGTTCCCACCGTGCTCGATGCGGACCGGGCCGACGTCGCCGTGTTCGAACGGCTGTTGCCGCTGGCCGACTACGCGGTCTTCTCGGAGCAGGGCCTCTCCGATTGCGTTGGCCCCGGCAGAGACGTGCCCGCCGCCCTGGGGCGCGCACGCGCCATGGGCTGCCGACTGGCTGGCGTGACGCGTGGCGCGCACGGCGTGACCTGGCTCGACGGCGTCGGCCTGCACCAGGTGCCCGCGTTCCCAGTCGAGGTGCGGGACACGACGG
>JBFWQR010000142.1:0-20355 GCA_050249335.1 Lautropia sp.
TGCGCCCAGCCCTGCGGATCGACGCTGACCGCGGTGCGCAGATAGACGTCGTAGTCCATCGCGCCGTCGGGCCCCATGTCCTGCCACCACGACAGATAGTTCGGCTGCCACTGCTCGAGCGCGCGCTTGAGCGTCCGGTCCTCGTCGAGGTTGACGTTGTTCGGGATCTTCTCGCTGTAGTTGATCGTCGAGGTCGACATCGTTCTTTCCATCCTGATTCGGTTCGCCATCGCCACGTCGGCATCCGTCGCCAACCCCACTCCCGCTCACCAAGCAGTCGCCGCGGATCCGGCTTTGCCGGTCCGCTGGCGGCGCCCCCAGTGGGGGGAGGCGCTCGAAGAGCGCCAACGGGGGCGTTTTCTACACTCGGTTCCAGTCGAAGGCTGCTTTCTCGCCCTTGCCGTAGACCTTCAATGCGCCTTTGTCGCCGACCGCGTTCGGCCGCTGGAAGATCCAGTTCTGCCAGGCGGTCAGCCGGCCGAATACCCGCGTCAGCATGTTCTCGGGGCCGTTGAAGCGCAGGTTCGCTTCCATGCCGGTCAGCGCGTCGGGGGACATCGCGACCCGCTCCTCGATCGCGATCCGGATCTCGTCGGCCCAGTCGATGTCGTCGGGATTGCTGGTCACCAACCCGAGCTCGAACGCCTCGTCGGCATCGAGCGGCTCGCCGATCCGCGCCCGCACCGCGTCGAGCGCCGGCGCCTCGTCGTAGAAACGGCGGCCGAGCCGGCTCTGGCCGGTCGCCATCGGGTAGAGCCCGAAGTTGACTTCGCCGACCGTCAGCTTCGGCGCCCGCCCGGGCTCGTCGGGCAGCGCCAGCTGATAGCTGCGGTCGCAGGCGAGCGCGAGCTCCAGCAGCGTGCCGGCGAAGCACGAGCCCGGCTCGATCAGCGCGAACAGGCTGCGCGACGAGACGTCCAGCCGCGACAGCGTCCGCCGCAGCAGGCCGATCGTCTCGCGCACCAGCCAGTGGTCGCGATGCGCGAGCAGCGTCGCGTCCGACGCGAGCACCGCGGCGGCGTCGCCTTCGGTCCGGATCAGCCAGGTGCCGATGTCGAGCTCGTTGGTACGCATCGACAGGATCGCGTCGTCGAGCTGGCGCGCCAGCGCGAGCGGATACCAGCCCGCGCCGGCCTGCACGATCGCGTCGAGCGACTCCGGCTGCCCGGCCGCGGGCCCGCGGACCGTGAAGGTCGCGGTCCGGCGGGCGCGGTCGATCGCGACGGCGACCAGCGGATAGTCCAGCGCGTCGGCCGCGATCGTCCGCTCGAGCGGCGGCAGCTGCACGCCGGCGGCGTCGGCCGGCCGGTCGCTCTGCGCGGCCAGCGCGAGCGCGCGCTCGCGGACCGTGCGCGCGAACACCGCCGGCTTGGCGATCTCGTCGACCAGCCGCCAGTCCTTCGCCTTCTTGCCGCGGACGCCTTCGGTAGTGGTGCAGAAGACGTCGGCGAGGTCGTGCCGGACATGGCGCTTGTCGGTGACCCGCGTCAGCCCGCCGGTGCCCGGCAGCACGCCGAGCAGCGGCACTTCGGGCAGGCTGACCGCGCTCGAGCGGTCGTCGACCAGCACGATCTCGTCGCAGGCGAGCGCGAGCTCGTAGCCGCCGCCGGCGCAAGCGCCGTTGACCGCGGCGAGGAACTTCAACCCCGAGTATTTCGACGAGTCTTCGAGGCCGTTGCGGGTCTCGTTGGTGAACTTGCAGAAGTTGACCTTCCATGCATGGCTGCTGACGCCGAGCATGAAGATGTTGGCGCCGGAACAGAACACCTTGTCCCTGGCGCTGGTGACGACCACGGTCCGCACTTCCGGATGCTCGAAGCGGATCCGGTTGACCGCGTCGTGCAGCTCGATGTCGACCCCGAGGTCGTAGCTGTTGAGCTTCAGCTTGTAGCCGGGCCGCAGGCCGCCGTTCTCGTCGAAATCGGCGGTCAAGGTCGCTACCGGGCCGTCGAACGACAGCCGCCAGTGGCGGTAGCGGGACGGGTCGGTCTGGTAGTCGACGCGGGCATCGCCGCGCGCCGCGGCCGGCGCCGGGGCAACCGATCGGGCTGCCTGGGCTTGCTGGGTTTCCTGAGTGGCGACGCTCAAGGGTTGTCTCCCGGGTGGTGCATGACCGAGACGAATGATCATGCATGCTTGAGGTGGATCAACGCATCATAATGCCATTTAAATGATCGCGCAAGCAGTTTGCTTCACTTTGTGTCGGCATTCCGGTGCCGATCCTCCGCCTCAGGCGATCCGGCTCAACCGCGTCCGCACCCGTTCGCGCAGGATCGCGAACGTCGCGGCGAGCGGCTGGGCGCTGGTGTCGACCGTCAGCTCGGCCTTCGAATAGAAGGCGGCGCGCCCGGCCAGGATGCCCTTCAGGTCGTCCATCGCCTCGGTGCTGGCGGCCATCGGCCGCAGGTCGCCCTGCGCCATCACCCGCTTCATGTGATCTTCCGGCGCGGCCTGCAGCCAGACGGTGGTGCACTGGCCGAGCAGCAACCCGAACGTCGCCGGGTCCGAGACCAGCCCGCCCGGTATCGCGATCACCGCTTCGGCATGCCGCTGCACCACATCCTCCAGCGCCCGCCGCTCGTAGCGCCGGTAGGCACTGGCGCCGTAGAGCGCCTGGATCTCGCCGACGCTGCAACCGGCGACGCGCTCGATCTCGCGGCCCAGCTCGATGAACGGCACCGCGAGATCCTCGGCCAGCATCCGCCCGAGCGTCGATTTGCCGGCGCCGCGCAGACCGATCAGCGCGATCCGCGGGTTGCCGACGACATTGCCGCCGCCGGTGCCGAGCAGCTCACCGATCGCGAGCCGGATCCGCCGCAGCGTCGCCTCGTCGCGGCGCTCGAGCTGCTGGCGGATCAGCAGCCATTCCGGCGAGGCGGTCGTGACATCGCCGAGCAGCTCGGCCAGCGGGCACTGCAGCGCGCCGGCGACCTGCACCAGCACCAGGATCGACGCGTTGCCGACGCCGTACTCGAGGTTGGCGAGATGGCGCTCCGAGACGTCGGCCGCCTGCGCGACCGCCTTGCGTGTCATGCCGCGGCGGGCGCGCAGCGAACGGACGCGCTCGCCGAGCGCGACCAGGAACGGGTTCTTCGCTTCGTCGGCCGGCGTCGGCGCGGCCGGCGGCACACTATGCAATATAGTGCTTTGCATTGATGCTCATGACTCGTAAAGTGCGTTTACGCAAGATAATTCATCGAGCGCCGGATCGCAAGCAAACAAGGACCTCGAACCGTGGCGGCCCCTCGAGTTGGGAACGCCCCCGCTCAGCGGTACTGGAGCAACTGCGCCACGACGTAGTCGGCCAGCGCCCGATGCCCGTTCGTCATGGCCTGCGACGCCGCGACCGGATACGAGCCTTCCGGCCGGGGCCGCAGCCGAAACACCGGGGGCAAGCCGAAACGGACCAGGATGACATTGCCCAGCAGACGCGCCGTGCGCCCGTTTCCGTTGACGAAGGGATGGATGCGGACCCACTCCGCATGGGCCCAGGCGGCGGCTTCCGCGACGGCCCGTAGTCCATCGACGTCGAGGTCGTCAGGGCTGTCGGCCGGAAATCGTCGATCCAGCGCTCGGGTCAAGGCTCGCAGCGTCGCGATGAACTTCCGGCAGGCAGCATCGACCTCGGTGGCGGGGACACCCGGATGACTGCCGATCCGCACTTCGATGTCAGGCAGCCTGGGTGGACCGCGGAATTCTCCGACCATGGCCCGCGGATCGATCCCCAGGCGCTTTGCATCGTCGATGCGCAGCCCCTCCATGGCGATACGATGCCATGCCTTGATGTCGGTCAGGCGGATCGGGCGGCGGGCCAGGGCATGATCGACTGCCAGGCGCTGGGCTCGCTGCAGGTTCTCGGCGAGACGCGGCCCGTCGGCGTCCCAGTCTGACACGGCGAGGCCGCCCTGCTTCAGTGATGCTCGGCGATCAGGTGGCGTACGATCGACACCGCTGGGCCTTCCTCCCCGCGATAGGCGACGCCCTCGATGCCATCTTCCTCTTGGTGAGCCACTTCGGCCGCGACGATCGCTTCGAAGTCCTTGGCGAACGTCGGGTCCGATCGTCGGTACCGGCGGATGCGTTCCAATGCCGCCTGCAGATCCGACTCGAGGGCTGCGGTTTTGGTCGAGACGAACTGGGCCAGCCCGTCATTCATGAGCTTGTTCATCGTGACGCCGAGCGACTCCTGCAGCAGTTCGAGCCCGCGATGCAGCTCCGGCCGCAGACGCAGCGTGGTCGCCACGAACTCCGCGCGGTTCATGCGCGCCTTGGCGACCGCGTGCCCAGCCGGTTTTCCGGATGCGCCCCCGGTCGATGAAGCTGGTGTCCGTTTCTTCGGCCGTGAGACGGTAGATGACTTGACCGGTGACTTGGGCATATCCAGTCGCTCCGTTCAGAATGATGTCAAAGTCTAATTCTGACATCATTTTACCGTCTTCGGCGTCCGTCAAGAAATCTAGGCGCAGCCTTCGAAGAACTCGAGGATCGCCCGCCCGAGGATTTCGTCCTCGGTGTTGAAGTGGGCGACGATCGACATGTGGTTGTGGTGGCGCAAGCGAAGCACCGGCGGTGCGCGCCGCATGTGCTGGCTGCGCCGCCAGGCCAGCTCGAGGCTATATACGTCGAGCAGCGGGTTCTCGAACTCGGCGAAGGCGACGAACACCGGCAGCTCGCCGCTGCCTGCGTGCGTCACCGGCGAGCGCGCGTCGTAGAGCGACTCGTCTTCGCCATAGTAGGTACGCACCGCCGCCGCATTCGGGTTTTCCGGCAGCGCGTCCGCCCGGACGCGCGACGAGACGAGCACCACGCCGCGCACGCCGCGCCCGAGGTGCCCCTGGGCGGGATCGTAGGCGTAGCCCGCGACGTGCGCGCCGCCAGCCGAGTGCGCCATGAGGAAAATGCGCGACGGGTCGCCGCCATGAGCGGGGGCCGATTCGCCCAGCCAGCGCACTACGGCCGCCACGTCTTCGATCCCCGAGGGGTACAGCGCCCCGGGCGCGAGGCGGTATTCCATGTTCACGCCGAGGTAGCCCTGCCGCGCGAACCAGGTGGTGACGTTGCCGTAGACGAACTCGTTGATCTGCTTGTTGCCCCGCACGAAGGCGCCGCCGTGGACGAACACGACGATGGGCGCGGGGCCGGCGACCGCGGGTCGATACAGATCCATGACCTGGCGCGGATCGGCGCCGTAGGCGACGTCGCGCGTTATCTTCACGCCGCCCGGAGGCGCGGCGCGCAGGAACGGATCGAGCGCCTGCAGCGTCTGATCGCGGTGCAGACGGGCGTTGCTGCTCCACACCGGGCCGATGCGCTTCATCAGCGCCAGGACCTCGGGCGGAAAGCAGGAGAAAGGCTCCGGGTTGTGCATGGGCGACCTACTGTTATTTCCGGAAATGGAGCACTACATGGTGCCGTTGACGACGGTCGTGCCGCGATCCTGCCAGCGCGTGCAGAGCCGATCCACGCCCTCCACGATGTAGAACAGCACCATGGCCATGAAGGTGAGCACGACGATGTCGGCGAACATGAGCGCGGTGTCGATGTTGCCGGACGCCACGTTCATCAGGTAGCCGAGGCCCTGATTGCCGCCGATCAGCTCGCCAACCAGCGCGCCGGTGACCGCCATGGTGACGCCCACCTTCAGACCGCTGAAGATGTAGGGCACCGCGCCGGGGAGCTGCAGCTTGCGAAAGATCATCCAGCGACTGGCGCCCATGGAGCGCATCAGGTCGATGAGCTCGGGCTCGGCGGACTCCAGGCCGCGCACGGCGTTGACCACGATCGGAAAGAACGAGATGAGGAACACCAGCAGGACCTTCGCCGAAAGCGCCGTGGGCCCCAGCCATACGATGAACAGCGGTGCCACCGCGATCTTCGGCATGGCCTGCGTGATGAGGATGAGCGGGTAGACCGAATCCTTCACCGGCAGCGCCCAGGCGAAGACCATGGCGATGCCGAGGCCGATGACGATCGCGAGCGAGAAGCCGAGCACGGTCTCCAGCAGCGTCACCTTGGTCGCGGCCCAGAACGCCGGCGCGAACTTGATCCCGGCCTCCAGCACCGAGTCGGGGCTCGGCACGAGGAAAGGTGGAATCTCGCCCAGCTTGACCGCGAAATGCCACACCACGATCACCGTCACCACGGTGAGGAGCGGGAGCAGGACACGCATGCCCTGCCGCTTGCCGTAGCCGTTCATTTCTCCTCCTTTGCCAGGGTCTCCAGCAGATGCCGTATCTCGCGCGTGTAGCGGCGGAACTCCGGGGCGTCCTTCATGTCCGCGTGGCGCGGCCGATCCAGCTCGATGGTGATGTCCGCGACCATGCGCCCCGGGCGGTGCGACATGACCAGCACCCGGTCGGCGAGGAATACCGCCTCCTCGATGCCGTGCGTGACGAACAGCACCGTCGGCCGCGACTCCACCCAGAGCGTGAGCAGATCGATGTTGAGCTGGTCGCGCGTCAGCGCGTCGACCGCCGCGAAAGGTTCGTCCATCAGCAGCAGCGGCGGCCGGTGCACCAGCGCGCGCACGATCGCGCAGCGCTGGCGCATGCCGCCGGAAAGTTCGTGCGGCAGCCGGTCCTCGAAGCCGCTCAGGCCGACCATGGCGAGCAATTCGCGCGCACGCGTCCGGGTCCGGTCCTGCGGCAACCCCCGAACCTCCGCCTGCAGCATGATGTTGTCCAGCGCCGAGCGCCAGGGCAGCAGCAGATCCTTCTGGAAGACGATGCCCAGCTCGGTCACCGGCCCGGCCACGGGCTTCCCGAGCACCTCGATCCGCCCTGCGGAGGGGGTGCGCAATCCGGCGATCAACCCGAGCAGACTGCTCTTGCCGCAGCCGCTGGGGCCCACCAGGCAGACGAACTCGCCCGGCGCGATATCCAGGCCGACCCCGCGAAGCGTCTCGACCTTGCCGCGGCGCCCGCCGTAGGTAAGGCCAACCTCGTGGCAGCGGATCGAATGCACGCCGCTATTTCTGAGGAAGGAAGTCGTTGGTGTAGAACGAGCTCACGGGCAGGCTGGTGGACAGGCCGGCATAGCCGCGGAGCACGTCCACGGTCGCCTCCCATTGCTGAGGCGAGGTCCAGCCCGGCACCTTGCCTTCGTTCTCGGGCGTGCGCAGCAGCGACAGGCTCGCCGCGAGCTCGAGCCGATTGACCTCCGGCTTGGCGACCAAGGGGAATCGTTCCTGTACCGCCTTGATCGCCGCCTCCGGATCCCGCAGCGACGCCTCGAACGCGCGTACGGTGGCGGCGAGGAACCGGCGCACCAGGTCGGGCCGCTCCGCGAGCGTCTTCTCGCTCGCCAGGACGCCGAGGCTCATCACGGTGAGCCCGAGGTCCGAGTACAGGACGTACTGCATCGAAGGGTTGCGCAGCTTCATCGCCTGGAAGGTGCTGTAGAAGTTGCCCAGCAGGATGGATTTCGGGTCGGCGAGGAAGGAGCTCTCGAACGCGCCCTGGCCGACGATCGTCACATTCAGGTCGTCCCAGGACATGTTGTTCTTGGCGAGCAGGGCGGTGAAGACCTGCGAGGCGTTGTCGTTGGCGGCGCGGATGATGCGCAAGCCCTTCAGGTCCGCCATCTTCGCGATGCTGGTGCCCGGATGGTAGGCGACCGCCAGCCCGCCCTTGGGCTGGTAGACGAAGATCGACTTGATCTTCGCCCCCTTGGCGGCGAGCAGGATGCCGGTGGTCACATCGGCCGAGGCGAAGTCCGACTTGCCGGTGGCGGCCGTCTGCGCCGAAACCAGCGACCCGTTGCCCTCGTTGATCGTCAGATCTATTCCGGCGTCGCGGTAGTAGCCGCGCTGGATGCCCAGCACGAACGGCGCGTCGCGCCCCTGGATCGACCAGGACAGCTGGAGCACGGCAGGCGTGAGCTTGGCGGGCGCCTGGGCCGCGGCCTGGGAGGCGCCGAGGAGCGCTGCGGTCACGAGCAGAAGGCGCTCCAGGAGGGGGATTCGCATCGCTTTTCCTTTCATTTATGGAGGGCGGAAGCGCCCTCGATGCGTTTCGGGTTCCGGCGCCAGAGCCGCTCGCTCGCCAGGCGGGCCCCCTCGCGCAATGCGTCGAACTTCGCCCACACGATCGATCCGTGGATCTCGGTCGAGCTGGCGAAGGTGGCGAAGCCGCAGTCGGTGCCCGCGATCACGCGGTCGCGCCCCACCACGTCGGCGAAGCGCGTGATGCGGTCGGCGACCGCTTCCGGGTGCTCGACCAGATGCGTGGTGTGGGAAATGATGCCCGGGATCAGCACCTTGTCCTCGGGCAGGCCGGCCGTCTCCCAGACGCGCCATTCGTGCTCGTGGCGCGGGTTGCCGGCCTCGAACGAGTAGCCGCCGGCGTTGATGCGCAGGATGAGGTCGACCACGCTCTTGAGCTCCATGTCGTGCACGCGCGGCCCCATGTTGATGCCGTAGCAGGTGTGATACCGGATCCGCTCCACGGGCAGGCCGCGCAGGCCATGATTCAGCGCCTCGATGCGCACTTCGGCCCAGCGCCGGCACTCGGCCACGCTCAGTTCGGGATGCTTGACGTAATAGGTAAGCAGAAGCGGGTCGTCGATCTGCAGAATGAACCCGGCGTCGATGATGGCGCGATACTCCTCGCGCATCGCCTCGGCGATGGCGAACAGGTAGGCCTCGTCGGTCGGATAGTAGCGATTGCGGTAGCGTCCCTCGACGTCGGAGGGCGCAATCGCAGGCAGGAAGACATCCTCCACGCGCGCGCCCGCCGTTGCCTGCTTCAGGTTGGCGATGTCGGCCTGGATGAGCGCCTGGCCCTTGTAGACGACCGGCGCCACACATTCCATCTGCACGAGGCCGACGGTGCCGCCGGCATCGTTGAGCCGCGCCATCGCCTCGTAGAATTCCGGGAACGACAGCGTCTCACGCGAAGCCAGGCGTCCGCCGCCGCCCGCGCCCTCCACGCCCGGGCCGGAGGTTTGCACGTCGAAGCCGCCGAGCCGGTACTGCACGTAGCTGATGAAGCTCGCCTTGCCCATCTCGCCGTCGTTGACGATGTCGACGCCGTGCGCCACTTGCTCATGCACGATGTCGGCGACAGCCCGCCGGCAGAGCTCCCGGTAGTCCGCCTCGTCGAAGGGCCCGCCACCTTCCATGAGGCGGAACAGGTCGATCAGCCGGCGCGGTCGCGGCAGGCTGCCGACATGCGTGGTCAGTATCCGCCCGCGCGAGTGCATCATCGGTTCGCCTTGCCGGATTCGCCCGCACCCGCAACCGCCGCGGGCTGGCTGCCCGGCCATGGCTTGTCGGTGATGTCCATCAGCACGCTGTCGGGAGCGAGCAGCTTCACCTCGTAGAACGCGTCCGGATGCTTCACCTCGACGCCGAAGCCCTGGATGAAGAACTCGGCAGTCTTCGCCGGGTCAAGACTGGCGAGTGCGATGTGCCGGATCTTGGCCATGCGATGTCTCCACTTTCTCTATTTATACAGACAAAGTGGCGCCCCCGCAATCCTTGCCGTTCATGACAAGCCGCGTCTGTTCTGTGACACTTCAGCCATGAGCACTCCGGGTGGCGCCGATACGGCGGCAGAGTTCTTCAGGAAGTACCGCGGCTTGCTGCTCGGCTCGGGGACGAAGTACGCCCGGCTGCGCGCCATGCTGGAAACGGCGTTGCACGAGGGGTTCTGGGGGGAGGAAGGCCGTCTGCCGACCGAGCACGAGATCGCGTCCGTCACCGGTCTCAGCCTGGGCACGATCCAGCGCGCGCTACGAGAGCTGGTGGGCCAGGGCCGGCTGGTGCGCACGCCCGGGCGCGGCACCTTCGCCACCAAGGCGAAGTATCATCTCGACGAACCGTTCGTGAATGCCCGCTTCCTGGCGAGCGACGGCAGCGGCCCCCTGCCGATCGACTCGTTGCTGATCAGCCGCGGCCCCATCGAGAAGCAAGGCGATTGGACGGATGCCCTGCACCCGGCCGACGGCAGGCTGTTCCTGGTCGAGCGCCTGTTCGACATCGGCGGCGAGTTCAGCATCCTCAACCGCTTCTACATCGACCCGGTGCGCTTTCCGCGATTCGTGCAGCTGGGCGTGCGCGAGTTCCGCAGCACCAGCCTGCGCGGGCTGCTCGCGCGCATGTACGACTTTCCGCCGGTCACGCACCGGCAGACATTGCGATTCCACCATTTTCCGGTCGACGTGTGCCGCTTGATCGCGCGCCGCACCGGAACCAACGGCCTGTTGCAGTCCGTGACCGCGACCATCGGCAGCGGCGACCCGGTCTACTTCGTCGAGCTTTTCATTCCGCCCCACAACCGCGCCATGCAATTGCCGGACGCTACGCTTACGCGCTAGCCCGGATCGCCACCCAGACGTATGACGCTTCCGCAGCACCTGATCGAACGGAACCGCGGCCGCAAGGCCCGACTGGCGTTCGTCGACGATCACGGCCGGCTCAGCTACGGTGAGCTGCACGACCGGATCCGCCGTTGCGCGGCCGGCCAGATCCAGCGCTTCCGGCTGCGCGAGGCGGCACGGCGGTGAGCACGGCGTTCATCGACGTCGCGATCGAGGCGGCCATCGTCACGATCGAGCACCGCTGGCTCGCACGCGAACGCGCCGATGCCCCGCTGGTCGTGTTCCTGCACGAAGGCCTGGGCTCGGTCTCGTCGTGGCGCGACTTTCCGCAGCGCCTCGTCGACGCGGCCGGTTGCAGCGGGCTGGTCTTCTCGCGGCCCGGCTACGGCCGCTCGGCGCGCGAGCCCGGCGACCTGCGGTGGGACAACGGCTATCTGCATCGCCAGGCGCTGACCGTGGTGCCGGCCGTGCTCGCCGCGCTGGCGAAGAGCAGCGGGGATTCGCGGCTGGCCCGGCCATGGCTGCTCGGGCACAGCGACGGCGGTTCGATCGCGCTGATCATCGCCGCGCAGCGGCCCGGGACGCTCGCCGGCGCGATCGTGCTGGCGCCGCACATCATCGTCGAGCAGCAGTCGGTCGCCGGCATCGCCGCCGCGCGCGACGCCTATCGCGAAGGCAGCCTGCGCACCAGGCTCGCGCGCCATCATGACGACCCGGATTTCACCTTCTGGCGATGGAACGACGTCTGGCTGTCACCGCCGTTTCGCGCCTGGTCGATCGAACGCGAACTACCGGCGATCCGCTGCCCGCTGCTCGCGATCCAGGGAACCGACGATGCCTACGGCACGATGGCGCAGATCGACGGCATCGTCGCGCGCGTGCCCGGGGCCGAAGCGGCCGAGCTGGCCGACTGCGGCCACTCGCTGCATCGCGACCAGCCGCAGCGGCTGGTCGACGTCTGCGCGGCGTTTCTCCGGCGCGAGGGCTCGACGCGCGATTGATCCGGACCCGAGAGCCCGGGCGGCCGAGGTCATCAGCGCTGCAATGTCCACATTCGTCAACGAGCTACCGGCCGCGCGTTTCGGAACCTGAACATCGGTCGCCCCGGTGGACCAGACAAGCCCTTGATTCGCAAAGACCATTCGGCCTCGGCGCCGATGGCATGCGGATTGCGACGGCTGGTGCGTCGCCGGCGCTGCACGTCCGGTATCCCGCACGCCCGGAGGCTGTCTCGTGCTGCTCGCTCTGCTCGTCGCGCTGCCGCTGCTCGCATCGCCGGTAATGCCTGCGCTCGCGCGTCTCGGTCGCGGCCATGCCGTCGCGTGCCTGCCGGCCGCGCTGTTCGCGGGCTTCGCGACGCTGCTGCCCGCGATCGAGTCGGGGCAGGCGGCGGTCACGACGATCGACTGGATCCCGAGCCTCGGCATCGCGCTGGCGTTCCGGGCAGACGGGTTGTCGCTGCTGTTCGCGCTGCTGATCACCGGCATCGGCACGGCGGTGTTCCTGTTCGCCGCGACCTACCTGGCCCGCCATCCGGACCGGCCGCGCTTCTTCGGCTACCTGACCCTGTTCATGGGCGCGATGCTCGGCGCGGTGCTGGCCGACGATCTGATCGCGCTGCTGGTCTTCTGGGAGCTGACCAGCCTGGCGTCGTTCCTGCTGATCGGGTTCGAGCCCGAGGACAAGACGGCACGCCGCGCGGCGCAGCAGGGGCTGCTGATCACGGTCGGCGGCGGCCTCGCGCTGCTCGCCGGCGCGATCGTGCTCGGCGAGGCGGCGGGCAGCTACCGGATCAGCGTGATCCTCGCGCAGGGTTCGTCGCTGGCGTCGCATCCCGCGGCAGGCATCGCGATCGCGCTGATCGCGATCGGGGCATTCGCCAAATCGGCGCAGGCGCCGCTGCACGTCTGGCTGGCGAACGCCATGGTCGCGCCGACGCCGGTCTCGGCGTACCTGCATTCGGCGACGATGGTGAAGCTCGGCGTCTACCTGATGGCACGGTTGAACCCCACGCTCGGCGACACCGCGATCTGGACGACCCTGCTGCAGATCGGCGGGCTCGCGACGATGCTGACCGGCTCGGTTCTGGCGCTGCGCGAGACCGACCTGAAGCGAATGCTCGCGTATTCGACGGTGGTGTCGCTCGGGACGCTGATGGTGCTGATCGCGCTGCCGTACGCGATCGCCTCGTTCGCGCTGATCGCCTTCCTGATCGTGCACGCGCTCTACAAGGCGTGCCTGTTCCTGGTGGCCGGCATCATCGATCATGAAGCCGGAACACGGGACACCACCACGCTGTCCGGCCTGCGGCACCGGATGCCGCTGACCGCGGCGGTCGCGCTGCTCGGCGGACTGTCGATGGCCGGGCTGCCGCCGTTCATCGGCTTCGTCGGCAAGGAGCTCGTCTACCAGGCGAGCCTCGACAGCGCAGCGCCGAGCCTGCCGGTGCTGATCGCACTGATCGCGAACGCGGTGATGGTCGCGGTGGCAGGGGTGCTGACCCTGCGGGTCTTCTTCGGGCCGCCGGCGTCCACGCCGCAGACGCCGCACGATCCACCGTGGCCGATGCTGGCCGGTCCGGCGGCGCTCGCGCTGCTCGGACTGGTGTTCGGTATCGCACCGTGGCTCGCCAACGACCTGGTGCTCGCGGCGGCGCGCAGCGTCGCGCCCGGCGACGTGCCGTACGCGCTCGCGCTGTGGCACGGCTTCACGCCGATCCTCGCGCTCAGCGGCGCGACGCTTCTGCTCGGCTGCGTGCTGTACCGCTACTGGACGCCGCTGCACCGGCTGCTGGCCGGGCAGACCGCGATCGGACGGCTGGGTCCGGACGCGCAGTACGACCGGCTGATCGACGGCCTGCAACGCGTCGCGCGCTGGCAGACCCGGCGGATCCAGAGCGGCAGCCTGCGTCGCTACGTGGCTGCGACGCTGGCGATCTTCGTCCTCGCGATCGGCGGCACGCTGTGCTGGCAAGGCGGCCTGGCATGGCCCGCACCGCGGTCGATCGAGCTGACGATCGCGATCCCGATCCTGCTGACCATCGCCGCGATCGCGGTCGTCCGGGCGCGCGACTTCGTCGCGGGCGTGCTGGCGGCCGGCATGGTCGGCTTCGGCATGGCGCTGGTGTTCCTGTTTCATGGCGCGCCCGACCTCGCGTTCACGCAGTTCTCGGTCGAGGCGGTGGCCATCGTGATCCTGCTGGCGATCGTCGGACGGATGCCGTTTCGCGATCGGACCCGGCGCACCACCGGCGAACGCCGGACCGATGCGGTCATCGCGATCGGCATCGGCGGCGTCGCGACGCTGGTGCTGCTCGCAGTGCTCGGCACGCCGTTCGACGGTCGCTACGGCGACTACTTCATGGCGACGAGCCTGCCCGAAGCGCACGGCCGCAACGTCGTCAACGTCATCATCGTCGACTTCCGCGCGCTCGACACGCTCGGCGAGATCACCGTGCTCGCGCTGGCGGCGCTCGCCGCTGCAGCCGTCTTCACCGGCGTCTCGCGGCACCGCGATTCGCAGCGCCCCGATTCGAGGCATCCCGATTCGAGCCGAACCACCGGACACGCGGAGGACCGCACACGATGAAGTCGCCGATTCTCGAGGTCGGAACCCGGCTGATCCTGCCGCTCTGCCTGCTGCTGTCGCTGGTCCTGCTCTGGCGCGGGCACAACGCGCCCGGCGGCGGGTTCGTCGGCGGCCTGGTCGCCGCCGCGGGGGTCATGTGCCACGCGATCGCGCACGGCGAGGCCGCGATGCGCCGCGTCCTCCTCCAGGTCTCGCCCGAAGCGATCGCCGGCCTCGGCCTCGCGTTCGCCGCGGCGTCCGGCATGGCAGCGCTCGCCGGCGGCGATCCGTACCTGACGCACCGCTGGCTCACGACCGACGGCGGATTCGCGGTCGGCACCGCCCTGCTGTTCGACCTCGGCGTCTATCTGGCGGTGCTCGGCGGCGTCTGCACGCTGCTCGTCCGCTACCTGGAGTTGCCTTGATGGAAGCCCCGCTCGCGCTGGCGTTCGGCGTCATGATGACGGTGGCCGCCTGGCTGATCCTGTCGCGCAATCTGCTGCGGCTGACGCTGGGGCTGCTGGTGCTCGGCAATGCCGTCAACCTCGCGCTGTTCGTCGCCGGCCGGCTGCCGACGGCGCTGCCGCCGCTGGTGACCGATGCGACCGCGGCCGGCGTACCGGCGGCGAATCCGCTGCCGCAGGCGCTGATCCTGACAGCGATCGTGATCTCGTTCGCGCTGGTCGCGTTCGCGGTCGTGCTGTTCGAGCGCGCCGAACGCCGGCTCGGCACGCTCGACACCGACGCGATGCGCGTCGCCGAGCCGGAAACGCGGAGCACCGCACGGTGATCGGCCCGCACCTGCTGCTGACGCTACCGGTCGCGATCCCGCTGTGCGCCGCGGCGCTCTGCGCGATGCTCTGGCGGCGGCCACCGATGCAACGCGCCGTCAGCCTCGCCGCGTCGCTGGCATTGCTGGCGGCCTCGCTGGCCCTGCTCGCCGCGACCGCGGACGGCACGGTGCTGACGACCCGCTTCGGCTCGTGGCCGGCACCGTTCGCCATCGTCTTCGTCGGCGACCTGCTGTCGACGGCGATGGTGGTCATCACCGGCGTGATGGCCGTCGCGGTCGCCGTCTACGGCCTCGTCGACGGCGCACGCGAGCGCGAGCAGGCGCTCTTCCATCCGCTGTATCACGGCCTGCTGCTCGGCGTGACCGGCGCCTTCCTGACCGGCGACCTGTTCAATCTCTACGTCTGGTTCGAGGTCATGCTGATCGCTTCGTTCGGCCTGCTGGTGCAGGACGGCACCCGGGCCCAGCTCGACGCCGGCATCAAGTACGTCGTGCTGAACCTGCTCGCGACGACGCTGTTCCTGATGGCGATCGCGTTCCTCTACGGCCTGACCGGGTCGCTCAACATGGCCGATCTCGCGATCACGCTGCCGACGGTCGAGAACCGCGGCCTGGTCGTGACGCTGGCCGTGATGTTCCTGTTCGCGTTCGGCGCCAAGGCGGCGGTCTTCCCGCTGTTCTTCTGGCTGCCGGCCGCCTATCACACGGCGACGGCACCGGTGGTCGCGATCTTCGCGGCGCTGCTGACCAAGGTCGGCGTCTACGCGCTGCTGCGCAGCTTCACGCTGATCTTCGCGCCGGAGCTCGGCACCCTCGGTCCGGCGATCGGCGTGATCGCCGGCGCGACGATGGTCACCGGCGTGCTCGGCGCCGCCGCCCACTTCGATGTCCGGCGGATCCTCTCGTTCCACATCATCAGCCAGATCGGCTACATGCTGGTCGGGCTCGCCGTCGCGACACCGCTCGCGATCGCCGGCTCGGTCCTCTACGTGATCCACCACATCGTCGTCAAGGCGAACCTGTTCCTGGTCGGCGGCGCGATCCGTCTCGCCGGCGGCTCGACCGACCTCGCCCGGATCGGCGGCCTCTACCGCCGCGCGCCGCTGCTCGCGATCCTGTTCGCGATTCCGGCGCTGTCGCTGGCCGGGGTGCCGCCGTTGTCCGGCTTCTGGGCCAAGTTCGTCGTCGTCCGCTCGAGCCTGGAGGCCGGGCATGTCGCGCTCGCGGCGATCGCGCTGGTGGTCGGCCTGCTGACGCTGTATTCGATGGCCAAGATCTGGAACGAGGCGTTCTGGAAGGCGCCGTCGGAGCCGGAGGCGGCGGCGTCAGCGACGGTCGCGCCGACGACCGCACCGACGGCTGCCCCGACCCTGCCGACCGCGCTGCCGCCCGCGGCCGCGCTGCAGGCGCGGTGGTACGACGAGCCGCGCACCCGCATCGCGATGATCGCGCCGATTGCCGCGCTGGCCTCGATCACGCTGACGATCGGCCTCTCGGCCGAATGGTTCGTCGACTACGCGATGCGCGCGGCCGAACAGATGCTGTCGACGACCACCTATGTCGAGGCCGTGCTCGAAGGCACCCGGCCTGCCACCGCCCGACTGGAGCTCGACCGATGAACCTGGTGCAACGGTGCCGCGACTGGATCCTGCTGGGGCTGATGTTCTGGCGCGAGCTCGCGCTCTCCGTCATCGACGTCGCCCGGACCGTGATCGATCCCGGCCGGGTGCGGCGCAGCGAGATCATCGCAGTGCCGCTGGATCTTCGCAGTGACGCCGGCATCGCTCTGCTCGCCAATCTGATCACCCTCACCCCCGGCACGACCAGCCTGCACGTCGACAAAGAGCGGCACCGGCTCTATGTGCACGTGATGAACGCGTCGGGCGACAGCGTCGCGGCGATCAAGTCGGGCTTCGAGCGGCGCGTGCGCGCGGTTCTCCGCTGAACGGAGGCGACATGAGGATCGATCTTTCCCGAATCGATGGTTTCGACGCCGCGCTGGCGATCGCCGCGATGCTGCTGGTGGCGGCCATGGTCGCGACGGGCCTGCGCATCGTCCGCGGCCCAGGGGTCGCCGATCGCGTCGTCGCGCTCGACATGCTCGGGCTGATCGGCATCGCCGCGGCCTGTGTCGCCGCGCTCGCGTCGGGGTCGATGGCATTCCTCGACGTCGCGCTCGGCATCGCGCTGATCGGCTTCCTGGTCACCGTCGCGTTCGCGCTGTTCGTCGAACGCGGCTCGATCCGCCGGGGGAAGCGGTGATGGACGCGTTCGGCATGCTGATCCTGCTGCTCGGCTGCGCGCTCTGCCTGCTCGCCGCGATCGGCGTGCTGCGGCTGCCGGACTTCTTCATGCGGATGCATGCGGCAACCAAGGCCGGCGTCGTCGGCAGCGGCCTGGTGCTGCTCGGCCTGGCGCTGATCGACGGAACGGCTGCCACGGCGGTCAAGGTCGTGCTGGTGGTGCTGTTCCTGCTGCTGACGACGCCGGTCGCCGGGCATCTGCTCGGTCGCGCCGCCTATGTCGCGGGCACGCCGCTCTGGCGCGGCACCGCGTCCGACGCGCTGGCCGGGGTGCTGGAGCGGCATCGCTTCGACGAGGACGAAGGGCCGGCATCGGTCGAGACGGTCCACTCCGGCCACGCCGGCGACGGACCGATCCGCACGGTCGTGGTCGCGCTGCTGGCCGGCCCGAGAACCGATGCCGCGATCGATCGTGCGCTGGACCTCGCCATCCGGCACGGCGCCGAACTGCTGGGTATCGCCGCGATCGATGCCCCCCGGCTGGCGAATGTCGGCCCGGTTCCGATCGGCGCCGGCTGGCATGCCCAGCAGATGCGCGAGCGCCGGCTGCGACTCGCGCGCGACGCGGCGGCCGGGGTGGTCCAGCAGTTCGAGGCGCGTGCAGCCGCAAGCGGCGTTCGCTGGTCGGTCCGCGTCGAGGAAGGTCGACCACGCAAGATCTTCGCGGCGACCGACCAGCCGGGCACGTGGCTGGTGGTCCCCGGCGAGGGCTGGTTCGATCACGGCGTGATCGGGATCCGCGCCGACCCGGCGCGCCGGCTTCGGCTCGGCCGCCGCGACGGACCGGTCGTGCGGCAGGACTGAAGCGTGACGCCGACCGCGATCGAGCGCTGCCGGCGGGATGCTCCGAACCCGAACCCCGGGATCTGCTATGTTGGTCGATCGCGCCAGCCGCCCGGGCGGCGCGCACGATCCCGCCGCGAGGTCCTGCCGTGCTCGCCTGGTTCTTCCGCCTGTCGATGGTGACCCGACTGCCGATCACCGCGGCGGTGATGATCTTCGTGGTCGCCGTCGCGACGACGCAGGTCGCGATCCAGCGGCTGTCCGGTTCGCTCGAGTCGAGTCTGGTGCGTCTCGGCCAGGTCTATCTCGACGGATTGTCGGCTGCCGTATCGACGCCGCTCGAGGACGGCCGGAACGAGGCGGTCCGTGCGGCGCTGGCGCGGTCGCTCGCGGTCCACGTCGGCATTCGCGATCAGCGACTCGCGGTCGTCCTTCCGACCGGGGAGGTGATCCGGGCCGACCGTTCCGGTCTGCCCGACAGCGCATTGCCGGCGGCCATCGCCGCGACACCGAGCGGCCACGCGATCGACCGCACCGACGACAGCCTCTGGGTCTGGCGGCCATTGTCGGCGTCGGCCTCGGCGCCGATCCGCAGCTCGGCGACCGCTGCGGGAATGCATTCGGCGGCGTCGTCACCGGCGCCTGCCGAGCCGGCAGCAACGGTCGTCGCCAATCTCGACATCGCCGATTCACTCGGCCAGCTGCGGCACCTCGGCTGGTCGCTGGTCGGCATCGACCTGATTCTCAGTGCGGGATGCGCCTGGCTCGGCTACCTGCTGATGCGGCGACAGCAACGGCCGCTCGCGCTGCTCGCTCGTCACCTGGGCGCGGCCGGCCAGGCGCTGCCGGTCGCCGTGCCCGAATCGCAGATCCCGCCGCGCGATCCGGCGGTCGCCGGCCTGATCCGGGCCTACAACCGGATGGCGCGCGGCGTCGAAGAGCGCGACGAGATACTGAACCGGATGGCCGACCAGGAGCGCGAGGCCGTGCTCGGCCGACTCGCCGCCATGCTGGCGCATGAGATCCGCAATCCGCTCGCCGGCGTCCGGACCAGCATCCTGACCCTGCGCAAGTTCGGCGACCGCGAGGAGGTTCGCCGCGAGGCGCTCGATTTCATGGAGCGCGGCGTGCAGACGATGCAGGAGGTCGTCGATGCGGCGCTGGCGACCCATCGCGGCGTTGCCGCGCCGAACGGTTTCGGCGAACGCGATCTGGACGACATCCGCCGGCTGGTCGATCCGCGGGCGCGCGAGCGTGACGTGACCGTGACGGTCGAGTCTTCGCTGCCCGGACGCGTCCGCGCCGCCGGCACCGAGCTGCGCCAGATCCTGCTGAACCTGCTGCTCAACGCGATCGCCGCTTCGCGACGCGGCGAGTCGGTCGTGCTGCGTGCCTCGGTCGAGGGCGGCGCCTTGCGGTTCGACGTGATCGACCGCGGCGCCGGGCTCCAAGCCGACCGCGCCGCCGCCCTCGAAGGTCGGACCTCGGACGATCGCGAACGCGGTCTCGGCGTCGCCGTCGTCGTCCGCCTGATGGCGCGGCTCGACGGCCGGATCCGCGTCGACGCGCATCCCGAGCGTGGAACCCATATCGCACTGACCGTGCCGATCGTCCCGTCCGAGGAGCTCTGCTCATGACCTCGGCCACGCCGCCCGGCCGCGTGCTGTTGATCGAGGACGACGCGGTGCTCGGCGGGGCCCTGCGCCAGCGGCTCACGCTGGAGGGATTCGACGTCACCTGGACGACCGACTGTGCGTCCGCGCTGGCGGCGCTGTCGCGCGGCCGCCCCGATTTCGTGCTGTCCGACATCCGCCTGCCCGACGGCTCGGGCGAGACGTTCTATCGCCGCGCGCTGCCGCTGCTCGCCAGTACGCCGATCGTCTTCGCAACCGCGTTCGCCGATCTGCCGCAGGCAGTCCGGCTGGTCCGCGCCGGCGCGGACGACTATCTGACCAAGCCGATCGATGTCGATGCATTGGTCGAGCGCATTCAGGCGACGCTCGACAGCCGAATGCGGCCCGTTCGGCACGCGTTCGACACGATCACGCCGATGCGTTCGCTCGCTGCCGACCTGACCCGGCTGTCGGCACGCCGCGTCCCGGTGCTGCTGCGCGGCGAGACCGGCGTCGGCAAGGAAGTCGCAGCGCGGAGCCTGCATGCGCAGTCGCCGTGGCATGACGCGCCGTTCGTCGCGATCAACTGCGGCGCGGTCGCGACCGAGCTGGCCGAGAGCCGTTTCTTCGGTCACGAGCGCGGTTCGTTCACCGGCGCGACCGCCGCGCATGCGGGGTTCTTCGAGCAGACCGGCGTCGGCACGCTGTTCCTCGACGAAGTCGGCGAACTCGATCCGCGATTGCAGACGGCGCTGCTGCGCGTCTTGCAGGACGGCACTTATCGCCGGATCGGCGGCCGCGCCGATCAAGCGTTCCGTGGCCGGGTCATCGCCGCGACCAACGCCGATCTGGACGCCCGGATCGCCGACGGCAGATTCCGCGCGGATCTCTACTTCCGACTCGCGGTCGTGGAACTCGTCATCCCACCGCTGCGCGACCGTCGCGACGAGATCGCCGCACTGGCCGAAGGCTTCCG
>JBFWQR010000143.1:0-20323 GCA_050249335.1 Lautropia sp.
AGACGCTCCTCGAACGGAAATGACAGCTGGCTTTCGAGCGGATTCAAAGCGCGCCTAGATTGACGATTACGTAAACGTTAACATGATCGTCGCCGATTGGCCACCCGCCGCGGTCGACCAGGGAGCGATACGGCGGATAGCGTCGGTCGGCGCATGGGCGCGAGGAGCATGGAAAGCGGCACCTGCGGTATCAGCGAACTGGCTCGCGAATTCGGAATTACCGCGCGCGCGATCCGTTTCTATGAGGACCGGGGCCTATTGGCGCCGCAGCGTACCGGCCCGGGCGGCCAACGCCGGATCTTCAGCCAGCGCGACCGGGTCCGTCTGAGCCTGCTGCTGCGCGGCAAGCGGCTCGGGCTGAGCCTGGACGAGATCCGTTCGCTGCTGGACATTTACGAGACGCCGGCCGATACCATTCCTCAGCTGCAGCGATTCCTGAAGCTGCTCGACGAGCGCAGGGCGACGCTGAATCGACAATTACAGGACTTGGTCCAGACGCTGGCGGATCTCGATGCGTCGCGAGCGCAGGCCGAGCAGGTACTCGCGGCGCTGCGGCCCGAATCCGCGAATGCGGGCATGGAGCCGGTCGACCCCACGACCGCGGCGCGATCGCCGATTGCGCCTGCATTATGAATTCTGACTCGATGGAGACGGTGTAATGACTCATCAGGCGGTGCCCGGCTTGAACTTCGACCTCGGCGAAGACATCGCGCTGCTGCGCGACTCGCTGCAGAGCTTCGTCGCCAAGGAGCTGACGCCCCGCGCCGGCGAGATCGACCGGACCGACCAGTTCCCGATGGACCTGTGGAAGAAGCTCGGCGACCTCGGTGTCCACGGGCTGACGGTCTCGGAAGATTACGGCGGCACCAATCTCGGCTATCTGGCGCACATCGTCGCGATGGAGGAGATCTCGCGCGGTTCGGCGTCGGTCGGGCTGTCGTACGGCGCGCACTCGAACCTCTGCGTCAATCAGATCGCCCGCAACGGCTCGGCCGCGCAGAAGAACCGCTACCTGCCCGGGCTGATCGCCGGCGACCAGATCGGCGCGCTGGCGATGTCGGAACCGAACGCAGGCTCGGACGTGGTCTCGATGAAGCTGCGCGCCGATTTCAAGGGCGACCGCTGGATCCTGAACGGCACCAAGATGTGGATCACCAACGGCCCGGACGCCGACGTGATGGTGATCTACGCGAAGAACGACCTGCACGCCGGCCCGCGCGGCATCACCGCGTTCCTGGTCGAGAAGGAGTTCAAGGGGTTCCGGGTCGCGCAGAAGCTCGACAAGCTCGGGATGCGCGGCAGCCACACCGGCGAGCTGGTGTTCGAGGACTGCGAGGTCCCGGCGGAGAACATCCTCGGCGGGCTCGGCGACGACCCGATGACCGGGGTCGGCCGCGGCGTCAACGTGCTGATGAGCGGCCTCGACTTCGAGCGCGCGGTGCTGTCCGGCGGGCCGCTCGGGATCATGGCGGCGTGCATGGATGCGGTGGTGCCGTACCTGCACGAGCGCAAGCAGTTCGGCCAGCCGATCGGCGAGTTCCAGCTGATGCAGGGCAAGCTGGCCGACCTGTACACGACGATGATGGCGTGCCGCGCCTACGTCTATGCGGTCGGCCGCCAGTGCGACCGCTCGCGCGCCGGCGAGGTCGACGTCCGCAGCCTGCGCAAGGATGCCGCCGGCGCGATCCTCTACGCGGCCGAGAAGGCGACCTGGATGGCCGGCGAGGCGATCCAGTGCCTCGGCGGCAACGGCTACATCAACGACTACCCGACCGGCCGGCTGTGGCGCGATGCCAAGCTCTACGAGATCGGCGCCGGCACCTCCGAGATCCGCCGGATGCTGATCGGCCGCGAGCTGTTCGCCGAAACCCGCTGAGGAGACCACACATGAGTTCCGATCCGATCGTCATCGTCTCGGTCGCGCGCACGCCGGTCGGCGCGATGCAGGGCGAGCTGTCCGCCCTCGCCGCCACCGATCTCGGCGCGGTCGCGATCCGCGCCGCGGTCGAGCGCGCCCGGCTCGACCCGGCGCTGGTCCAGGAAGTGATCATGGGCTGCGTGCTGCCGGCCGGCCTCGGCCAGGCGCCGGCGCGGCAGGCCGCGCTGAAGGCCGGCTTGCCGCAGTCGGCCGGCGCGACCACGGTCAACAAGGTCTGCGGCTCGGGCATGAAGGCCGCGATGCTCGGCCACGACCTGATCACGGCCGGCAGCCAGGACATCGTCGTCGCCGGCGGCATGGAGAGCATGAGCAACGCGCCGTACCTGATGCTGAAGGGTCGCGGCGGCTACCGCTACGGCCATTCGACGCTGTTCGATCACATGGCGTACGACGGGCTCGAAGACGCCTACGACAAGCTGCCGAACGGCGGCGGCAAGTCGATGGGGCTGTATGCCGAGGATTGCGCCGACAAGTACCGGTTCAGCCGCGCCGAGCAGGACGCCTACGCGATCGAATCGACCCGCCGCGCCCGCGCCGCCAACGAGGACGGCACCTTCGGCTGGGAGATCGCGCCGGTGACGGTGGCCGGCCGCAAGGGCGATACGGTGATCACGCACGACGAGGCGCCGTTCAAGATCGATCCGGCCAAGGTGCCGCAACTCAAGCCGGCGTTCCGCAAGGACGGCACCGTGACCGCGGCGAGCTCGTCGTCGATCTCCGACGGCGCCGCCGCGCTGGTGCTGATGCGCGAGCGGCAGGCCGAGAAGCTCGGCATCGCGCCGCTGGCCCGGATCGCCGGCCACGCGACGCATTCGCAGGCGCCGCAATGGTTCACCACCGCGCCGGTCGGCGCGATCGAGAAGCTCTACGCCCGGACCGGCTGGAAGACCGCCGACGTCGACCTGTTCGAGATCAACGAGGCGTTCGCGGTGGTCGCGATGGCGGCGATGAAGGACCACGGCATCGCACGCGAGCGGATCAACCTGCACGGCGGCGCGGTCGCGCTCGGCCATCCGATCGGCGCGTCCGGGGCGCGGCTGATCGTCACGCTGCTCGGTGCGCTGAGGAAGACCGGCGGCCGCCGCGGCATCGCGTCGCTGTGCATCGGCGGCGGCGAAGCGACCGCGCTCGCGATCGAACGGGTCGGCTGACCGGAGACGCTGGAACATGTCGACGGCATTGGTGATCGGCGCTTCGCGCGGGCTCGGCTTCGAGTTCACGCGGCAGTATCTGGCCGACGGCTGGCGGGTGTTCGGCACCTGGCGGGCCGAGCCCGACCGGGTCCGGCTGCGCGATGCCGGCGCGCAGACGCTGCGGCTGGACGTCAACGACGCCAGCGATCTCGCCGGCATCGGCTGGCAGCTCGACGGCGAACGGATCGACGTGATCGTGATGAACGCCGGCGTCTACGGCCCGCGGACCAGCCATCCGCGCCGGCCGCCGACCGAGCCGGAGTTCGACCTGGTGATGCGCACCAACGTGCTGGCGGCGCTGCGGCTGCTGCCGATCGTGACGCCGCTCGCGGTCGCGACCGGCGGCACACTGGCGTTCGTCTCGAGCCGGATGGGATCGCTGACCGAAACCGCGGCCAGCTACGGCGCGCTCTACCGGGTTTCGAAGGCCGCGGTCAACATGGTCAGCCGGCTCGCGCACGTCGAGCTGGCGCCGCAGGGCGCCCGCGTCGTGACACTGCATCCGGGCTGGGTGCGCACCGACATGGGCGGCCCCAACGCGGACGTCGACGTCGCCGACAGCGTCGCCGGCCAGCGCCGCGTGATCGCCGATCGCGCCGGGCATCCGAGCGGCGGCTTCTATGATTGGCGCGGCCAGCCGGTGGCGTGGTGAGTGAAACCGACGATGGACAGCGGGGCCGAGCCGCAAGCCGCCGTTTGATATCGGGCGCCGGCCATGCTATCGTGAATCTGGTCAGAATGACTAGATTCAATACGCGATGGATAAGAACAAGACGCCCAAGCAATTTCGTCCGCCGCTACCGCCTGGGCACTGGCTGCTTCAGGATGCCAAGGCACGTTTCAGCGAACTGGTGCGCCGCGTTCGCAGCGAAGGCCCCCAGCACGTCACCGTTCACGGCCGTGATGAAGTCGTGGTGATCGCGGTCGAGGAGTTCCGCCGGCTCCGTGGCGAAGCGAGCGGGCAGCAACTGGTCGACATCTTCCAGTCTTCGCCCCACCGTGATGTCGATATCGCTCCCCCGCGCGTAGCCATGCCAGTCCGGGATGTCAACCTGTGACCGGCTGGCTCTTGGATACCAATGTCCTCTCCGAGCTGCGCAAGCCACGTCCTGAACAGCGGGTCGTGGAGTTCGTCGCCTCGCGGCCGCTGGATGCGCTGTATGTCAGCGTCGTCACCTTTGCCGAGATCCGTTTCGGCATCGAATTGCTGAACGATGCGACCAGACGTGCCGAACTGCAGGACTGGCTCGCTCACAAGGTGCGCCCAATGTTCGCGCAGCGCGCCTTGCCGATCACGGAAGACGTCATGCTGAAATGGCGCCTGCTGGTGGAAGAAGGCCGCAACACCGGGTATACCTACTCGCAGCCGGATCTCATCATCGGCGCCACCGCTCTGACGCATGGTCTGACGATCGTGTCGCGGGACGTCCGTGAGTACGAACGTGCCGGCGTTCCTGTCATGAATCCCTGGCAGAGCTGAGGTGGCACTACGATGCTGCTGACCCCCGACCTCGAGATGATCCGCGACGCGGTCCGTGCCGTCGTTGCCGAGCAGGTCGCGCCGTTCGCCGCGCAATGGGACCGCGACGCGACCTTCCCGGCCGCTGCGCTGCGTGCGCTCGCAGCGATCGGCTGCTACGGCGTCGCGGTGCCGGAGCGCTGGGGCGGCGCCGGCCTCGACCATGCGGCGCTGGCGGTGATCCTCGAGGAGATCGCCGCCGGCGACGGCGCGACCTCGACCATCGTCTCGGTCAACAACTGCCCGGTCTGCTCGATCCTGCTCGCATTCGGCAACGACGAGCAGAAGACCCGCTGGCTGGTGCCGCTCGCGCGCGGCGAGCAGCTCGGCGCGTTCTGCCTGACCGAGCCGCAGGTCGGCTCCGACGCCGGGGCGCTGACGACCACCGCGACCGCGGTCGACGGCGGCGCCGGCTGGCGGATCGACGGCGTCAAGCAGTTCATCACGTCCGGCAAGCATGCCGATGTCGCGATCGTGCTCGCGGTGACCGACCGCGCCGCCGGCAAGCGCGGCATCTCGGCGTTCCTGGTGCCGACCGGCACGCCGGGCTACACGGTCGCGCGGCTCGAATCGAAGCTCGGGCAGCACGCGTCCGACACCGCGCAGATCAACTTCGACGACTGCCGGGTGCCGGCGGCCAACCTGATCGGCGAGCCCGGCCAGGGCTACCGGATCGCGCTGTCGGGGCTCGAAGGCGGCCGGATCGGCATCGCGTCGCAGGCGGTCGGCATGGCGCGCGCCGCGTTCGAGGCGGCCCTCGCCTACTCGCGCGAACGGAGCGCGTTCGGCCAGCCGATCTTCCAGCACCAGGCGGTGCAGTTCCGGCTCGCCGACATGGCGACCCGGATCGAGGCCGCGCGCCAGCTGGTCCGCCATGCCGCCGCGCTGAAGGATGCCGGCCGGCCGTGCCTGAAGGAAGCCGCGATGGCCAAGCTGTTCGCTTCCGAGATGGCCGAGCGCGTCTGTTCCGACGCGATCCAGATCCACGGCGGCTACGGCTACGTGTCGGACTTCCCGGTCGAGCGGATCTACCGCGACGTGCGGGTCTGCCAGATCTACGAGGGCACCAGCGACATCCAGAAGATCCTGATCGGCCGCGCGCTCGCGACCGAATGACAGCCGACGAACGAGGACACCGCATGACGCCGCAAGGACAGGTCGATTTCTACTTCGATTTCAGCTCGCCGTATTCCTACCTCGCCGCCGAATCGATCGATGCGCTGGCGGCGCGGCATGGCTATACGGTCAACTGGATCCCGATGATGCTCGGCATCATCTTCAAGAGCACCGGTTCGGCGCCGCTGACCGAGCAGCATCCGTGGCGCGCCAGCTATGCGGTGATGGACTTCAAGCGCAGTGCCGAGATGGCCGGCGTGCCGTTCCGCTATCCGTCGCGGTTTCCGCAGGCGAGCCACAATGCGGCGCGGGTGCTGCTGTGGCTGCAGCAGATCGCGCCGGATCAGGGGCGGTCGTTCGCCCGGGCCGTGTTCCGCCATCTGTTCGTCGACGACGGCGACATCCAGAGCGTCGATCAGCTCGCCGCGATCGGCCGCAAGCTCGGCATCGACGAGGCCGGCCTGCGCGCCGCGATCCAGGACCCGGCGATCAAGCAGAAGCTGGCGCAGAACAACGAATCCGCGGTCGCGCGCCAGGTGTTCGGCGCGCCGACCTTCTTCGTCGCCGACGAACAGTTCTGGGGCCACGACCGGATGCCGCACCTGGAGCGCCGGCTGGACCAGAAGACAGAGTCCTAGGCGGCTTGGCCCGACAGCCTCCTGGACATCAGGGTCGCTCGTCGAGCGACCCTGTCAGGAACCCGGGCCGCGCAGGAAGAAGACCGCATCGACAGCCGTCGGTGCGCGCGCTTCGCCGTGCACGATGATCGGATTGACATCGACGGCGTCGATGTCGCCGGCGAGATCGGTCACCATCCGGGCAAAGCGCGCGACCGTCGGCGCCAGCGCGGCCGGATCCACCTTCGGCCGGCCGCCCGACCCATCGAGCAGGCACTGGTGGGCGAGCCGCTCCAGCATGTCCTCGGCATCGACGTCGCCATCGGCCAGGCGGACCTGCACGTCGGCCCAGGCTTCGGTCAGCACGCCGCCGATGCCGAGCGTCACGACCATCCCGAAGGTGGCATCGCGCTTGGCCCCGAGCAACAGCTCGACCCCGGCAGGGACTTGTTCCTGCAGGACGACGTCCGCAGCCGGCAGCCGCAGCCGGCCCGCCAGCGCCAGCAGGTCGGCGACCGCCGTGCACGCCGCCTCGACCGAGGCGAGACCGAGGCGCACGGCGCCGGCGCGCGCCTTGTGCACCAGTGCGTCGGAACGCAGCTTGGCGACCACGGGCAGGCGCAGCCCCTCGAGCGCGGACCGAGCGGCCGCCGCCGAATCGACCACGTGGTCGCGGACGACCTCGATGCCGTAGGCAGCCAGGATCTGCTTGCCGCCGACTTCGTCGATCACCCGGCGGCCGGCGGCAAGGGCCGCGGCGAGCACGGCACGGGCCGCCGCGGCGTCCGGCTCGAAATCGTCGCGCGCGGCCGGGTCGCGCGCAGCCGATCGAGCTGCCTCGAACCGCAACCCGGGCGCGATCGCCTGCACCAGGCGGTCCGCATCGGGGAAGCACGGCACGTTCAGCCCGTTCAGATGGCGCATTGCCTGATCGCCGCCGCCGAACCAGACGACGAACAGCGGTTTGGCGAGCTTGCCGGCCTCGTCGGCAAGCACCTCGGCGATCTCCATCTGCCGCCGCTCGAACGATCCGACGGCGACGATGGTGAAGTCGCTCTCGGGATTGCGGTCGAAGACCTGCAGCATGGTGCGCAGCCGATCGAGGTGATGGAACGGCCCGCCGCTGACATCGAGCGGGTTGCGCGCGCCCAGGAACCCAGGCAACAGCGGTTCGATTCCGGCCAGCACGGTTTCGGTGAAGACGGCCAGGCCCATGCCCGCCTTCTCCAGCGCATCGGTCAGCATGATGCCGATCCCGCCCGACATCGAGAGGATCGATGCGCGCCGGCCATGCGGGCGCGGGTATGCCGAAAGCACGCGCCCGACATCGAGCAGGTGGGCATAGCCGCGCGCACGCGCCACGCCCAGCTGGTGCAGCACGCCGTCGTAGACTCGGTCTTCCCCCGAAAGGCTGGCGGTATGCGCCGCGGCGGCCCGGGCACCCGACGCCGTGACCCCACTCTTCAGCAGCACGATGCGCTTGCCCAGGCGGCGGGCCTTGCGCGCAGCCCGGATGAACAGCTCCGGGCGACGCAGGCCTTCGACGTAGCACAGCACGGTCGAGAACCGCGGCGAGTCGAGCAGCGCGTCGACCACCATCTCGAGCGTGATGCCGATCTCGTTGCCCGAGTTGTACAGGCGGCCGACCGAGAGCCCCGAGCGCTGGCCGTCGTAGTACAGCGCGGCACCGACCGCTCCGCTCTGCGACACGATCGCGACCGGGCCGTCGCGCAGGGCCAGGCCCCGCTGGTCCAGCACCGGCGAGAAGGTCGCAGCGAAGCCGTTGCGGGTGTCGATGATGCCGTTGGTGTTCGGCCCGACCAGACGGATACCGGCCTCGCGCGCGATCCGGCTGACCTTCTCCTGCAGCACCGCACCCTCGGGACCGATCTCGGCGAAGCCGGAGTTGCCGAGCAGCGCCGCGGGGATCTTCAGCTCGGCGCATTGCTCGAGCACGCCGATCGAAGCGGCGGCCGAAACCAGGACGATGGCGATGTCCGCGCGTTCGGGCAGATCGCGCAGCGACTGGTAGGCGCGCCGCCCCTGGACTTCGGCGCGATTCGGATTGACCGGATACACGTTGCCGGCGAAGCCATAGGCGAGCATGAACTGCAGCAGGCGCCCGCCGGGCAGCCGGATGTCGTCCGAGGCGCCGACCACGGCCACGGACCGCGGCTCGTACAACTGCTCCAGCCATCCGGCGGCCGATCCCGCGACCGATTCGGCGGCCGGCTCCGATCCTGTGTCTTCCATTTAGTTTTCCAGCTCGCCCGCCTGGAACCGGCGGATCGCTTCCTTCAGGCCATGCTCGCCGATCGCGGCCCGGAGTCTTTGCACGGCCGGTGACTGGTGCAGGATCGCATCGGTCTGCGCGCCCGCCAGCGCGCCTTCCCGAAGTCCGGCCAGCTCGACCATGCGGTTGATCGCCTGCTTGCGCAGACGCGCCACGTCGGACGGCATGCGCGCCATCTGCGCGGCCACGGCCAGCGCCTCGTCGAACAGGCGGCCGGGCTCGACCGCATAGTTGGCCCAACCCCAGTCGGCCGCGGTGGCGCCGGTGATGGTGTGGCCCGGGATCAGCGCCATCTGCTTGGCCCGCTTGGGCCCGACCAGATGCACCCAGAGCGGCTCGAGAAAGCCGCCGCCCAGCGGCATCGTCGAATACCCGATACGCGCGTCGCTCGCGACGATGGTCAGATCGGCCAGCGTGCACAGCAGCGTCGCGGCGGCGAGGCAATGGCCGTGCACGGCGGCGATGACGGGCTTGGGGCTGTCCCAGACCTGCAGGAAGCTGCCGAGGCGACGCTCCAGGTCGATCGCGTCGCTGACCGGGTCGGGTGCCCAGCCGAAGCCGGCGCCGCCACGTTCGACGTCGAACCCGGAGCAGAAGGACGAGCCGCGTCCTGCCAGCACGATGACCCGGGTGCCGTCGTCGCGTGCCAGGGTGCGCAGCACCGCGGCGATCTCGTCGAGCATGCGCCGGCTGATCGCGTTGAGCCGGTCCGGCCGGTTCAGCCAGACGACGGCGACGCGCCCCCGCTGCTCGACCTGAAGCGTCTCCGGCGCCGGTGCTGGCATTTCGGACAGGATTTCGGACAAGCCGCCCTCCCGAAGCAGGCCGCCTTGTAAAAAACACATCATATCATGTATGATGAGACATCCAAGGAGACCCGACGTGTCCACGCAAGCCCTTCCCGGCGAGTCCCGGCTGATCGAGATCGCCGGCACGCAGATCGAATCGTGGGAAGGCGGTGCGGGTCGTTCGCTGCTGCTGCTGCATCCGGGCGACGGCTTCGATGCCCGGGCGCCCTACGTTGCCGCGCTGGCGGCGCGGTACCGCGTGATCGCGCCTTCGTGCCCCGGTTTCGGCCGCTCCGGGCCGCCCGGAGCCATGAAGTCGGTCGATGACCTGTCGTATTTCTACCTGGACCTGATCGAGTCGCTGGACCTGAAGGATCTGGTCGTCGTCGGCCTCTCGTTCGGCGGCTGGCTGGCCGCCGAGATCGCGGTGAAGAACACCGCGCGCATCGCGGCGTTGTGCCTGGTCGATACGCTGGGCGTCAAGTTCAGCGACCCGATGACGCGCGACATCACCGACCTGTTCTCGGTGCCGCTCTACCAGCACGCTCAGTGGCTCTACCACGACGAGAAGTTTCGCCAGCGGGGCGGCGAGCCTCCGTCCGACGAGCAGGCGGTAATCCTCGCGCGCAACCACGAGTCGTTCGGCCTGTTCGGCTGGGCGCCGACGCTGCACAGCCGGCGCCTGCACCTGCGGCTGCACCGCCTCGGCAACGTCCCGACCCGGCTGATCTGGGGCGAGCATGACCGTGTCGTCACGGTCGACTACGGGCGCAAGTGGCAGCAGGCGATTCCCGGCGCGCAGATGGTGGTCATCGAAGGCGCGGGCCACTATCCGCAGATCGAGCGGCCGGAAGCGTTCGTCGCCGCGCTGAACGACTTCGTCGACAACCACACCGGGCGCTGAACGCGCAGGCACGCCGCTGGAGAGAGCGATCATGCAAAGCTGGTACTTCTCGGAACAGTCCTATGCGCCGGCGTGGGACGAACCGGTAGCGCCGAAGGTCACGTCGCCGGGCAGGCTGGTCGACCCCGAGACTGCGCACCGCCTGCTGCAGGAGTTCATCGCGGAGTGCAAGCTCGCCGATGAGCTGGGCATGAACATCATGACCAACGAGCATCACGCGACCTATACGTGCATGAGCGTCTCGTGCCTGATGACGCTGGCCGTTCTCGCCACGCACACCCGGCGCGCGCGCCTGCTCGCGCTCGGCGTCCCGATCATGAACCGCATGGATCCGTACCGCGTGGCCGAGGAGGCAGCCTATGTCGACCTGCTGTCGCGCGGCCGCCTGGAGCTGGGCCTGATCAAGGGCTCGACCTTCGAGCTGTACATGTCCAATGCCAATCCGGTGACCTCGGGTGCACGGTACTGGGAGGCGCACGACCTGATCCTGGCCGCGCTCGCGAACCGGAACGGCCCGATCAGCTACGAGAGCGACAACTACAACTACCGGTACCTGAACGTCATCCCCGGCTGCTACCAGCAGCCCACCCCCCCGATCTGGATGACGACGCTGTCGCCTCACACGGCGCGCCAGGCGGCGCAGCGCGGCTACGTGATCGCCATCACCGCGGTGGCGCGGGCCGCGCGTGCATGCTTCCCGGCGTACCGGGAGGAGTATCTCCGCGTCCATGGCAGGCCGGCACCGCTGGACCGTCTCTGCTACCTGGGCCAGGTCGTGGTGGCCCGGGACGAGAAGACCGCCCTCGAACGTGCCCGCAAGCTGCTGCGCTTCAACGAGACCTCGGAGCGGATCGACCCGCGCTTCATCAACCCGCCGGGCATGATGCCCCCCGCGGAGAACGCCCGCCTGCTGAAGACGGGCACGACGACCACCCACCGCAACCGGACGCTGCCCGACGGCACGCCGATGTCGGACCCGCCGACACCGCGCGAGCAGATCATCAACCACGTGCTGTTCGCCGGAACCCCCGACCAGGTCTATGACCAGATCAAGACCTTCTACGACTCGGTGGGCGGCTTCGGCAACCTGCTGGTGCAGCTCGGCGGCCCGATGACCCACGACGAGATCTGCGACAGCCGGAGCCTGTATGCAACCAAGGTCATGCCCCGGCTCCAGGCCCTGACCAACGCACACGAACTGGCGGCCTGAGGAGGCATGATGAAGAAAGCACTGGTATCCCTGGCGATCTCCCTGCTGACCTGCCTGCCCCTGTTCACGGGTCACGCAGCGGCGCAGTATCCGGATCGACCGATCCGCATCGTGGTGCCGTACGCGCCCGGCGGATCGACCGACATCGCGGCCCGGCTGGTGGCCAAGGGCCTGGGTCAGACCCTGAACACGAACGTGGTCGTGCTGAACCAGCCCGGCGCGAGCGGGAACATCGGCGCAGCCGCCGTGGCGCGGTCGGCGCCCGACGGCTACACGGTGCTGTTCATGGGCAGCGGCATCGCATCGGCACCGAGCATGAAGGAGGTGACCTTCGACCTGCGCAAGGACCTCGCACCGGTCAGCCGGGTCGTCAGCAGCCAGTTCTCGATCCTGGTCAATCCCAGCCTGAAGATCGAGACGCTGCAACAGTTCCTGGCCCATGCGCGCGCGAACCCCGGCAAGCTCGACATGGCCTGCTCGGGCCTGCTCACCGCCGCGCATTTCGCGCTGGAGTCGTTCCGGCAGGCCGCCGGCATCGACTTCCAGACCATCCAGTTCAACGGCAACGCGCCCGCCGCGCTCGCGATGATGACCGGAGAGCCCCCGGCGGGCATCGACGCCGCCTTCTCCGCGAAGAGCGCCGTCGCGTCCGGCAAGCTGCGCGCGCTCGCGGTGACCGGCGCCAAGCGCTCGCCGTCGCTGCCCAACGTGCCGACCGTCTCGGAAGCCGGCATTCCCGGTTTCGAAGCCGGCTTCTCGCTGGTAATGCTGGTGCCCGGTGCGACGCCGAAGCCGATCATCGAGAAGCTCCATCAGGCCGTCGTGACGACGCTCAAGGATCCGGCCGTGGCCCAGCAGCTCGAGGCGCAGGGGTACGACCTCGTCGGCAACAGCCCGGCCGAGTTCGCGCGTGAGCTCGAGGCCGACATCAAGGCGAACGAGATCTTCATCGGCGGCCTGCGCAAGGCCGGAGTGGTGCCCTGACGCGAGCATGGACGCCACGCAGACGCTGGAGGCCTTCCGCCAGGAGGTGCGCGACTTCCTGGCCGAGAACCTCAGCCCCGAGCTCGCCGAACGGGTGAAGTCGGGCTACTACCTCGACCGTCCGGAACTCGACCGCTGGCATCGCGCCCTGTACGAGCGCGGCTGGGCCGCAGCGAACTGGCCGCGCGAGCACGGCGGGCCCGGCTGGACGCCGATGCAGCGGTACGTTTTCGAGGACGAGTGCGCCAATGCCGGCGCTCCGATCCTGATCATGATGGGGCTCAACCAGGTCGGCGCGTTGCTGATGGCCGCCGGCACCGAAGCCCAGAAGCAGCGCCACCTGCCGCGCATCCTCGACGGCAGCGACCTCTGGTGCCAGGGGCTGTCCGAGCCGAACTCGGGGTCGGACCTGGCCAGCCTGAAATGCCCGGCCCGGCGTGACGGCGACGTGTACGTGGTCGACGGCAGCAAGATCTGGACGACCGCGGCGCACTGGGCGAACTGGTGCTTCCTGCTGGTCCGCACCAGCAGCGACGGTCCGAAGCAGGACGGCATCACGATTCTGCTGCTCGACATGAAGACACCGGGCATCACGATCCGGCCGATCATCGGCCTGGACGGCATGCATTCTCTGAACCAGCTGTTCCTCGACGGCGTGCGCATCCCGGTCTCCTGCCGCGTCGGCGAAGAGGGCAAGGGCTGGCCGTTGATGAAGTATTTCCTCGGGCACGAGCGCCTCTCGGCTGCCGGCATCTGGAAATGCAAGGCCCATTTCGCGCGGCTGGGCGTGATCGCGCGCGCCACGCTGCGCGACGGCCGGCCGCTCGCCGAGAACCCGCGGTTCCGTGACCGCATGGCCTGGCTCGAGATCCGCATGCGGGCGCTCGAGGTCCTGCTGCTGTCGATCATCGACGACTCGGCCAAGGCCAAGGGGGCCGAGGGCGCGATGCTCAAGTTGCGCGGGACCGAGCTGCAGCAGGAAATCCTGGCGATGACGAGCGAGGCCGCAGGCCCGTATGCGGTGCCCTTCCACCCCGAGATCCTGCGCACCGGCTGGACGGAGGAACCCGTCGGGCCGGAATTCGCCACCACGGCGACGCCCTTCTATCTGTTCTGGCGCAAGTCGACCATCTCGGGCGGATCCAGCGAAATCATGCGCAATGTCATTGCGCAGGCGCTGTTTCGATGAGCGCGGCGCCGGGCCGCCCCAAGCCGCGCTCACCCTCCCTCGGGGGCGAAGGCGGGGTTTCGCCGAGCATCGCTCGGCGCCGCCGCAGCCGCCCGGCCCTGCCAGGCCGGGCGTGGGTCGCGCTTCGCGACAGGAGGGCAGTCCAGTGAACGGACTCACATTGCAGTTCGAGCCGAGCCCAGAGCAGCGCATGCTGCAGGAGGCGGCGACGCGCTACATGGAGAAGTCCTACGGCTTCCACGAGCGCCAGCGGATCGTTGCCGCCGGCGTCGAGCCGGACGAAGGCAAGTGGCGAGACTACGCCGACATGGGCTGGCTGGGCCTGCCTCTGCCGGAGGCCGACGGCGGCAGCGGCGGCAGCGTGCTCGACCTGTTCCTGCTGGCGCAAGCCTTCGGCCGGGCACTGGCCGTGGAACCGTACCTGGCCACGGTGGTGCTCGGCGGCATGACCGTGGCTGCGGCGGGAACCCCGCAGCAGCGTGCGCGCATCCTGCCGGGCGTCGTCGCCGGCAAGACGCTGCTGGCCCTGGCCTGCGCCGAGCCGCAGGCCGGCTACGACCTGTTCGACGTGCAGACGCAGGCACGGGAGCGCGGCGACGGCTTCGTGCTCGACGGCGACAAGTGCGTGGTGCTCGGCGCCGCGCCGGCCCACCATCTGATCGTCAGTGCGCGCACGGCCGGCCCCCGCCACGGGCGGGACGGGATCTCGCTGTTCCTGGTGGATCGCACCGCGCCCGGCGTCACCGCGCGCGCCTACGGCACCATCGACGGACGGCGTGCCGCCGAAGTGAAGCTGGCCGGTGTCCACGTCGGGCGCGGCGCGTTGCTGGGCGAGTTGCATGGCGCGGCGGTGCACATCGACACGGCGCAGGCGGTGGGCACGCTCATGCTGCTGGGCGAGGCGGTGGGCTGCCTCGAAGGGGCGCTCGCCTGCACCATCGAGTATCACCGGAACCGCATGCAATTCGGGCAGCCCCTCTCCAGCTTCCAGGCGCTGCGCCATCGCGTGGCGGACCTCTATGTGGCCAAGGAGGAAACACGCGCGCTCTGCCTGCTCGCGGCGCATGCCTGGGCGGCGGGCGAGGCCGGCGCGGCGCAGGCGATTGCCGGCGCGAAGGCCTGGGTCGGCCAGGTCGGGCGCCGCGCCGCCGAGGAGGCCGTCCAGCTGCACGGCGCGATCGCCATCACGGACGAGTACGTCGTCGGGCACTACCTGAAGCGCATGGTCGCGATCGACCGGACGTTCGGCGACGCCGGCACGGCACTCGACCGGTACATCGACCTCGGACGCGGACCCGCGGAGGCCGTGCGTGCCTGAAGCGCGAGAGGCCGGCAGCCCCGTAGCGGACCGCCGCGGCTTCCGTCGTGCGCTCGGTCAGTTCGCGACCGGCGTGACCGTGGTCACGGCGCAGTGCGACGGACAGCTCGCGGGCATGACGGCGAACTCGTTCTCTTCCGTCTCGCTGGATCCGCCGCTGATCCTGTGGTCGATCGACAAGGCTTCGCACAGCCTGCCGCTGTTCCAGAAGGCGGACAGCTTCGCCGTCAACGTGCTGGCTGCGGACCAGCTGGAGCTGGCGAGCCGCTTCGCGCGTCCGGGAACCGACAAGTTCGCCGGCGTTCCCTGGCACCCCGGCGTCGGCGGCGCACCGTGCCTGCCCGGGGCCACGGCGACATTCGAGTGCCGCAAGCAGTCGGCGATCGATGCCGGAGACCACTTCATCCTGCTCGGCCAGGTCGAGCGCTACCAATGCGTCGACCGCGATCCGCTGCTGTTCGCGCACGGTCGCTTCGGACTCGCGGTCGACTATCCGGTCCTCGCCGCAGAACCCTCGAATGGAGCGGAAGCCGCGGCTCCGGACACCGACCAGCCCACCATGCTCGGCCTGCTCTGGGATGCCTTCGCCGGAATGTCGCACGGCTTCCAGGCGGAGCGCGATACGCTCGGCCTGTCGGTCAGCCAGGCCCGGGTGCTGTCGCTGATCGAGCGATATCCCGGGGCGGGGGCAGAGCTGGTGGCGCGCAAGGCGTCCGTCAGCCCCCAAGGCCTCGACGAGGCCGTGCAGGCACTGGTGACGGCGGGGTTCCTGACGATCGGACCGGAGGGCGCGTGGCACCTCACCGCCGCAGGGCGCGAGAACGTCTACCTGCGTCGCAAGCGTGCGGCGGCGATCGAGGCTTCCCAGCTCAAGATGTTCAGCCCGACCGAGCTGGAGGCGACCTGCAAGGTGCTCAGGGCGCTTGGCCGGGAGATGCCTGCCGTGCCCGGCCAGGAGCCTGCGCGGTAGAGCGTTGCGCCGGCTCCTGGTGGCCTGGGCGGCTACGCGGCGGAAGGACGGCCTTCGAGGATTCCGAGGCCGTAGAAGCGGTCGGCGGTGCCGGCGAACAGGTCCGTCTTCTCGTCGTCGCTGGCGCCCGCGACCATGCGCTTGAAGGCGTTCCAGATCACGCCGTAGCTGCAGGTTGCCCGGTCGGGCGGAAAGTTGCTTTCGAACATGCAGCGGCGGCTGCCGAACGCCTCGATGCAGGTCTCGATGTAGGGCTTCCAGGCCTCGACCAGGTCGAGTGAGGTCGGCGGCCGCTCGCGCTGCTCGAGCCCGAACCCGCCGACGATCATGCCGAGCCCACCGAGCTTGACCGACACGTTCGGGCAGGCGGCGAGATCGATGATCGCACGCTTCCAGGGACCGAACAGCGCCTCGCGGCGCCCTGCATACTGGCCGATGCCGAGCGGGGTCCCGACATGGTCGAGCACGATCGGCGTACCGGGGAAGGCGCGGGCCAGGTCGGTGAGCTCGGGGATCTGGGTCTGGTACAGGAAGGCGTCGAAGCGCAGGCCCAATTGGCCGAGCAGCGCGAACCCTTCGCGAAACGTGCGGTCGGCCAGGAGCCCGGCCGGGCGATCCGGATTCGGCGGAGCGACCCGTGTGTCGGCATCCCACGCCGAGATCTGGCGGACGCCCTTGAAGCGCGAGCCACCCGCGAGCATCAGAGCCTCGAGCACGGGCCGGGCGCGCGCGCCCAGGTGGAGCGATCCGAAGCCGACGATGCCGGCGCAGAAGCGGGTCGCCCCGTAGGCGCCGCTGGCACCCATGGCCGCGACGCCATTGGCGAACTCGACTTCTCCCACCGAACGCAGCTCGGCCGGGCCGCCGGACCGGTACATCGACCGGCAATCGACATAGACCGTAGCGAGCACGTCGTGCCCTGCCGCCTTCACGTCGCCGAGCATGTCCTCGAACATGTAGCGCGGCCGCGGCGAATCCCAGATGTGGTGATGCGCGTCGATGATGGCGCGCCCGGGTTCGAGCGCTTCCTCGACGTGCAGTGCGAGCCAGTCGTTACGGTAGTCGGCGTAGGAACCGCTGGTGACGACCCCCGATGCCAGGATACGCGCCCCGCGCAGCTCAGGCTGGTCTTGCCGCATCGTCTGCCCGCGTCACTTGCTCGCGCGGGAAACCATGTCCAGGTAGGCGCGAGCGCCCGGTTCGAGCAGGCCCCGCGTTCCGACGAAGACCAGCCGTGCGCCCTGCTCCACGATTCCGGAGACCACGCCGTAGTCGCCGCCGGCGCCGGCGTGGCGGCCCGCTGCGCGGATGCGTGCGATCGAACGGGAGACGGTGCCCACCACGTCGGGATGCTGCTTGTCGCCGCCATGGCCCATGCTCTTGGACAGATCGACCCGCGCGAGGAAGAACACGTCGATGCCTTCCACGGCCAGGATCTCGTCGAGATTGGCGATCGCCGTGACCGACTCGAGCATCACGATGATCGTGATCTCCTGGTGGCGGTCCGGCAACGCATAGCGGACCGCGTCGACGATCCGCCGGGCGGTCGCCGCGTCGTCCACGTGCGGCACCATGATGCCGTCCACCTTGCAGTCCAGATAGCGGGTGACCAGAGCCTCGTCGAACTTCTCCGGCCGCACGACCGCGGCGATCCCGCTCGCGCGCGCCGCACGCGCCAGCTCCTCGATGCGCTCGACCGAAGCGGAGGTGTGCTCGCAATCGAGCATGACCGCGTCGAAACCGAGGGCGGCCAGATACTCGACGAGATTGGGCGAATTGAAGGTCAGGTTGACCAGGACGGCGGTGCCGCCGCCGGCGAGGACCTGCTTCAGGCCGGGCACGGCCTTACTCTGCCACCTTGATGTTCGCGCCCTTGATGACCTTTTCGTAGCGGGTGCTGTCGGCGCGCATGACGGCGGCGAACTGGTCGGGATTCGAGATGAACGGATCCGCGCCCTGGGCCGCGAGCTTCTCCTTCATGTCGGGGGTGGCGAGGATCTTCGCGATCTCGGTGGAGAGCTTGTCGACGATTTCCCGCGGCGTGCCGGCCGGCGCCAGCAGCGCATACCAGAACCGCATGTCGAAGCCCTGCAGGCCGGCTTCGGAGAAGGTCGGGACCTGCGGCAGCGCGGGGCCGCGGCTGTCGCCGGAGATGGCGATCCCCTTGAGCTTGCCGGCATTGATGTGGGGGATCACCGACAGGGGTGCCGTCCAGCCGATGTCCACGTGGCCACCGAGGAGGTCCGTGACGGCCGGCCCCGAACCCTTGTACGGAACGTGCGTCAGCTTGATGCCCGTCAGCGAGCTGAACAGCTCCGCGGCGATGTGGGTCGGCCCGCCGGCGCTGGACGTGGCGTACGAGAGCTGCCGGGTCTTGCCCAGCGCCACCAGCTCCTTCACGTTGGTGGCCTGGACGTTCGGGCTCGCCACCAGGATCAGCTCGCTGCTCGCGATCGTCGCGACCGGCGCGAAATCCTTGAACGTGTCGTACGGCAGGTTGGGAATCAGCAGGCCGTTGAGGACGTGCGTGGTGGACACCAGCAGCAGCGTGTAGCCGTCCGGCGCGGACTTCACCAGCGCTTCCGACCCGATCATGGTGTTGGCGCCGGGGCGCGGTTCGACCAGTACCGGATGCTTCAGGCTCTCGGACAATTTCGCGCCGACCAGGCGCGCCAGCGAGTCCACGCTGCTGCCGGTCGCATAGGGCACGATGATGCGCAAGGCCCTGCTGGGAAATCCTTGCGGCGACTGCGCACGGCCCGAAGCGGGCAACAGGCCGCCGGCCAACAATGCCGGCGCGATCGCGACCAGGCGTCTCCTCGTACCGCTCATTCCGTCTCCTCGCTGCGAACGCGCCGGGCCCTGGCAGGGCTCCGGCGCCCGCTGTGTTCGGTTTTATCGCCGCTCCATCTTACGCCTTCGGCATCGATTTGTGTAGATTTTTACATCGATCCATGTGCGATATGCATGCCTCCGGAGTCTTCGGGAGCGCCGCACCGGAAGCCGGCAGGCCGGTCGAGACGGCAAGCGGGGTCGCGTTTCCTGTTTCCGGGGTCGCGTTTGCCGTTTCAACAGCCTGCCAGGCGGTTCGCCGGCATCGATGCGGAGATATGATGCTCGGTCCGGTCGAGGACTGGAGCACACGCATTCAACCCGGATCGGCACGACAGCATGTCCAAACCCGCCAACGACGCGAACGCCCCCGCCGATGCGCTGCTGGCCGAGGCGCACAGGCTGCGGCACTTCATCGTGCTGGTCGAGGAGCGCCACTACGGCAACGCGGCCGAGCGGCTCGGCATGGATCAACCCGCATTGAGCCGGTCGATCGTGCGTCTCGAGCAGGCCGTGGGCGCCCAGCTTCTGGTGCGCTCGGCGCGCGCGATCACCTTGACGCCGGCCGGCGAGATCTTCGAGAAGGAAGCGCGCGCGCTGATCGCACAGGCGCAACTGTCCAGCAGCGTGGTCCGGCGGATCCAGGACGGCGAGATCGGCAACTTGCGCCTGGGATTCACGCCCGTCGCCATGTTCTGGGCGCTTCCGGATGCCGTCCGCCAGCTGCGCGGACAGTATCCCGACATCCGTATCGTGATGCAGGAGGCACAGAGCTACCAGCACGTCGTGCGCTTGCGCGAGGGCAGCATCGATGTCGCCTTCGTCAACGGTGACGTACTGGGCAAGGGTGAGTTCAAGACGCTGCTGCTCGAACGCGCTCGCGTGCTGGCAGCAGTACCCTCGACCTGGCCCATTGCCCGCGCGAAGCGCCTGCGATTGATCGACCTGGCGAACCTGCCGTTCATCGTCATCCCGAAGGAAACCAGCCCGACGACGCACCAGGCCACGCTGGCGGCATGCCGCGCCGCCGGCTTCGTGCCCACGATCGTGCCGGGCGACAACACCGAGGTCCTGAGCCGGCTCGGCATGGTGGCGAGCGGCTTCGGGGTCATGCTGACCTCCGAGTACACCCGCGCGTTGCCGGTCAGCGGCGTGGTCTACATCCCGGTGTCCAACCTGCCCAGCTACCTGCACTGGCAGCTGGTGATGGCGTGGGACGCGCGCGCGGAGACGAGCGCGGTGCGTGCCCTGGCCGCCATCTGCGCCGGCATGTCCAAGGACCACATCAAACGAGTCGCCTGGCGGGGCGGCGACAGCGCCGAGCACTAGGTGTGAAGAGTCAACAGGTTGTTCGCGAAAGCGGGCAGCCTGGAGACAGGGGTTTTGAGGTCGATGCCGTGGTGAGCGCGATGGAAGTTGTAGAAGTGGTTCCAGTTGGGCAAGGCGTGTCG
>JBFWQR010000144.1:0-20071 GCA_050249335.1 Lautropia sp.
CGGTGCCACCACGGTGCGCTTTTCCGACTCACTGGTCTGGCGCTGCGCCTGCGCCAACTGCGGACCGACCGCGGCGACGCGCGCCGCGCTGCTGCGCCCGGCGCGCGCAGTCAGCGAGGCGATCGTCCAGTGTCCGCGCTGCCGTGATGCAACAGTTCGGGTCGAGATCCGCGACGTCGTCGACGTCGACGAGCTGCGCGGAGCGGTCAACCTCGTGCCGGCCGACGCGTTGTTGCCGATTCGCTTCGCGCTCGCCGGTGACGTCTGCATCGAACCACCCGATCAGGCAGAACCCCGGGTACACCACTGACCCTCGACGGAGATTCCCATGACCGATCGCAAGCTGATCGTCCGCACCGCCGACCAGACCCGCCGTGCCGATATCGACGTCGCCGGCGAAAGCACCGGCGCCGACGTGATCCAGGCCGCCGTCGACAACTGGGCGCTGCCCGCCGACGTCGACTACACGCTGGTCAACACGACCACCGGCGCCGTGGTCGCGCCGTCGCAATCGCTGGACGCGCAGGTCCGGGACGGCGACGTGCTCGAGGTCCAGCCGGTGCTGGTCGCGGGCACTGCCGCGGGCATTGCCGCAGCCTTCCGGACGGCCGCTCCGGCGGCCATCGCGGTGCGCTGACCCGGGCGATGTCGGCGCACGTACTGCGGCGCCAGGCCGATCTGGCGCGGCTGCGCCAACTCGCCGCGCGCTCGGCCGGCCGGTTGACGCTGACCGAAGCGACCGAGCGGGTCGGCCAGCCGATCCGGGTAGCGCTGGCCTGCCGCACCGCGGCTTCCGAACGCTATCCGGCCGAGGCGCCGACGGAGGTGCGCCTGCGCTTCGACTTGCCGGCACGCTATCCGTTCGAGCGGCCGGTCGTGACGGTCGAGAGCAGGATCTTCCATCCGAACGTGTTCGGCTCGGGCGTGGTCTGCCAGGGCGACAAGTGGCTGCCCGGCGAAGGGCTCGACATCCTGCTGCAGCGGATCGTGCGGCTGGTGACCTTCGATCCGGCGCACGTCAATCCAGCGTCTGCCGCCAATCGCGCCGCCGCGGCGTGGTACGCCGAGCAGCGCCGCCGGACGCCGGCGGCGTTTCCGACCGACCGGATCGGGTTCGACGATGCGACGGCCGCGACGGCATCGGCCGCACCCGCGGCTGCACCGGCGGCTGCACCGGGGACTGCGCCAGGGACTGCGCCAGGGACTGCACCGGCGGCCGCAAGCGCCCGCGTGGTCCGGCACTGCCCCGGCTGCGGCATCGGCCTCCGGTTGCCGGCCGGCCGCAGCGGCCGGGTCGAATGTCCGTCGTGCCGGCAGGCGTTCGACACCGCGACCTGAACACCGGCCGACGGCACGACGATGGCGATCAAGTGGACTGACACGACCCGGCCTGAGCCGCTGCCGCAGCGGCCGCTGGCGGCAAACGGCCCGACGGTATGGATCGCGCCCGCGGTCGAACGGGCGGTGCGCGCGCATCTCGCCGGCGGACTGGTCGAACGCGGCGGGCTCCTGATCGGCATCGCGTTCGCCGATCCGGCGAGCGGCGCGGTCAGCGAGGTGGGCGTGCTCGACAGCGTCGCGGCCGGCGACGCCGACGGCACGCCGGTTTCGCTGCGGATGGCGCCGGCGGTCTGGAGCGCCGCCCAGGCGCGGATCGCGGCAGCGGCACCCGCGAGCGGCGACCACCCGCGCCGGATCGTCGGCTGGTACCACAGCCACCCGGGGCTCACCGCGTTCTTCAGCGACACCGATCGGCAGACCCAGCGTGCCTTCTTCGCGCACGATTACAGCATCGGCTGGGTGATCGATCCGATCAACGACCTCGAAGCGTTGTTCGTCGGCGCCGACTGCGCGCCGATCCCGCGCGGGCCCGCGCCGACTTGACCGCGCGCTCGAGCCGCGGCGTTGGCGGCCGGATGCGGGCCGCCTCACGGGCGGAACCGTGTGATCGAGTGCCGTTCACTCGGCCTTGATCCTGGCCGTCGCCACCAGCTCGGTCCAGCGCTTGCGATCGTCGGCGACGAAGGCCGCGAACTCTTCGGGCGAGGAACCCACCGGCCCGGCGCCCAGCTCGATGAGCTGCTCCTTGACCTTGTCCTTTTCCATGGCAGCACGAATCGCCCGGTGCAGATTGTGGGCCACCGGCATCGGTGTGCCCCGTGGCGCCATGAAGCCGATCCAGTTCGAATACCGCTCGAAGCCCGGGTAGCCCGACTCGGCCATGGTCGGCACCGTGGGGTAGTCGGGCCGGCGCTCGGCGGTGGTGACGGCCAGCACCTTGAGCTTCTTCGCCTGCACCAACGGCTGCAGGCCGACCATCGGAAAGAACATGAAATCGACGCGACCCGCCATCACCTCGACCATGGCGGGTGCGTTGCCGCGGAACGGTACGTGGACCATGTTGCTGCCGGAACGGCTGGCGAGCAGGGTGCTGGCCAGATGACTGGAACCGCCGATACCGGCCGACCCGTAGGTGGCGCCCCCGGGGGTCCGGGCCTTGACCAGCAGGTCGGCCACCGAGTTGATCGGCGAGTCGTAGGCGACGATCAGGGCCTGGAACAGCGTGACTGCCTGCGTTACCGGCACGAAGTCGCCGATCGGGTCGTACCGGGTCTGCTCCGGGATCAGCACGGTGTTGACGTTGTGGGTCAGACTGGTGATCAGCAGGGTATTGCCGTCCGGCGGTGATTTCAGCAGCGCCATGGTCGCGAGGTTGCCGCTGGCGCCGGTGAGATTCTCGACAATCACGGAGCGGTTGAGCAGCCGGGCGGCCTCGCCGCCGATCAGGCGACCGATCATGTCGGTCGGCCCGCCGACGGCATAGCCGATCAGGAGCCTCAGCGGCGGGCCGCCGTCCTGCGCGCGAGCAGCAGGCAGGCCGACGACCGAGGAGGCCGAAGCCGACAGCGCGGTGGCGAGTAGCTGACGTCGTTTCATGTTGGTCTCCTTCCCTTTTACGTGTCGAACGGAGGCGCGCCGGACTGGGGCCTGTCAACGCTACGGCCGGCACGGCGGCGTCCGTAGCGTTGACACACCCTGGTCAGTCCGGCGCGAGCCTGGCGGCGACGGCGATGTCGTTGCGCCAGGCACGGGCAGCGTCCAGGAACAACCCCGAGTCGCTGGGTGCCACGAAGATGGTGGAGCCGCGCTCGCGCCAGTTCGACACGTCTTTGGCGCCATAGACTGCCGTGATGCAGCAGAACAGGCTGCCATCCGCCCTTCTCGCCGTCTCCTGGCGAACGGCAGCCAGGACGCGGTCACAGACCGCCACCACCGCCGGGTCTCCCGACATGCCGGGCCGACCGAGATCGCTGGCGATGTCGGCGCGGCCCAGCAGCACCGCGTCCAGCCCGTCGGGCACTGCCACGATCTGCTCGATATGATCGACGCCGGTCCGGTTCTCGATCAGCCCGATCAGCACCGTCTCCTCGTTCCTCGCTGCGGCGTAGCCGGCGAACTCGGTACGGAACGCGCCATGACGTGCCGCACGGGTCTGCGTGCACGTGCCGCGCCGGCCGGCCGGTGCATAGCGGGCCGCACCGATGGCGCGCCGAACGTCCTCTGCCGTCTCGACGAAGGGCAGTGCCACACCGGTGGCGCCGGTCTCCAGCGCCTGCACGATGGTCTGCGGCGTGTTCTCGTGCACGCGCACGACGACCGACAGGCCGTAGACGTCCGCGGCGCGGACCATGTTCTCCACGGTCTCCCAGCTCTTGGGAGCGTGCTCCTGGTCGACGATGAAGAAGTCGAGCCCGGCTTCGGCGAGGATCTCGATGACGGACGGATTGGGCAGGAATACGAAGGCACCGATCAGCGTGCTTCCGGCGCGCATGCGTTCACGGAGGGGGCGGTTCTGGACGTAGCGACCACGGTAGCGCTCGGCGGGCATGTTCATGCCGACATCATCGCCAGACGGCTCAGACGCGTCCAATACACAGTTCCGTCGTTCTGATACCTTTCGGATATCAGGATTCATCAGGGCACCGGGTCACCATGACGGATCTGCGGCAGCTCCGCCACTTCGTCGCCGTGGCCGAAGCGTTGAACTTCCGGGTCGCAGCCGAGCGGCTGCACATGGCGCAGCCGCCGTTGTCGACCTCGATCCGCAAGCTCGAGGAGCACCTGGGCAGTGCTCTGTTCGAGCGGAGCCGGCGCGGCACTGCCCTGACGCCGGCCGGCCTGGCGGCGCTGGGGGATGCGCGCCGCGTGCTGGCCGACGCCCGCCAGTTCGAAGCAACCGCGCGCGACGTGGCCCGCGGCCTGGCCGGCACGCTGTCGATCGGCTACGTCGCGTCCAGCACCTACGAGGTGCTGCCACGCGTGCTGCCGGCGTTCCAGCGTTCTCATCCCGGTGTGCGCCTGCAATTGCTCGAGCACTCGTCATCCGGCGTGCTGGATATGGTCGAAGACGGCCGCGCGGATCTCGGGCTGATGCGCACACCGCTGTCGGGCGCGACGCGGGTTTGCCTGGAACCCTTTCAGCGGGAGAGCCTGATCGTGGCGCTGCCGGATACGGCCCGCTGGCGCCGCCGTCGCAAGGTCCGCCTGGCCGAGCTGGCACAAGAACCTTTCGTGCTCTATTCCCTGCCTTTCGCACGCTCGCTTACGATGCTGGCCTGCCAGCAGGCCGGCTTCATCCCCGACGTGGCCCAGGAAGCGTCGGGCCTGCCGACCGTCGTCAGTCTGGTCAAGTGCGGGCTGGGGATGGCGCTGGTGCCCGAGGTGGCACAGAGATGGCCGGTCGAGGGCGTGCTGTTCCGGCCGCTGAGCGACATCGACCCGAACCTCGGCATGGGCTTGGCGCTCGCCTGGCAGCCGCCGCCGCGCTCACCGCTGGTGCAGCGCTTTCGCGAAGCGCTGGCGCATGCCTATCCGAACCCCTCCGCGATCCGCTCGCCGCCGGCGACCCGCCCGCAGCGGTGAGCTAGACGTCACCTCCCCCGTACCGGGCCGTCATCCGGAACCGGCCGCGGCGCCGGGCCGTCGTAGGTCGGTGTGAAGCTGCGCGGGATCGGGCCCTTGATCCGGCCGCCCTGCTCGGTTTGCTCCCACGCATGCGCCAGAATGCCGACCGAACGCGACAGGCAGAACAGGCCGCGCGCGAGCGGCGCCGGAAAGCCGAGCTCGGCGTAGACGACCGCGGTGACGCCGTCGATGTTCATCGGGATCGGCTTGCCCTTGCGCCCGGCCAGCAGCGCCTCGACCGCGCGGCCGATCGCCGCGAAGCGGCCGGCGACGACGCCGGCCGCGGCCGCCTCGTCGACCAGCCGCAGCAGCGGCGCGACGCGCGGATCGACCGGATGGAAGCGATGGCCGAAACCCGGGATCACCTTGCCGTGCGCGGCGACCTGCGCATCGACGCCGGCGGTGACCGCCTGCGGCAGCGGCGCGCCGGCATCGACGCGGCCGGCGATCTCGAGGTAGAGCGCGACGGCCTGCTCGCCGGCGCCGCCGTGGACGTCGCCGAGCACGTTGACCGCCGATGCGATCGTGCCGTTCAGGCCGACGCCGCAGGTCGCCGCCATCCGCGCGATCGCGATGCTCGGCGCCTGCGGACCGTGGTCGACCGCGGCCATCAGCGCGGCGTCGAGCAACGCGGCCTGGCCTCGGCTCGGCAGCTCGCCGCGGGTCATCAGCCAGACCATGCCGGCGAAGCCGACCCGGCCGATCAGGTCCTCGATCGGGTAGCCGCGATAGCGGATCACGCCGGGCTTCATGTCGATGATCGAGGTGCGCCACCAGTCCTCGGTGGCACGGCGGGCGTCCGGCCCGCCGGCGGGCGAAGTGCTCACGGGATCATCCTCCTGTCTCGGGCCGATGCGACGTGTCCGGCCTCGGTCATCGTCACGAAGCCGCCGGGTGAAGCGGACGAGCTCGCAGCGCAGCCGCCCGGCTCAGATCGCGCGCTCGCTGCGCAGCGCCGCGATCTCGTCGGCCGTGAAGCCGAGCCCGGCGAGGATCTCGTCGGTGTGCTGGCCGAGCGTCGGCGGCGGCGCATCGACCGCCGGCGCGGCGCCGTCGAGCTTGATGCCGGTGCGCAGCACGCGGACCTCGCGGCCGACGCCGGGCGCGTCGGGAAACTCGGCCAGCATGCCGCGGCTCGCGATCTGCGGATGGGCGAGCGCTTGCGGCACCGAATAGACCGGGCCGGCCGGCACGCCGGCGGCGGTCAGCAGCGGCCACCAAGCTTCGGCGCTGCGCGCCGCCAGCGCGCGCTCGATCTCGGCCGTCAGCGCCGCGCGATGCTCGAGCCGCGGCTGGCGCTGCGCGAAGCGCGGATCGGTGATCAGCTCGGGCCGGCCGATCACGCGGCAAAGCGCCTCGAACTGCTCCTGCTTGTTGGCCGCGATGTTCAGCAGCCCCTGGCCGGTCTCGAATGCGCCCGACGGGCTCGCGGTCATGTTCTCGTTGCCCATCGGCCGCGCCTCGCGGCCGGCGATCAGGAAGTTCGAGACCGCCCAGCCCATCGTCGCCATCGCCGCCTCGAGCATCGAGACGTCGATGAAACGGCCGCCGCTGCGGTCGCGCTCGGCCAGCGCCGCTGCGACAGCGAACGCCGCGGTCAGCCCGCCGATCGTGTCGGCGACCGGGAAGCCGACCCGCAGCGGCGCCGAGTCGGTATCGCCGGTGATCGCCATGATCCCGGACATGCCCTGGATGATCTGGTCGTAGGCCGGCAGCTCGCGCAGCGGACCGTCCTGCCCGAAGCCCGAGATCGCGCAGTAGATCAGCTTCGGATTGTGCTCGAGCAGCGCCGGATAGCCGAGGCCGAGCCGCTGCATCACGCCGGGCCGGAAGTTCTCGACCAGCGCGTCGGCGCTCGCGACCAGCCGGCGGAACACGTCCTTGCCCTGCGGATGCTTGAAGTCGATCGTGATCGAGCGCTTGCCGGCGTTCTGCGCCAGGAACGAGACGCCCATCAGCGCCTGGTTCAGCTGCGGATCGGCGCCGAGCTGGCGCGCCAGGTCGCCGGTGCCGCGCGCCTCGACCTTGACGACATCGGCGCCGAGATGCGCGAGCTGATGGCAGCAGAACGGCCCGGCCAGCACGTTGGTCAGGTCGAGCACGCGGATGCCGGCGAGCGGGCGTGGAGTCATCGGCAGGTCTCGATGTCGTCAGCGCGGCGGCGCGGGTTCTCGAATGCGCAGGCGCGGGTTCGTCAACGTGGGGGACGCTAGGCGATCCAGCTGCGGAACAGCTCGAGATCGATGTTGCCACCCGACAGCACGACGCCGACCCGCCGGCCCCGCATCCGCTCGCGCTCGGCGAGCAGCGCCGCCAGCGGCGCGGCGCCGGCGCCCTCGGCGAGATTGTGGGTATCGGTCCAGTAGGCGCGGATCGCGTCGGCGATCGCCGCGTCGTCGACGGTGACGATCCGCGCGGCGCCGGCACGGATCTGCGCGAGCGCGTCCGGGTCGGGGATCCGGACCGCGAGCCCGTCGGCACGGGTGTCGGCCGACGCCAGCTCGACCGGCCGGCCGGCGCGCAGCGACTGCGCATAGGCATCGGCCGCGCTGCTCTGCACGCCGACGATCTCGGTGCGGCGGCCGAGCAGGTCGCGGACCCGGATCGCACCGCAGATGCTCGAGCCGAGGCCGATCGGCACGTACAGCGCGTCGAGCTCGCCAGCGGCTTCGAACAGCTCGAGCGCCCAGGTCGCGACGCCGAGCACCAGGTCGCGATGGAACGACGGCGCGAACCGCAGGCGGTCGCGCTCTGCGAGCCGCATCGCCTCGAGCCGGGCCGCGTCGAAATCCGCGCCGTGCTCGATCAGCGTCGCGCCGAGCGCCCGCATCGCCGCGTTCTTCTCGCGGCTGTTGCCGTGCGGCACGACGATCGTGACCGGCACGCCATGGCGCTGTCCGGCATAGGCGAGCGACTGGCCGTGGTTGCCGCGAGTCGCCGAGATCAGCCCGTGCGGCGCCAGCCGTTCGCGCGCGACCCGCTCGACGTGGACCAGCCCGCCGCGGACCTTGAATGCGCCGGTCGGCGCATGGTTCTCATGCTTGACCCATACCTCCGCGCCGGTGCGCTCGGCGAGCAGCGGCCAGCGGTACTGCGGCGTCGGCGCGAACGCGGCCCGGACCTGGGCGTGCGCCGCGTCGAGCTCGGTGCGGTCGAACATTTCAGTTCCCCATGCCGCTCACGGCACCCGCGTCGCATGAAAATGGGCCAGCCGAGCAGGAGCCGGGCCGCCCCAAGCCGTCGGGAGGCTGGCCCGTCCCCCAGTGGGGAGGAGACGCCCGCAGGGCGTCAACGGGGGGCGTCCCATCTATGCGGTGCCGCCGACCGTCAGCCCTTCGATCCGCAGCGTCGGCTGGCCGACGCCGACCGGCACGCTCTGGCCGTCCTTGCCGCAGACGCCGACCCCGGTGTCGAGCCGGCTGTCGTTGCCGATCCGCGTGACCCGGGTCAGCGCATCGGGGCCGTTGCCGATGATGGTCGCGCCCTTGACCGGGTACTGGATCTTGCCGTTCTCGACCCAGTAGGCCTCTGACGCCGAGAACACGAACTTGCCGTTGGTGATGTCGACCTGGCCGCCGCCGAAGTTGGCCGCGTAGATACCGCGCTCGAGCGAGCCGATGATCTCGGCCGGATCCTCGTTGCCGTCGTACATGAAGGTGTTGGTCATCCGCGGCATCGGCAGGTGCGCGAACGATTCGCGCCGGCCGTTGCCGGTCACCGGCACCTTCATCAGCCGCGCGTTCAGCGAATCCTGCAGGTAGCCCTTCAGCACGCCGTCCTCGATCAGCACGTTGCACTGGGTCGGATTGCCTTCGTCGTCGATGTTCAGCGAACCGCGGCGATCGCGGAGAGTGCCGTCGTCGACGACGGTGACGCCCTTGGCCGCGACCCGCTCGCCGAGCCGGCCGGCGAACGCCGACGACTTCTTGCGGTTGAAATCGCCCTCGAGGCCATGGCCGATCGCCTCGTGCAGCAGCACGCCGGGCCAGCCGGGCCCGAGCACGACGCTCATCACGCCGGCCGGCGCCGGCCGTGACTCGAGGTTGACCAGCGCGGCGCGCACCGCCTCGTCGACATAGCCGTTCAGGATCGCGTCGCTGAAGTAGTCGAGGTCGAAGCGGCCGCCGCCGCCGGCGTGGCCCTGCTCGCGCCGGCCGTCCTGCTCGACGATCACCTGCACCGAGACCCGCACCAGCGGCCGGACGTCGGCCGCCAGCACGCCGTCCGAGCGCATCACCATCACGATGTCGTGCTCGGCGGCGAGCCCCGCCATCACCTGGACGACGCGCGGATCCTTGGCCCGCGCCCGCTGCTCGACCCGGTGCAGCAGCCCGACCTTGGCGGCCGCGTCGAGCGAGGCGATCGGGTCGCTCATCGGGTAGAGGCGGTGGCCGCGCCGCGCCTCGTGGGTGTCACGGGTGTGGACCGCATCGGCGGTGGCGCCGACCCGGGCGCGGCCGCCGCGGCCGGTCTTCGCGATCGTCCGGGCGGCACGCGCCGCCGAGTCGAGCGCGGCGGCGTTGATCTCGTCGGAATAGGCGAACGCGGTCTTGTCGCCCGACACCGCGCGGACGCCGACGCCCTGCTCGATCGAGAAGCTGCCCGATTTGACAATGCCTTCGTCCAGGCTCCAGCCTTCGCTGCGGGTGTACTGGAAGTACAGGTCGGCGTAGTCGACGCGATGCTCGAAGATCGTGCCGATCGCCCGCGTCAGATGCGACTCGTCGAGCCCGTACGGCGCCAGCAGCGTCTGCCGCGCGACCGTCAGGTGATTGATGCCGGGGTCATTCAGGTTCATCGGAAATCCTCTTCAAAGCACGCGATGTCGCAACGCCGGCAGGCTCTTGCGCACCGACTCGATCCGGGCGCGGTCGATCAAGCCGCAGACGACGCCTTCGCCTTCGGGCAGCACCGCGGTGACCTCGCCCCAGGGATCGACCAGCATCGAATGACCCCAGGTGCGCCGGCCGTTTTCGTGCCGGCCGCCCTGCGCCGCCGCCAGCACGTAGCACTGGTTCTCGACCGCACGGGCGCGCAGCAGCAGCTCCCAATGCGCCTGCCCGGTGGTATAGGTGAAGGCGGATGGCACCACGATCAAGTCGACCGGCAGCATCTGCCGGTAGAGCTCGGGAAAGCGCAGGTCATAGCAGATCGACAGGCCGACCCGCAGCGGCGCCGGGTCGCCGACCGGGATGTCGCAGACCACCGGCGTTCGACCGGCGACGATGGTGGCCGATTCGTCGAACTTCTCGTCGCCGCGCTGGAAGCCGAACAGGTGGATCTTGTCGTAGCGCGCGAGCTGCACGCCGTCGGCGCCGTAGACCGGACAGGTGTTCAGCACCCGGCCGGCCTTCGGCGAGATCAGCGGCACCGTGCCGCCGATGATCGCGATCTTGTGGCGATGCGCGCAGGCGGCGAGAAACGCCTGGATCGGACCGCCCGGCGCTTCCTTGGCATCGACCTTGTCGGTGTCGCGCTTGCCGATCAGGCAGAAGTACTCCGGCAGCAGCGCGAGCTTCGCGCCCTGCGCCGCGGCCTCGGCGACCAGCCGCTCGGCGGTCGCAAGATTGGCCGGCACCTCGGTGGCCGACACCATCTGCAGGGCTGCTACCTTGATTTCCATCGGGCGATTATCGCCGAGCAGCAACCCGGCTGCCCGATTTCACCAGCCGGTCAGCGCGTGCTGTCCTCGCCGGGCGGGCTGAACTGCTCGCGCCGGCGCTGCACCACGGTCGGATTGGCCCATGGGCCGGTCACATCGATCTCGTAGGCGAACGCCTTCGACAGCGGCTGGCTCAGCACCGACTGCGCGAGCAGTGCACCGAGGCCGACCGCCGGGTTGACCAGCGCGGCGAACGCCAGCGTCGCCAGGCCGCCGTTGAGCTCGGGTAGCACCACCACCCGCAGGTTCTGTGTCGCGGCCCGCAGGTCGGCCTCGCCCTTGATCTGCACCACCGCCTGCAACCCGCGCATCGCCAGGCTGTCGGTGGTCGCGATGCCGCGCCGGATCGCCGCGCTGCCGGTCAGCTGGTCGAACGAGAAGCCCTGACCGAAGATGTCGCGGAAGTCCAGCGACAGCAGCTTCGGCAGCGCCTGCAGATTGAGCACGCCGATCAGCTTCGCCGCGCCCGGTTCGACCTTCAGGAACTGCCCCTCGCGAATGTCGATCTCGATCGTGCCGTCGAGCGTCGCGAGGTCGACGCCGGCCGGCGAGCCGGCCCAGGTCAGCTTGCCGGACAGCGAGCCGTGACCGTTGCGCACCGCGTCCTTGATCTGCAGCCGGTTCAGCAGATCGCCGGCGTTCTTGACGTCGAGCTTGTAGGCGAGCACGGTCGAGCGGTCCCAGTTGCCCTGCGCCTCGAACTCGGCCGCCGGGTTGGCGATCCGCAGCCGGTCGATCCGCCAGACCCGCGGCCCCGCGGCCCTGCCCGTCCCGGCCCCGGCCGGCCCCACCTGCGTCGGGTTCGACGCCTGCAGGGTCAGCGCGCCGAAATCGAGCCCGGCGAGCACGAAGCGCTCGGCCGTGACATCGAGCGACGGCAGCCGCGATGGCCCTTCGCCGGCGGCATCGGCATCGCTGCGCTGGTTGCGCGGGATCTCGAGCCGGCCGAGCCGGGCGGTCAGCTTGCCGGTCGCGAGCGATGCGCCGCTCCAGCTGACGAAGCCATTGATCTCGCGGGTCACCAGATTGGCGTTCCACTGGCTGCCGCTGCGCGACGCGCCGAGCACGACCTTGTTGAAGTTGCGGCCGGCGGCGCGGACCTCGTCGGCGAGCAGCGAGACGGTCACCGGCAGCGCATCGCCCTGCTGGTCGAGCCAGCCCGGCGATGGCGTCGCCGCCGCACCGGCGGCGGTGCCGGCAGCAGCGACGGCGGCCGTACCGGCGGCCGTACCGGCGGCGGCACCGGTAGCGGCACCGGCGGCCGCAGCGGCACCGGCGACACCGGTGACACCGGCGGCACTGGCACTGGCGGTGGCGGCGGCAGACGCGGTCGTACGCGTGGCACCGGGCGGTCTCGGCGGCGGGCCGAACGCATCGAGCCATTCGTCGAGATCGAAGCGCTGCCCGGTGTACTGGAACGTCATCCCGCGATCGGGCAATACCGGCGCCCGGTTGACGCTGAGCGCTGCGCGAGCGAGCTGCGGCGGCTTGCGCGGATCGGAGCGGGTGCGCTCGGCGAGCAGCCGGATTCCGTTGTGCAGCGTCGCCGCGATCCGATCGCCGCCCTGCCCCGGCTGGCTCTGCACCGAGACCGCCAGCGGCCAGTGCGCGTCGGCGGCCTTGGTCATCGGACTGGGCAGCGAGCTGGCGAGCCCGATCAGGTCCGATTCGATTCTGAGCGTGGTGCCGTCGCGGCTGACATCGAGCTGCGTCTGGTAACGCGTCTCGCCGCTCAGATGGCGCAGCAGCGGATCCTCGCCGACCAGTTCGCGCAGACCATCGACGCCGAGCGTGCCGCGCGCCTGCAGCGTCAACTGGCCGGCTTCGTTGACGCGCCCACCGAGATCGACGATGCCGCCCAGCATCCGGCCGGTCAGGCTCGGCAGCGTCATCGACTTCTCGGTGAACTCGACCCGGCCGGCCAGGTCGGTGATCCGGACCCCCGACGCTTCGTAGACGAAGGCATTCCGGTTCAGATCGACGCGGCCGGCGACGGCGGCGCGCTCGGGATGCGCGAGCGGCATGCGCAGGCTCAGTTCCAGCGCCGCCGGGCCGCTGACCACCAGCGGTCGCGTCGCTTCGCCGATCGAGTCGGCAAGCGGGCTGTCGCTGATGAACTGCAGCATCCGCGCCGCATCGCCTTGCGCCTTGCCGTCGACCTCGAGGCGGGCGTCGGCGAGCTCGTCGATCCGCGCGACGACGTTGCCGAGCGCGACGTCGAACAGCGCGCCGCGCTCGGCGGCGAAGCGCATCGCCGCGCGCTCGAACACCAGATCGCCGGTGACCCCGTTGATCGCCGGCCATTTCGGCTGGAACTTGAACAGTACGTCACGGACCTTGCCGGCGATGCGGAACTGGCCGGGCGGCTTCGCCGCGGTGGTACCCGCGGTCGCAGCGGCACTTGCGTTCGCCGCGGCACTTGCATTCGCCGCAGCACCCGCAGTCGCCGCCGCGGCCGCCGGCGCCGCGGCGCCGGCGGCTGCCGCGGTCCGGTACGGAAAGTCTCGGATGTCGCCGGCCCAGCGAACGTCGACGTTCTCGATCGACCCCGACTCGAACGCGTCGCGGACCCAGTGCCGTACCGACTGCGACAGTTCCGGCGGCAGGTAGCGCCAGACCCGGCGCGCCTGCATCCGCTCGACCCGTCCGCTCAGGTCGATCTCGCCGGCGCCGCGGCCACCGCTGCGCCAGCGGCCGGTGGCGCTGGCGCGCCCGTCGGCATTGGCGAATGCGAAGCGGTCGACCCGCACCGACAGCCACTGCGGTCCGGCGGCGCGGTCGATCGTCCAGGCGAACTGCGCGTCGAGCTCGGCGAGCGGTACGTCGGGCTCGGCGAGAATGCCCGGCACGCTGAGCAGGGCGTCCTCGACCGCCCGAACCGGCGCGGCGGCCGACGAGGTACCAGCCGCCGGCGCACCGGCCGGCATCGGCGCGGCCCCCGGGCCGGCCGCACCCGGGCCGGCCGCGGCGCCGGTCGGTCTGGCCGCGCCGGCCGGCCGCGCGCCGCCGGCCGGATGGCGCAGCGTCGCCTGGCCGCCGCGGTCGGTCGCGACGAAGCTGCCCGACAGGTTCTGGATCGCCGGCGCCCGCAGCGCCAGCGGATTCTTCTGCTGGAGCGGCGTCGGCGTCACGGCCAGCGTCGCGCGCTCGAAGGTGCCGCGCAGTTCGTAGGCCGCCGGCGCGCCGGCGCGCCAGTCGATCCGCAGATCGCCGATCCGGCCGCTGCCGGCAAGCCGCGCCAGCCAGCCGGCGACGTCGGGCGCGGCTTCGGCGGTGCCGGCCGCGGTCGGAGTCGCCGCCGCTGCCGTCCCTGAGGCCGCCGCAGTCGCAGGCGCCGCAGTCGCAGGCGCAGTCGCCGCGGTCGCGGTCGCGGTCGTAGTCGCGGTCGCAGGAGGCAGCAATCGCCGCAGCAGTGCCAGCGTCGGCGCGATGTCGAACGCATCGAAGCCGCCCGTCAGGCGCAGCGGCGCGCCGTCGCGGCCGATCACCAGCGACGGTGCCGGCGCCGTCGACCGCAGCCGGGCGCCGCCGGCTTCGACCAGGTCGATCGCGGCGATCGCGATGTCGTACTCGTCGGCAACGCCGGGCGTCGCGCGGGCGTCGAGCTGGGCGCGGGTCAACCGGATCGGTTGCCGGTCGGCAGCCGTCACCGCAACACCGTCGGCGCGCAGACGCAGCCGTGCCTCGACCAGCCGCCCGGCTTCGAATCCGATCGCCAGAGCCGGATCGACCAGCCCGGTCAGCGTCGCCAGCTGCAACGTCGGTGCGCTCCGCATCAGCCGCTCGAGCGTTGCCGCCGGCAGCTGCCGCAGCAACGCCGCCAGCTGCAGCTGGCGGCCGTCGCTCTGAATCCGCCCGCTCCACTGCCGCCAGTCGGCCGGGTCGGCATCCGACATCCGCTCGATCTCGGCCTGGAGCGCCAGGGTAGCGCCGAGCACGCCGGCGCGGCCGACGTCGAGCCGCAGATCATGCTCGCGGCCGCGATTCTTCAGCACCAGGGCGACCTGCTCGAAACGCAGCGTCCGGGCCGGCTGGCCGACGTCCTGCAGCACCACGGTGCCACCGCCGACACGGATATCGGGCTGCTGCAGCAGCCAGCCGACGAAGGCGTCGCCGCTCCGCACGCCGCTTTCGGGCTTGCGCCCCAACGCCGCCACGCCGATCGCGTCCCCGTCGCGCTGCAGAACGACCAGCGGCGCGTCGGCGATGACGTCGTCGAACGCCGCCCGGCCGCTCAGCAGCTGGCGCAGCGACAGGGTGCCGGAAAGCCGTTCGACCCGCAGCGCATCGTCGCCGCGACCGAGGGTGAGGCCGTTGACGGTCACCGTCGGCCGCAGACCGCTCCAATCGGTCTCGATCGATTGCCAGGCGACCGGCGCACCGGCGCGCTCCTGCATGCCGACCGCGAAGCGCGCGGCGATGGCGTCGAGATTGGGCCAGATCACGAAGCGGGCGCCGATATAGACGACCGCCAGCAGGCCGGCGACCAGCAGCGCCGCGCCGCCGACCAGCCGCAGCCACCAGGCACCGCTGCCCGGCACGATCGTGTCGTCGTCTGCTATCGCCATCGCGTCTGCAAGCATGCCATACGGTCCGCCGATCGCAGCGCACATTCCGCGTCGCGGGCAGGCGCAGCGACGTCAGCACGCAGCACGACCTGCCAGGAATCCGCCGGTATGCGGGAACGGGTCGAAGAGGTCGCAGGGAAAGGGTCGCGCCCGACTGAGCCGGACTGCGGCGACGCTGGATCGGAGCGCCGCGATCCAGTGCCGCCGGCGATCCACCGAACCGCCTCGTGAGCCCGATTCGGGCCTCGCGCAAAACTTTCAGTGGAAACGCTTTGTCGCTGATTCACAACGATTTTATGCACTTTCTGTTGGCCGTTACACGATCCCGGTCGATCGGCGTGGCGGGCGCACCGACGGTCCATGTTCGGCCTTTCGAATCGATGCGAAGATCGGCCGCGAGGGCTCGAGGAGCATCGGCAGCCCCGATGAACGGTCGCTTGCGATCGATCGTCGGCAGCGCAGCGGGAATCCGAGATCGCTGCTTCGGATAAGTTCTCACTGAGGCCGGATGGCGCATCGGCGTCGCCGTATCTCTTCCATTCTGAGGAAAGTAAATCTATGGTTGTTCAAACAAAAGGCGTACGAATGGCTGCTGGCAAGGCGATGGTTGGCAAGACCCTCGTGAAACCCGAGGATCTGGCCGCCGCCGAGGAAGTCCTGGCCGATCAGGCCGCCGCTGCCGCCGTCGTCGATGCCGAGCAGGTCGACGCCGTGATCGCCGCGCAGAACGCCGCCGGCATCATCCTGCCGACCGAAGCGCCGATCGGCGCGAGCATCGCCGAGTTCGCCCAGGCGTCGCCGCCGGCAACCACCGACTCGACCACCGCCACGACGCCGGCGCCGGTCGAAGCCGCCGCCGAGACTGCGCCGGCGATGTCGCCATGGGCGATCGGCGGGATCGCGCTGGTCGGCGTCGGCGCGGTCGCACTCGCGGCCAACAGCGGCAGCGACAGCCCGGCGCCGACACCGGCACCGACCCCAACCCCGACTCCGACGCCGACGCCGACCCCGCCCCCCAGTACAGCGCCGACCGTCACCAGCGACACCGAGCAGGTCGCCAACAATGCCGAGACCAACATCGGTGCTAAGGTCGCCCAGAGCTTCGTCGACACCGATACGCCCCCGGATACGCTGAAGTCGATCACGATCACCGGCATCACGGTGACGCCGGATTCGGCGCTGGATGCGTCGGTCGTCGTCAACACGACGACCGGCAAGGCATATCAACTGGTCACGACCGGGTCTCCGATCTCGTGGGCGGACGCGAGCGCGGCCGCACAGGCTGCCGGCGGCTATCTTGCGGTGCTCGATACCCAGACCGAGCTCGAATACATCGCCGGTACCGCGCTGGCTGCGCAATTCGGTGACCAGACAGGCGACGACGGCACCTGGGTGGGCCTCAGCCAAGCCAGCACGGCGACCACGCCGGGTGAAGGCTGGACCTGGACGACCGGTGCCGCGCTGGCGGCCGACTCGCCGCTGTGGAACGACTTCGACTACGGCGGCGGTGTCACGATTCCGTGGGACGACACCGGCACCGAGACGGGCACCAACCAGTTCGGCGCGCTCTACGACGGCTCGGTGAGCTCCCAGCCGTACAAGATGCTGTTCGATGCCGACGCGAATACCACCGGCAAGTATCTGATCGAGTTCGACAATGCGACCAGCGGCCTGTTCCTCGGCGACACCGCGGTGACGGTCGGCCAGACGATCACGGCGGCCGAGCTGGCGACACTGAACTGGAACTCGATGTTCAACACCGGCGGATCGGTCAGCTACACGGTGACCGACTCGCGCGACCTGACGTCGGCGGCCGCGGGCACGCTGACGATCACCGAGACCGCGGCGGTCTCGATCGATACCGGCGCGACGATCTCGTCGCTGATCGAAGACGGTCGCTTCTCCTGACCGACGACATTCGCCGGTCCGCCCTGCGGACCGGCGGCCTTGGACGCCGCGGACTTCGGTCCGCGGCTTTTTTTTCGGCAGTCAGATCGCGCCGCGGCCCTCGATCCCGTCGCGCCGGACCGCTCGTTCCACCGGCTCGACCGCCGCCGGCCACGCCTCGAGCCGCGCCGCGATCCGCTTGCCGCGTTCGCGCCACGGCACCTCGACGAACTTGTAGCAGAGCGCCGCCAGGGCGAACACGGCAACGACGAACAGCAGTCCGACCCCGTGCTTCCACGGCTCGGGAACGACGCGGCCGGGCCAGTCGAGCACGGTCTGCACGGTGATGTGGACCATGTAGATCGCGTAGCTGTGGACGCCGAGCCATTGCAGCGGCGCGGTCTGCAGCAGCGAGGCGACCCAACCGCGGTCCGGCAGCAGCAGCCAGACCAGCAGTGCGAACGCGAACGGCGTCAGCAACTGCAGCGGACCGAGCAGCGACTGCCGGTCGACCAGCAGCAGCGCCAGCGCCAGCACCAGCAGCTGCAGCAGCCCGAGCCACCAGCCCTGCTTCGCCAGCGCGTTCAACGCCGGCCGGGTCACCTGCCATGAATAGAACACCAGCACGCCGCCGAAAAAACTCAACAGACCGCGCGGCAGACCCTGGACGTCCAGCGTCATCGGCGCGCCGGCGGACCAGCGCCCGATGAAATGAAGAATGCAGACGATCACCACGGCGACGCTGAGCATCACCCGCAGCCAGTGGCGACGGACCGTCCAGACGAACAAGCCGAACAGGCCGTACATCCAGAATTCGACCGAGATCGACCAAGAAGGATAATTATGAATTTCCTTCTGCATGATGCCGACGCCCTGCAGCAGCACCAATTCAAGGCCGAAATAGCCGAGATTGAAGAATTCAGCGCCGAACGGCTGCTCGCGGCCGAGATGCAGGCCGCGCTGCTCGAGCAGCCACTTGACGGTCTGGACGCCGATCGCGGTGAGGATCACCGCGATGGTGGTGACCAGGTGCAGCGGATAGAGCCGGAAGAAACGCCGCACCATGAAGCCGGCGAAGCGGCCGCCGCTGTCGATCCGATCGGCATAGGCCTGCGCCATCACGAAGCCGCTGATCACGAAGAACAGATCGACGAACAGCCAGGCATGCTGCAGCACGCCCCAGGCGGCCGGAAAGCCGCCCCATTTGCCGTAGACGTAGACATGGAACAGCGCGACCAGCAAGGCCGCGACACCGCGCAGTCCTTCGATGGAACGGATCATCGCTCGATCGGTGTGCAATCAGGTTGGGAGCCGACGCGTCGCACCCGCTCGCGCCGAGGCGGCGTGCAATGCAGACCGGCATCGTCGCCGAACACCGCCGGCCGGTCAGTGAACAATGCTACGCTAACCGCTTGCGCGTCCCCGGACGAACCGACCAATGACCGGCAGCCCGACCTCCGGCACAGATCCGATGCCGCCGGCGGCTACCGGCGACCGCCCACCGTCCGATGCCGGCGATCCGCCGCAATCGTCCGCCGATCGGCCGGCGCCGGGGCAGTTCGATCCGCAGGCCTGCGCCGCCGCCCGCTACTCGGGCTATTTCCGCCGTTCGGCGACCGCGATCGCGGCGCGGCCCGACGCGCTGCGCACGGCGCTGCTGTCGGACCTGCAGGCGCTGATCGCGGCGCCGCTGGTACCGGCCGCGATCGACGCCGCCTGGGCGCGCCGGCTGGCCGCCGGCGAAGCGCCGGAGGTCGCGTTGCGCCGTTTCCGGATGCTGCTGATGATGGCGCTGATCGAGCGCGACGTGACCCAGCAGGCGCCGCTCGCCGAGGTCGTCACCGCGATCTCGCACTGGGCGCAGCTGGCGGTCCGCCATGCGCTGGCGGTCGCCGCCGCCGAATTCGCCGCCGCCGGCCGCGAACTGCAGGGCGACGACGGCCGGCCGCAGGACCTGCTGGTGGTCGGCATGGGCAAGCTCGGCGGCGCCGAGCTGAACGTCTCGTCGGACATCGACCTGGTGTTCGTCTGCCGCGACCAGGGGCCGCAGCCGCAGGCGACCGAACGGCTGGCGCGCCGGATGGTCAACCTGCTGGCGCAGACGACCGAGGACGGCTACGTGTTCCGGGTCGACGTGCGGCTGCGGCCGTACGGCGATTCGGGGCCGCTGATCGCGTCGCTCGGCATGCTCGAGCAGTACTTCTACGAGCAGGGCCGTGAGTGGGAGCGCTTCGCCTGGTTCAAGGGCCGCGTGATCGCCGATTCGGGGCTGGCGCCGCGCGACACGACCGATGCCGACATCCAGGGCCTGATGCAGCTGATCACGCCGTTCGTGTTCCGCCGCTACCTCGACTACCCGGCGTTCGCCTCGCTGTCGCGGCTGCACGACCTGATCCGCAGCGAGGCGCGCAAGAACGAAACGCGCCGCGAGCGCAGCGACAATGCCGGCTGGGACGTCAAGCTCGGCCGCGGCGGCATCCGCGAGATCGAGTTCAGCGCACAGCTGTTCCAGATCGTCCGCGGTGGCCAGGATCCGGTGCTGCGCGAACGCTCGACGCCGCAGGCGCTCGAACGGCTGGCGCAGCGCCGGCTGCTCGAACCGCAGACGGTCGAGGCGCTGATCGCCGCCTGGACGCTGCTGCGCCGGACCGAGCATGCGCTGCAGTATCTCGAGGACGAGCAGACCCACTGGCTGCCGGACGCTCCGGAGAAACGCGCGACCATCGCCGCGATGCTCGGCCTCGCTCCCGACCAGTTCGACGCCCGGTTGCGCACTGCGCGCGACGCGGTGACGGCGGTGTTCGACAAGCTGCTGGCACCGGCGCGCCGCGACGCCAACCGCGCCGCCGAGATCGCGGCCGGCGGCGTCGGCGACGCCGCCCGGGCCGCCGCAGGGACCGCCGGCACCGCGACCGCGCCGGTCTTCGACGCCGACTGCCAGAGCCGGGTCGACGCGCTGCGCGAGTCGCGGCGGTTCCGGATGGCGAGC
>JBFWQR010000145.1:0-19916 GCA_050249335.1 Lautropia sp.
TGGCCTGGGGGGTTGGGGGGTGGTGGCCCCTTATGGCGGCGGGGGGGGCGGGCCCTGCCTCGGGCCGGTTCGGCCCCGCGCCGCGGCGCTCCGTCCGGAAGCGCCGCCGCCGTGATCAGTCGACGATCACATCATGATCACGCAGTGGCTCCCGATATTGGCCTCCGGAGTGCTCATGTTGTAGGCCGTGATCGTCTGGCAGCGCACCGTGCCGGTGGCCGGATTGCCGTCGTCGTAGGCGGTGTCGATCGCGCTCATGATCTTGTGCGTCACCCCGTATCCGTTCAGAAACGCGAGCGCCTGGCCGCTGCCGCCGTTCGTGATGAACTGGCTCGCGGTGGCGGGGACGGCGACACCGAACGGCGTCTGCAGAGCGAGGGCACCCGATCCGGTCAGGAAACCGGCCAACCGCAGGTGATACAACGCCTGGCAGCCTTCGCCGGCCTGCGACGCCGCCGAGCAGATGCTGCCGTAGGGGACCAGGCCATTGCCGTTGCCGTTGACCGGCGCCGGGTCGGCGGCAGGGAAGCGGCTCGCCGCCTGCGGATCGTCACCCGGCAGCTGCTTGTAGCGGTCCTGGTAGCCGGCGAAGGCCACCGACAGCTCACGCGCCATGTTGAAGGTCGCCTTGACCTTCGAATTGAAGATCAGCTCCTGGCCCTTCAGCACCGCGCCGAGCAGCAGCCCGACGATGACCAGCACGATGGCGATCTCGACCAGCGTGAAACCGGATTGCGTTTTTCGTGACATCTGAGACTCCTTGGATGGATACGGTTCGGCGCGCCGTCCAGAGCGCGCCCCAGGGAACACTAGGGATCGCCGAGGGCAGCGACCGGCCTGCCAGCGGCGACGGAGGCCTGCGACCCGTTGGCACGGCGCATGGCTCCGATTCGTTCGTGATCGGCACTGTCGTCGTTATCGGCCTCCCTTGCCGGCCAGCGCAGGCCGCTGGTCGGGTCCGGATCGGCCGTCCGGCGCGGATCGCCGGATCGCCTGCGCCGCATTCACTGAACTACCCTCCGCGCCAGGCGCTCCGGGATGAGCGCTTCGGAGCGGCCGTGCGCGCTCATGGCAGGAACCCCGAAGAGACCAGACGGTCCGCCACCAGGCTGTACGGCACCCAGGTCACGAGATCGTCGAACATGCCGCCCTGCGCACCCGCCGGGGCGTTGACCCGGCTGATCACGACGCGCGGCACCGTGAGCGCGAAGTTCTGCTGTTCGTCGGCCGAGAAGGCGGCCGCATCGTTGCCGTTCGCGCCGAGCGTCCAGACGATCACCGCCGCCGACGAAGCGAGCAGGTTGGCCGGCGTCCCGCAGCGGTTCGCGCCGGTGCCGGCACCGGTCGCCGAGGCGCAGACGAACAGACCCTGACCGACCTCGACCGCCGCCTGCACGTCGAGCCGGCGGGTCGCGGTGTTGGCCGCCGTCGCGCCCAGCCGCGGCGAGGTCAATGCGTTCGCGACCGGCGCGGCCAGACTGCTGACCGCATAGCGGAAAGTGCGCGGCAGCGTCGCGGCGGGATTGCCGCTGTCGCTCCACGCGTTGTTGAGCCAGCCGCCGGTGTCCAGGCCCGGCAGACCGAGCGTCACCGCCGGCAGCAGGCCGCTCTCGGCGGTGCAGGTGATCGTGTTGCCGGCGACGGCGGCGACCGACTCGCGGCCGTTGGTCGCGGCGACGGCCGGGCACGGCAGCCGGCCGTTGACGCCGACGAAGGCGAGCAGCGCCTCGCGGGCCTCGGCGAGCGCGAGCCGCGTCTGCGCATGGCGGCGCGACTCGGCCTGCTGCGACAGCGATGCGACGATGCCGACGGTGACGAGGCCGAGGATCAACAGGCCGATCGCGACCTCGATCAGCGTGAAGCCGGCTTCGGGCGGCCGTGTGGCAGGGCTCATCGCACGATCTCCACGATGTCGTTGACCGGCGCGCCGAGCGTGGGCAGCAGCTCGAAGACGTCGGGCAGGCCGGCTGCGTTCGCGATGCTGTCCAGGTAGTCGGCCGGCAGCACCGAGCGGGTGAAGCCGACCAGCGGCGCCTGCGGCCCGAGCCGGGCGAGCGCATACGGGGCGGTCGTGATCGGCGCACCCGGCGACAGCACCAGCGCGTCGACGTCGTTGTCGGTGCCGACCAGCAGCCCCGGCGCATTGCAGGCAGGGAGCACGGCAACGCAGCGCAACGACACCGCGAGGAAGAAATAGCGATGCCAGCCGCCGGCCGTAAACCAGGTCGGCAACGCCAGCGTGCTGCCGGCGCCGCAGGCACCCGCCTGCACGGCGATCTGGCCGAAGCGCAGGCCGGGGATGCAGTCGCCGGTCGTCGAACCGGTCGCGGCCACATACGGGTAGTGGCCGTTCAGCGTCCGGAAAGCCTGCAGCCGAGCCACCAGCGCGCGCCGGGCGCGGCTTTCCATCGCTGCTGCCAGATCGTCGACCGTGATCCACACGAGCCGGTCGTTGAACTCGACCGGCTCCTGGTACAGGGCGGCAGCACCACGGACCGGACCGCGCGGCCCGGCGATCAGCACCGTCGGCTGACCGTCGGCATGGTTGTAGTTGGCGTTGTCGTAGGTCCCCGGCTGACAGGGTGCCGCGCAGCCCGGCAGGATCGTCAAGCGGTCGAGCCATGCGGCCGGGCCGGCGGCGGCCGAACGGGCCTGGCCGGCGACCGGCGGTCCGGGCACGAGCAGCGCGACGGCGACGCGGTCCGACAGCAGGTTGCCGCGCTCGTCGACGACCCGGATCCACGGATACGGCGGCCGGCCGTCGCAGCCGGCGCCCGGCGCGATCTGGGCGAGACCGATCGGCGTGAAGTCCGGCAGGCAGCCGGCCGCGACCGCGAGGTTCGGCGACACGATCAGCCACGGGATCGCCCCCTGGGCATCGGCATGGTCGCCGTCCGGCGGCACGAAGCCGAGATCGCGCCACGGCAGCCGGCCGATGCAGCGTGCGGCCGCGCCGCTCGTCGCGACCGGCACGAGCGGCATGCCGGGCGCCCAACCGCGATAGGCACAGCCGACGGTTTCGGCGAGGCCGTCATAGGACGGCTCGACCGCGTCGGCGCCGCCACCCGCCGCGATCGGCAGGTCCGGAAAGCCGCGCGGCTCGCCGAGCCGGCGCGGCGCGGCATCGCCGTCGACCGACAGCAGCATCGCGAGGACCAGCCGGCGCGCCTCGTCGAGCACCCGGTCATGGCTCTGCAGCCGCGACGCATGGCCATCGAGCAGGCTGCGTGCGCCGTAGCCGAGCACCGCCAGCGCACCGGCGGCGGCGAGGATGAACAGATAGAAGGCGACGCCGCGCTGGCGATGCCGACTGGCCGGTGCGCGGCGGCGCAATGCGCCACGGCGGTGCCGGCAGCTCATTTCACCGCTCCGGCGACGCGGCCGGCGCCGTCGATCGACGGCCCGGGCCGCAGCCGCAGCCAGCGCCCGTCGGCAGTCGGCAGCACGACATGGTCGGCTTCGATGCGTGGCGCCGTCGCGCCGCCATCGGCCGAGAGCACGGTCGGACGACCGTCGATCCAGACGACGTCCGGACCGAGGCTGCGCCGGACGACGCCGTCGACACGCGAGGGGTCCGGCGGCGGAACCGTCGACGGCGCCTGCATCGCCGGCGCGTCCGCCGGCGCCTGACGGGCAGCATCGATCGCCCGGCGCTCGGCCGGCGTCAGGAACAGCCGCCCGAGGGCGTCCTCGGCGACCACCGGCGGCGTGGCGATGATGCCGGCGATGACCAGCAGCGCGCCAGCGACCTCGCGGGCAGTGGTCATCGCACCTCCTGGGCAGCGGCGGTGTCGCCGCTGCGCGGCACGAAGACACGCCAGCTTACCGAGCAGGCCGCGGCGAGCCCGTCCGTCGCGGCCTGTCCGCGCAGCCGCAGGTCGCAGCGCTCGACGTCGGCGACGCCCGGCACGGCGGTGCGCACGGCAGCGAGCAGGGCGAGCAAGGATGCCTCGTGCCGCGGCCGCAGCTCGAGGTCGAGCCGGGTCGCGCGCAACTCGTGCTGGTTCGATCCGTCGACCTCGACCGGCCGGCTGCCGCCGAGCGTGAAGCGGACCACTTCGTCGCGCCACGGGGTCAACGCCTGCTCGATGCGGTCGATCGTCGCGAGCTTGTCGGGCCGGCCGACGGTGCCGACGGCGGCGAGCCGCGCGAAATCGTCGGCATGGCGGCGCGCCTGTTCGGCCTCGTCGCGAAGCGTCGCCAGCCGAGCGACCGCAGCCCGGCGCTGGGCGGCATACTCGGCCTGCTCCCGCGCCGCGCGAGCGTGGTCCTGCCAGGCGAGACTCGCGACGACGATCGTCGGCACCGCGAACAGACCGGCCAGCACGAGGGTTCGCAACGAAGCGCGGTCCATGTCAGTGCCTCGTTGCGGCGCGGCCGGCGAGCATATCGGCCGCGACCGGGACGGCGGGCCGCAGTTCGACGACGAAGCGCAGCCCGCCGCCGAGCTCGCCGGGCGGCCGGGTGCTGTAGCTGGTCGAAGGCTCGGCATCGAACGGCGCTTCGGCGAGCGCCGCCGCGCAGCGGCACGCCGCGCCGAGCGCCCGGGCGATCGCACCGGCGCGCGCATTGGCCGTCGACTTGTTCAGGTGCTCCGGCAGCTCGGCACGGATCAGCACGCGGACCGCATCCGCCGCCGGCCGCGACGGGTCCGTGCCGGCGGCGTCGGATTCCGGCGTCCCGACCGGCGGCGACCAGGACGCCGAAGGCAGGCCCTGTACACCGGCACCGACACCGGGCAGGCCGTTGCCGCCGACGCCGACGTTGGCGCTGGGGTCGGCGGCGTCGCCGTTGCCGGCCGCACCTTCCGCGGCCGCGGCGCGCGACCACGAGAGCGAGGTCAACCGCACATCGACGGCTTCGGCCAGCACCTGCCCGATTCCCCGCAGCAACGGCGCCGGCACGAAGGCCCGTTCGCGCAGCGACTGCTCGGCTGCGACGACCCGCGCAATCTCGCCGCCGGCGACCGGAGCCTTCACCCGGGCCGCCTCGAGCCGGGCGAGTTCCGCGGCCTCGGCACGCGACAGCACCGGCTGCAGGCCGCCGGGGATGATCCTGTCGGCGGCGATGACGCCGATATAGGCGAGCATGCTGACCGCGAGCGCACCGCTGCCGACGCCGACGACGGCCCGACGCACCGTCGCCTGCCGATCGACCGCCCGCATCGCCGTCGAGGCATAGTCGACGGCACCTCGCTCCGACAGCGCCGCCCTGGCCCAGACGGCCAGGCCGGCGGCCGGATCATCGTCCGGCAGCGGCTGCCGCGCCTCGTCGACGACCGGCACCGCGCCCAGCTCCGCCGCGGTCATCGCCTGCAGTGCGACGGCGCTCGAGTTGTCGACCACGAGCTCTTGCGGCAGCAGGTTCGCCGACGACACGCCATCGGTGACGACCCAGACGACGAAGTCGCCGGCGCGCATCAGGTCGCGGGTGACGACCTGGCTCATCAACAGATAGTGCATGACCCGCGAGACCTCGCGGACGACCGCGGCCGCGTCGATGCGGCCCTCGGCGACGACCGCGAGCCGGGTGAACCGGGGCTGGCAGTCGATCAGCAGCGTCTGACGGATGCCGGCGGGCTGGACGGTCACCAGCAATCCGGACGGCGCGGTCCCGAGGCCGCGCCCGACGTCGGCCGCGAGCAGCGCCGGCGAGCGGATGCCGGCCACGCGGATGCCGCACGCCTGGGTGAGCGTCGTCCAGGCCTGGAGATCCTGGTCGACAGCCAGACCGGCGAGCAGGACCTGCTGGCGCGAGCCTGCTCCGGATTCGGCCGCCGCACCCGCCGGCTTCGACCCGAACCAGCGCGCGAGGCCGCGCCGCAGGCCGCCGGCGTTGCCGAGCGGCAGCCAGGTCGCGAGCCGCCGGTCGCGGAAGCGCTGGGCGACGCGCCGCGCCATCATCCGCTGCCGGTCGGCGGCACGCAGCGGCGGCATGTCCTCGACGTGCAGTTCCTCGTCGACCGAATCGGCGATCAGGACCCAGCGCGCCCGCGGTGCGCTGGCGAACAGCGCCTCGGCGCCTTCGGGCGGCGTCTCGGCGTCGACGGCCCTTCCGAAGCGGCCGAGCACGACGATGCCGCGACGCGTGACGCGCAGCGCGACCGCGCCGCGGGCATTCAGGTGAAGGACGTATCGGGCCGTCATGTCGCCATCGCCAGGTCGGGTCAGAAGCGGATCTTGCCGAGCAGGTCGTAGATCGGACCCAGCACGGCCATCATCAGCCAGCCGAGCAGCAGGCCGAGGGTCACGGTCAGCAGCGGCTCGACCAGTGCCTGGATCCGGTCGATCGCCGCCTGGATCTCGCGGTTGTAGAAGTAGCTGACGTTGGCGAGCGCCTTGTCGAGCTCGCCGGTGGCCTCGCCGATCCTGACCATCCGCAGCACCAGCGTCGGGAACATCTCGACCGCCGCGAAGGCATCGGACAGGCCCTGGCCCTGGACGATCTCGTCGTGCACCCGCTCGATGCCGCGCGCGATCCAGCGATTGCCGGCGGCATCGCGGCTGACCTGCAGCGCATGCAGCACCGGGACGCCGCTCTCGTACAGCGTGCCGAGCAGCGAGGTGAAGCGGGCGAGCACAATCCGCTCGATGATGCCGCCGACCACCGGCAGCCGCAGCTTCAGCCGGTCGAGCCGCAGCAGCGAACGTTCGCCGAGCCGGGTGTAGATGCCCCAGCCCGCCAGGCCGATCACGAACGGCGCCGCCAGCAGGACCGGCCAGCCGTGCACCAGCAGCTTCGACAGCGCGAGCAGCACCTCCGTCATCAGCGGCAGCTCGCCGCCGCTCGCCTCGCGGATGAAACTGCTCAACTGCGGCACCAGATAGATCAGCAGGAAGGCGGTGACGGCGGCCAGTACCACGACGGTGAAGGCCGGATAGGCGACCATCTTCTTGATCTGGCTGCTCAGCTCGTCGATCCAGCGCAGCCGGGCACCGACGCGGGCGAAGGCGTCGGGCAGGCGGCCGGATTCCTCGCCGGACCGGATCAGCCCGATGAAGACCTCGTCGAAGGTGTTCGGAAAGGTCGCCAGCGCCGACGACAGCGGCGCGCCTTCGCGGACCGCCTCGAGGCAGACGGCCAGCACATCGCGAAAGCCGCGATGGGCGAGGCCCTCGATCAGATCGGCGATGCTTTCGGTGATCGGCACGCCACCGCGCAGCGTCTGCTCCATGTGGAAGCAGAAGTTGATCAGCTCGGTCCGGCCGATGCGACCGCGCGAACGCCCGCCCCGGGATGCGATCAGCTGGGTCGCGGTGATGACCTCCAGGCCGTTGTTGCGCAGCCGGCCTTCGAGCTCGCGCTCGTTCAACGCCGGCATCCGGCCGCGCGAGATGCGGCCCGCGAGATCGACGGCACGGTAGACGAAGATCGCCATGGAGATGTCCGGTTCCGCCGTCGGCCGCTATGCGCCGGCCGTCTCGGCCCGGCTCGCGAGCTGCGTCAGGTCGACGACGCGGGCCGCCTCGTCGATCGACGTCGCGCCTTCGAGGATGCGCCGGACCGCATCGTCGGCGAGCGTCCGGTAGCCTTTCTGCCGGGCGAGCCGGACGATGTCGCGCACCGATGCGCCGCGGCCGATCAGGTCGTCGAATTCATCGTCGAGCCTGAGGATCTCGAGCAGCGGCAGCCGGCCCTTGAAGCCCTGGTAGCTGCAGCGGGCGCAGCCTTCGGCGCGATAGAGCGTCTGCGACTCCTCGGCCGCGAGGCCAAGAGCCCGCAGCGTGTCCTCGTCGGCCTGGTAAGGTGTCCGGCAGTGCAGACAGAGCCGGCGCACCAGCCGCTGGCCGATGACGCCGATCAGATTGCCGGCCATCAGCTCGGCGGTCAGGCCGAGGTCGATCAGCCGCGGGATCGCGCCGATCGCCGAGTTGGTATGCAGCGTGGAATAGACCTGATGCCCGGTCATCGCCGCGCGCAAAGCCATCGTCGCGGTGTCGGCATCGCGGATCTCGCCGACCAGGATGATGTCCGGATCCTGGCGCATCAGCGAGCGGATGCCGGAGGCGAACTCGAGCTTGATGCCGCTCGCCAGGTTCGACTGGCGCACCATCGGCAGCGGATATTCGACCGGATCCTCGAGCGTCATGATGTTGACGCCCTCGCGGTTGAGCCGCGACAGCAGCGAGTACAGCGTCGTCGTCTTACCGCTGCCGGTCGGACCGGTCACGAGCACGATGCCCTCGGGCCGCGTGATCATCGTCTCGATCAGCTCGAGCTGATCGTCGGTCATGCCCATTTGCTCGAGCGGAAGCAGGTTGCTCGCCCGGTCCAGGATCCGCAGCACGAAGTTCTCGCCGTGGATCGTCGGCATCACCGCGGCGCGGAAATCGACCTGCCGCCCGTTCATCAGCAGCGACAGGCGGCCGTCCTGCGGCGCGCGCGACTCGGCGATGTTCATGCCGGAGACGATCTTCAGCCGCACCGACATCGACGGCCAGAACTTGGCGTGCAGCGCGCGGATCTGGCGCAGCACGCCGTCGATCCGGTAGCGGATCCGGATGAAGCCGGCCTCGGGCTCGAAATGGATGTCGCTGGCGCGCTGGCGGATCGCGTCGGCGAGGATCGAATCGACCAGGCGGACCACCGGACCGGAGTATTCGCGATTGCCGGCCTCCAGGCTCGCCGCGTCCTCCTGACCGGTCTCGATCTCGTTCAGGATGCCGTCGATCGACAGTTCGTGGCCGTAGTAGAGGTTGATCGCATTCGCGACCTCGCCTTCGGCGGCGATCGACAGGATCAGCCGGTAGCGCCCCTGCAGATGCGCGCTGAGCTGGTCGACCGTGACGACGTCGTTCGGATTGGCGAGCGCGAGCGTCAGCGTGCGGTCTTCCTCATCGACGCTGACCGGGAAGACGCCGTGGCGCTTGGCCAGATCGCGCGGCACCAGCGCGAGCGCGGCCGGGTCCGGAATCACCCGCGACAGATCGATCTCGCGATGGCCGAGGTTCTCGGCGAGCACCTCGCGCAGCGTCGACTCGGTCAGGAAGCCGAGGATGACGAGGATCTTGCCGAGCGGCAGCCCCCGGACCTTCTGCTCCATCAGCGCGATGCGCAGCTGATCCTCGCTGAGCACCCCGCGCTCGATCAGGGCCTGGCCGAGCGGCCGACGCTTCTGCATGTTCGCCGCAACGCCGGCCGGTCCGGCCGCATAGCGGCCGGCTGCGACCGTGCGCTGGGCGCCCGCCGCAGGGCCGTCGGCCAGGGCGATTCCGGTCGGGTCGGGACGCGTCGTCATCGCCGTCAGCGCGCCATGCCGCCGGCATCGGCGGGGCCGCCCGCGGTCTGCCCGAGCGCCCGCTCGAGCTCGGCGGCGCGCGACCGTGCCCGCTCGACCGGGAATCCGGCCGGCTGGACCGTCGCGAGCGACAGTGCCCTGCGGTAGTAGTCGATCGCCGGACGCGGCTGGCGCAGCCGGTCCAGGCTCACCGCGAGGTTGAACGCGTACTCCGGCCGCTTCGGATCGGCGCTGAAGGCCGCGAAGTACGATTGCTGCGCATCGTGCCAGCGTGCCTGGCGGGCGAGCGTGTTGCCGAGCGCGAAGTGCAGCGCCGGCTGGTTCGGATCGAGGGCGATCAGGCTGCGAAGCTGGCTCTCCTGGGTGACCGGATCGGTCGCGCTGCGGGTCGACAGCAGGCCCGCCCGGGCGGCGACGTGGTTCGGATCGATCTCCAGCGCCCGCTGGTAGAGGCGTTCGGCCGTCGCGGCATCGCCGCGTCGGGCCGCCAGCGTCGCCAGACCGATCCAGGCATCGGCATGGTTGCGGTCGAGCGCGATCACCTCCTCGTAGCCTGCCCGCGCCGCCGCGTCGTCATGCCGGCCGAGCGCCGAGTAGGCGGCCGCGGCCAGCGTCGCGACGCGCTCGCCATTCACGTCCCCGGGCTGCAGCCGGATGCCGCCGGTCGATCCGGCGGCGCGGCCGGCGGCCGGTGCGGCCGAGGCCGCCGGTGCTGGCATCGTCTCGCCCGCGGCGCTCGCCGGTCGCTCGCCGGCCAGCCGCGACGCCGGCCGCGCTGCTGCTGCGACCGCCGGCACAGCGGCCGCCGGCGCAGCGGGCGCCGCTGCTGCCGGCTTCGCGGCCGTCGCCAGGGGGCGCGTCCTCGCGATCGGCGCCGGCGCGGCCGCCGGCCTGGCGGGGTTCGTGGCGACCCCAGCCGTCGGCGCCGCCGGGCTGTTCCGTTCGGTACCGATCGTCCGGTCATCCGGGAGCGTCCCGTTTCCGGCCGGAACGTTACTGGTCTGAGCATTGCCGGTCGGAGCATTGCCGGTCGGAGCGTTGCCGGTCGGAGCGTTGCCGGTCGCGGCCGACCTCGCGTCGGCGGCGATCGGCTGCCCGCCGCCCTGGCTCGCCGCGACGCGTCCGCTGTCGTCGGAGCCGGCGGCACCACGGGTCTCGTCCCGCGCCGGGGCGGCATTCATGCCGTCGCCCATCGCGGCCGGGTCGGCCGCCGGCATCGGGTCGGTCGCCGGCATCGGCCCGGACGCGAGCACCGGCGCCAACGGCCTGGCCGGGCTGGACAGCGACCAGGCAAGCCAGCCACCGATGCCGATCGCCGCGGCTGCGAGCCCCGCGAGGACTACCAGCCGGGCGCGGTTCGCCTGCTGCCTCGCCGATGGCCGCAGCGCGGCCGGGCGGGACGCGGTGCCGGCCGGTTCCGCAACCGGCGAGACGCCCTGCGGGGTGGCCCGGGAGGCAGCTTCGCCGCCCTTCTGCGCAGCATCGAGGTCGCTCGCTGCCTTCGCCGCCGCGATCGCGGCGCTGCCCATCCGCGCCGCGGAAACCTGCGCTTGCGGTGTCGAGGACACCTGCGCCTGCGGCGCTGCGGCCGGACCCGGCTCGAGCGCGAGCTCCGCCGGTGCCGTGCGGTCGGCAATCGCCGGCAGCAGCTGGTTGATCGGTGGCAACGGCGTGCGGATCTCGTGATTGCGAGGCCCGCCCGGATCGCCGTGCCCCGACGGGACGCCGGGATCGGTGGCGATCTCGAGATCGGCGCCGCCTGCCGTCGCCTCGGCATGACGGCGCTCGGCCTGTTTCAGTGCCTTGATCAGCAGACTCATCGAGGGCTCGCTATCGGGAAGTCGCCGCGCGGCGACGCCGGGGCGACGGCCGAGACGGTGGTCGGCGGCGCCCCGGCGGTTGCCGTACCGCCGGTGGCGGGGGCCGCTCGCGAGGTCGGCTGCCACGCGCGCGGCAACGGCATCGACGCCGGTTTGGTGAAGAAGTCCGGACCCGGCTGCAACGGTTTCAGGCTGCGGTAGTCGCCGTCCAGGCTCGGGTCGCGCACGACGATCGGCCGCAGGAAGATCACCAGCTCGGACTTGGTCGACGCATCGTTGCGGTACTTGAAGAGGTTGCCGAACAGCGGCACGCTCGCGGCCCCCGGCACGCCGTCGGTCTGATCGTTGACCGACTCCTGCATCAGTCCGCCCATCACGGCGACGTCGCCGTTGGTGACCTTCAGGATCGATTCGAGCTCCCGCGTCTGGATCTCGGGGATCCGGCTGGTCACGTTGCTGCTGGCGAGCGCCGGGTTCGGATCGGTCACGTAGCCGACGATGCGCGAGATCGTCGGCCGGACGTTGATCGTCACCGTGCCGCTCTCCTCGATCTGCGGCGTCACCGACATCACGAAGCCGACCGGCACCGTGTTCGGCGTCGAGGTGTAGGTCACCAGCGGCGCCGTCGTCGCCGTGCCGGGCGTGATCTGCACGCCGATCGTGAAGTAGACCTTGTTGTCGACGACCTTGAGCACCGCCGTCTGATTGTTCAGTACGCTGATCTTCGGGCTCGACAGCACCTTGACCTTGCCGAAGCTCTGCAACAGCGAGACCGCGGCGCCGATGCTGCCGAGCGTCGAAGTCGAGTTCAGATAGCGCAGCACGCCGAGGCTCGGCGTCTGCCCGCCGTTGAAGGCGGCGCCGCCGGGATCGTTCGTGCCGGTCGGATTCTGCGGAAAGACGATGCCCCCGGGTCCCGAGCCGGGCAGCGCGCCGCTGCCGAGCGGGCTGGTGCCGGACGGTTGCTGCTGGAAGGCCCAACCCGATCCGTCGGCCCGGATCCGCGACCAGTTGACCCCCTGCTGGAACTGCTCGGACAGCTGCACCTCGGCGATCGTCGCCTCGATCAGCACCTGACGGCGGGCCGAATTCAGCAGCTTGTCGAGGTACTCCTGGACCCGCTCGTGCTGGCGCTGCGTGCCGCGCACCGAGACGATGCCGGTCTCGGGGCTGGCGATGACCGCGGCTCCGACGCCGTCGGAGGTGTCGGCGCCCGCCGGTGCGCCGGCAGCCTGCGCCGATGCGCGCGAGCCGGCACCGCCACCCGCCGCTCCGGCGTTGGCCCTGGTACCGGCCGCCGCAGCGCCGCCGGCGCCAGCGGCCGCGGCGCCACCGCCTGCCCCACCTGCCCCGCCTGCTCCGCCGGCCACGGGTGCCGCGGCAGCGCCGCCGGCTCCGCCCGAGTCGTGGCTGCGGGGCGGCCGGCCGTCGTCGAGCAGCGTATGCAGGTTCTCGACCAGCATGCTCCAGAAGCGGTTGTTCGAGGTGTTGACGATCTGGGTCGTCGAGTTGTTGCTGAGCTGGCTGCCGCCGCTCGAGGCCAGAGCATCGCGGCCGGCCGAAGCGATCTGCGTCGCGATGCTGGTGCTCGCCTGGGCGTCGCGGGCGATGTTGACGTAGTCGACGGTGTAGTGCCGCAGGAACGGCAGATCCGGCAGGACGACGAGGTTGCGGCCATCGAACTCGTAGCGCAGGTCGACCTGCCGCGACAGCCGGGACAGGATCTGCGGCAGCGTCTGATTGACCGCGTTCAGCGTGACCCGGCCACGGACGGCCGGGTGGACGTCGACGTCGATCTTCGCATCGCGCGCCATCGCGAACAGCAGCTCGGCGATCTCGACGTCGCTGACCACGACCGAGTAGGTCTCGAGCCGGGGCCCGTTCTGCGGCTGCGGCGGCATCATCGCGCCACCGACGATGCCGGGAACCGCATCGTCGCCTGCCGGCCCGGCATCGGCCGCGGCGGGCGCGCCTGCTGCGCCGCTGCCCAGGTGGTAGCTGCCCGGCTGCATCGGCGCCGTCATGCAGCCGACCAGGGTGACGGTCCCCGACAGCAGCGCCGCGAGCGACGTGCCGCGACGGCCGCGTGCCGTCCCGCGGTCGCACCGGCGGCGGCCGCGGATCTGAGCGGCTGGCAGTACTGCGGTCTGGCTTGGCATCGGATCCATCACCTTTCTTCTGATCAGGTCGCGCCGCCACCGGCGGGGTGCCGTGGGCGGCGAATGCGGCGAGTCTGCTGTCCGACGCGGGCGGCGGCTCCGAGGTGACGACCGACGTCGTCGGCGGTGGCACGGACGGTCGGTGTCGTTGTCCGCCGTCGACAGGCCGCCGGCGACCGAGCGGCACAGAGGTCGGCGACGCGCGGCAGACGGCGGCCGGCCAGTCAGCGCGAACGTCGCGTCACGACAACAGGAGGGCGACCCGCGATGCCATTCGTTCGGCCTCGCTCCGCGTCCGTCGAACCGTCTGCCGGCATCCGGCGCGGACGCGCACACTCGACGCGTCCGGTGCCGGCGACGTGCGGGCACCCCATGCCGCCCGCTTCGCGTCGGCCCCTTTCGATCGGAACCGCGAACCCATGAAGTACGCCCGACCCCAGGCCCTCTATCTGGACCACTTCGGTCTGCGCGAGGCACCGTTCGTGCTGACGCCGCAGCCCGGCTTCTTCCATGGCGGCGGAATGCGCGGCGAGATCCTCGCCGCCCTCGAATACGCGGTGCTGCACGGCGAGGGCGTCGTCACGGTGACCGGCGAGGTCGGCACCGGCAAGACGATGCTGGCGCGCATGCTGATCGAACGCCGGCCGCCGGACCTGGAGATCGTCCACATCCCGAACCCGTCGATGACCCGCGACGACCTGGTCGCGACGATCGCCCGCGACCTGCACGTGCCGGTCGATGCGCTCAGGCCGGTCGACGTGCTGCGCGCGTTGCAGTCGCGACTGATCACGCTGCACGGCCTCGGCCGCCGCGTCACGGTACTGATCGACGAGGCCCAGGTCATCAGCGCCGACAGCCTCGAGGAGATCCGGCTGCTGTCCAATCTCGAGGCCGGCAGCCGCAAGCTGCTCGGCATCGTGCTGGTCGGCCAGCCCGAGCTGCGCGAGACGCTGGCGACGGCGCGGATGCGGCCGCTGCGCGAGCGGATCACCGAACGCTTCTATCTCGGCCCGCTGTCGACGGCCGAGACTGCCGGTTACCTGACCCATCGGCTGCGGCGCGCCGGCGGCCATCCGCAGCTCTTCGAGCCGCGCGCGGTGGCGCTGATCGCCCAGGCGGCGGAAGGGCTGGGGCGCCGGATCAACATCCTCGCCGACAAGGCCCTGCTCGCCGCCTTCGCCGCCGGCGAGGCGCGGGTCACCGAATGGCATGCGCGGCAGGCGATCGCCGAAGCCTCGTTCATCCGGCTGGCCGGCTGGCGGCACCGGATGCTCAGCGGGTTGATCCACTACGTCGACCGCATCCGCCGGCTGCGGATCGACGTCACCCGCCCCGGCTGGAGCGCCTGACGGCCGTCCCGGATCCGTCGCGGAGCCGCCGGGCCTGACCCGGCTCAGGCGAAGCGGTCGAGCAGCGTCATCGCGCCGGCGAACGCGTGCAGGACGGTGAGGCGACGCACCGTCGCACGGTCGCCGTCCAGATGCCGTGTCTCGACGATCAGCCGGTGCTCCAGGTCGCGGCCGGCGCTCGCCAGTGCCCAACCGAAACAGACGGTGCCGACCGGCTTGCCGGACACGGCACCGCCCGGGCCGGCGATGCCGGTCACCGCCATCGTCAACAGGGCCGTCGAATGACGCAGCGCGCCGATCGCCATCTCGGCGGCAACGGCCTCGCTGACCGCCCCGTGCGCGGCCAGCGTCGCCAGGCGGACGCCGACCAGATCGACCTTGGCCTCGTTCGAATAGGTCACGAAGCCGCGGTCGAACCAGTCGCTCGAGCCGGCGGTTTCGGTCAGCGCCGCGGCGAGCAGCCCGCCGGTGCACGACTCCGCGGTCGCGATCCGGCCGCCGAGGTCGCGGACGCGGCGTCCGAGCTCGGCAGCCCGCAGGACGGCCTGCGCATCGAACCCGGTCACTACCCGCCCCCCAGCAGCCGCTGGCCGAGCGCGAACGCCAGCACGGTGTAGCCGGCCGCGAGCAGATCGTCGGCGATCACGCCGATGGCCGATCGCCAGCGGCGATCGACCACCCCGATCGGCGGCGGCTTGATCACGTCGAAGGCGCGGAACAGCAGGAAGGCGACCAGTTGCGCGGTGAATGTCGCCGGCACCAGCAGCAGCACCAGCCAGATCGCGACGATCTCGTCCCAGACGATCGCGCCATGGTCGCGCGCGCCGAGGTCGCGCCCGGTGCGACCGATCGCCCACGGGCCGATCGCCAGGCCGGCCACGATCGCCGCGATGACGCCGGGATCGCCGAACAGCCGCGCGATCACCGTGAAGGTCAGCCAGCCGAACAGCGTACCGACGGTGCCCGGCGCGGTGGTCGCGAGACCGCTGCCGCAGCCGAGCGCGATCCAGCGCGACAGCCGCGGCCGCATGAACGCGAAATCCGGCCGCACCGGCCGGACCGGCGCACCGCTGCGGACCAGATCGGTCACGTCCTCGGCGTCGGAAGTCATGAGGTCGACGATTGATTGCGGTCGAAGATTGAGCCGGGGCCTGTCGATCCGGAGCCGGTTCGGACTGCCGGCGCGGCGGCGCCGGCTGACTCCTCGCGGAAGTGGTCGAAGCCGCCCTGTTCGATCGTCTCGATCCGCCCGGCGCGATCCAGCAACAGCATACCGCGTTCGGCGACCCCGGCCGGCGCGGCATCGATCCGGCCGATCGCGACCGCGGCCGGCGCCAGTTGCCGGAGCGCGGCGTCCGCGCGCGGCGGCGCGGTGAACAGTAGTTCGTAGTCGTCGCCGCCGTGCAGCGCAAGATGCAGCGCGTCGGCAGCGGTCAGCCCGGCCAGCGCCGGGTCGAGCGGCACGGCAGCCGCCTCGAGCGTCGCGACCAGCGGCTGCCCGCACGCCGCCGACGACGCCGCGACGATGTGGCGCAGGTCGCCGGCGAGGCCGTCGGACAGATCGATCGCAGCGTGTGCGACGACAGTGCGGGCGGCACCAGCCGATGCGGCTCCGGCCGGTGCGGCTCCGGCCGGTGCGGCACCAGCCAGCGTGGTGCCGGCAAGCGCGGCGCCGAGCGCCAGACGCGGCTCGGGCCAGTCGAGCCGCCGGGCAGCCGCGGCGTCGACCGCACCACCGGCCCGGCGCTGGGCAACCGCGAGCGCCGCGCCACCGAGCGGGCCCGAGACCCAGATGCGGTCGCCGGGGCGAGCCGCATCGCGGCGCAGTGCCGCGGCCTCGGCGACCGCGCCGAACACGGTGATCGAGATCGTCAGCGGCCCGCGGGTGGTGTCGCCGCCGACCAGCGGACAGCCGCTGCGATCGGCGAGCGCGAACAGGCCGCGGCAGAACGCCGCGACCCAGCCTTCATCGATCGCCGGCAGCGCCAGCGCCAGCGTGAACCCGAGCGGCCGCGCGCCGATCGCGGCGAGATCGGAGAGATTGACCGCGAGCGCCTTGTGGCCGATCGCATCGGCAGCGGTACCGGCAAAGAAATGGCGCCCTTCGAGCAGCAGGTCGGTCGAGATCGCCAGCGCCTGGCCCGGCGGCGGCCGCAGCAGCGCACAGTCGTCGCCGATGCCGAGCGCGACCTGCGGTGCCAGCCTCGGTGCGCCCGGCGGCAGCGCGCCCGGCGTGATGCCGCGCGCGAAATGGCGCCGGATCAGCTCGAACTCGCCCATCCGCCGGGGCCGCCCTCGGCCGGCGCCGCCGTGCCGGTCTCGTCGGCACGGACCACCGCCGCGACCCGGTCGAGCACGCCGTTGACGTACTTGTAGCCGTCGGTGCCGCCGTAGCTCTTGGCGAGTTCGACGGCTTCGTTGATGACGACGCGGTACGGGATCTCGCGATGGCGCAGCAGCTCGAAGCTGCCGATCATCAGCGTCGCATGCTCGACCGGGCTCAATTGGTCGAGCGCGCGGTCGAGGAACGGCAGCAGCGTCTGGTCGAGCTCGGCGGCGGCGCCGATCGCGCCGTGCAGCAGCGCTTCGAAGTGCGGTCGGTCGGCTCGCTCGAAACCGGGACTGGCCTCGAGATGCGCCTGGATCGCGCCACGGTCGGCGCCCGCCAGCAGCCACTGGTAGAGCCCCTGCATCGCGAGCTCGCGCGAACGGCGGCGCCGGCTGCCGCCGCCGCGCCGGGCCTCGGGGCGCTGCCCGGATGCGCCGCCGCCGGGCGCGCCGCCACCGGCCACGCCGCCGCCGGCCGGACTCAATCCGCGACCTCGTCCGAGATCGCCTCGATCGCCGCTGCCAGATTGGCCATCTCGACCGCGACCCGCGCCGCCTCGGCGCCCTTCTCGGCCATCCGGGCGCGTGCCTGCTCCTCGGTGTAGGCGGTCAGGATCGCGTTGGCGACCGGCAGGCCGAGTTCGAGCGCGACCCGGGTGACGCCGGCGGCGCTCTCGTTGCAGACTACCTCGAAGTGGTAGGTGTCGCCCTTGACGACGGCGCCGAGCGCGATCAGCGCATCGAACTCGCCGGAGCGGCCGAGCTGCTGCAACGCGGTCGGGATCTCGAGCGCGCCGGGAACGGTGCACAGCAACGTGTCGGCGGTCGCGACGCCGAGCGCCTGCAGCTGCGCCAGGCAGGCGTCGCGCAATCCCTCGCAGATGTCGGCATTGAAGCGCGACTGGACGATGCCGACCCGCAGCTGGTCGCCATCGAGCGCGCCGGTGATCCGGTCGACGGTCATCGCAGTTGCCCCGTTTCGTCGACGGCCGATGGCGCGCTGCCGTCCTCGGTAAAGCCGGTCACTTCGAGATGGAAGCCGGCCATGCTCGGCATCCGCCGCGGATGCGCCAGCAGGCGCATGCGGCCGACGCCGAGGTCTTTCAGGATCTGGGCGCCGATGCCGTAGCTGCGCAGGTCCATCGCATCGGCGCGCGGCCGGTGCTCTCCGCCGCCACTGCCGCTGCCACTGCCACCGCCGCCACCGCCGCAGGCGAGCCGCAACTGCCGGAACAGCGTGTCGGCATCCGGCGCGCAGTTCAGCATCACCAGCACGCCGGTGCCGTGGGCGGCGATCGCGTGCAGCGCGCGGTCGATCGGCCACGAATGCGAAGTCGAACCGCTGACCAGCAGATCCAGCGGCGTCAACGGCTCGTGGACCCGGACCAGTGCCTCCCGCTCCGGGGTCGGCTGGCCGATCACCAGCGCGAGGTGCGGCTGGCCGGTCGGCTGGTCGCGGTAGACCCGCAGCTCGAACTCGCCGGCGCCGGTGGCGACGCGGCGCTGGTCGATCCGCTCGATCAGGCTCTCGTGCGCGCTGCGGTACTGGATCAGGTCGGCGATCGTGCCGATCTTCAGGCCGTGCTGCTCGCTGAACGCGAGCAGGTCCGGCAGCCGCGCCATCGTGCCGTCGTCCTTCATCACCTCGCAGATCACCGCCGCCGGCGTCAGACCGGCGAGCTGGCCGAGGTCGCAGCCGGCCTCGGTATGGCCGGCGCGCACCAGCACGCCGCCGTCGCGCGCCATGATCGGAAAGATATGGCCGGGCTGGACGATGTCCGACGGCTTGGCGTCGGCCGCGACCGCGGCGCGCACGGTGCGGGCGCGGTCGGCCGCCGAGATGCCGGTGGTGACGCCTTCGGCGGCCTCGATCGACAGCGTGAAATTGGTGCCGGTGCGGGTGCCGTTGACGCGCGTCATCAGCGGCAGGTCGAGCCGGCGGCAGCGCTCCTCGGTCAGCGTCAGGCAGATCAGCCCGCGGGCGTGACGCGCCATGAAATTGATCGCTTCCGGCGTCACGAAATCGGCGGCGAGCAGCAGATCGCCTTCGTTCTCGCGGTCTTCCTCGTCGATCAGGACGACCATCTTGCCGGCCTTGAAGTCGGCGACGATGTCGGCGATTGCTGCGAGTGGCATGGCGGGCAAACGGCGGTTGAGCGGTACGGGGGAGCGCGATTCTAGCGGGCGGCCGTGCCGACTGCCGGAACCTCGCCGGCGCCGGGGACCTTGCCGGCGCCCGGGGCCTCGCCAGCGCAGTCGACCGCGCGCATCCGCTCGACATAACGCGCGATCAGGTCGATCTCGAGGTTGACGCGGTCGCCGGCGGCGAGCCGCGCCAGCGTCGTCACCGCGATCGTATGCGGGATCAGGTTGATCGCGACCACGCAGTCGTCGGCGCGGTCGGTGACCCGGTTGATCGTCAGGCTGACGCCGTCGACGGTCAACGAGCCCTTGAACGCCAGGTAGCGGGCCAGCGCGCGTGGCGCGGCGATCTCCAGCGCATGGCTCTCGCCGACCGGCTCGAAGCGCACCACCCCGCCGACGCCGTCGACATGGCCCGAGACCAGATGGCCGCCGACGCGGTCGGACAGCCGCATCGCCTTCTCCAGGTTGACCCGGCCCGGCGCGCCCAGTCCGACGGTGCAGGCCAGGCTCTCGCGCGAGATGTCGAAGGCGAAGCCGTCGTGATCGACCGCGACCACCGTCATGCAGGCGCCCTGGACCGCGATCGAATCGCCGATCGCGACGTCGGACAGATCGAGCGCCGGCGCGGCGACCCGCACCCGCAGCCCGGCATCGTTGCCGAGCGGCGCAACCTCGGTAATCGTGCCGATCGCGGCGACGATGCCGGTGAACATCGCTAGGGCCTGTCCACGACGCGGACGCCTTCGGCGGGGAGTACCGCGGCCCGCAGCCGCAGATCCTCGCCGGTCCGGTCGACGTCCAGCCAGCGCAGCCGGACGCGCCGCTGCAGGTCGTCGACCACCGGCATGTCGAACCCGGGCAGGCCGCGACCGAGCAG
>JBFWQR010000146.1:0-19825 GCA_050249335.1 Lautropia sp.
CGCACCCATCGGCTACATCCCGCCGGCCGAGGCCGAGGCAAACTACTACCGGCAACTCGCCAGTGAGGCCACCGAGGTGCAGGCCTGACTTAACCCAACGGGCCTCCGCGACTCCCGGGGCGGTTCACACTGACGCAGGAGATCGCCTCGGGAAGGTTCGCCGCGCCACTCGGTACCGGTGACTCCGACGCATTCCTGCGGCAGGCGCGGGAGTTCTGCGACGATCTGTTCGAGAAGTCCGGATCGGCCAGGCCCGTGCTTGCGCCTTTGATCGAGTGGAAGAGCGCCGTCAACGAGGGGCTTGGCCCCCACCTGAAGGTGCTTCGCAAGCTGCAGGAGCTTTCCGCGTCGGTGAAGCCATGCATTCTCCTGGTCGAGAACGATGTGGCGCAGAAGAATCTCCTGGAGACTCAGCTAAGAGCCGCAAACTATGACCTCGAGTGGGCGAGCACTGCCGAAGCCCTGCTTCGAATGCTTACCGAACGAAGGCCCGATCTCATACTGCTGGACGCGAATCTCCCTGATTCGTCGGGCCTGGAGCTGCTGCAGAAGATAAGATCCTCGAAGTTCGGCTCGGACATTCCGGTGATCGTCGTATCGAGTCACAGCGAACGTTCGGTCGTGGTCGATGCGATTCGGCTCGGAGCGAAAAGCTACATCGTCAAGCCCATCGACCCGGCATCGCTACTCAGGAGGATAGCCGCCGCCTTGGGGGGCTAGGCTCACCCTTGCGACCTCGACCGGCGCAAGGGCCGCGGTCGGCGCCACGGCGGCAGCCGGATCGAAGTGCACGGCAGTCCCTGCAGGAATCACGACTTCGGCCACGTTGGCCAGGTCGGGCACGGCGCGTTCGGCCCAGTTGGCCGGGTCGAACCAGTTGCCTTCGGGCCCGCCGACCCAGGTTGCGGTATCGCGGCGCGGAATGTCATTCCAGACGAGGCGGCAGATCTTGGTCATCGTCGCAGGCGCGCAGCAGTGGGCCGGGTACGGATCAGAAGGAAAAGGACAGCGATGTGCTGAGCCACCGGTGGTCAACATTAGCCGCCTGCGTTCGGCACTTTCTGAGCGAGACTGAGCACACGCGGGTCGGATGGGATAAACGGCGTGTTTCGCCGGTTGGAGCGTCCGGCCGGGTTTCAGGCAAGATCTGGTCGTGTTGCACAATGGACTCGACTTGGCGATCTATCCGGTCTGATCCGACGGGCTATCGGTCTGCCCTGGAAGGGCGCGGGACCTCGGGTGGTCAGGTCCGGACGTCGATCGGTGCGTGGAAGCGGAAACCGACGCCGCGCAGCGTCGCAATGGGCAGGCTCAGCCCGCTTGCGTGCTCGACCTTGCGCCGCAGCCGCCGCATCTGGGTGTCCAGCCGCCGCTGGTCATAGTCGAGCCAGTTTTCTCCGAGCGCCCGCACGATCGCCTCCCGGGTTACGCAATCGCCGCGACCGGTGGCCAGCGCGAGCAGCACCGTGTAATCCTGGCCGGATAAGGGAACGGGGGCGAAACCCGGTGGCACGAGCTGGCGCGGCGAAGCCTGCAGCACCCAGCGCGGCTTCGCCTGGATATCCAGACGCCGGGCCAGGGCCCGTACCGTCGCTGCCAGTTCCTCCAGCGCCGCAGTCTTGGGCAGATAGTGGTCGGCGCCGCCGGACAGGCCTGCAACCCGGTACGAAGTGGAATCTCGCGCGGTGAGGACGATGATGCCGAGGCGGTGGCCGGCGGCACGCAGCGTCGAGATCAGATCGAGCCCGTCGCCATCCTGCAGACCCAGGTCGATGATCGCTATCGCGTGCAGGCTCGGGACAAACACCTGGTGGAAGCTCGCGATCGAGCCCGCTGACGTGACCTGATACCCCGCTTCGGCGAGGAATTCAGCCAGCTCCTCCCGCAGCACCGGTTCGTCTTCGAGCAGAATCAGGGGCACCATATCGGGAGTCTAGGACAGGGTGGGCGGGCTTATTCTTCTGGAAATCTGAGCGAATCTGAGCGATCCTCGGGGCCGGTATGCCTGAAGGCCTCATGTATCTTGCCCGCATGCGGTGGTGGATGATTCTGATCGGGTGCTGGTTGTGGTGCGGCCTGTTCCAGGGCAGCCCGCTCCTGGCACAGCCCGTCATCGAACTGGATCGGCACGCCGGCGTTCTCCCGCTGGCGGGCCGCCTCGAATGGCTCCACGATGAAGGGGCCCGCTGGCAGCCGTCGGAAGCTGCCGCCGCCGCCGGCTGGCAACGCCTCGCCGGCTCGCCCAATGCGGGTTTCACCGCCGATGCCATCTGGCTGCGCTTCGAGGTCAACCAGCCCGCCGATGCCGCGTCATGGTGGCTGGAGATCGACAATGCGCTGCTGGAGGACATTCGCCTGGTCCAGCGAGACGCAGGTGGCGACTGGCGGATACAACGCGCCGGCCGCGCGATCCCACACAGCGACTGGCCGCTCGACACGCGCAGCCCGGTGTTTCGTCTCGATCTGCCGCCTGGGCCGCACGTGTTCATGCTGCGCGTCGCCACCCGCAATTCGTTGTCGACTTCACTGTCGCTGTGGAACGTTGAGCGCTACTACGCGCACGCCCGCAACGAAGCCCTGCTGTGGGGTTTCTATTTCGGGCTCTATGCACTGGTGATCCTGATCCAGTTCCTGTTCTGGTACTGGACGCGCGAGGCGCTCAGCGGCTGGTACGTGCTGTATGCCGGCCTGAACTGCCTGGCCATGATGATGACGATGGGCTATCTGCAGAATGCTCTGGACCTGAGCGGCAACCTGGCCGTGATGCTGCCGAGTCTGATGATCTGTGCGTCGATCTATGCCGGCACGAAGTTCACCGTGGTGGTGCTGGACCTGGACCGCTTCATGCCCCGCCTGAACCGCTTCCTGCTGCGCGGCGCGGCGACGGCTGCCGTCGCCACGAGCCTGCTGGTGCTGATCGGCGCCGTCAGTACCGGTACGCTTGCTGCCCAGGTCGTCTCCATTGTCTGGATACTGATCCTGACCGGTGCGACGATCGCGCTGTTGCGGCGCCACGGAGCGGTGGCCGAGCGCTTCCTTCTCGCCGCTTTCGGCGTGTTCTTCGTCGGCATCCTGATCCGCTATCTGCGCAACCTGGGCTGGCTGCAACCGGGCCCGCTGACCGATCACAGCGTCCAGGTCGCCTCGGTGCTGCACATGATCACGATGTGCGTGTTCATCGTCTACCGCTACAACGCCCTGCAGACTGCGCTGCAGGTCGAACAGGCCGCGCGCCGGGAGCAGCGCGATTTCGTCGCGCTGGTGTCGCACGAGTTCCGCACCCCGCTAGCGATCATCGACACCTCGGTCCGCCAGCTTGCTGCCCATCTGGATGCCCCGTTCGAAAGATCGCGCAAGCGCTGCGTCAACATCCAGGCCGCCGTGCGACGCATGACCGACCTGATGGACCGCTATCTGACCGTTGAAAGATTGGCGCACGCCGAACGCACGATGCAGACCCGCCCCTGCGACCTGCAGGCATTGCTGGAAGGTCTGGCCGCCGAGGGGCCCGAGGGACGGCTTCGCTTGCGCGTCCGGGATCTGCCGGCCGACTTCATCGGCGACCCGGATATGCTGCGCGTGGCGATGCGCAACCTGATCAGCAATGCCGATCGCCATGCGCGGCCCGATACCCCCGTCGAACTGAGCGCATTCGGCCTGCGCGACGGCAGCGTCAGCCTGCGCGTGACCAACGAAGGCGACGCCATCGCCGCCGATGAGCTCCCGCTGCTGTTCCAGAAGTACTACCGCGGCCGCGCCGGGCGCGGCAAGCCGGGTGCCGGCCTGGGCCTGTATCTGGTGCAGCAGATCGTGAACGCCCATGGCGGGCGGATCGTGGTGCGTTCCGCGTCGGGCCTGACTTCGTTCCGGATCTGGTTGCCGGGGGCGGGTGGAGGCGGAGCGGTCGCGAGCGGGCGGAAAGGACGTTGATCCGTCCGATCGGCGCGCGCTGCTGGAGGCGCGCGCCGCCCGATCGAGGTACCGCGGCTACAACGCGTCGGTCGCGTAATCTGCCAGCCGCGACCGCTCACCTCGCTGCAGCGTCACGTGGCCGGCGTGCGCCCAGCCTTTGAAGCGCTCGACGACGTAGGTCAGCCCCGACGAGCCCTCGGTCAGGTACGGCGTGTCGATCTGCGCGATGTTGCCGAGGCAGACGACCTTGGTGCCGACGCCGGCGCGGGTCGCCAGCGTCTTCATCTGCTTCGGCGTCAGGTTCTGCGCCTCGTCGATGATCAGGTACTTCTGGATGAAGGTGCGGCCGCGCATGAACGACATCGCCTTGACCCGGATCCGCGACTTGATCAGGTCGGTGGCCGCCGCACGGCCCCATTCGCCGCCGCCGCCGCTGCCCTGGTTCAGCACCTCGAGATTGTCCTCGAGCGCGCCCATCCACGGCTGCATCTTCTCCTCTTCGGTGCCGGGCAGGTAACCGATATCGTCGCCGACCGGCACGGTCGCCCGCGTCATGATGATCTCGGCGAAGCGCTTGTGGTCGAGCGTCTGCGCGAGCCCGGCGGCGAGCGCCAGCAGCGTCTTGCCGGTGCCGGCCTGGCCGAGCAGCGAGACGAAGTCGATGTCCGGGTTCATCAGCAGGTTCAGCGCGAAGTTCTGCTCGCGGTTGCGCGCGGTGATGCCCCAGATCGCGTTCTTGTGGTGGGTGAAGTCGCGCAGCGTCTGCAGCACCGCGGTGCGGCCGTTCAGCTCGCGGACCTGCGCGGTCAGCGGCAGCTGGCCGTCGAGGTAGACGAACTGGTTCAGGCTCAGGCTCGGCACCAGCGGCCCGGTCACGCGGTAGTAGGTGAAGCCGCCTTGCTGCCAGGACTCCATGTCCTTGCCGTGGGTGTCCCAGAAGTCCGGCGGCAGGGCCACCGAGCCGGTGTAGAGCAGGTCGACGTCCTCGGTGACCTGGTCGTTGTAGTAGTCCTCGGCCGGCAGGCCCAGCGCATGGGCCTTGATCCGCATGTTGATGTCCTTCGACACCAGCACGACCTGGCGGCCCGGCAGCAGCTCGCCGAGCGCGGCGACGACCGCGAGGATCTGGTTGTCGGCCTTGCCGGCCGGCAGCGCCGCCGGCAGCGTCGTCGACAGCACCTGGGTCTGCAGATAGAGCCGCCCCAGGGCGTCGCGGTTGCCGAGCTTGGACAGCGCGATGCCGTCGTCGATCCGTTCGCTGCCGCCGCCGATCAGCGCGTCGAGCGTGCGGCTGACCTGCCGCGCGTTGCGCGACACTTCCGACATGCCGCGCTTGTGGTTATCGAGCTCCTCGAGCGTCATCATCGGCAGATAGACGTCGTGCTCCTGGAAGCGGAACAGTGCGCTCGGATCGTGCATCAGCACGTTGGTGTCGACGACGAACAGCTTCTGGCCGTCGGCTGCGGTCAGCCGGGCCGGGTGGCGCTGCGCCTGCGCCAGCGTGACCACCGGCGCCTTCGGCGCGAGGCGCGGGCCGGCTGCCGGCGGCGCTGCGGTTGCGGCGGCGGGGCCGATGGCGCCGTTGCCGGCCCTGGCGGTGGCCGCAGTCGCGGCGGACCGATCGGCCCCAGCAGGCACGCCGGCGGCAGCGGGCAGGCCGGACGTAGCGGCTGCCGGCGCACCGGCGAGCAGCGCGGCCGTCTGCGGCGCTGCTGCCTTGCGGCGGGCCGGGCGCGCGCCGGCTGCGTCGGAGCCGGTGGCCGCGAGCAGCGCCTCGTCGCCGGTCGCCCTGGCCGCGCCTGGTTCGACGGTGGCGCTGCGAGTCGCCTTCGGCCGCGGCGTCCGTGCCTTGTTGCGGGCGGCTTCGCGGATATCGAGCATCGTCGCCGGACGGGTCGGCGCTTTGGGCAGCGGCATGCGGATCAGTTTCCGGTGAGGTAGTCGAGGACGGCCTGGGCGTGACCGGGCACCTTGACGCCGCGCCATTCGCGGACGAGCTTGCCGGTGCCGTCGATCACGAAAGTCGAGCGTTCGATGCCGCGGACCTTCTTGCCGTACATGTTTTTCATCTTGATGACGTCGAAGCGCGCGCATAGCGCCTCGTCCGGGTCGGAGATCAGCTCGAACGGGTATTCCATCTTCGCCTTGAACTTCTCGTGCGAAGCGAGGCTGTCGCGCGAGACGCCGAATACTTCGGCGCCGGCGGCCTTGAAGGCGGCGTGGCGCGCCGCGAAGTCCGAGCCTTCGGTGGTGCAGCCCGGGGTGTCGTCCTTCGGATAGAAGTACAGCACGACGGTGCGGCCCTTGAGGCCGGTCAGCGAGACTTCGCCGCCGGTCGCTTGTGCCTTGAAGGCCGGCACCTTGGTGCCGACCGCGATGGTCTTGGCCGGTACGTCGGCCGGGGTTGCGGGCATTGCTCGATCTCCTCGGGTGTGTCGATGTCGTTGCGTCGGCCGGGCGTCGTGTCAGCCGGGCAGCAGTGCGGCGACGACCTGACGGCCTTCGCCGATCAGGATGTTGTAGGTGCGGCAGGCGGCCGGCGACGCCATCACTTCGACGCCGACGCCGGCACGCATCAAGGCCGCGGTCAGCCGCGGCGGCGGAAAGCGGTGGGTCGGGCCGGAGCCGAACAGCACGACCTCCGGCCGGGGTGCGAGCAGCGCCGCGAAGTCGGCCTCGGTCAGCGCGTCGAAGCCGGCGACCGGCCAGGCCGCGACGTCGCCTTCGGGGCGCAGCACGATCGCGCCGGCGTGGCGGACCCGATTGATCTCGAACCAGCCTTCGCCATAGCCGGTGACGGTGTTCAGCGCATCGGTGCGGTCGGCGTGCAGCTTCATCGCAACGACGTTATCGCAACCCGGTCAACGGTGCGCCACCGGCCGCCGATCGGCGGCAGCGCCGCGGCGCGTGGTGGCGGCGCGGCTGCGGGGAGTGTGGATCAGCGGCATCAGCGGCGCCGGCCGCGGCACGGCCGGCGGCGGCAAGCCATTGAATCTACGGTACATTATCCCGAGTGTACCGCGGCTCGCGCGAAGCCGTCGGCGCCGTCCCGAAACTTACCCGTCAAGCACCATGAAGCCGGTGACCAAGTCCGCCAAGCTCGCCAACGTCTGCTACGACATCCGGGGGCCGGTGCTGGCACGCGCCCGCCAGATGGAGGACGAGGGCCACCGGATCATCAAGCTCAACATCGGCAACCTCGCGCCGTTCGGTTTCGACGCGCCCGACGAGGTGCGCCACGACGTGATCGTCAACCTGCCGGCGGCCTCCGGCTATTCGGACTCGAAAGGGCTGTTCGCCGCGCGCAAGGCGATCATGCACTATACGCAGGACAAGCGGATCCCCGGTGTCGGGCTCGACGACATCTTCATCGGCAACGGCGTCAGCGAGCTGATCGTGATGGCGATGAACGGCCTGCTCGACAATGGCGACGAGGTGCTGATCCCGGCGCCGGACTATCCGCTGTGGACCGCCGCGGTCAGCCTGTCGGGCGGCCGGCCGGTGCACTACCGTTGCGACGAGGGCGCCGGCTGGCTGCCCGATCTCGCCGACATCCGCGCCAAGATCGGCGAGCGGACCCGGGCGATCGTGCTGATCAATCCGAACAACCCGACCGGTGCGCTCTATCCGGACGACCTGCTGAAGGACATCGCCGAGATCGCGCGGCAGCACCAGCTGATCGTCTTCGCCGACGAGATCTACGACAAGATGCTCTACGACGGCGGCAGCCACACATCGATCGCGTCGCTGGCGCCGGACGTGCTGTGCATCACGATGAACGGGCTCTCCAAGAACTATCGCGCTTGCGGCTACCGCGCCGGCTGGATGGTGATCTCGGGCGAGAAGCGCCACGCCGGCGACTATCTCGACGGCCTGAACATCCTGGCATCGATGCGGCTCTGCGCCAACGTGCCGGCGCAGTTCGCGATCCAGACCGCGCTCGGCGGTTACCAGAGCATCAACGACCTGGTCGGGCCGGGCGGCCGGCTCGCGCGCCAGCGCGATCTCGCCTGGGACCTGATCACATCGCTGCCGGGCGTCAGCTGCGTCAAGCCGAAGGCGGCGCTCTATCTGTTCCCGCGGCTCGATCCGCGCTTCTATCCGATCCAGGACGATCAGCAGTTCATCCTGGAGATGCTCGAGGAGTCGAAAGTGCTGGTGGTGCAGGGGACCGGCTTCAACTGGCCCGACCCCGATCATCTGCGGATCGTGTTCCTGCCGAACAGCGACGATCTGGTCGACGCGTTCGGCCGGATCGGCAAGTTCCTCGGTCACTACCGCAGCCTGCATGCGCCGGCCATCTCATTGGTCGCATGATGGTCGCATGAGGCCGATCAAAGTCGGATTGCTGGGGCTCGGGACCGTCGGCAGCGGCGTGTTCGAGGTGCTGCGCGCCAACCGCGAGGAAATCCGGCGGCGCGCCGGCCGTGACATCGAGGTCGCGCGGGTCGCGGTCCGCGACGTCGCGCGGGCTCGCGCCGTCGTCGAGGACGCGGTGCCGGTCACCGACGATCCGTACGAGATCGTGCTCGACCCGGAGATCGACGTCGTGGTCGAGCTGATCGGCGGCACCGAGATCGCGCGTGACCTGGTGCTCGAGGCGATCGCCAAGGGCAAGCACGTGGTCACCGCCAACAAGGCGATGCTGGCGGTCGGCGGCAACGAGGTGTTCGCGGCAGCGAGCCGCAACAACGTCATCGTCGCGTTCGAAGCCGCGGTCGCCGGCGGCATTCCGATCATCAAGGCGCTGCGCGAAGGGCTGACCGCCAACCGGATCGAATGGCTCGCCGGCATCATCAACGGCACCACCAACTTCATTCTCTCGGAGATGCGCGACAAGGGGCTGCCGTTCGCGCAGGTGCTCGCCGAGGCGCAGCGGCTCGGCTACGCCGAAGCCGATCCGACCTTCGACATCGAAGGCATCGACGCTGCGCACAAGGCGTCGATCCTGGCCGCGATCGCGTTCGGCGTGCCGGTGCAGTTCGAGCAGGCGACCGTCGAAGGGATCTCCCGGCTCGCCGCCGAGGACATCCGCTATGCCGAGAAGCTCGGCTACCGGATCAAGCTGCTCGGCATCGCCAAGCGCCGGCCGGCCGGCATCGAGCTGCGCGTCCATCCGACGCTGATCCCGGAAAAGCGGCTGCTCGCCAACGTCGAAGGTGCGATGAACGCCGTGTGGGTCAAGGGCGACGTGGTCGGGCATACGCTCTACTACGGCAAGGGCGCCGGCAAGGAGCCGACCGCGAGCGCCGTGATTGCCGACCTGGTCGACGTGACCCGGATGCTGACCTCCGATCCGGAGAACCGGGTGCCGCACCTGGCGTTCCAGCCCGACCGGCTTGCCGATCTGCCGATCCTGCCGGCCTCCGAGATCGAGACCTCGTACTACCTGCGGATGCGCGTCGCCGACGAGCCGGGCGTGCTCGCCGACATCACGCGGATTCTCGCCGACGGCCGGGTCTCGATCGACGCGATGCTGCAGCGCGAGCCCGACGAAGGCGAGGGCAGCACCGACATCATCGTGCTGACCCACCAGACGATCGAGCACCGGATCGACACCGCGATCGGCCGGATCGAGGCGCTGCCGACGGTGCTGTCCGACGTGACGCGGCTGCGTGTCGAGCAGTTGAATTGATGACCCCGACCGCCGTTAGCCCGCTTTCGCAATGAACTACTTGTCGACCCGCGGAGAAATGCCGCCGCAGCCGTTCTCGGCGATCCTGCTCGGCGGCCTCGCGCCCGATGGCGGGCTGGTGGTACCGGAGCGGATCCCGCGGCTCGATGCGGCGACGCTGGCGTCGTGGCGCACGCTGTCGTACGCCGAGCTCGCCGGGCGGATCCTCGCGCTCTACTGCGACGACATCCCGGCCGCCGACCTGCAGGCGCTGATCGCGCGGACCTATACCGCGGCGACATTCGGCTCGGAGGCGATCACGCCGCTGACGCGGCTCGATGACGGCGGCGTTGCAGACGGCGGTGGCGTTGGCAGCGACAGCGTCGCGGCCGGCCAGGCGCCTGGCCCGCTCTGGCTGCAGCACCTGTCGAACGGTCCGACGCTGGCGTTCAAGGATCTGGCGATGCAGCTGCTCGGCCAGCTGTTCGAGTACGTGCTGCTGCGCCAGGACCGCTGGCTCAACGTGCTCGGCGCGACCTCCGGCGATACCGGCAGCGCGGCCGAATACGCGATGCGCGGCAAGCGCAACATCCGGGTCTTCATGCTGTCGCCGGCCGGCCGGATGAGCGCCTTCCAGCGCGCGCAGATGTACAGCCTGCTCGACGACAACATCTTCAATATTGCCGTCGACGGCGTCTTCGACGACTGTCAGGATCTGGTCAAGGAGGTCTCGGCCGACCTCGGCTTCAAGCAACGCCACGCGATCGGCACGGTCAACTCGATCAACTGGGCGCGGGTGGTCGCGCAGGTCGTCTACTACTTCAAGGGCTATTTCGCCGCGACCGCCGATGCCGGCACCGATCTGCCGCGGGTCTCGTTCACGGTGCCGACCGGCAACTTCGGTAACGTGCTGGCCGGCCACATCGCGCGGCGGATGGGTCTGCCGATCGCCAGGCTGGTGATCGCGACCAACGAGAACGACGTGCTCGATGAATTCTTCCGCACCGGCGTCTATCGGGTGCGCGGCAGCCGCGAGACCTGGGCGACCTCGAGCCCGTCGATGGACATCTCCAAGGCGTCGAACTTCGAACGGTTCGTCTACGACCTGCTCGAAGGTGACGCCGGGCGGGTCGCGGCGCTCTGGCAGCAGCTGGCGCGCGACGGCGAGTTCGATCTCGGCGGCACCCGCGAATTCCACCGCGCGGCCGAGTGGGGCATGCGATCGGGCGCCAGCAGCCACGCCGAGCGGCTCGCGACGATCCGCCATTGGCAGGCGCGCACCGGCGTCGTCGTCGACCCGCATACTGCCGACGGCCTCGCGGTCGCGGCGCGGCATCGCGAGCCGGGCGTGCCGATGATCTGCCTAGAGACCGCGCTGCCGGCGAAGTTCGCCGAGACCATCGTCGCGGCGACCGGCGCCGCGCCGCCGGTTCCCGACGCCTACCGCGACCTGGCCGGGCGGGTGCAGCGCTTCACCTGGATGCCGCCGGACCTGCGCCAGCTGAAGCGCTACATCGCGACGCGGACCTGACGCGGCGCGATCGGGGGAGGCGGGCACGATGCGCGTGATCGGCTTCGCCGGCTTCTCCGGTGCCGGGAAGACCACGCTGATCGAGCAGTTGATTCCGCGGCTGGTCGCGCGCGGCCTGCGCGTTTCGCTGGTCAAGCATGCGCATCATGCATTCGATATCGACCAGCCGGGCAAGGACTCGTACCGGCACCGCCAGGCCGGCGCCAGCGAGATCCTGCTGACCTCGTCGTACCGCTGGGCGTTGATGCACGAGCTGCGCGGCGCGCCGGAGCCGTCGCTGCATGAGCAGCTGCGCCGCTTTTCGCCGTGCGATCTGGTGCTGGTCGAGGGCTTCAAGTCCGCCGAGATCCCCAAGATCGAGGTGCACCGGCCGAGCCTCGGGCGGCCGCTGTTGCAGCCGCAGGACCCGTACATCATCGCGATCGCGAGCGACGAGCCGATTGCGGCAGCGGTGCCGCGGCTCGACCTCGCCGACCGCGACGCGATCGCGGCGTTCATCCTCGCCCAGGCCCGGCTGGTACCATCGCTCGACGGGGGGCCGGCCGCTGACGGGCCGGCAGCCGAATCATGAGCAGCCGTCCGCAACCGATTCCGTTCGATGACGCCCTGCAGCGCCTGCTGGCGCAGGCGACCGCCCCGGCCACGTCCGAGACCGTGCCGACGCTGGCCGCGGACGGCCGGGTACTCGCCGCCGATCTGCGCTCGACGCTCGACGTGCCGGCCTGGGACAACTCGCAGATGGACGGCTATGCGGTGCGCGCCGCCGAGCTCGCCGCACCGCTTGATCTCGCCGGCCCGGCCGGGCTGTTCCCGGTCTCGCAGCGGATCGCCGCCGGGCAGCAGGGCGGGCCGCTCGCCGCCGGTACCGTCGCGCGGATCTTCACCGGTGCCGCGCTGCCGGCCGGCGCCGATGCGGTGGTGATGCAGGAGCAGGCCAGCGCCGACGGCGACCGGGTCCGCTTTTCGCACCGGCCGGAGCCGGGCGAATGGGTGCGCCGGACCGGCGAGGATATCCACGCCGGCGCGGTGATCCTGGCGGCCGGCACGCGGCTGACGCCGCAGGCGGCCGGGCTGGCGGCTTCGATCGGCGCCGCGACCCTGCCGGTCGTGCCGCGGCTGCGGGTCGCCTGCTTCTTCACCGGCGACGAGCTCGTGATGCCGGGCGAGCCGCTCGCGCCCGGCGCGATCTACAACTCGAACCGGTTCGTGCTGACGGCGCTGCTGGCCCGGCTCGGCTGCACGGTGACCGACCTCGGCATCGTCGGCGATTCGCTGGCTGCGACCCGCGCGGCGCTGCGGTCGGCTGCCGCCAGCGATCTGATCATCACCTCGGGCGGTGTCTCGGTCGGCGAGGAAGACCATGTCAAGCCGGCCGTGCAGGCCGAAGGCGAGCTCGATCTCTGGCAGATCGCGATCAAGCCGGGCAAGCCGTTCGCCTATGGCCGGGTCCGGCGCGGTGTCGCGCCCGCCGGCGCAGCGCCGGCGGGCGGCGTGGCGGCTGCGCCGGGCTTCGCCCATTTCGTCGGCCTGCCGGGCAATCCGGTGTCGAGCCTGGTGACCTTCATGATGCTGGTGCGGCCGTTCATCCTGGCGCTGCAGGGCGTGCGCCGGACCGCGCCGACCGCGTTGCCGCTGGTCGCCGATTTCGACTGGCCGAAGCCGGACCGGCGCCGCGAGTTCCTGCGCGCGTCGCTCGATCCGGCGAGCGGCGCGCTGCGGCTGTTCGGCCACCAGGGTTCGGCGGTGCTGACGTCCACCGTCATCGGCGACGGCGTGATCGACAACCCGCCCGGGCACGCGATCCGCCGCGGCGACGTGGTCCGTTACCTGCCGTTCAGCGAGCTGCTGAACTGAACTGAAGGCGTGATTGCTGAAGGCGTGATTGAACCTGCTGCGAGCATGAGGATCACCATCCGCTATTTCGCGAGCCTGCGCGAGCAGCTGGGGACGGCGTCCGAGGTCGTCGAGCTGCCGGCCGGCATCGCCACGGCTGGCGCGTTGCGGAGCTGGCTGGCGGCGCGTGGTGCACCGTTCGACCGCGCGCTGGCGCCCGGCCGGGCGGTCCGAGCTGCGGTCGCGCAGGTGATGGCGAAGCCCGACACGCCGCTCGCCGACGGTGTCGAGGTCGCGTTCTTTCCGCCGGTCACCGGCGGGTGATGAGATCAACCCCCCTTGGGCCTGCGGCCCTACCCCCCTTGAAAGGGGGGCGTCACCGACGGACCGGCGGAGCCGGATCCGTGGCGACTGCTTGGCGTGGGGCATTGCGTCGGGCCGTGGGCGGCGATGTAGGGGCGAGCGCGGCACCCAATGCCGGGGGCGACGGAGGGCGTCACCGACGGACCGGCGGAGCCGGATCCATGGTGACTGCTTGGCTCGACTCTTTTCATGCGACGCGGGCGGCGCGCAGCGTGGTGGGTAGCTGAACATGGTGGTTAAGGTCCAGACCGCGGATTTCGACAGCGCCGCCGAGATCGCGGCGTTGCGTGCCGGCGATGCGCAGGTCGGCGCGGTCGCGTCGTTCATCGGCACGGTCCGCGACGTCAACGATGGCAGCGGCGTCTCGGAGATGACGCTCGAGCACTATCCGGGCATGACCGAAAAGGCGCTCGCGGCGATCGTCGCGACCGCGCGCGAACGCTGGGACATTTACGACGCGCTGGTGATCCATCGGGTCGGCACGCTGCGGCCGACCGATCAGATCGTGCTGGTCGCGGTCACCTCGGCACATCGCGGCGAAGCGTTCCGGGCCTGCGAGTTCATCATCGACTATCTGAAGACCGAGGCGCCGTTCTGGAAGAAGGAGGCTACCGCATCCGGCGAGCGCTGGGTCGAGGCGCGCGCTTCCGACGATGCCGCGGCTGCGCGCTGGCACGCCGCCGATCCCGACGCCGTGGATACCGACGCTGCCGATACCGAAACTGAAACGGGCACCGTCGTGCCGCGGCCTGCAAGATGACCTGGCCGCCGTGGCCGGCGATCATCGGCGTCGGGATCGGCGCCGCGTTCGGTGCCTGGCTGCGCTGGGCGCTGGCGCTGTTGCTGAATCCGACGCATCCGCATCTGCCGATCGGCACGCTGCTGGCCAATCTGCTGGGCGGCTTCCTGATCGGCATCGCGGTCGCGGTGTTCGCCCGTCATCCGGAGCTCGATCCAGTTTGGCGGCTGACCGCGGTCACCGGCTTCCTCGGCGGACTGACGACGTTCTCGACGTTCTCGGCCGAGTCGCTGCTGCTGCTCCAGCAGGGGCGCCTCGGCTGGGCGCTGCTGCATTCGGCGGCGCATCTGTTCGGCGCGCTGCTCGCGGCCGCGATCGGCTACCGGATCGCGGCAGTATGACCGTGCCGGCACGGCGCGACCGGAGGGCAGTCCGGTGAGCAGCGGCGTCCCTGGGTGGCTCTGGATCGTGCTGACGCTGATCGCGGCAGCGGCGCAGACCGCGCGCAACGCGATGCAGAAGGGGTTGACGCAGTCGCTCGGCACCGTCGGCGCGACCCATGTCCGCTTCCTGTTCGGATTGCCGTTCGCGCTGCTGTCGCTGGCAGCGATCCTGCTCGTCACCCGCGCACCGGTGCCGGCGATGAGCCCGGCGTTCATCGGCTGGGTCGTGCTCGGCGCGTTCGCGCAGATCGCCGCGACCGCGCTGATGCTGGCGGCGATGCGGTTGAAGAGCTTCGTGGTCGCGACCGCCTACGTCAAGACCGAGGCGATCCAGGTCGCGCTGTTCGCGCTGATATTCCTCGGCGAACGGCTGTCGCCGCTCGCCATCGCCGCGATCGTGATCGCGACCGCCGGGGTCTGGCTGATGTCGTGGCCGCGCGCCGGCAGTGCCGGCGGCAACGGCCCGCCGGCGTTGCTCGGTCTCGCCGCCGGCGCGATGTTCGCGATCTCGGCGGTCGGCTTCAAGGGGGCGATCATCATGCTCGGCGGCGACTCGTTCGTGGTCGCGGCGACCGTCACGCTGGTCTGCGGGCTGGTGCTGCAGAGCGCGTCGATGATGATCTGGCAGTGGTACCGCAATCGTTCCGCCGTCCGCGAGATGCTGGCGGCGTGGCGGCCGTCGCTGCTCGCCGGCTTCATGGGCGCGCTGGCCTCGCAGATGTGGTTTCTGGCGTTCGCGATCGCCTCGACCGCGCACGTCCGCACGCTCGGCATGGTCGAGATCCTGTTCGCCCAGGCGCTGTCGCGGCAGTTGTTCGCGCAGAGCAGCTCGCGGCGCGAACTGGCCGGCATCGCGCTGATCGTGATCGGAACCCTTGCGCTGATCAACGCCGGGTAGTCAGCGTCGGGGCGTCGGGCAGTCGAGCCGAATTCAGTCGAACCGGATATTGGCCTTGATGACGGTGCTGCTCCAGCGCACCTGCTCGTCGGCGATGAAACGCAGGAAGTCGGGCGGTGACGCTTTCATCATTTCGACGCCGCGTGCCCGGAACGCAGCCTGCAGTTCGGGTTGCGTCAGCACGGCATCGAGCGCTGCGGACACGCGGGCGATGATCGCGGCGGGCGTGCCGGCCGGCGCCACCAGGCCGAACCAGTTGGCGGCAACGACATTGGCGTAGCCGGCATCGCGCAGCGTGGGGATGTCCGGCATCAGGTCGGTGCGCGCCGCCGTCATTGCGCCGAGCACATTGATCTTGCCGCTGGGCCGGACCGCCGCGGCCCGTCCGACCGGCATGATCAGCAGATCGATGTGTTCGCCGAGCAGGGCGCTCTCCGCCGGTGCGGTCCCGTTGAACGGCACGTGCAGCACGTCGATGCCGGCCTCGGCCTTGAACATCTCCATCGCGATCTGTCCGGTGCTGCCGGTGCCCCACGAACCGTAGGTGAGCTTTCCCGGATGGCTCCGGGCGTAGGCCACCAGCGACTTCACGTCCTGCACCGGCAGGCCGGCACGGGCGACGATCATGAACGGATTGATCGCGAACGGACCGATCGCCTCGAACACCTTCAGCGGCTCGTAAGGCATGTTGCGCGACGGGCTGGTGATCGAGTGCGTCTCGGCACTCGCGACCAGCAAGGTATAGCCGTCGGGCGCCGCGCGCGCGACGCTGGCCGCGCCGATCTGCCCATTGGCGCCGGCCCGGTTCTCGACCACCATCGACTTGCCGAGCCGGGCGCCCAGCGCGCTCGCGATGACACGGGATACCGCATCGGTATTGCCGCCGGCCGCCCATGGAACGACCAGGGTGACGGGGCGTTGCGGATAGTCGTCGGCGGCCGCGACCGGCAGCGCGAAGTGGGTGCCGAGCAGCAGCACGGCAAGCAGGACCGACAGTCGTTTCATGGTTCCTTCCTCAGTGTCAAGCCCAGCGCGGCGCAGGCATTCCAGGATGCCGCCTTGACCGATGACCAAGCCGGGCGGCCGGCATCGCGCGACAGCGCGCCGAGCACGCCGTGCGTCGGCAGCTGCGAGCAGGCGACGAACACCGCATCGCTCGGGACAGCCGTAGCGGCCCGGGCCTTCTCCGCGACGCGACCTTCGTCGATGGCCAGCAGCTCCTTGACGCCGGCCACTTCGAAGCCCTCGAACGCCGAGATCGAGAACCCCGCCTGCTCGAGGAAAGCCCGCAGCGCGTCATTGACCTGCCGGCCATACGGGGACAGGATCGACAGGGCCCTGGCCCGTTCGCCGCGCAGCGCCGCCACCATCGATCCCGCGGCCGATACCGTCGGCGCTCCGGTCGCTCGTTCGAGGTCACTGCAGAAATCGCGGTCTCCATCCGGGCCGGCGAGGAAGCCGGCCGCGGTGCAGCCCATGACGACGACGTCGGGTTTCGCTTCCGCCAGCGCCGCTCCCGCCGCCGCGACCCGTTCCCGCTCGGCCGGCAGGTCTTCGGCGCGCAGCATGCCGGGCCGCGTGATGCGGGCAGTGGCCAGGCGGACCGGCACCGGGAACCATGCCGGCAGTTCCGCCTCCAGCGTCGTGTTGCTGGCGGGCATGACGATGCCGACGGTGATCGCTGTCATCGCGGGCACCGGGGTGGCCGCTGCTTCGCGGTCATGCCTGTTGCTGCTGCCCTGCGGCATCGTTGCGCTGCGGCGTTCACGCCAGTTCCAGCAGCCGCCCGTAGCCCGACATCGGCGCGCTGATTCCGGCGGTACGGAGCGCGTGCCACATCATCGCGGCCGCGCTCGAGATCGCCGGCTTGCCGATGTCCGCCTCGAGCGCGCCGAGGATCGACACGGTCGGCAGGCCGACGCCGCTCAGGAATACCGCCTGCGCGTCCGGGCGGTCGACCGCGCGCCCGAGGCCGTAGACGCGTGCTTCCGTCTCTTCGAAGATGCTCTTCACGTCGGGCAGCCACTGCATGTCGACGACCTGCAGCCCATGGCTCTCCAGCACTTCGCGGCTTTTCCGGCTCAGCGCCTCGTCGTAGGCGGTTCCGACCGCGATGCGGTTCACGCCGAGCTGCTCGCAGGCAGCCAGCACGCTGCCGAAGGTGGTAATGAACGGCAGGCCGGTCTTGTCCCGCATCCGCTCGACCAGATCCTGTTCGCGCTGCTTGCCCAGGTAGTAGCTGGTGGCGGTATGCGCCAGCACGATCACGTCGGGCTTCACGCTGGCCAGCATCTCGATGGTCTCGTCCAGATGCTCGATGTGACTGGCGGCCCGCTGCAGCAGCGATGCCAGCGTGCCGACCGGTCCACGCGCGACCATGCGGCCGAAGTGGACCGAGACTCCGTCGGGTGCGAGCTCGTACATCTCGCGCTCGACGGTCGGCGTGCCGGGCGGGATCAGGAAACCGATGCGGGCGCGCCATCCGGCGGTCCGGGCATGGCCGAATTTCGGGTTCGGGCGAATGTCGATGGGGCGCATGGCTTGCGGCGGCGAAAACAGCCGGTGAAAACAGCGAATCATCGGCGAACTCCGGCAGTCATGCAAACATATGCAGGAATTGCGAGTTTTCATGTCGAATCTGCATGTATCCGGAGCAACCCATGAATCTGCAGCAGCTGGCCGTCTTCAAGCGGATCGTCGACAGCGACTTCAGCATCAGCAATGCGGCGACCGCGCTCGGCATCTCGCAGCCGCTGGCCAGCCGCCAGTTGCAGGCGCTGGAAGCCGCGCTCGACGTGCAGCTGTTCCACCGCCGCAAACGGCGCCTCACCGGGCTGACCGAGGCCGGCAAAGCCGTGCTGGACATCGCGCCCGGGATCCTGCAGGACGTCGAGTCGATCCGTGCCGTGGGCCGTGAATTCTCGTCGCGCGACACCGGCGACCTGACGATCGCGACCACCCACACGTATGCCAGACATCTGCTGCCGGACATTCTCAAGCGATTCGCGCAGCGCTACCCGGGGGTGCGGATCTTCCTCCGGCAGGGCAATCCGATCGAAAACGCCCGGGAGGTCGCGCAGGGCCAGGCAGACCTGTTCATCGCCGCTTCCGAGCCCGGCGCCGTGTCCAGGGAGAGCGTCGTGCAGGTGCCTTTCGCGCGGATCGATCGCGTCGTCGTCGTGCCGGTCGGACATCCGTTGTCCACGATCGACAAGCCGGGCATGCGCGATCTGGGTCGCTATCCGCTCGTCACCTTCAGCGGCGCCTTTTCCGCGCGGACCCGGTTGCTCGCGGCATTCGCCAAAGTCGGCGTCGCGCCGAACGTGGTGCTGTCCGCCACCGATGCGGAAGTCATCAAGACCTATGTGCGCCTGGGCATGGGCATCACGGTGCTGTCATCCCTGTCGGTCTCGCCCGGCGAGCGCGATCTGGTCTGCATCGATGCCCGCCATCTGTTTCGGCCCGACGTGATCTACCTCGGGCTGCGGCGCCACAGCTACCTGCGCAGCTTCCAGATGGACCTGATCAGCATGCTGGCGCCGCGGCTCAAGCGCAGCGTCATCGAAAGCCGGCTGCGCGAGCCGGCATAGCGCGAGGCCGTGCCGGCATGCGCGCGATCCGTCTCACCCGGACTCGATGCCGGCCCTCATTCGGGCTTGAGGCCGGCGGCCCGGATCACCTGGCCCCAGCGCGTCCGTTCCGCGGCGAGGAATCCGGCATAGTCGGCCGGCGACATCGCCGGATGGGTATCGAGCCCCAGCTTGCGCAGCTGAGCCTGGGTCTCCGGCGCCTGCAGCGCGGCCGCGACGTCGCCGGCGAGGCGTTGCGCGACCGCGGCCGGGATGCCGGCGGGAGCGACGATACCGAACCAGTTGGCGAAGTTCATGTCCGGATAGCCTTCCTCCCGCAGCGTCGGCACATTCGGCAGATCGAAGAATCGATCGCGGGTGGAGACCGCGAAGACCTTGATCTTGCCGGCCTGGCGCAGCGCGACGGCGCTGCCGGCGGGCAGCATCTGCAGGTCGGTATGGCTGCCGAGCAATGAAGTGATCGCGGGTGCCTGGCCCTGGAACGGCACGTGCAGGATGTCGAGTCCGGCGACGCTCTTCCAGGTCTCCATCGCGATCTGCGAGGTGCTGCCGAGCCCGGCCGATGAGTAGGTGAACTTGCCCGGTTCGCGCTTGATCAGCGCCACCAGCTCCTTGGTCGTGCTCGCCGGAAAGTCCGGCCGGGACACGACCGAGAACGGATTGATCGCGAATGGGGCGATCGCAACGAAGGCCTTCTGCGGGTCGTAGGCGAGGCTGGCCCGCAGGTTGGGCGCGATCGCGTGGGTCTCGGCGCTCGCCAGCAGCAGCGTATAGCCATCGGCAGCGGCGTGAGCGACCGTCTCCGCGCCCAGCGTGCCGGCGGCGCCGGGCCGGTTCTCGACGACGAACGGCGTCGACATCCGCTCGGCCAGCCGCTGCGCCATGGCACGGCCGGCGGAATC
>JBFWQR010000147.1:0-19642 GCA_050249335.1 Lautropia sp.
CGGCACGCCCGCTTCACGCCGCGCCAGCACCGCGTCGATCACGTGATCGGCCTGGGCGCGTTCATCGGCGACGACCGCGAGCCGCGGCCGCGCGCCGCCGCCGCGGCTCGCGATCAGTGTCTTCGGATGGCGCCGCCGGGCGCGTGCGATCAGTTCGTTGGCAGCGTCGAGCACCGGCTGCACCGAGCGGTAGTTCTGTTCGAGCGTGATCCGCGTCGCCGGCGGCGTGAAGCGGTCCGGGAACGCCAGGATGTTGCCGACGTCGGCGGCGCGGAACGAATAGATCGCCTGGGCATCGTCGCCGACCACCGTGACGCCGGCGCCGTCGGGCTTCAGCGCATGCAGGATCTCGGCCTGCAGCGTGTTGGTATCCTGGAATTCGTCGACCAGCACGTGATCGAAGCCGGTGCCGATCTCGGCGGCGAGCGTCGCGTCGCTCATCGCCGCATGCCACCAGAGCAGCAGGTCGTCGTAGTCGAGCACGCCGTGCTCGAGCTTGCGTTCGACGTAGCCGCGAAACAGCGCGCGCAGCCGGTCATGCCATGGCTCGCACCACGGGTAGTGCTCGGCGAGCACGCGGGCCAGCGGCCAGCCGGTATTGATCCGGTACGAGTAGATCGCGAGGCAGGTGTCCTTGCGCGGGAAGCGCCGGTCCAGCTGCGACAGCCCCTGCTCGTCGCGGATCACGTCGATCAGGTCGGCGGCGTCGCCGCGGTCGAGGATGCCGAACCGCGGGTCGAGGCCGAGCCGCTCGGCATGCTCGCGGATCAGCCGCGCGCCGATCGCGTGGAACGTGCCGGCCCAGCCGAGCCGCAGCGGCGCTGCGGCACCCGGCAGGCTGCCGGCCGAGGCCCGCAGGGCTGCGCCGCCGCGCCTGGCTTCGGCGACGAGGCGCTCGGCGCGGCGGGTCATCTCGGCAGCGGCGCGGCGGCTGAACGTCAGCAGCAGGATCCGCTCCGGATCGGCACCGTTGACGACCAGCCATGCGACGCGATGCGCAAGCGTCGCGGTCTTGCCGGTCCCGGCGCCCGCGATCACGAGCAGCGGTGGGGGGCGTGGCGGCGCCATACCGCCACATGCCGCGCCAGGAGCCGAGCCGTATGACGCATCGAGCGCCGCGCCGGGCGGCGGGCCGGCGATCGGCACGCCGAACGTGGCGGCGCGGCGCTGTGCATCGTTGAGCCTGGCCAGCCAAGGCGTCGAGGCGATCGAGGACATCCGCGGAGTCTATCCGATCATCTGTACGGATATCCAGCTGGAGAGCGTCGCTGTCCCTCGCGTACTACGATGGCGCCGCTTCACGGTCGCGGCACGAGCTGTCGACGTCGGCGGCCAGTCGGCTGATCGAGTGTTCGTTGGCTCGTCGGCGCCGCTTGTGGCTCGGACCGCGTCAGCGGTCAGTCAGGGGTTCGAACCGTGAACCGGCGAAACGGGCCATGCCGATGCCCCGATGATCCAGTCCCGTATGGTTCTCCGCGGAGTAGGCAACCGGCCCGCCGATCGTCGGCAAATCCTTCAGTTGCTCGAGTCCCTGGCGTATCTGCTGACGAGTCCGCCCCTGCTTCATTGCGGCTTCCGTGATGACGCCGTGATCCCAGCCGAAAGCATTGTAGATCGTGCCGGAGCGAGCCAACACGGATGTCATCTCGCCGAAGATCTTCGCCGCGGCCCCTCCGACCTGAGGCCCCAGGGCGCCCAGAAGCGTCGGCGTCAGCAGTCCTTCCGCCGACGGGCCCGTCGCGTCGAAGAAACTCTTGTTCAGCGCCCCCGTGGACAGCGCGATCGGCGCATTGATGCCGATCTGCTTGTAGGCCTTGTAGATCAGGACCGCCGGGCCACCGGTGGCGCCGCTATAGATCAGTCCCGGCTTCGCGTTCCTGATCTTGATCAGTTGCGATGTCATACTGGTATCGGAGTTGGCGAATGATTCGGACGCGACCAACTCCATTCCGAACTTCGGCACCAGCTCCCGGAAATGCTGCGCTTCCGCCTGACCGTACGCGTCGCTCGGCAGTATCGCGGCGATTCGCTTGATCTCCTTGCCGCGCGCCCACTCGAGCATCGCGTACACGAAGTCCTTCGCCGCCGGCATGACCTTGAAGAAATACGGTGCGGCCGGAATGCCAAGGGCATCCACGGCGCCCGACGTCAGAATCGGGATCCCGTACTCTGTGGAGAGCGGCTTGATCGCGAGCGCCGAGTTGCTGCTGATCGCCAACCAGACGACGGCGACGTCGGTGCGATCGGCCAACCGCCGGAACGCGGTCACCGCGCCGACGGGACTCGTCTCGTCGTCGAGAACGTCCAGAACGATCCTCGCCCCTCCGGCGCCGCCTCTTCGATTCCAGTCCCGGACGTAAGCCTCGAAGCCGTCGACATACTCCCTCCCGAAGCCTGCCGCCGGCCCGGTGAGCGAGGCAACGACACCGATCCGGATCTCCTGAGCGACCAGGATACCGGAAGAGAGACACAGTACGGCGGCCAGCAGCAGCCTGACACAGCGATTCAGCATCATGTTGTCGCGCTCACTGTCTCAAAGTTGGAGGAAACGACGCGAACGTCATCGTTCATTTTGACACACCATTTGGTATCCCAAATAGTATACGGTAGAGCCGGAAGATACAAGATCTGCAACAGGTACCTTCTCGTTTCTGCTACCTGGCGCCCAACATTCTGTTGAAGTACTCGGTCTGGACCTCCCAACCCCAGGCCGATGCGGCCTCGTCGTGCATCGCCGGCATGTCCGCTTCCATGAAGGCATGACCGGCGTCACAGTGACGATGCTCGAACGATTTGCCGTGGCGGCGAAAATGAGCGGCGAGCACCTGAACATCGTCCACCGAGGGCATCGGATCGGCGGCGCCGGAAACGAACAGCACCGGACACTTGATCGTCTCGGCGAGGAGGAACGGCGAGACGGGTCGATGCGCCGAGCTCGCGTTCGCCAGAAGATTCCGGCTATAGAAGATGGCCGCTGCCCGGAGATCCCGATGAGCCGACGCGGCGAGGAACGTCACGGTCCCACCCATGCCGTAGCCGACCGCACCGATGCGGTCGCCGTCCACATCCGGATGGGCGCGGGCGACATTGATCGCCAGACGGCTGTCGCTGACCATGTCGAAGAAGCCCAGGGTGCCGGCGGCGGTCGCCGCTTCGTCCTCCTGAGCCGGCGAGGTGAAGCCTACCCGCCGCCCGAGGCGATGGAAAAGATCCGGCAGTACGACGACGTAGCCTTCCGACGCCATTCTCCTGACAAGTTCGAGCCTGAACTCCGTCACGCCGAGGAACGAGGGAAAGCAGACGATTGCGGGGAAAGGGCCTGCCTGATCAGGGGTAGCGACATGAACCCCCATCGAACCGCAATCAGCGGGTACTTCGATCCAGTCGGTCTTCACGATACGACTCATGCCTATGCTCCGGTCCCGGTTGATCTCGTCATCGAACGCGATGCCCGCAAACGCATGGACGCCAGCCGGGGACGCGACGCCAGCGCGCTGGCGAGGTTCTCGAGTCTCAGGAATTCCTGGCGGTCCTGATCGGATACGCGCATGCTGTGCGCGAAGTAGAGCCTGACGGGGATCATGATGTGGTCGATGATCTCTCGAATGTAGGCATCCCAGTCCTCGTCCTCCAGCAGTTTCACGATTTCCGCATGCTCGGATACGAACTTCTCGACCCGGACCTGATTCTCCCAACTGCGATGCCGAATGAGGTACGTGCGCTGTCGAAGTTGCGATAGCTGCGCACTGAGAAACGCGCTATCCGCTACGGCGATGATGAGGTCGTGAAACTCGTCATTGAGACGGACCATCAGACCTGCGTTGCGCTCACGCACCGCAGTGGCCAGTCGGCGATGCGTTCCCTTTAGCGCTCGCATCTCGCCGACAGAGAACGGCCGCATCAGATCGAAGGCGAGGCGCTCCAGGCTCAGTCTCACCTCGAAAACTTCGATGATTTCCTTGGGGCCGGCATCTCGAACGACGGCGCCGCGCTTCGCGTGATGTTCGATGAGACCGATCTTCTCCAGCTCTCGCAGCGCTTCACGGATCGGTGTCCGGCTCAGCCCCAGAAGCTTCTCGAGGTCCCGTTCGACGAGCCGCTGATTGGGTGTCAGCATACCGGCCTGAATTGCCGTTTGCAGCCGAGTGAAGGCCAATTGTCCCGCGCTTTCTACTGCTTCTTCTTTTTCCATCGTGGCCAGCCTGACCCCAGCGAATGTCCTCGTCTTGATCCGGCGATATTAGCTCGACTCGATTCGTACGGGCCGCTCGCTCTGGCTATGCAGCATCGGGTTCACCGAATCGGAAGCGAGCGATGGTCTCGCAGTACTCGTCCATCGACCGCCCGCTCTCATCGCCCGGCATCCAGGGCCAGTACTTGGCCCTGGCGCCTCCATCGAGGCAGATATCGATGCCGGTCGCGAATGAGGACTCCTCGGACGCGAGGAACAGCGCGGCGTTCGCCACGTCGATGGCGCGACACAGCCGGCCCAGAGGAATACCGCGATAGAAGTCATCGATGCGGACGGTACGAGGCGTCCGAACGCCGTCGCCTCGTCCGTACTTGAAGACATTGTTCTCCATACAGGTCGGACTGATCGAGTTGACCCGTATCCGGTGGCAGGCGAGCTCGGCTGCAGCCGCTCTCGCGAAGTTGACGACCGCGGCCTTGGCCGCAGAGTATCCCGAGTTGCCGGGTTCGCCCTGATGCGCGGCATCGGATGCGATATGGATGATCGATCCCGATACGTTGCCGCGCAGCATCGCGCGCGCTGCATGCTTGGTGGTCACCGCGGCCGCGGTCGCGAAGCTGGCCATCTGTTCATTCCAGTCCTCCGGCGTCATGTCCAGTAGATCGAATCGGCGCTGTCTCCCGGCCAGATTCACCATCACGTCGATCGCTCCGAAAGTCTCCTCGGCGCTCCGAACCGCACGGTCGACTTCCTCGTCATTCGCGGCATCGGCGGTGAAGCCCGATGCTCTGAACCCTCTTGAGCGCAGGAACTCCACGGTTTCCGCCATGGCCTGCGCCTTCAGGTCGCATATCGCGACGCTCGCTCCTTCGCTCGCCAACCGATGCGCGATCGTGCCGCCGATGTTCGGTCCCGCCCCGATGACGAGCGCCACTTTTCCTGTCATGCGGCCCATTCACGCCTCCCTCATGACGACGCTCCCGCCGTCGCATCCCGGAATGCCGAGATGCGCCGAAGGAGCTCCACCGATTCCTGCGACGCCACCGGCACGTCCCATAGCTCGACGTTCGCAAGGAGCTCGCCGATGGCATACGCGGAGGAACGCGTATGGACTTCATCACCACCCGGAACGATCAGCACCGGCTGGCGGATCGACTGTATCTCCGAGGCATGGACCCCGCCGATCAGGTCTCCGCCGAAAAGACTCAGTTCACTGGTTCTCAGGAAAGCCAAATACCGCTCCACGGGCGTCTCCGCGAGCTGTCTTGCAAAGCCGGCGTCACGGGCAGCGCAAGATGCCCATGGCCCGGAAGCGGGATCGCTCCAGAACGACGCGGACGCGGCCGCACGCTCGGCCACTGCCGGCATCCCGGCGGTGCGGGCGAACCGAATCGCCTCGCCGAAGCGTTCGTGACCCATCTCGTTCCAGACATGGCCCCCCACGGGCCAGTGCAGTATCACGCTCCGGGTAGCCTCGGGATACGCCGCTGCGAATGCCGTCGCGATCGAGCAACCCATGCAGGCACCCAGGACGATCGCGGATTCCTCGCCGATCTGATGGAGGAGGTCGCGCGCTTGCCGTGCATAGCCGGCCCAGCTCAGCGTCTCTATCCTCCCCCCCGAATCACCGGACTCGCGACGATCATAGATGATCGTCGTGAATCTCCGCGGCAGCACCTCCATGGCACGCATCGCGCGCCAGGTCGACCCGGTCGACCAGCGCTGCAGGTTCGCGTCGAACCCCCCAGGGGCGAACATCAGCAGGGTGGGTCCTTCGCCGTGCCGTTCGTATCGCGTCTCGATTCCGTCAGCGGTCACGCGAGGCATGGCATCCTCACCGGTCGATCGGCGCTGCGCGCAACTGCGTGCCGACGCCTCTCGCATGCGCGTCACAGTGTTTCCTCCAGAGTGCGTGAAATTCGTCCTGGCGCGTCAATGAACTGTGATGCACCCAATCCCGTCGTTTCACGTAGTCCGTCGTGTACGTGACCATCTCCGCATCCTGATCGTTGAACAACTTCAGCCCCGCAACGCGACCCCAGACGTAGTACCGGAGCTCGAACAGGATGCGCTGCCATACGGTTTTCGGGTGCGCGGTCGTCACCTGGAAGTAGACGTAGTGATCCTCGTCGACCGGTACCCACCACTCGTAGTAGATGGAGTCCCTCACCGGATAGTGCAGAACACGGTAGCAGCCCGGCAACCGAAGCATCGACTCGGTGATCTGCTCGATCGGCTTGAACTCGGCGTGCGAACCGAGCTTCGAAAGCAGGCGCCGGAACGGCGAGAGCTTCGGCCACTGACCCAGCACGCCATAGTCGCCCGACGTGCGCGACTCCGAGTAGAACCGGTAGCCGGTGATCAACCCCGTCCCGTCTGCGTCCTCGATCACTCGAGGCTCGATGGTCTCAGGGTAGGCCACGGGCGGCTGAAACCAGTGCCAGAGCGCATTCCGATGGACAATCTGCGCATGGCCGCCGCCGACATTCTCGGCATGCCATCGCCAGTTGCCGTATCGCTTCTTCGCCCGCACCTTCACCACGGCGCTGTCGCTCAACAGCAGCCTGGGAACGTCGTCTTCGAGGGGTACGGGTCCGGAACGTCCCATCCAGATCCAGATGATCCCCTTTCGCTCCTCCAGCGGAAAGGTGCGAACTCTCGCCCGGCCGATCGCCTTGCTCGTCGGCCCTTCGCATAGCACACCGACGCAGACGCCGCTTCGAACGTCGAAGGTCCAGCCGTGATACGGGCATACGATGGTCGCAGTTCCCGGAAATTCGTCCACCCCCGCAGAGAGCGGAGTACCTCGATGCGGGCATTCGTCCGCGATGGCGTAGGCCTTGCCCTCGCGGCGCATCAGCGCGACGGGTTGCCCCAGAAGGACGACCGATATCGGCTTTGCCCGGACTTTTCTCGCCGGGCAGACGGGGTACCAGTACTCCTTGAATCCCGTCGCAGCCCGGCGGTACGGGGAGGTCGTCGCCGGAAAATCCACCTTCGCTTCCTCGCTCTTCATCGAACCATCGCCATCAAATGCTCCACACCCCACCCGAGCGCAGATACGCCGCCCAATCGGCGACCTTGTCGAAATGAAACTCGACTCCGAACGCATCCGGATCCCGTATCAAAAGGCGGACGCAGAGCCCTTGGTCCTCGTACGATTCAATTGCATGCCCGCGCTCCTCCAGCCACGCTCTTGCCCTGTCCAGCTCTTCGAGCGACGGGATGAGGAACGAGAACCGCGTCAGCCCGGTCTGCTCGCCGGACTTGCACTGCGTCAGCATCAGGTCCCTGTTCAGACCGCTTGCACTGAGAAGACGTGCATCGCCATCCTCGTTGCGCCAGACCTCTTTCAATCCGAACAGCGCATAGAACGCCGCGGATCCGTCGAGGTCTGCGACGCTGATCGTTCCGCCCGTCAGACGCAGCGGATGAACCGGGCTGACCGCGGACAGATAGCGCTTCGGATTCACCGGATAATGCGGATCCGTGGTCGGTGCGGCCTCCCTGGACGGATCCCAGTGCCCGGTCACGAGCCGGGGACCCAGAGCCCAGAAGCTCCTCCAGTCATCCATCAGGTCCGCGTAGAACTGGAGCAGGTTTCCATCGGGGTCGCGCACGTAGACGCTCTTGGACAAGCCGGACGAATCGGTCGTCTTCTCGATCCTGATTCCATGTGCCACCGCCCTGTGCCAGCCTTCGACCAGGTCTCGTTCACAATGCATCTCGATGCCGAAATGATTGAATCCGACTCGTGCGCCGACGCCCGCACGCGTCTGCACATAGTCGTCACGCCCTAGGCGCGCCGTAGCCCGAGCCTCGATGAATCCGATGTCATGGTGCGTGTTGCCGGTGCTCAGGAATCCTGCCTTGATCGGCGGTTCCCGAAAGACCTCCTCGAGCCCGCAGACATCCCTGTAGAAAACCATCGACCGCTCCCAGTCGCTCACGTACAGATTGACGTGGCCGATCCGGCGGCACCGAAGTAGCGGCTCCTGCATGAGCCCTTCCCGCGTCATGAACGTTCCCCTGGTTCGAGCCGTACCGTCTCCGGCTGATCGTGCTTCAGATGAAATCGGAGCGTCTTCTCGTTGAACACCTCCGGCATGAAGGTCGCAACCCGGTGCGGAGCCCCCGGAAAAACGACCAGCTCGGCGCCTGGTATCTCCGCGGCCATACGCTCGGCATACTCGGGCCGCGTGACGTCGTCCGAGGAGCCCACCGTGACCAGCGTCGGCACGGCGACGTCACCGAGCGGCGCCTCCACGACGTCATGCGTCATCGCGGCACGGATCTGAGCCGCGACGCCTGCCTTCTGCGCGCTCGTCATCGCCTCCCACCGCTTCCTGCGCCTGGAAACTTCGGCCTCGACGATGCCTTCGTTGGCATTCAGAAACTCCGCGCCGAAGGCCGTGAACGCCGAGAAGGTGGCCCAGGCGTTCGCATCGTCGAGCTCGATCAGCATGAGCGACAACGCCTGGCGCATGCGCAGATGCGGATAGGCACGATCAACCGTCGAATGGAGGGCAAGGCTGAGCATTCTGAAACGCCGCTCGCGCGCGAGATGGATGGCGGTCATGCCTCCGAGGGAGAAGCCGGCGACATGCGCCGCGCCGATTCCCAGGCTTTCCAGCAACCGGGCCGCGTCGTCCGCAAGGTCGACGACGCCATAGGGCTCGCGGGTCGCCGAGCTTCTGCCGACGCCGCGCGGATCGAAAGTGATCACACGGAAATGATCGACGTACGCAGGCAGCTGTGCATCCCATGACGTGTGGTCCAGCCCACGTCCCGGGATGAGCAGCAGCGGGCTGCCGCGCCCCTGCGCGACATAGTGAAGATTTCCCCAAGGGAATGTCAGGTTGCTCATCCGACTGGCCTATCGAATCAGAGATCCAGCACGAGCTCGGCGCTCTTTGCTCTGGAGCAGCAGATCATCATGCAGGCGTCGAGCGCCCGCTCCTGCTCGCTGAGGACGAAGTCCCGGTGATCGGGTCTGCCAGAGAGGACGCGTGTCTCGCAGGCTCCGCAGACGCCGCCCTGACATGAGTACGGAACATCGATGCCGTTGGCGAGCAGGACATCGAGGATCGTCGCGTTCTCACCGACAGGGAATCGTCGGTTCGACCGAGCGAGATGGACCGTGAACGCCGGCGATCCGGCGGCAGGAACGCCCTGGAACCGTTCCACGTGGACGTGGCTGCCGGGCCGGCTCGAGCAAGCCGATTCGAATGCCTCGATCATCTGTCGCGGGCCGCAGCAGTACAGATGCGCATCCTCGGCCACGCCTCGGATGAACCGCTGCAGGTCGGGCGGTCGCCCGCCGTTCTCGTCGTCGAAGTGAAAGTTAACGGCGGCTTCGGCTCGGTGCCGTAGCTCGTCGATCTCGGCAAGGAAGGCGGCCGATTCCCTGCTTCGCGCACCATAGATCAGTTTCCATGGCCGGCGGAGATCGCAGAGCCGCTGGATCATGCACCACAGCGGAGTGATGCCGATGCCACCTGCTACGAGAACCGACTCCCGTGCATCCTCTACCAGTGGAAAGCTGTTCCTCGGTTCCGAGATCTCGAGCGTGTCGTCGATGCTGACGGAGTCATGCATGAACGCCGAGCCGCCGCGACCCGCGCTGTCTCGCTGAACGGCGATCCGATACAGCGCGGGTTCGCCGGGCCGACTGCAGAGCGAGTAGCTGCGCCTCAGCCCCTGCGGCAGCAATACGTCGACGTGAGCGCCTGCAGAGAAGTCCGGTAGTCGCTTTTCGCCGATCAGATCGAACACGCGGACTCCCGCTGCCGCTTCACGGATAGCAGCCACTGAAACGTTGTAGGTCTGCATCTGTCCTCGCGCATCAGTGCGCACCGTCGGCGTCGTTCGACGGCCGCGATGCGATGCGCCCAGCGTGATAGGTGCCCATGTGATGAATCGCCTTCTCGAGCTCGGACAGGCGCCCCGGGACGAACAGGCTCGATTTCGCCACTTGCTGAAGCGCCTGAACCAGCGGCTTGTCCTCCTCGACGATCTGTCGAATGAAGTCGACGTAGACCTGCAGCTTCTCGTCCAGTCCGGGCAGCGCCTTCTGCTCCCCGGAAAGCAGGATGTACGAGACCGTTCGGGTCCGATCGGGACTCAGTGGCCAGATGACGGTCGGTCGCACGAAGTCCTGCCGGGCCAGCATCATCAGGTTCGGTGCCAGGTAGCCGTAGCAGGCGAACGTCTCGGGGCGATCCGCCATCCACGGGAGCGGGCCGAGCAGCGACTTGCCGTCTGGCGTCAGCGGCCTGCCTTCGGTGAAGGTCGCGAACCCTCCCCGAGGCCGGAGATCGAACGGGAAGTCGGCCGTCCTGATGGTCTTGGCGAACGACGCCATATGGATGGCGCCGACGTGGTAGACATCCATCAGGTTCTCGACGACGTACTTCCAGTTGCACGCCCAGTCGTTCACGACCTTCAGGGCCAGGCGGCAATCCTGCTGCCGGAGGCAGGCGAAATCCTGCTCGAACGGTGCCACGAAGTCGGCCAGCGGCTCGGCCGTCTCGTCGAAGTTTATGAACACCCAACCTGCCCACTCGCCGAGCATGACCCGACGAAGTCGACAGTCCGGAATCCGGAACCCCTCGGCACCCTTCATGAACGGCGCGTGGATCAGCTGGCCCGTGAGGTCGTATGTCCAGGCGTGATAGGGGCACCTGAAGTTCCTGGCGTTGCCCGCGCCTGTCGCGACCGCGACGCCTCGATGAGCGCACATGTTCAATGACGCATGCAGGGTTCCGCCTTCGTCTCGCGCGATCAGGACCCTCTCGCCGAGTATGTCGAATGTCTGGTAGTCACCCGCGCGCTCGAACTCCTCGACGCGTGCGACACAGAGCCAGTCGCGCAGGAACACACGCTGCTTTTCGATGGCCAGGATCTCGTCGGATTCATAGACGAATCCGGGGGCATGAGACGCACGGGCCAGCGGCACGCCGGGGTCGGCGATACGCATGCTCTTCTCTGCTCTTACTCGATCGACCTGCTCTTTCACGGCTGTCGGCCCTAGGCAAGCATTTTGGTATGTGTTATGGTATACCATGAATTCTCCAGATTCAAGAAGACAAGGCGCTTCGACGCCGTACAGCATGAGGTCCGGCGATGTCCGCTGAGTCCGTCACACGCCATACCGCTTCCCACTGGGGTACCTACAGGATCACGGTGCGTGACGGCGACATCGTCTCGGTTCATCCCGGGGATGAGGATACTTGCGCATCGCCGATGATCGCGTCGCTGCCGGCGATCGTCCGAAGCCCGCTCCGCATCGCCCGCCCCGCGATTCGAGCCGGCTGGCTGCGCGATCGTGCCGAGGCGAGGCATCTGCGAGGCCGTGACGACTTCATCGAGGTCTCCTGGGACCATGCGCTCGATCTGGTCGCGGCGGAGATGACCCGGGTCAGGCAGGCACACGGCCCGGCATCCATCTACGGCGGGTCCCTGGGCTGGGCGAGCGCCGGCCGGCTCCATCATGCGCCCAGCCTGCTGAAGCGATTCCTGAACCTCGGCGGAGGGTTCACGGACAAGATCGGCAACTACAGTTTCGGCGCTGCGATGGCCCTGCTTCCTCACGTCATTGGTCACGGAGACGTGACGGCGACGCTTTCGTCATGGTCCACCGTGGTCGAATCCACCAGGCTGCTCGTGATGTTCGGCGGAGCCGCACTGAGGAATGCACAGATCGAGTCCGGCGGCACGCACGATCACTCGGCCCATCGGTGGCTTCGCCGGATTCAGGAAGCCGGCGTCCGGATCGTGAACGTGAGCCCGGTGAGAGACGACGTTGCGGATTTTCTCGGCGCGGAATGGATTCCGATCATTCCCAACACCGACGCCGCGCTGATGCTTGCGATGGCCTACGTGCTGGTCGTCGAGCACAGGGCCGATCATGCCTTTCTGGACAAGTATTGCTCCGGACACGATGCGTTCATTCGGTATCTGCTGGGGACGGGCGATGCCACGCCGAAGACACCGGAATGGGCCGAGCGGATCACCGGCGTTCCCGCTTCGCTGATTCAGGATCTGGCCCGGCGAACGACGGCCACGCGCTCGATGGTCTGCGCCAGCTGGTCCGTCCAGCGCGGCGACCATGGCGAACAACCCTACTGGGCTGCGATCGCACTAGCCGCGTGCATCGGACAGATTGGTTTGCCCGGTGGAGGCTTCGGGTTCGGCTATGCGGCGACAGACGGTACCGCGGCGCCACGACGAAGCGGTTTGCCGCGGCCAAGGCTTCCGATCGGAAGCAACAGCGTGAAGACGGCCATTCCCGCGGCCCGGATCGCGGACCTGCTGCTTCACCCCGGCGATACGATCGACTTCAACGGCAGCCGCATCTCCTATCCCGACATACGGCTGGTCTATTGGTGCGGCGGCAATCCGTTTCACCACCATCAGGACCTGAACCGCCTGGTGCGCGCATGGCGCCGACCGGACACCGTCATCGTCCACGAGCCATGGTGGACTCCAGTCGCCAAGTTCGCCGACATCGTCCTGCCGTGCACGACGACGCTGGAGCGCAATGACATAATGGCCTCCGAGCTCGGGACCCGCTACGTCGCCATGAAGCAGATCCTCGCGCCCGTGGGTGGAGCCCGCGACGACTTGTGGATATTCGCGGACCTGGCATCGCGCCTCGGATACCGGGACGAATTCCTGGAGGGACGCGACGAACAGGGTTGGTTGAGGTCGATGTACGAGATCGCCTCGGACGAGGCGGTTCGACTCGGGTACCGTCTGCCGCCGTTCGACACGTTCTGGAGCGCAGGGTCCTTCCAGTTCGATGATGCAGCCACTCCGCGACTGCTGCTGCAGGACTTCCGCGCCGACCCGGTGGCGAATCCGCTCGCGACCCCGACGGGCCGCATCGAGTTGTGGTCCGAACGCATTGCCTCGTTCCGATACCCTGACTGCCCGCCGCATCCGGCATGGCTCGCGCCGGCGGAATGGCTGGGCAGCCCGCTTGCGCGGACGTACCCGCTTCACCTCCTGACCATGCAGCCGGCAACGCGCCTGCACAGCCAGATGGACAGCTCGCCGCTCAGCCAGGCCTCCAAGATCGGTGGGCGAGAGCCGGTATATATGAACGAGAAGGACGGCATGGAGCGCGGCCTCGAGAACGGAGCAGTCGTGAAAGTCTTCAACGCGCGCGGGGCCTGTCTTGCTGCCGTCGTCTTGACTGACGGCATACGACAGGGCGTGCTCCAGATGGCGACGGGCGCCTGGTATGACCCGGAAGCACCCGGCGAAACGGGCTCCATGGACAAGCACGGCAATCCGAACGTCCTGACGCTCGACAAGGGCACGTCCCGGCTCGGCCAATGCTCCAGTGCGCAGACGGCACTCGTCCAGGTGGAACGGTGGACGGGCCCCCTGCCCCCGGTATCAGCCTATCGCGTCCCCAGGATCGTATCCGCCGACGAAACATCCTGATCGCCCGGCACGGCGGACGGCAGGTCCTGCGCGCCTCTTTCCTGAGCTGAGTCGACCCTCCCATGGACATGTCCAGTTTCATGCAGTTCGTGCTGACCGGTTTCGCCGCGGGTTGCGCGTATGCCCTGGTGGCATTGGGCTTCGTGCTCTGCGCCAACGTCTCCGGCGTGATCAACTTCGCCCAGGGCGAATACGTCATGGTCGGGGGCCTCCTGATGGCGTCGTTGTCCTCGTTGAGCCTGCCGCTCCCGCTGTCCTTGATGCTCGTCGCGCTGGTCGGCGCGGCGCTCGGGGGAGCACAGGAAAGGCTCTCCCTCGCCCCCGTCCGGGATCAATCGGCCTTCATACAGATTTCGATCACGCTGGGGGTTGCCGTGATGCTGCGCGGCCTCGCGCTCCTCATATGGGGCAAGGATCCGGTTTCGGTCCCCGGATTCTCCGGAGAGGGCGTGTTCGACGTCGCCGGCGCAGTTCTCGCGTCACAGGACCTGTGGGTCTGGGCGACGACCGGTCTGCTGCTGGCGACGACCTATCTCCTTCTGAATCACACCGACTGGGGTCGTGCCGTTCGCGCGTGCTCCGACAATCCACATGCAGCCCGCTTGATGGGGATCGATACCGCACGGACGACGCTGATCGTCTTCGCCGCCGCAGGCGCCGCCGGCGCGCTCGCGGGCGCGGTCGTCGCCCCCTTGGCGCTGGCGCACTGGTCGCTGGGTCTCGAGTACGGCTTGAAGGGATTCATCGGCGCCATCATCGGAAAGCTCAGGCACCCTCTGCTAGCCGTTCTCGGCGGACTGGGGGTCGGCGTCGTCGAGTCGCTGGCGGCAGCCTACATTTCTTCCGGAAGCAAGGACTTCGTGACCTACGGAATCCTGCTGGCCTACCTGCTGGTACAGGGCGGCGCGCTCCGGGGCAAAAGGCCCGCGTTGTCGGCCGCTGGGGAGCACGAATGACTCTCCGGCACGGCCCCTCGCCCGCTGCAGCGGGACCGCTACCCGCGCCGTCGCGAAAGACGTGGACGATCGCCGCCGTCATCGGCGTGATCGTCGCCTATCCGCTGTTGCTTCAAGGCCGCCATGCAATCGGGCTCGGTATCGTCGTGGCGACGCTGGCGATATCGGCGATCGGACTCGTGCTGCTGCTGGGGCTCGCGCGCCAGCTCGTGCTCGGACAGGCATCGTTCTGCATCATCGGGGGATACGGCAGCGCCATCCTGACCACGCAGGAGGGCGTATCGCCGATCTCCGCCCTGGCAATCTCCATGGCTGTCTCGATGGCCATCGCCTATGCGGTGGGCCGACCGATCCTGAAGCTTCGCGGCTACTACCTGGCCATGGCGTCATTGGCACTGCAACTGATGCTCATCTTCCTCGCGACCGAATGGGTCGGACTCACCGGTGGCGCGCTCGGCACGACCGGCATCCCTCGATTCAGCACATTCGGCTTCTCGGCCCATGACGATCTGACCTTCTACTACTTCTGCTGGGGCTTCGTCGGTCTCGCGGCATTCATCGGTCGAAACATCGATCGATCGCGGATCGGACGCTCCCTGCGTGCGATCGCCGGCAGCGAGATCGCGGCCGCATCGTCCGCCATCGATATCCAGCACTACAAGCTGATGATGTTCGTGACGTCGGCGGGCATGGCAAGTGTCGCCGGAAGTCTCACGGCCCACTATCTGAGTGTCATGGAGCCTCAGGTGTTCGGCTACCAGTACAGCATCACGGTCATCACCGCTGCGATCGTCGGTGGCCTGCAATCGATCTGGGGAGGTGTCATCGGAGCGGTCGCGATCGTGGCAATGCGGGAGGGGCTCAAGTGGCTCGCCTTGCCCTTGTGGGAAGTGGTCGCGATGGGCGCGCTGACCGTCGTGGTACTGATCGTCCTGCCGCAGGGGATCTCGGGACTGATCGGCGCGCTGAGAAAGGAGCAGCCGGGTGATCGTCCCTCGTCCATTGCGAACGGCGATCCGTCCCCGCCCTATTCCCTGAGCATGACCGGATCGAGCGCGTCGAACACGAGCAATCGATCCCTCCTCTCGCTGAAAGGCGTCTCGAAGAGCTTCGGCAACCTTCAAGCCTTGCAGGATGTCGGCTTCGATCTCAGGCAAGGATCGATCACCGCTGTCATCGGACCGAACGGAGCCGGCAAGAGCACGATGTTCGGGGTGATCTCCGGAATCATCCTGCCCGACCGCGGCGAAGTGACGCTGGGCGACACCCGTATCGAGACGCTGTCCGCCAGTCAGATCGCGAACCTGGGGCTATCCAGGACCTTTCAGCACGTCCAGCTCTTCGACGGCCTCACGGTGCTGGAGAACGTCATGTGCGGTGGTCATCGAGGGGCCTCGAGCCGCTTCGCCGCTGTCGTGTTGCGGCTGCCGTCCGTTCAGCGTGAAGAGGGCGAACTGGCGGCGCACGCATTCCGATGCCTCGACTTCGTCGGCATGGCGGACGCAGCGCATCGACTGCCCGGGCAGTTGTCGTTCGGCCACCAGCGGCTCGTCGAAGTCGCACGTGCCCTGGCCTCCAGGCCGGCCCTGCTGATCCTGGACGAGCCGGCATCCGGTCTGACATCGAGCGAGACCGAGGCGCTGGCATGCCTGCTCATCCGGATCCGCTCGTTGGGCACTACCGTGATGCTCGTCGAGCACGACGTGAGGATGGTCATGGGCGTGGCCGACCATCTCATCGTCCTGGACCGCGGCCGCCTCCTGGCGGACGGCGCACCGGAACGCGTGCGGCACGATCCGGCAGTGATCGCGGCCTACCTGGGGGCATAGCATGCTGCTGACGATCGACGGTCTCTGCAGCGGATACGGTCGCAACTCCGTGCTTCGCGGTATCAGAATCGACGTGGACAGGAACGAGATCGTCGCCCTCGTGGGAGCCAACGGTGCCGGAAAGAGCACGCTGTTGAACACCATCATGGGCGCCGTCCGGGCCACGGCCGGATCGATTCGCATCGACGACGCGGAGATCCAGCGTTCAAGTACCACCGAGATCGTTCGCCACCGGATTGCGATCGTGCCCGAGCGACGGCAGCTCTTCGCGTCGATGACGGTGGAGGAAAATCTCCTGCTGGGTGCATTTCGACTGGAGGGTCATGATCGCAGGCGCAGCATCGCCGCGACGTTGCGCGAGATGTACACGATGTTTCCGATCTTGCGCGAGCGTCAGCGCCAGAAGGCAGGCCTGCTTTCCGGCGGGGAACAGCAGATGCTGGCGATCGGGCGCGCCCTGATGTCAGCGCCGCGGCTACTGTTGCTCGACGAATCGTCCCTCGGACTGGCGCCCACGATCGTGTCCAGGATACTGTCGCATATCGCCGAGCTCGGCGAGCGCGGATTGGCGATCCTGCTGGTCGAACAGAACGCGAAAGCCGCCCTGTCGATCGCGAAGCGCGCCTACGTGCTGGAGACGGGGGAGATCAAGCTCGAGGGTCCGGCAAGCGAGCTTCTCGAAGATGCGCAACTGAGCGCGGCCTACCTCGGTGAAGACGGTGAACGGGACGGTGGAATGGAAGCGCGACTGCGTCGATACGCGCAGCGGATCAGCGGCGATACCGGGCGGCAGATAGCTCGGTAGCAAGTCGTTCGGCAGCAAGTCGTCCGGCAGCAAGTCGTTCGGCCGACTGCCCCAGCGGATGGCCCAGTCGATTCCTCATCGCCTTCAATCCAGCGTAACGGCGAGCAGCACGCCGACGAACACCGCGGCGCCGAACCAGGTGTTGTGGTTGAAGGCATGGAAACAGCCTTCGCGGCTGCGATCGCGGATCAGGCGCCAGTGATACAGCGCGATGCCGGCGGCGAGCACGAGGCCGACCGCCATCCACGGCCACAGGCCCTCGAGGGTCGCGGCCCAGCCGAACAGCACCAGCGCGAGCGCATAGCTGCTCATCACCGCCGCGACGTCGAAGCGGCCGAAGGTGATCGCCGAGGTCCGGATGCCGATCTTCAGGTCGTCGTCGCGATCGACCATCGCATACTCGGTGTCGTAGGCGATCGTCCAGGCGATGTTGCCGGCCAGCAGCACCCAGCACGACAGCGGCAGTTCCTGCCGGACCGCGGCGAACGCCATCGGGATGCCGAAGCCGAACGCGATGCCGAGGTAGGCCTGCGGGATCGCGAAGAAGCGCTTGAACAACGGATAAGTGCCGGCCAGCACCGCCGCGACCACCGCGAGCAGCCAGGTCAGCCGGCCGAACGGCAGGATCAGCGGCAGCGCCGCCAGGCTCAGCACGACGAACAGCATCACCGCTTCCCACGGCGCGATCCGGCCGGCCGGCAGCGGCCGGTCGCGGGTACGCTTGACCGCACCGTCGAAGCCGCGGTCGGCGTAGTCGTTGATCGCGCAGCCGGCCGAGCGCATCAGCAGCGTGCCGAGCGAGAACGCGAACAGCGTGTAGTAGTCCGGCACGCCGCGCGCGGCGATGAACAGCGCCCACAGCGTCGGCCACAGCAGCAGCAGCGTGCCGATCGGCCGGTGCAGCCGCAGCAGCTTCCAGTAGTCGGCGAGTCGAGCGGTCGCGACTGCGGTCATTGAACTTCCTTCATCGATGCGCCCGCCGCTTCCCCCGGCGCCGCCGAAGCGCTCCGCTCAATCCTCGGAGCGGATCGGCGCGTAGCTGTCCCAACGGTGGCAGCCGGGGCATTGCCAATAGTAGGTCCGGGCGCGGAAGCCGCAGACGCTGCAGGCGTAGCGGGTCAGCCGCTCGGCCTGGCGATCGACCAGGTTCTGCAGCGCCGCCTCGTCGAGCTCGGCGGCACTGCCGTGCCCGGACGGCGGCGACCGCGACAGCTCGAGCAGGATCTGCAGCCCGAGCAGCGACGGCCGCGCCGCCTGGCACTGGCGGACCCACTGCGCCGCCGCCGGCTTGCCGTCGAGCTTCGCGATCGCATCGGCGACCGCGCGCAGGATGTCGGGCGAGCGCGCCGCGACGTCGAGCCGCTGGATCCGCGCGATCGCCGCGCGCAGGCCGCCGGCGCCGTCGGAAGCCTCGGCCGCCGCCAGCCAGCGGTCGGCGATCAACGCGACGTACTCGGGGCTGCGGTCGGCGAGCTGCTCGAAGCTGCGGCGGGCGGCCGCCATGTCGTCCTGCCGCGCGGCGATCTGGCCGGCGACGATCAGCGGCCGCGGATGGTCGGGCACCGCCGCCTGTGCCTCGCGCGCATGCGCCATCGCGCCGTCGAGGTCGTTCGCCGCCAGGCTCGCGGTCGCGAGCTCGCAATACGCCTGCGCGATCACCCGGCGGGTGTCGAAGCCCGGCTCGCTCGGCGTATCGCGCGCCAGGTCGATGACCCGCTGCCAGTCGTGCGTCATCTGGGCGATCTCGAGCCGCTGGCGCGACGCCGCGGCCGCGTATTCGCCGCCCTGCAACCGATTGAACGCATCCTCGGCACGGTCGATCAGGCCGGCCTTCATGAAGTCCTGACCGAGCTCGAACAGCGCATGGCTGCGCTCGCGGGTGTCGAGGTCGTCGCGATCGACCAGGTTCTGGTGGACGCGGATCGCGCGGTCGGTCTCGCCGCGGCGGCGGAACAGCGCGCCGAGCGCGAAGTGCAGCTCGACCGCCTCGGGCTCGATCCGGACTACCTCGACAAAGGCATCGATCGCCTTGTCGGGCTGCTCGTTGAGCAGGAAGTTCAGGCCCTTGAAGTAGGCGCTCGGCAGATTGTCCGGTGCCCGCGTCGCCAGCCGGCCGTCACTGCGCGCGGCCAGCCAGCCGAGGCCGAAGAACAGCGGGATCGCGAGCAGCCACCAGTATTCGAACTCCATCTCACGGCGGCGGCAGCTGCGCGGCGACCGCCTCGATCTCGGACTGCGCCTTCTGTTCCGGATCGCGCGCGCGCTGCAGCCGGTCGAGGTCGCGCTTCAACCGCGCGACCAGCCGGCGCTGCTTGTAGAGCCGCGGCATGAAGGTGGCGAAACCGAGGATCAGCCCGACCAGGAAGAACAGCAGCAGGAACACGACCAGCGGCGCGGTCACCGCGAT
>JBFWQR010000148.1:0-19496 GCA_050249335.1 Lautropia sp.
CGTCAGCGCCCGTCGGGGTCCGTCGCCGGACGCCCTGGCGGCACCTCGTCATCGGACTCGACCGCCCGCCCCGGCACCACGTAGGCGTCGCTCGCCCAGGCGCCGAGGTCGATCGTCCGGCAGCGCTCCGAGCAGAACGGCCGCCAGCGGTTCGACGGGTCGTAACGGCTCTGGTTGCCGCAGGTCGGGCAGGAGACCAGCGGGCCGGCGCGCGCGGTCAGCGGACTATCCTCCGGCCGGGCGGCCGCGCAGTCACAGGTTGCACAGCGACAGTTCGAAGTCGACGTTGCCTTCGAACGGACGGGTCTTGAACTCGCGGTCGAGCCGGCCGAAACGGATCCACAGCATGTACTTGTTGGCCGAGAACTCGGGCACCGCGCCGAGCGTCTCGTCGATGCGGATCTGCGCCATGTGATAGGTCTTGCCCGACAGCTGCTGCTGGTAGCTGCCGTTCTGCGTCGAGACCTTGCTGCGCTGGGCCGATTCGCGCAGCAGCCGCAGCACGATGTTCAGGCAGTCGTGCAGCGCCCGGAACGGCTGCGCCCATTCGAAGATGTCGCGCTGCCGCGCTTCGGCGCCGACGTGCTGCCACGCGTAGTAGAACGGCAGGTCGACCTGGAAGCTGCAGCCGGGGATGATCGAGCGGCTGCGCACGCTCATCAGCCATTCGTTGTCGCGCAGATGGTGGCCGGTCTTGGCGGGTGCGGTCTGCAGCAGGCCGGACGCCTCCTCGATCTCGTCGAGGATGCGCTGCAGCGCGTCCAGCGAGACGCTCGGATTGTTCTTGAACGCGATCAGCGTCTGGCGCTGACGCTCGAGCTCCTGCAGCAGGTCCGACTTGACGTCGGCGCGCGACGAGACTTCGAGGATCTCGAACAGCGTGGTCAGCGCGATATGATGATCGAGCGCGTCGGTGCGCCCGGCGAACCGTTCGAACCGGCGGAACAGCTCCTCGAGCCGAAGCAGGGTGCGAATGCGCTCGTTGAACGGGTGTGCGTACGTGATCATCGTGCGTGCGGTGCTGCGCCCTATGATAAACCTAGGAAGCTGTGGTCCGCCGCGCGAGCCCGCGATAGTGTCGATGCAGTTCGGCGACCCGCGGCGTCAGCGCAACCGCGGTGCCGCTGTTGTCGATCACGTCGTCGGCGGCGGCGAGCCGCGCCTCGCGGGTTGCCTGGGCCGCGATGATCGCCAGCACCGCTTCACGCGTCAGCCCGGAACGCCGGATCACCCGCTCGATCTGCAGTTCGACCGGGCAATCGACGACCAGCACGCGGTCGACCCGGTCGTGCCAGTTGCCCGATTCGACCAGCAGCGGGATCGCCAGGATCAGGTATTCGGCGCCCTGCGCGAATGCCGCGGCGGTCTCGCGTTCGGCCTGGCCGCGGATCAGCGGATGCAGGATCGCTTCGAGCCGGCGCCGCGCACCGGCGTCGGCGAACACGGCCGCGCGCATCGCGGCACGGTCGAGCCGGCCGTCGGCCGCGATCATCGCGGCACCGAACTCGGCGCGGATCGCATCGATCGCGTCGCCGCCGGGCGCGGTCAGCCGGTGCGCGATCGCATCGGTGTCGACGACCGGCACGCCGAGCGCGGCGAAGCCGTCGGCGACGGTGCTCTTGCCGCTGCCGATGCCGCCGGTCAGTCCGACCTTGAAGCCATGGTCATTCATGATGCCGGGATTGTCGCACCCCGAGGCGCCGGGCCGTGGCATCGGCCACGCCCGCCCTGTGCGATCAACCGATGCCGTACAGCGCCATCAGCGGCTTGCCGAAGAACAGCGCGAGCAGCCCGGCACCGGCGAGGTAGGGGCCGAACGGAATCGGCTGGTCGCGGCCGAGCCGGGTCAGCACCATCAGCGCGATGCCGACGACCGCGCCGACCACCGACGCCAGCAGGATGATCGCCGGGATCGCCTGCCAGCCGAGCCAGGCGCCGAGCGCCGCGAGCAGCTTGAAGTCGCCGTAGCCCATCCCTTCGCGGCCGGTCGCCAGCCGGAACAGCCAGTAGACGCTCCACAGCAGCAGGTAGCCGCAGACCGCGCCGAGCACGGCGTCGCGCAGCGGCACCAGGCCGCCGGCCAGATTCAGCAGCAGTCCGGCCCACAGCAGCGGCAGCGTGATGTCGTCGGGCAGCAGCTGGGTATCGAAATCGATGAACGTCAACGCCACCAGCGCCAGGCAGAAGCCGGCCGCGGCGACGCCGGTCAGCGTCAGGCCGAACTGCCAGATCGCGGCGGCCGCCAGCAGCCCCGACAGCGCCTCGACCGCCGGGTAGCGCGCCGAGATCGGCGCCTTGCAGGCCGAGCAGCGGCCGCGCAGCAGCAGCCAAGACACGACCGGAATGTTCTCGAGCGCAGTGATCGGGTGGCCGCAGTGCGGGCAGCCCGACCGCGGCACCATCAGGTTGTACGGGCTCGCGGCGGCCGCGGGCCCGCCGGCGGCCGTGACCGCTCCCGGCCCGTCGGCCGCCGCGGTGGCGAACTCGGCCGCCTCGGCTTCCCAGCGCGCCTGCATCATCCGCGGCAGGCGGTGGATCACGACGTTGAGGAAGCTGCCGACCAGCAGGCCGAAGACGGCCGCGGCGACCAGCGTCAGCGCCGGCGAGATCCAGAAATGCGCAGCGACGCCGGCCAACGGCACTCCCGTGAGCGAGCCGGCCGCAGCCGGGCTCAGACCACCTGGCCGAGCTTGAAGATCGGCAGGTACATCGCGACCACCAGGCCGCCGATCAACGTACCGAGCACGACCATGATCAGCGGTTCCATCAGCGACGACAGGCTCTCGACCGCGTCGTCGACCTCGCGCTCGTAGATGTCCGCCGCCTTGCCGAGCATCGCATCGAGCGAGCCCGATTCCTCGCCGATCGAGGCCATCTGCAGCACCATGTTCGGGAAGACATTGGCATTCTGCATCGACACCGTCAGGTTTGTCCCGGTCGACACTTCCTGCTGTATCTTCTTCGTCGCAACCAGGTAGACGTGGTTGCCCGAGGCGCCGCCGACCGAATCCAGAGCCTCCACCAGCGGCACGCCGGCGGCGAACATCGTCGACAGCGTCCGCAGCCAGCGCGCGATCGTCGCCTTGCGGATCACCGAGCCGAAGATCGGCGCCTTCAGCAGCAGCCGGTCCATCGTCATCTGGACCTTCGGCGAGCGCCGCCACGCCTGCAGGAAGAAGTACACGGTCAGGCCGATGCCGCCGAAGATCAGGTACCAGTAGTTGACGAAGTAGTCCGAGATCGCCATGACCGCCAGCGTCGGCGCCGGCAGATCGGCGCCGAAGCTCTCGAACACGCTCTTGAACGCCGGCACCACGAACAGCATGATCACCGCGACGACGATGAACGCGACCACCAGCACCGCGATCGGATAGAACAGCGCCGATTTGATCTTGCCCTTGATCGCCTCCATCTTCTCCTTGTAGGAGGCGAGCCGGTCGAGCAGGTCATCGAGGATGCCGGCCTGCTCGCCGGCACCGACCAGGTTGCAGAACAGGTTGTCGAAGTACAGCGGGTACTTGCGGAATGCGCGCGACAGCGAGGTGCCGGTCTCGACGTCGGCCTTGATGTCGGTGAACAGCTTGGCCACCGCGCCGTTGTCGGTGCCCTTGGCGACGATGTCGAACGCCTGCAGCAGCGGCACGCCGGCGCGCATCATGGTCGCGAGCTGGCGGGTGAACAGCGTGATGTCCTTGTCCTTGATCGAGCCGCGCTTGGCCTTGTAGCGCTGCTTCTTGATCTTGGTGACGATGATGCCCTGGCGGCGCAGCGCCGAGACGACGATGGTTTCGCCGCTGGCGCGGGTCTCGCCGCGCAGCGTCTTGCCGGCACGGTCGCGGCCTTCCCAGGAGAAGTTGAACTCCTTGACCTTGGGCCTCTGCCCCGCGGGCAACGCTTTTGCGACCATGCTCGACTCCGACTCCGCTTGTGTGCGACGGCGCCTTCGGTTGAAGACTCTATTCGTTGGTGACGCCGAGGACTTCCTCGATCGTCGTCAGACCCTGCTTGACCTTCGCGAGGCCGGATTCGCGCAGGTCCCGTACACCGTCGCGCTTGGCCTGCGCCGCGATCTCCATCGCGTTGCCGCTGGTCAGGATGATCCGCTGGATGTCCTCGCTGATCGGCATGACCTGGTAGATCCCGACCCGGCCCTTGTAGCCCGAGCCGTTGCAGCGTTCGCAGCCGATCGGCCGGTACGGCTTCCAGTGGCCGTCGAGATCGGCTTCGCCGAAACCGGCGGCGAGCAGCGCGTCCTCGTCGAGCGGCGCTTCGGCCTTGCAATTGCAGAGCCGGCGCGCCAGCCGCTGCGCGGTGATCAGGATCACCGACGAGGCGATGTTGAACGGCGCGACGCCCATGTTCATCAGGCGGGTCAGCGTGGTCGGCGCGTCGTTGGTGTGCAGCGTCGACATCACCATGTGGCCGGTCTGCGCGGCCTTGATCGCGATGTCGGCGGTCTCGAGATCGCGGATCTCGCCGACCATGATGATGTCCGGATCCTGCCGCAGGAACGACTTCAGCGCCGCCGAGAAGGTCAGGCCGGCCTTGTCGTTGACGTTGACCTGGTTGATGCCCGGCAGGTTGATCTCGGCCGGATCCTCGGCGGTCGCGATGTTGACGCCCGGCTGGTTCAGGATGTTCAGGCAGGTGTACAGCGACACCGTCTTGCCGGAACCGGTCGGCCCGGTGACCAGCACCATGCCGTACGGCCGCACGATCGCCTCGGTCAGCAGCGCCTTCTGGTCGGGGTCGTAGCCGAGCGCGTCGATGCCGAGCCGGGCCGACGACGGGTCGAGGATCCGCATCACGATCTTCTCGCCGAACAGCGTCGGCAGCGTCGAGACGCGGAAGTCGATCGCGCGGTTGCTCGAGACGACCAGCTTCATCCGGCCGTCCTGCGGGATCCGCTTCTCCGAGATGTCGAGCCGCGAGATCACCTTGATCCGCGACGCCAGCTTCTCCTTGATCGCGAGCGGCGGCTGCGCCATCTCGCGCAGCTCGCCGTCGACCCGGAAGCGGATCCGGTAGAACTTCTCGTAGGGCTCGAAGTGGATGTCCGAGGCGCCGCCCTGGATCGCGTCCATCAGCACCTTCTGCAGGAACTTGACGACCGGCGCATCGTCGACGTCGGAGCTGTCCTCGATCACCGCCGGCGCTTCGCCGTCGGTCATGTCGACGTCGAGCGCGTCGCCGGCCATGTCGGCCAGCTTGTCGGCGGCGCTCTGGCCGAGCTTGTCGAGCAGCCGCTTCAGCTTGTCGTGCTCGACCACGATCGGGTCGATGGTTGCCTGCTGCTGGAACTTGACCCGGTCGAGCGCCGGATTGTCGGTCGGGTCCGACACCAGCACCGACAGCCGGTTGCCGCGCTTGATCAGCGGCACGATCCTGGTCTCGGTGAGCAGCTTGCGGTCGATCAGATCGGTCGGCAGCGCGTCGAGATCGAGCGCCGACGCGTCCATCAGCGGCATGCCGAAGGTCTCGGCCAGGAAGCGGGCGAGCTTGGTCGCCGGGATCGTCTGGGAGGCGACCAGCTCCTCGATGAACGAGTTGTGCTCGGCGGCCTGCGCCTTGGTCTGCAGCGCCGTCGCCTGGTCGACCCGAATCATCTGGTGCTGGATCAGCACCCGCGCCAGGCCCGGCAGCGCGGCCAGCTCGGCATGCTCCGGGCGGTCGGACTTGGCGGCAGACGAAGTCGGTTGGGCGGACACGAGGGGCGGGCTCGGCAGATCTGTAAAAAAATGACTCGTGGTCGGGTTCGACGAACAGTTTGCCGTGACCGGCAGCGGTCACGGCACCCCGGAGCGTCCGCGCTGGCCGAACGGCCTGCCGCCGGCTACGAACGGTCTGCCCCGTTGGCTGTGCCGCACAGCGCCGGCGGGCCGCGTTCAGACCGGCAATTCGGTCTTGTAGCGGACCTGTTTCAGCGTGAAGCTCGAGCGGATCTTCTCGAGTCCCGGGATCGGCGACAAGCGGTCCAGGACGAACCGCTCGAGCGCCCTGACGTCCGGTACCACGACCCGCAACAGGTAGTCGGCATCGCCGGTCATCAGGTAGCACTCCATGACCTCGTCGCAGGCTTCGATCCGCTGCTCGAACGCCGCCAGCGCGGCGGTGTTCTGCTCGCGCAGGCTGACCGAGATGAACACCGAGACGCCGAGCCCGACCGCCTCGGGGTCGACCAGCGCGACATGGCGCCGGATCACGCCGGCTTCGCGCAATGCCTTGACCCGCGCCAGGCACGGCGACGGCGACAGATGGACGCGCCGCGCCAGTTCGACGTTCGACAGCGCGGCGTCTTTCTGCAGCTCGACGAGGATCTTCCGGTCGGTGGCGTCGAGGGTCGGTCGGGGTTTCGGCATGATCTGCTGCACTGAACTGGTATGAAGGTGATAAATGCTGAAAATCGACTTATTGTCGATCAATTCGGCATGTATGGAACGGTGCAACGGCAGATAATGAGAGATTCAACCGAGCGTTGATGTCTACCCGAGCGTTGATTTCAGAGCGTTGATTCCAAGATGACCGATCTCTCGCATATCGACCGGCTCAGCCGGCCGGCGCAGGCGTTGCCGACGAACGACGCCGACCCGCAGGAAACCGCGGAATGGCTGGCCGCGCTCGATTCCGCGGTGGCGGCCGGCGGCCCGGAGCGCGCCCGCCATCTGCTCGATGCACTGCAACGGCACGCTGCCCGGCAGGGGCTCGGCTGGACGCCGGCGTTGACGTCGCCGTTCGTCAACACCATCCCGGTCTCGGCGCAGCCGCGCTTCCCCGGCGACCTCGAGCTCGAGCGCGAGCTGGCGGCGATCATGCGCTGGAACGCGCTGGCGATGGTGGTGCGGGCCAATCGTGCGCACGGCGAGCTCGGTGGCCACATCTCGAGCTACGCGTCGGCCGCCGACCTGTTCGAGGTCGGCTTCAACCATTTCTTCCGCGCCCGGGATGGCGATTTTCTCGGCGACCTGGTCTATTTCCAGCCGCATTCGGCGCCGGGCGTCTATGCGCGGGCGTTCCTCGAAGGCCGGCTGTCGGAGCCGGACCTGGCGCACTACCGGCAGGAGCTCGCGGCCGGCCGCAGCGGCGCGCGCGGCCTGGCCAGCTATCCGCACCCGTGGCTGATGCCGGATTTCTGGCAGTTCCCGACCGGCTCGATGGGAATCGGCCCGATCAGCGCGATCTACCAGGCGCGCTTCATCCGCTACCTGGCCGACCGTGGCCTGATCGCCGACCGCCTGTTCCGGGATGGCGTGCCGCGCAAGGTCTGGGGCATCTTCGGCGACGGCGAGATGGACGAGCCCGAGTCGATGAGCGCGCTGACGCTGGCCGCCCGCGAGCGGCTCGACAATCTGGTGTTCGTCGTCAACTGCAACCTGCAGCGGCTGGACGGGCCGGTACGCGGCAACGGCCGCATCATCGACGAGCTCGAGGCGCTGTTCCTCGGCGCCGGCTGGAACGTTATCAAGCTGGTCTGGGGCAGCGACTGGGACGGCCTGTTCGCCCGCGACCGCGACGGCGCGCTGATCGACGCGTTCGGCGCCACCGTCGATGGCCAGTTCCAGACCTATGCAGCGACCGACGGCAAGTTCAACCGCGAGCGCTTCTTCGGGCAGAACGAGGTGCTGCGCGCGTTGTCGCAGGGCATGACCGACGAACAGATCGACCGGCTGACCCGCGGCGGCCACGATCCGGTCAAGCTCTACGCCGCCTATCTGGCGGCGGCCCATCATGTCGGCCAGCCGACGGTGATCCTGGCGCATACCAAGAAGGGCTACGGCATGGGCCGCGCCGGCCAGGGCCGGATGACGACCCACCAGCAGAAGAAGCTCGACGACGACGCGCTGCGCGAATTCCGCGACCGCTTCCACCTGCCGCTCTCCGATCAGCAGGTCGCGGCGCTGGCGTTCTGCAAGCCGGCCGACGACGCGCCGGCGATGCGTTATCTGCGCGAGCGGCGCGCCGCGCTCGGCGGCCCGCTGCCGGTGCGCCGCAGCGAGTGCGCGGTGGTGCCGGTGCCGGCGGTGGCCCAGTGGGGCCGGTTCGCGCTCGAGGCGGCCGGCAAGGAGATGTCGACGACGATGGCGTTCGTCCGCATGCTCGGCGGCCTGCTGAAGGATGCCGAGCTCGGACCGCGGGTGGTGCCGATCGTCGCCGACGAGGCGCGCACCTTCGGCATGGCCAACCTGTTTCGCCAGGTCGGCATCTATTCGTCGGTCGGTCAACGCTACGAGCCCGAGGACATCGGCTCGATGCTGTACTACCGCGAGGCGCGTGACGGCCAGATCCTCGAGGAAGGCATCACCGAGGCCGGCGCGCTGGCCTCGTGGACCGCGGCGGCGACCAGCTATTCGGTGCACGGGCTGGCGATGCTGCCGTTCTACATCTACTACTCGATGTTCGGCTTCCAGCGGGTCGGCGACCAGATCTGGGCGGCCGCCGACCAGCGCGCGCGCGGCTTCCTGATCGGCGCGACCTCGGGCCGCACGACGCTCGGCGGCGAGGGTCTGCAGCATCAGGACGGCAGCTCCCACCTGGTCGCGACGACGGTTCCGAACTGCCGCGCCTACGACCCGGCGTTCGCCGGCGAGCTCGCGGTGATCGTCGAACACGGCATGCGCGAGATGCTCGAACGCGGCCGCGACGTGTTCTATTACGTCACGGTCGGCAACGAGAACTACGCGCAGCCGTCGCTGCCGGCCGAGGCGGCCGACTGCGTGATCCGCGGGATGTACCGGCTGCGGACCGTCGAGCCGGGCAGCGCCGGCGGCGGGCAGGGCGCCGGCGGCGGGCAGGGTGGCCGTGACGGGCAGGCTGCAGCGCCGGGGCAGGGCGGTGCGGCACCGCGGGTGCAGCTGCTCGGCAGCGGCGCTCTGCTCAACGAGGCGCTGGCGGCGGCCGGGCAGCTCGCCGCGGATTACGGCGTCGCCGTCGAAGTCTGGAGCGTCACGAGCTGGAGCGAGCTCGCGCGTGACGGTGCCGCGGCCGAACGTGCGGCGCGGCTCGGCGGCTCGGCACCGGCGGCATTCGTCACCGAGCAGCTCGGCCCGACCGCGGGACCGATCGTCGCGGTCTCGGACTACGTGCGCGCGGTTCCGGAATCGATCCGGGCCTGGCTGCCCGCAGGCCGCCGCTACGTCACGCTCGGCACCGACGGGTTCGGGCGCAGCGATTCGCGTGCCGAGCTGCGCGCGTTCTTCGAGGTCGATCGCGATGCGATCGTGCTGGCCGCGCTCGACGCGCTCCAGCGCGACGGCCTGGTGCCTGCCGAGGCCGTCGCCGCCGCGCGCGCCGCCGTGGCGCCGGCGTCCGTGCCGCCCTGGCAGCGATAGGCCGACGGCATCGGCGTCGTCTCGCTGACTCGATGGTCTCGGCGTCGTCTCGCTGACGTGATGGCCGGGAGCAAGCGGCGAGGCGTCATCCGATCGCATCCCGAAGCCGCTCGAGGCCGCGGCCCAGCGCCTCTCTCGTCCGCGGCGCGGTCAACGTGAGACGCAGGGCGTGGCAGGCGGTGCCCCGGATGCTGAATTCCCGTGACGGAAGCACCAGGACGCCTGCCGCGGCGGCCGAGCGGACCGCCGTGTCCTCGTCGAGCCCCGGCGGCAGGCTCAGCCACAGGTGCGGCCCGAACCTTCCCGAGCGCAGCGCGAACCGGTCCAGCACCCGCCTCGCCAGCGCCACCCGCGCGGCCAGCTCCGTTCGATTGGCGTTGACCACCCGCTCCAGCGTTCCGTCGGCGAGCCACTGACAGGCCAGCTCGGCATCGAGCGGCGGCGCCATCCGGGTGCTCAGCCCCACCGCCGACGAGACCCGGTCCGCCAGTTCCGGATCGGGCGCGCAGGCGAACCCCATGCGCAGCCCCGGCGCGACCGCCTTGGCGAAGCTCGAGAAATGGAAGACGCGTTCCGGCGCCATGGCGGCGAACGGCGGAAGCGGCCGTTCGGCGAGCAGTGCGAAGACATCGTCCTCGACGATCCGTACGTCGTGGCGGCGAGCGGTCCGGACGATCGCGCGCCGGCGCGCCGGCGCGAGCGTGGCCGTGGTCGGATTGTTCAGATTCGGCGTTACGAAGAGCGCCGGTCTGCGCACTCGCCGGCAGACCCGTTCGAGGTCGTCCGGGTCGAGGCCATCGGCGTCCATCGCGACCGGCTCGAGCCTCAGCCGCAGCGAACGAGCGAGCGGCTGCAGCGGTGCGTAGGTCAGCTCCTCGGCAATCAGAGTCACGGCATCCTGCGCGAGCGCGGCCAGAATCGCCGCCAGCGCCTGATGCGCACCGCCGGTGATGACGATCCGGTCGGAACGGGTCTGCACGCCGCGCTCCGCGAGCCAGCCTGACACGACTTCGCGATAGTGCGGATGCCCCGCCACCGGGGAATATTCCTGCAGGTCCCCGAAGCGTGCGCTCGACGACAGCGACGGCAGCGCCGTGGCGAGCTCGAGCAGGTAGCGGTCGGTGCCGACGCTGTTGCTGGCCAGATCGACCATCGCCGGATCGTGATGTCGCGTGCCGCCCCAGCCCGGCACCGCCGCCGTCCGGCGGATCACCCGGGTACCGCCGCGGGCGTGGGCGGTCACGAGATTCAGGCGGGCGACCTCCTTGTAGGCCTTGGTGACCGTCGAGACGGTCACCCCGAGCACCGCCGCGAGATCGCGATGGGGCGGCAGCAGCATGCCGGGCCCGAGGACGCCGGCGCGGATGTCGTTGGCGAGCGCCTTGGCGATCTGCCGATAGATCGGGCCGTCGCCGGCGGCGATGCGCGGCAGCCAGTCCGGAGGTGCTGTCCCCGCCGGCATGAGAACCCTCACAAAGCAGGAATGTATGGCGCCGATTCCGTCTGCGTGCACCCGGCCGTATTGCCAGCGGCGATCGACCGCGGCTAATGTAGCATCACATTCCAGGGGGTCACGATGAATCTTGCAGCCAGGCTCCACGCGACGACACTCTCGATCGCGCTGTCCGCTTCGGTCCTTGCCTCGATTTCGGCACCTGTCCATGCAGCCGATCCGATCCGGATCGGCGTGCCGCTGCCCGTCACCGGAGCCGCCTCCCGATGGGGAGCATTCAGCTTTCGCGGCGCGGAGCTCGCGGCGAAGGAAATCAACGACGCCGGCGGCGTGCTCGGTTCGAGACTGGTGCTGGCGCGCAGCGATGACCAATGCGTGCCGGCCGAGGGCGTCTCGGCGATCCAGCGGCTGCTCAGCGTCGAGCGGGTTGCCGTGATCTTCGGCCCGATGTGCAGCTCCGTCGCCAAGGCGGCGCAGCCGGTCGTCGAGCAGGCGGCGGTGCCGATGCTCCTCGCCGCGACGTCCGATCCGGAGATCACGTACAAGGCCGGCGTCGGAGGGTTCCGCTGGACCTTCAGGAACTATCCGACCGATGAAGTCCGGACGCTGATCGTGCTCGAGAACGCGTACCAGCGAGGGGTCCGCAAGTTCGCGCTGGTCGCGGTCGACAACGACTTCGGCCGCAGCGTGCACGAGTTCCATCGGAAGTACCTGCCGCGCCTGCCGGGTGCCGAGCTCACGAGCGTCGATTTCTTCTCGCTGAAGGAAGCCGATTTCCGGCCGATCCTGAGCAAGGTGAAGGCTGCCGGCGCACAGGTCGTGCTGCTCTATGCGACCGCCGGCGACACGATCCAGGTTCTCGGGCGGCAGATGCGCGAACTCGGGCTCGCCGGCAAGGTCCGGGTGATGGGCCTCGGCGACCTCACGCATCCGGACAACATCAAATCGCTGGCCGATGTCCTCGAAGGCGCGGTCGAGTCGACGCTGTGGATCCCGCAATGGGACAACCCCCGCAGCCGGCGATTCGTCGCCGACTACCAGAAGGCGTACAACGGCGAGTCGCCGAACTTCCTTGCGTACTCCTACTGGGAAACCATGCATCTGCTGGCCCAGGCGATTCGCGAGGCGGGCGGAACCAAGGCCGAAGCGCTGCGCGAGTCGTTGCGCACCATCCGGTACCAGAGCGCGATGGGTCCGGTCCGGTTCGACGACCACAACCAGGCGAACCTGCCCATGCTGCTGCTCGAGGTGAGCGCCGCGAAAGTGGTGCCGCTCGGGACATTCTTCTCGCAGCCGGCGTACGCCAAGTAGCGCTGCCGCTCAACGTCGAACGGCGTCGTCGATGCACGATCTGCTGTATCAGCAACTGGCGAACGGCGTCATGACCGGCGCCGCCTATGCGGTGGCGGCCGTCGGTCTGACGATGGTGTTCGGCGTCCTCAGGTCGATCAACTTCGCGCACGGCGAGTACTACATGGTCGGCGCGTTCTCGGGCTGGGCAGGGATGACCTACCTGAACCTGTCCTACGAGTCGGCGATCGTGTTCACGGTGGCCATCGGCGTGCTGCTCGGCCTGCTGGTATCCCGCGCGGTGATGGAACCGCTGATCGATGCGCCGTTCCAGCGCACGGTGCTCGCGACCCTCGGCGTCTACCTGGTGCTGCAGAACAGCGTGTTCCTGACCTTCGGCGGCGGCTATCGCACGTTCGAAGGCGGGTGGACGCGGATCGTCGAGGTGTTCGGCGTCCAGGGAATCCTGCAGCGCTTCGTCCTGCTGGCGGTGATGGTGGCCGTGTTCGCCGGACTGGAGATCGGCCTCCGTCGAACCCGCCTGGGCCGCAGCATCCGGGCAGTGGCGCAGAGCCGCGAAGCCTGCGAGGTCGCCGGCATCGACGTCGTCAAGGTCAGCCGCGTGACGTTCTGCCTGAGCGTCGTGCTGGCCGCGCTGGCGGGCGTGCTGATGGCGCCCATCCTGGTGACGATCTATCCGGCCATGGGCGAAGGCGTGACCTTCCGCGCCTTCGCCGTGACGGTGATCGCCGGTCTCGGCAACGTCCACGGTGTCATCTACAGTTCGCTGCTGCTCGGCATCACCGAGGCGCTCGTCACCGGGTATCTGGGCGGCCAGTATCGCGAGGCAGTCGGCTTCGTGGCACTGATCGCCGTCCTGATGTGGCGGCCATGGGGCGTCTTCACGGTTCGGGGGCGCTTCTAGCATGGCGCGTCCATCCGGCATGGCTCGCCTCCCGGCGAGCGGAGTGCTGCCGGCGATCGCGCTGGCAGCCGGTCTGGTCTTCCCTCTGGTCGCGAACAACTACTGGCTGCACGTCGCCAACTATTCGCTGATCTACCTGCTGCCGGCGCTCGGCCTGAACCTCATCTTCGGCTACGTCGGCCTGCTGTCGCTGGCGCAGGGCGCATTCTTCGGGCTCGGCGCGTACAGCTGCGCGCTGATGTCGCTGCATTTCGGCTGGCCGTTCCCGGCCACGATCGCTTTCGCGGCCGCGTTCTGCGCCGGAATCGCGCTGCTGCTCGCAGGACCGAGCCTGCGCCTGCGCGCCTATTCGTTCGTGATGGCGACGCTCGGCTTCGTGTTCGTCGCCGAAGCCGTCGCGAAGAACTGGATCGCCCTGACGCGCGGCGATATGGCGTTGACCGGCATCCCGCGGCCGTCGCTCGCCTTTCTCGGCATCGATCTGACGCTGCAGGCCCTGTGGCACTACTACGTGCTGCTGCTGGCGCTCGCGGTCGCGGGCTCCGCGTTCTTCCTGTGGCTGGTCCGCAGCCCGGCGGGACGCCTGCTGGTCGCGATCCGGGACGAGGAGATGCTGGCGCGGTCGTACGGCATCCGGGTCGACTTCCACAAGGCGATCGCGTTCGCGATCAGCGCGGCATTCGCCGGAGCCGGCGGTGCCGCGTACGCGATGTACGAGACCGTCGTCAGCCCGCAGATCTTCCAGCTCTATTTCACGCTGCTGTTCCTCGTCATCGTGTTCGCCGGCGGTGCCGGAACGTTCTCCGGCGTCGTGATCGGAACCGGGTTGTTCGTCAGCATCCCGGAGGCATTGCGGATCGCGCCGGACCTCCGGATGCTGCTCTACGGCATCGTGTTCCTGGTCTTCGTGTTCTGGCTGCCGCGCGGCATCGGTCCGGCGGTCCGGCGTCTGCACCTGGCCCGCATCGCGGCAGGGCGGGAGGCCGACCGATGATCGCCGGCGGGCGCCGCGTCGCGGTGCGCAACCTCTGCAAGTCCTTCGGCGCGGTCAAGGCGGTCGACGGGCTGGACCTGACGATCGAGGCCGGCGAGATCGTCGGCCTGATCGGCCCGAACGGTTCCGGCAAGAGCACCGCGTTCGATTGCATGACCGGCGTCACCATGCCCGATCGCGGGGCGATCCGGGTCGGTGACATCGACGTGACGGGATGGCCGGTCGATCGCATCGCACGACAGGTCCGGATGATCCGCAGTTTCCAGCGCAACGTGGTCTTTCCGTCCTTCAGCGTCCGCGAATCGATGACCCTGGCCGGGCTGGTGCCGGCGTTCCCGGGCCGATTCGCGCCGTTCGCCGGCGGCGCCGCCCCGCGTCGGCGGCTCGCGTCGATCGAGACGCGGGCGGATGCGCTGATCGAGGAGCTCGGCCTCGAGGCCGTCGCGCAGGCCGGGGCCGCCGAGATCTCCGTCGGCCAGCAGAAGCTGCTGCAGTTCGCCTGCGCATTGATGACCGAGCCCGGGATCATGCTGCTGGACGAGCCGCTGGCCGGGGTCAATCCGGTCCTGATCGACCGGATCGTGGCGGCTATCAAATCGGTGCACGCGCGGGTCGGCATGACGGTCGTGGTCATCGAGCACAACGTCGCGGCGATCGCGGATCTCAGCCGGCGCCTGGTCGTGCTGGGCGCCGGCCGGAAGATCGCCGACGGGCCGACCGAGGCGGTTCTCAAGGATCCGGTCGTCGTGGAGGCGTATCTCGGTGGCTGAGCCCGCGCTCAGGATCCGCGGGCTGCGCGCGGGCTACGGGCGCAGCGAGATCGTCCGCGGCGTCGACCTGGACATCGCGGCAGGCGAGTTCGCCTGCATCCTGGGGCCCAACGGCGCCGGCAAATCGACGCTGCTGCGCAGCGTGTTCGGCCTGGCGGCGCAGTTCTCCGGTGCCGTGTCGGCGTCCGGCGTCGACATCTCGCGGCAGACGCCGCGCCAGGTGCTGGCCGCCGGCATCTCCTACGTGCCGCAGGGCCGTTCCAATTTTCCCTTGATGACCGTCGCGGACAACCTCGATCTCGCCACGGTGACGAGAAGCGATGCCGACGGCGTCGCGCGCGACATCGCCCGCAGCTACGAGCGCTTCCCGCTGCTGGCCGAGCATCGGCGCTCCATCGCCAGCAATCTCTCCGGGGGGCAGCAGCGGATCCTCGAGATCGCGATGGCGCTGCTGCGGCGGCCGCGCGTGCTGCTGATCGACGAGCCGTCGATGGGACTGTCGCCGCAGGCGATCGGCACCGTTTTTCGGGAGCTGACCGGGCTGGCCGCCGAGGGGCTGACGATCGTGCTGGTCGAGCAGAACACCCGCAAGGCGATAGCGGTCACGTCCCGCACGATCGTCCTGTGCCAGGGCGTCATCGCCTGGGACGGACGGTCGGCGACGATTTCCCAGGACGAGCTGGCCGAGCTGTTTCTGCCCCGGCGCGATGGAAGATTGAAATGAAAAGGATCGCATCTCCCGGTCGCATCCGGAGCCGGGCTGCGCCGCGTGCCGCCCGGCCAGCGGCGCCGAAGGCCGACCGCGGCACCTTCACGCTCGCGATCGATATCGGCGGCACGTTCACGGATGCGGTCCTGCTCGACGAAGCCACCGGCCAGACCTACACCGACAAGGTGCTGAGCACACCCGACGATCCGTCGCTGGGCTTCATCTCCTGCGCCGACCGGCTCGCCGCGCGGCTGTCGCTCGCGCCCGACGATGTCGGGAAGATCATCCACGGCACCACCATCGCGACCAACACGCTGCTCGAGCGGAAGGGCGTCAGGGTCGGTTTCCTGGTCACGCGGGGGTTTCGCGACATCCTCGAGATCGGGCGGCAGATCCGCCACGAGCTGTACGACCTGCAGTTCGAGAAGCCGGCAGCGCTGGTCGAGCGCGGCGATTGCCTCGAAGTGAGCGAGCGGATCGATTATCTCGGGCGCGTGGTGCGGCCGCTGGACGAAGCCGACGTCGTGCGGGCGGCCGCGGCGTTCCGTCGCAGCGGCGTCGCATCGGTCGCGATCTGCTTCCTGCATTCCTACCGGAACCCCGAGCACGAACGCCGTGCCGCGCAGGTCCTCGCCAAGGCAATGCCGGGTGTCGCGCTGTCGGTGTCGAGCGATCTGGCGCCGGAGATCCGGGAGTATTGGCGCGCCAGTACCGCCGCGACCAACGCCTACGTCGCGCCGCCGGTGAAGCGGTATCTGTCGGCGCTCACCCGGCGGCTGGCCGAACGCGGGATTCCGGCGCTGCCGCAGATCGTGCAGTCGAGCGGCGGGCTGATGTCGATCGAGGCGGCCTGCGATCGTCCGGTGCAGTTGCTGGAATCCGGGCCGGCCGCGGGCGTCCAGGCGGCGGCGTACTTCGCCAATCTGGCGGCGCGGTCCGCCGCCATCGCGTTCGACATGGGCGGAACCACCGCGAAGGTCGGCCTGGTCGAGGACGGCCGGCCCAGGATCGTGCCCGAGTTCGAAGCTGGCGGCGTCGGCGGGACGGGTTCGGGCATGGCGACGGCCAGCGGCTATCCGATCCTCTCCCCGGTCGTGGATCTGGTCGAGGTCAGCGCGGGCGGCGGCAGCATCGCCTGGATCGACCCGGGCGGACTGCTGCGGGTCGGCCCGCAGAGCGCCGGAGCGTCCCCGGGCCCCGCCTGCTACGGGCGCGGAGGGACGCAGCCGACCGTCACCGATGCCAACGTCGTTCTCGGGCGGTTGAACCCGGACTTCTTTCTCGGCGGCGAGATGGCGCTGGATGCGCAGGCATCCCGCGAGGCGATCGAGCGGGCCTGCGGCCGTCCGCTCGGGCTCACGGTCGAAGCCGCCGCGCTGGGCATCCTGCGCATCGCGAACGCGCGCATGGCCGAGGCAGTGCGGCTGATGACCGTGCAACGCGGCATCGATCCGCGATCGCTCGCGCTGGTGACGACCGGTGGGGCTGGGCCGGCGCATGCCTGCGCGCTGGCCGACGAGCTGGCCATTCCGGAGGTCGTCGTGCCGCCGAGTCCCGGAACCGGCTCCGCGCTCGGAATGCTCGTCAGCGGGCTGCGCGTGGAGCGCCGGGTCTCGCACCTGGGCCGGCTCGGCCCCGCGTTCGCCCGTGCGGCGCGCGCGCTGCATGCGCAGCTCCGGGCGGCGGTGCTGCTCGAGATCGTCCGCCAGGGCGCCAAGCGCGCGGCCGTCCGGTTCGAGCACTACGTCGAGCTCCGTTATCTCGGGCAATCGTCGAACCTGCGGATCGAGACCCGCGACGGGCGAGCCGACGGCCGGGAGGTCGATCGCTGGCTGGAAGCGTTTCACCGGCAGCACGAGTCGCTGTACGGCTATCGTGTCGACGACGAGCCGGTCGAGATGGTCAATGTCGGCGTGGTCGGCACTGCGCAGAGAAGCCAGCCGTCGATCCGCTCGACCGGAGCCGGCGGCGCGTCGTACCGTTCGGCGGTCAAGCAGCGGCGCCGGGTCTATTTCGAGTCGGGCTGGGTCGATTGTCCGGTGCTCGATCGCGCGGCGCTGCGGGCGGGCAACCGGGTCCCGGGGCCGGCGATCGTCGAGGAGTCCGACGCCACCACCGTCGTGTCGCCGGGCCGGATCGCAACGGTCGCGGCGAACGGCGTCGTCGTCATCGGCATGCGTCGGTCGCCGGTCGCTTCCGGCCGCGCCTCCGGGAGGCGAGCATGAAGACCGCGCGTCGGCCGGTGATCGATGTCGTTTCGCTCGAGCTGACCCGCAACCGGCTGTCGGCGATCGCCAACGAGATGGCGATCGCCGTGCAGAAGAGCGCGTACTCGACCAACATCAAGACCCGGCGCGACTTCTCGTGCGCGATCTTCGATGCCCGGGGGCGGGCGGTCGCGCAGTCGTTCTCCCAGCCCGTCCATCTCGGATCGTTGTCGCATTTCGTGCCGCGCATCATCGAGCACGTGCGCAAGCAGGGTGTCCGGCCGGGTGACGCGTGGATCTGCAACGATGGCTATCGCGGCGGCGTCCATCTCAACGACGTCTGCGTCGTCGCGCCGGTCCACGTCGGCAAGCGCCTGGTGGCCTACGTCGCGAATCTGGCGCATCACCTGGACGTCGGCGGCTCGACGCCGGGAAGTATGGTCGGCTATTCGACCGAGATCCTGCACGAAGGGCTGCGGATCCCGCCGACGCGATTGATGCGGGATCGGCAGATGGACGTCGACGTGATCGCCCTGATCGCGAACAACGTGCGTGCGCCGCGCGAAACCAGCGGCGATCTGCGCGCCCAGGTTGCCGGGCTGAACGTCGGCGAATCGCGGATCACCGAACTGGTGGCGAAGCTCGGGGCCGACGGCCTGGCGCGGGCCTGCGACGAGATCCTCGCGTACACCGAGCGGCGAGTCCGCGCCGGGATCCGGGATCTGCCGGCCGGGACCTACCGCGCCGAAGACTATATGGACGGCGACGGCAACTCCGACGAGCCGGTCAAGGTCGTCGTCACCGTCAGGATCGGCCGCGATCAGGTGGTGTTCGACCTCACCGGCAGCGATCCGCAGCGCCGCGGCCCGATCAACGCCACCTACGCGATGTCGCTGTCGTGCTGCGCCTATGCGTTGCGCGTGCTGCTGGCGAACGACATCCCGTCGAACGACGGGTTCTACCGGGTCTGCAAGGTCGTCGCACCGGCGGGAACCGTCGTCAACGCGACGTTTCCCGCTCCGATCGGCGGCGGCTGGGAAACCGGCAACCGCGTGACGGAAACCGCGATGCGGGCGCTCGCCCAGGCGGTGCCCGAGCGCCTGGCAGCCGGGTCCAAGGGCTGTTTCAGCAACATCGCGTTCGGCGGCGTTTCGCCGCGCGACGACGGCTACTTCATGTTCTATGAAACGGTCTGCGGCGGCTATGGCGGGCGTGCCGCGCGCGATGGCGTCGATGGCGTCCAGGCGCACGGCCAGAACACCGAGAACTCGCCGATCGAGGAAACCGAGGTCGGCTATCCGGTCGAGATCGTCCGCTACGGCTTGATTCCGGACTCGGAGGGCGCCGGCCGTCATCGCGGCGGGCTCGGCGTCAGGCGCGATTACCGATTCGAATTCCCGATCACGTTCTCGGTGCTCGCCGATCGGTCCAGGTTCGCTCCGTGGGGGCTCGCCGGCGGGGGCGAAGGGCGGCCGGTCCGCCTGGTGCTCGATCCGGATATCGAGGGCCGGACGCTGCCGTCCAAGGTGTCGGTCGAACTCCGGCAAGGCCAGATCTTCAGCGTCCAGATGGCAGGAGGCGGCGGATACGGGCCGGCATGGGAGCGCGACGCGGCACGGGTGGCGCAGGACGTGAAGGACGAGCGGCTGTCGGTGGACCGCGCGCGAGATGCTTACGGCGTCGTGCTCGATCCGCGGACCGGCGCCGTCGACGAGGCCGGGACGCGTCGGCTGCGCGGCCGGATGCGGCGCCGGGCCGCGCCGCGCCCTTGAGCCCGTCGGCGCCGGTGGTGGATCTCCGGTCGGACGCGGTGACGCGTCCG
>JBFWQR010000149.1:0-19278 GCA_050249335.1 Lautropia sp.
AGATCACCAGCCCGCGCGCGACCCGGGATTCCTCTACAACGCGGGTCCATTCGGCGCCGATGTCGGTCGTGAAGTCGCCGGCGCCGAAGCAGAGGCGATACGGCCGCTTCGGTGCTGCCCCGGCGATCGCCGGAGCCTCGGCAATGCCGCGCGCGGTCTCCACGATCGCGAACAGCTCGACGCTGCCGGCCGCGATGCCGTGGCGCTGCTCGGCGATCGTGATCGCCGTATCGGCGGCGACCGCGTCGGCTGCGCACTCGACCTTGGGCAGCACGACGCCCCGCAGACCCGGCCGTACCACCGCTTCGATGTCCTCGAGGCCGCAGGCGATGCTGAAGGCGGTCGCCGCCGCGAGCGGGTTGATGCGGACGAACGCCCGCCCGGGCCTGGCCGCAACGAATTCGCGGGAGCCGGCGCGGGCTGCCGGCTTTTCGCCGGGCGGCACTGCGTCCTCCAGATCGAGCACGATCGCGTCGACCGCGATCGACTGCGCCTTGAGCGTCATCCGCGCGGCGTGAGCCGGCACGAACAGCAGGCAGCGAGCGGCACGGCTCGCCCGGCCCGATGCGTTCGCCTGCGGGTCCGCGCCGGTCATCGCGCCGCTCCCGCCGGCGAGACCCGGCCGTTGCGCTCGTCCTCGCGCCGGGCCGCGTCCGGCCGTGACGCCGGGTCGCCGAAGCCGCCGCCGCCGGCGGTGCAGACGGTCACGACATCGCCCCCGGCGAGGCGGATCAGCGACTTCTTGGAACCCAGCGGCCGGCCGTTCAATTCGCAGCTGGCACGCCCGCCGGGCGCGCCGCCGGCGAAGCCGGGTGCCGGATGCACGAAGCGGTCGGCGCGCACGCCGAGCGTCGCCGGCTGCAGGACCCGAATCTGCTTGCGAAAGCCGAGGCCACCGCGCCAGCGGCCGGCGCCGCCGGAGTCGGCGATCAGCTCGAAGCGCTCGACCAGCAACGGCGCATTGAGCTCCATCGCCTCGATCGGCACGTTCATGTTGTTGGTCGTGTGGGTGTCGATGCCGTCGACACCGTCGCGGTCGCGACGGGCGCCGAGGCCGCCGCCGAGCGCCTCGATGTAGTGGAAATAGTCGTTGCCGGCCGTGCGGCGGCCGCTGATCTGCACGACGAAGGTGTTGTCGCTCGAGCCGGCGATCGCCCGCTCCGGCACCGCCTCCGACAGGCAGCGGATCAGCACGTCGGCCGCACGCCGGCTCGCCACCGCGCGGGCATTGACCGCCGCCGGCGGTACTGCATGCAGGATCGAGCCGGTGGGGACCCGCAGCGTCACCGGCCGATAGCAGCCGGCATTGTTCGGGACGTCGGCGCCGAATGCGCCGGTGGTCGCGTACATCGCCGCCGCGAAGGTCGACGAGTAGGGGCAGTTGATCGCGCCGCGAACCATCGGCGCCGAGCCCTCGAAGTCGATCAGCACGCGGTCGCCACGGATTTCGACCGATGCCCGGATCGGGATCGGCTGGCCGAGGTCGATGCCGTCGTCGTCGATGAAGTCCTCGGCGACGTAGCGCCCGTCGGGCGTGCGCTCGATCGCCTGGCGGATCAGGCGCTCCGAGTAGTCGAGCATGCCGGCCATGCACTCGGCGACCGTTTCGGCGCCATAGCGCGACAGCAGTTCGCTGACCCGCTCGGCGCCGATCTTGCAGGCCGAGGTCTGGGCCCGGACGTCGCCGAGCGTCAGCTCGGGCGAGCGGACGTTGAGGCTGATGAAGGCGAAGGCGGTCTCGTTCGGCTGGCCGGCGGCGTACAGCTTGAGGCACGGGATCCGGATGCCTTCCTGGAAGATCTCGGTGGCGTCGCCGGGGCCGCTGCCTGGCGCCATGCCGCCGATGTCGACCTGATGGGCGAGGTTGACCGCGAACGCGACCACCCGTTGCTGCCAGAATATCGGCAGGATCAGGATGAAGTCCTGCAAGTGGGTCCCGCCCTGGGACGGCTCGTTGGTGATGAACAGGTCCCCTTCGGCCATGGTCGACGGCGGATGGCGCTGCAGCAGGTACTCGACCGCCGGCGTCAGCGCGCCGAGGTGCATCGGCAGCGCCGCCGCCTGCGCCACCACCTGGCCGCCGGCATCGAACAGCGAGCACGAGCAGTCGCGCATTTCCTTGACGCCCGGCGAGTAGGCGCTGCGCATCAGGCTGTTCTCCATCTCCTCCGCGATCGCCAGCAGACGGTTCTTGACGACCTCGAAGGTGATCGGGTTCATGCGCCCTCCAGGGTCACGATCAGGCTGCCGTGCCGGTCGACACGGAAGGCGGCTCCGGCCGGCACGACCGCGCTGTGGTTGTCATACTCGACGATCGCCGGCCCGGCGGCCGCGAAGCCGGCCGCGAGCGCCTCGCCGTCGTAGATCGGGCACTCGATCCGCCGGCCGAGCTCCGGCATGTAGACCGGACGCGGCGCCTTCAGTGGCGCGGCGGTCGCGCCGCGGCGCGGCGCGTGCGCGTAGGCCGGGTGGCCCTGCGGCGAGGGCGGGCACGAGACGATCACTCTCAGATTGACCCACACGATCGGCTCGTGCGGATCCGAGTGGCCGTAGACCCGCCGGTGCTTGGCCTCGAACGCGGCGCGGATCGCCGCCAGGCTTTCGGCGGTGAGCGGACCGGCCTCGATCGGCACCTCGATCTCGTAGGACTGGCCGACGTAGCGCATGTCGGCGACCCGTCGCGCCGTGACGCTGCGGCCGGCGCCGCCGGAGCTCGCCAGCGCGGCGCGGGCGTTCGCCTCGAGCGCTTCGTAGGTCGCCGCAACCGCGTCGATGTCGGCATCGCCGAAGCGGGCCAACAGCGTCTTGACCGCCTCCTGGCGCAGATCCGAGATCAGCATCCCATAGGCCGAGCAGAGCGACGCGAGGTAGGGCACGACGACGTGCGGAATGTCGAGCTCGCGAGCGACATGGCAGGCATGAATCGGGCCGGCGCCGCCGAAGGCCACCAGCGCGAAGTCGCGGGGATCGTAGCCGCGCTGCAGCGAGATTGCCCGCGTGGCGTCCGTCATGTTGGCGTTGACGACGGTGAAGATTCCCGCAGCCGCTTCGTCGGGCGACAGCGCGAGGTCGGTCGCGACCTGGCCGATGGCGCGCTCGGCCAGCGCGAGATCGAGACGCATCCGGCCGCCGAGGAAATTGTCCGGGCTCAGCAGGCCCAGGACCGCATTGGCGTCCGAGACGGTTGCGAGCGTCCCGCCACGCCCATAGCAGGCGGGGCCGGGCACGGCGCCGGCGCTTTCGGGTCCGACGCGCAGCGTCCGGCCCGCGTCGGTGACCGCGACGCTACCGCCGCCGGCGCCGATGGTATGGATATCGACCATCGTGGTGCGGATCGGATAGCCGCCCATCCGGACCTCGTGCGAGACCGAAGCCTCGCCGCGGTGGACCAGCGAGATGTCGGTGCTGGTGCCGCCCATGTCGAAGTTGATGCACGATTCGAAGCCCGCCAGCGCGGCGAAATGGCGGCCGCCGACGACGCCCGCCGAAGGGCCCGACAACAGCATGCGTACCGGTTGCGCGGCGGCGGACTCGACGTCGGCCACGCCGCCGTGCGACAGCATGACCAGCGGCTTGGCGTCGAAGCGGCGCTCCGCGAGCGCGGCCGAGAGCTCGTGCAGGTAGCCGCCGACGGCCGGCGACACGTACGCCGAGATCACCGTCGTGCTGGTGCGCTCGTACTCGCGGAACTCCGGCGAACATTCGGACGACAGCACGACCGGCACGTGCGGATATCGGGCGCGGATCGCTTCGGCGATACGCCGCTCGTGGTCGGGCGCGCGGTACGCATGCAGCAGCGCTACCGCGATCGCCTGGACATCGTCGGCCAGCAAGGCTTCGGCGGCGCGCTCGACGTCCGCGATGTCGAGCGGAACGTGAACCGTGCCGGCGGCGGTCATCCGCTCGGTGACTTCCTGCACCAGCGCTCGCGGCACCAGCGGTGCCGGCTTGCGGAAGTACCAGTCGTAGATGTGCTCGTAGCGGACCTGCCGGCCGATCTCGATCACGTCCCGGAAGCCTCGGGTCGTGATCAGCCCGACCCGCGCTCCCTTGCGTTCGAGGAAGGCGTTGGTGGCGATCGTGCTGCCGTGGATGAACAGCGCGATCGCACCGGCCGGCACCCGCGCCATCGCCTCGAGCACGACCGAGACGATCGCCTGCGCCGGCGCGGCCGGATTCGAGGGGGTCTTCCAGATCTGGCAGGCGCCCGAGGAATCATCGATCAGCACCGCATCGACGAACGTGCCGCCGATGTCGACGCCGAGGCGATGAACGCCGTCGCTGGCCACGTGGTCTCCTCCCGATGCGATCGTTCGGTGCGGTTTGCCGAACTGCCTCAGCCGCAGAGTAGTTCGCCGGAATTGCGGATGTCAAGGTTGATTTAGCGTATTCAGCCTGTTTTTGCGTAGTCATCCGCGGATTTCGCAGATTCTATTGCGGATACGGCCACGTCCTATCCGGGCCCCGTATCATCGTCGGCGCAGACGACCGGCCTCGGGTCGACACTGGAGAACGCTCGTGGCGAGCAATGAACTCGATCGAATCGATGCGGAGGTGATCCGTCAGCTCCAGATCGACGCGCGCATGCCGGTATCGACGATCGCGGAACGGATCGACGTCCCGGAATCGACGGTACGCAACCGCCTGGCGCGGATGATTTCGAGCGGCGTGCTGGAGCTGTCCGCCTGGGTCAACCCGGAGGAGCTGAATCACCGGGTCTGGGTGATGATCGATCTATCGGTCGATATGCGGCAGATCGACACGATCGCGCAGCAACTCGCCGACATCCCGCAGATCTACTACATCGGGATCGCCACCGGTGCCCACGACATTCATGCGGCTGCGGTGTTTCGCTCGAACGACGAGTTCATCGCCTGCATCACCGGCCCGATCGCGGCGATCGACGGCATCAATCGGACCATGACGTCGACCATCATCAAGCAAATCAAGCGCACGCACCGGTACAGCGACCCGGCGCGGCTGGTGAAGAACATGAAGGAGCCGGCGCGGCCCCGGGGCGGTAGCCGTGATGCCCCGCCACATCCGACCCGCCGGCGGGTCTGACCGTCAGAGATGCTGCTTCAGGAACTCGAGCGTCCGCTGCCGTGCGAGCTGCGCCGAGCCGGCATCGTACGACCCCCGCTGGTCGCAGTTGAAGCCGTGGCCGGCCGGGTAGATGAACACCTTGGTGTCGGGATAGCGGGCCGAGACTTCGCGGCCGGTCTCGGGTGACGGGCGCTGATCCTGTTCGCCGATGTGCAGCATCATCGGCGTCTTCGGCGCCTCGCCGATGAAGTCCGGGATACCGCCGCCGTAGTACGCGACCGTGCAGGCGACGCCGTTGGTGCGCGAGGAAGCCAGCCAGGCGATGGTGCCGCCCCAGCAGTAGCCGATCACGGCGACCTTGCCGGCGGGGCGTGCGTGCTCGACCGCGGCGGCGGTGTCGCGCATCGTGTTCGCCCAGTCGAGCTTGCCGATGATGGCGCGGCCGGCGGCGATGTCGTCGGGCCCGTAGCCCGTCTCGAAGTCGCGCTCGGCGCGGTCGAACAGCTGCGGTGCGACGACGAGGTAGCCATCGGCCGCATAGCCGTCGGCGACCGAGCGGATATGGCTGTTGACGCCGAAGATCTCCGGCGCGATCACGATCGCGCCCTTGGCGCGGCCGACCGGGGATGCCTTGTAGGCCTTCAGCCGGAAGCCGTCCGCGGACGCCAGTTCGATGGTTTCGCTCGTCATGTCGCTTACTCCTCGAGTTGTTCACTGGTGCGCTCATGCTGAGCGATCGATTCGACGTCGATCGCGGGCACGGCAGCGCGCGTCGGATCGACGCGCGCTGCGGCACGGGGTGGATCGGGAATTGTAAGCGGACCGCCGGCAGCGCGTTGCCGGCAGCGGGTGTCAGTTGCTGCCGGTCGCCTGCTGAGCCGATCCGCGCGACAGCAGCCGAGCCAGCGACAACCGCGGCCAGGACCGGGCCGCCCGGGCGGCAGTCGGCGGCGGATCCAGCAGGGCATCGACTTGCGCGCGCGCATTGGCGTCGGCAGCCTCGACTGCCCATTCGAGCCCGTCCTGCTGCACCGCCGGCTGCCAGTCGCCGTCGTCGATCGCGAAGCGAGGCTGGTACCGGGTACCGAGCCTGAGAACCTGAATCCGGACCGAATAGCCTCGGTAGCTGAACTGCTTGGCCACCGCATCCTCCATGGTGCTGCGGAGCTGCGATTCTGGCCGGCAGATGCGCCGCGGCCGGCGATGGGCCGCCGAACGGCAGCGGGTACGCGGCACCGATGCAACAGCAGCCGTGCGTCGGCGATGGCCGGCCGGTCGGCTGGGTCCGCGTGGATCGGCCTGCCCCGGATCGCGGCCCGGTCAGATCAGCGCTTCGATCAGGAACGGCCCCCGCTGGCGGAGGGCGCCACGGAGCAGGTCGTTGAAACCCGCGGCATCGCTGGCGCGCGCCGCCTCGACGCCGAGGCCGTTGGCCAGCCTGACCCAGTCGAGCGCCGGGTCGACCAGGTCGAGCATCCGGCCGGCGTTGTGACCGGGCGTGGCGGCGCCGACCATCTTCAGCTCGTTGTGCAGGATCGCGTAGCGGCGGTTGGCGAAGATCACGTTGACGACGTCCAGCCGCTCGCGTGCCTGGGTCCAGAGCGCCTGCACGGTGTACATGCCGCTGCCGTCCGCCTGCATCGCGATGACCTTGCGGTCGGGACTCGCGATCGCGGCGCCGGTCGCGAGCGGCAGGCCGAGGCCGATCGCACCGCCGGTCAGCTGCAGGAAGTCGTGCGGCGCGGCGCCGGCGCTGGCCGGGAAGAAGTCGCGGCCCGAGCTGACCGATTCGTCGCAGAGGATCGCCTGTTCGGGCAGTTGCGCGGCGATCGAGCGGGCGATCGCGTCGGCGGTCAGCGCGCCTTCGGGCAATGCCGGCGGCGCATGCGGCGCCACCGCAGGCGCGACGTCGGTGCCGGCGCCGACGGCATCGGCGAGCGCCTGCAGCGCGGCGTCGAGGTCATCGCCCGGCTTCGCCATCTCGATCACCCGGCACGCCGGCGGCAGGATCTTGCCGGGCTTGCCGGGGTACGCGAAGAACGCGACCGGGGCCTTGGCACCGATCAGGATCACCTGCGCGGTATTGGCGAAGACCGCGAGCGCGCGGTCGACGACGTAGGGGACGCGGTCGAGCGCGACCCGCCCGGCACCGCGCTCGCACCGGCCGTTGGATTGCTGTGCCAGCAGCCGTGCGCCGGTCGCGGCGGCGATGCGGCCGGCGATCGCCAGCGCATCGGCGCGCAGCGCCGTGCCCGACAGCATGATCACCGTGTCGTGACCGGCGCTGCGGCCGTCGCGCAGTGCCTGCGCCGCTTCGCGGACGCGCGCTTCGTCCGGCCGCCAGGCCGGCGCACGCTCGGCGCCGGCGATCACCGCCGGCGCGTCGTTCCAGGCGGCATCGGCGGGCAGGATCAACGTCGCGATCCGGCCCGGCGGGGTCGTCGCGACCGCGACCGCCTCGGCCGCGGCGCGCGAGACGTCGGCGGCGTCGGCGACGCGCCGGACCCAGTGCGACATCGGCCGCGCCAGGCTCTCGATGTCGCTGGTCAGCGGCGCGTCGAGCGCCAGGTGGTAGCTGGCGTGGTCGCCGACGACGTTGATCATCGGCGTGTTGGCGCGCTTGGCGTTGTGGATGTTGGCGAGCCCGTTGGCGAGCCCGGGGCCGAGGTGCAGCAGCGTCGCGGCCGGCTTCTCGGTCATCCGCGCGTAGCCGTCGGCCATGCCGGTCACGACGCCTTCGGACAGGCCGAGCACGCAGCGCATCGCCGGCTTGCGGTCGAGCGCGGCGACGAAATGCATCTCCGAGGTGCCCGGGTTGGCGAAGCAGGTGTCGACCCCGTTGGTCAACAGCGTGTCGCAGAGGGCATCGGCACCATTCATCTTTCGGTTTTCCTAGATCGGCCGTCCAGCCGGTGACCGCGGGCCGTCACTTGCGCGCGGTGATGAGCGGCCACGGGATCGGCTGGCCGACATTGGAACGATACGGCGGCAGCGCCGCCAGCGATTCGCCACGCGCCCGCGCATAGAGCGGCATGGTCTTGTCGAGCGCCTTGCTGATTTCGCCGATCCGGGCCGCATGCGACGGATGGCTCGACAGCCATTGCGGCGGCTGGCCCTTGCTCGCCGCCGACATCTTCTGCCAGACGACGATGCCGGCGCGCGGATCGAAGCCGGCGCGCGCGGCGATGTCGAGGCCGACCAGGTCGGCCTCGGTCTCGTCGTCGCGGCCGTATTTCAGCATGGTCAGCTGCGCCGCACCGGAGGCGACCTGGCCGCCGAGATCCCCGAAGCCGAGCAGCGCGCCGCCGATCGACGCGATCACGGTGCCGATCTGCGCCAGCCGCATCTTGCCGACCCGTTCGCGGCCATGCTCGCGCAGCGCATGCGCGATCTCGTGGCCCATCACGATCGCGACCTCGTCGTCGGTCAGCTGCAGCGTGCTCAGGATGCCGCTGAAGAACGCGATCTTGCCGCCCGGCATGCAGAACGCATTGATCTGCTTCGAGCCGATCAGGTTGACTTCCCACTTCCAGCCGGCGGCGCGCTCGTTGAAGCGCGTCGACTCGCGGATCAGCCGTTGCGCGATCGTCCGCAGCCTGATCGTCTGCGGATGATCGGGCGGCGCCAGCGCACCCTGTTGCGCGGCCTGCCGGATCAGCTGCTGATACTCCAGCGCTGCCGATTTCTCGACGTCCTCGGCCGACGCCAGGCCGATCGCACGGCTCTTGCGGCCGACGTCGATGCCGTCGGAGGCGGCCGGCGCGGTGACCGGCTGCGCTGCCGCCGGCGCCGCGGCGAACGGGCCGGCGACCAGCGCCAGCGCGAGCACGGCCGCCCGGACGGCGCTGCGGGTACCGCTTCGGACGGCCGCCGCGCCGTGCCGGCGCCAGTCGGTAACGGCCGGCGCGGCCTCGGCGGCGACGGCAGGTTCGGCGGTTCGCTTCATGGGGGGTCAGGGGGCGAGATATCGGCGCTGCAATGGTACCGGCCGCCGCGCCGTCCGGGCGAGAAGCCGTTCGTCGCATCCGCGCGGCAGACCACCGCCGCGGCCGCTGGTTCGCCCGAACCGCGCTGTACACTGCCCGCGATGACAACGACGACGGCCGCCCGGCCCGGTGCCTGGCAGACCTACGGGCAGGTCTTCGCGTCGCGGCGCATCGCCGCGATGCTGATGCTGGGGTTCTCCAGCGGCCTGCCGCTGGCATTGACCGCCGGCGCGCTGCAGGCGTGGCTCACCATCGAGGGCGCGAGCGTCAAGACCATCGGCTACTTCGCGCTGGTCGGCCTGCCGTATACGTTCAAGTTCGTCTGGGCGCCGCTGCTCGACCGCTTCGAGCTGCCGGCGTTCGGCCGCCGCCGCGGCTGGATCTTCGTGTTCCAGCTACTGCTCGCGGCGGCCTGTTTCGGCATGGCGCAGCTCGAGCCGGCGCGCGCGATCGGCGCGATCGCGGCGATCGCCGTCACGATCTCGTTCCTGTCGGCATCCCAGGACATCGTGTTCGACGCCTACCGCGCCGACCTGCTGGCGCCCGACGAGCGCGGCGCCGGCGCCGCGGTGTCGGTGCTCGGCTACCGGCTGGCGATGCTGGTGTCCGGCGGCGCCGCGCTGATCATCGCCGACCAGGGCTTCGGCTGGCCCAACACCTATCGGCTGATGGGCGGCCTGATGATCGTGCTCGCGATCGTGACGCTGCTGTGTCCGCGGATCGGCCCGGTCAGGCGCGCGCTCAGCTCGGCGCGCGCCGAATGGCTCGGCTTCATCGTGATGGTGACGGTCGGCATCGCGGTCTGGTTCCTGCTCGATCGGGCATTCGCCTGGCTGCCGGTCGGCCCCGACGCGCGCTTCACCCGGCTCGGCTTCGAGACCGTGACCATGGTCGTCACCGGTCTCGCCGCGATCGTCGCGGCGCGGCGCGTCGGCTTCCCGTCGTTCCTGGCGCCGTGGGACGCGTTCTTCTCGCGGCGCCATGCGATCTGGCTGCTGCTGCTGATCGTGCTCTACAAGCTCGGCGACGCGTTCGCCGGCAGTCTGACGACGTCGTTCCTGCTGCGCGGCGTCGGTTTCACCCAGACCGAGGTCGGCGCGATCAACAAGGGCCTCGGGCTGGTCGCGACCATCGTCGGTGCGCTCGCCGGCGGCGCCTGGTTGTCGACCCGTTCGCTGTACGACTCGCTGATGCTGTTCGGGATCCTGCAGGCGGTATCGAACTTCGGTTACTGGCTGCTCGCGGTGACGCCGAAGAGCTATGCGCTGATGGCGACCGCGATCGGCGTCGAGAACCTGTGCGGCGGCCTCGGCACGGCCGCCTTCGTCGCGTTCCTGATGGCGCTGACCGATGCCCGCTTCTCGGCGGCGCAGTACGCGCTGCTGTCGGCGCTGGCCGCGGTCGGCCGCGTGTACGTCGGCCCGGCGTCCGGCGTGCTGGTCGAGCAGTTCGGCTGGGCGCAGTTCTTCATGCTGACGGTCGCGACCGCGCTGCCCGGGCTGGTGCTGCTGTGGCTGCTGCGGGCCGAGGTCCGCAAGCTCGGGTCCAGCAAGCTCGGCGGCGGCCCGCTCGACGACTGACGGGCTGGGGATCTGACGAGGGCTCCGCTCCGGGCGCCGCACCACGATCTCTGACTGATCGGGCTCAGTCGGCTCTCATCGGGCTGCGCTCGAAGCGCGCGTCGATGGGTGCGGCACTGGTGCCATCGATCATGCAGCGGTATGCTCCGACCACGAACGCCCGGCAGCCTGTCCCGCCGATCTCCCTCGTGAGCAGCGGCCCAGTCCAGCGCCCGAGGCCGATCAGCTCGGCCGGAGGCGGTGCACCAGGAGACCGAGGAGACGGGATGATGAATCAGAGCCCGTGGCTGCGCGATTGCTGGTACGTGATCGCCTGGAGCCACGAGATTCCGGCGGCCGGCGCGCCGGAGCTGTTCAGCCGGACGGTGCTGAACGAGCCGATGCTGGTGTATCGCAAGGCCGACGGCGGCCTGGTCGCGATGGAGGACCGCTGCTGTCACCGGCTGGCGCCGCTGTCGGCCGGCCGGCGCGAGGACGACTGTATCCGCTGCGGCTACCACGGCCTCAAGTTCGCGCCGGATGGCGCCTGCGTCGAGGCGCCCGGCATCGCGATCGTGCCGAAGAAGGCGCGGGTCCGCGTCTATCCGGTGATCGAGAAGAATCGATGGGTGTTCGTCTGGCCCGGCGACCCGGCCAAGGCCGATCCGGCGCTGTTGCCCGACAACTTCTCGAACCAGGATCCGGCCTGGCGCAACACGCCCGGCTACCTGCACTATCAGACGCCGTACCTGCTGATCTGCGACAACCTGCTCGATTTCTCGCACCTGAGCTACGTCCACGAGAAGACGCTGGGCGGCTCGACCCGGATCGCACAGGCGGTGCCGACGATCGAGAAAATCGCCGGCCCGCGCGCCGACTGGCCGCAGATCGGCATCCGGGTCTCGCGCCACGTGCCCGACGTGCCGCCGCCCGGCTACTACCGGCGCTTCCGGCAGTTCGACGGCAACATCGACCGCTGGTTCATCTACGACTTCCTGCTGCCCGGCACGCTGCTGATGCACTCGGGCGGCCGCGATACCGGCGCATCCGGGGACGACCCCGGCGCGGTCCGGCTGCACAGCTGCCAGACGCTGACCCCCGAGACCGAGTCGACGACGCACTACTTCTTCCAGCAGGCCCACCGGACCGACGGGCTCGACGAAGCGACCTCGCAGTCGATCAACGAATCGATCTATCAGAGCCTGCTGGTCGCGTTCGAGGAAGACCGGGTGATGATCACCCGGCAGTACCGCAACATCCTGCTGAACCCGGCCGCTCCGATGCTGCCGCTCGCGCTCGATTCGGCGCTGCTGCAGTTCCGCCGGCTGCTGGAGGCGCGGGTGACTCGGGAGCGCCAGGGGGCGGGGTCGACGGTACCCGCGTAGGTGAGCACATCTCCGATGGCAAACCGGCGGCGCGTGCTCATGCGCATGTGGGGTTGTACACGTTGATCATCAGTGCGTCGGACTACCAGGACCATGTTCATAAAGGACCGGACCTTCGGACTCCGGCCGGGCGATGCCAGGAACAGACGCGGTTGACCGTTGCGCTCAGTCGCCGGAGCTGACCGCCAGTGCCGGTCGTGCCAGGTGCGTCCGTTACGGTGTCGGCGTGCTCGCCGGCTCCAACTCTGCCGCCAGCTCGTCCACGTAGCGCTGATACGCGAATACCCGGCCTCGCCGCCGGTTCGTCCGCTCGGCTACGATGCCCAGGCGCTCCAGGTGCGCGAGCGACTTGTTGACCGTGGCGGCGGTCAGCCCGGTAGCCTGCACCAGCGCGTTGGCGGTGGCGAGCGGTTGGCGTTGCAGTGCCCGGTGCACTGCCAGCGCCGAGCCCGCCGCGCGGCCGAGCGATGTGATCCGGTCGCGATCGCCGTTCACCAACGCCAGCAGCGCATGGGCAGTGGCCACGGCCTGCGTCGCGGTCGCTTCGATGCCCTCGGCGAAGAACTCCAGCCAGCGCTCCCAATCGCCGTGTGTCCGCACCTCGTTCAGCAGTTCGTAGTACAGCGCACGGTGGGTCTGGAAGAACAGGCTCGGATAGAGCATCGGTTCGCGCAGTACGCCGTCGGCCACCAGCTGCAGCACGATCAGGAGCCGTCCGAGGCGGCCATTGCCGTCGAGGAACGGGTGGATGGTCTCGAATTGCACATGCGCGAGCGCCGCCTTGATCAGCGGCGGCGTCGGTTCGGGCTCGTCGTTGAGGAACCGCTCGAACGGCTTCAGGCACTCGGACAGCCGGTTGGCCGGCGGCGGCACGAAAGCGGCTTGCCCGGCCGCGTGCCGCCGATCCACACCTGCGAGCGCCGCACCTCGCCCGGGGTCTTGCCGCGCCCGCCGGGGTGCGCCATCAGCACCGCGTGCATGCCGCGCAGCAGCCGCATCGACAGCGGCAGCCCGCCGCGCAGCGCTTCGAGCCCGTGTTCGAGTGCGGCGACGCGCGAGATGCCTGAACCTACGGCACGCCGCGACCTTTGCAGGCACGCCGCAGGTTGTGCGCGGCGCTGTCGATCAGCCGGCCGACGGCGGCATCGGCGGCATCCGGGTCGCGCGCCTCGATCGCGACCAGCAGCTCGCGGTGCAGCGCGAGCGCGGCGCGGCTCTGCTCGGCGTTGCGCAGCGAGGCTCTGAAGCTGGTCGTCAGCACCTGCGACAGCGCGCCGCGCAGCTGCTGCAGGAAGCGATTGCCACAAGCGTCGAGGATCGCGCCGTGGAACGCCAGGTCGGCGACGGTGTAGGCGTCGCGGTTGCCGAGCGTTGCCGCCATCTGCTCGTAGGCCGACCGGATCGCGTGCCGCTCGGCATCGGTCGCGCGCGCGGCGGCGAGCCGCGCCGCGGCCGGCTCGATGATCCGGCGCAGCTCCTCGAGTTCGGCGATCAGCGCATCGTCGAGCCCGTGTTCTGCCTGCCAGTCGAGCACCTGCGGATCGAGCAGGTTCCAACCGGTGCGCGGCTCGATCCGGGTGCCGGTGCGCTGCCGCGAACGGACCAGCCCCTTCGCGGCCAGCGACTTGACCGCCTCGCGGACGACGATCCGGCTGACGCCGAAATCGCTGGCGAGCTGAGTCTCCGGCGGAATCGGTTCGTTCTCGGCGAAATCGCCGGCGATGATGCGCCGGCCGAGATCGTCCATCACCTGTTCGCGGATCGTCGCGGGTTTGTTCATCGCGGGCCGGCGCCGTGTTTCATTTGTCATATAATATGCTGAACCGAGGAGACACCATGATGATCCCGCTGTTCCGCCGCTGCCATGCCGTCACCGCCTTCATCATGGCTGCAGCCGCGATTCCGGCGGCAGCCCAGGCGCCGGCCGATGCTGCTGCCGGCTATCCGGCGCATCCGATCCGCGTGATCGCGCCGATCCCGCCCGGCGGCTCCGGCGACCTGGTCACGCGGCGCGTCACCGGCGCCGCGGCCGAGGTGCTCGGGCAGCCGATGGTCGTGGACAACCGGCCCGGCGCGACCGGCAACATCGGCATGGTCGCCGCCGCGAAGGCGCCGGCCGACGGTTACACCATTGTGCTGTGCTCGTTCGGCCCGTGCTCGGTCAACTCGAGCTTGTATCCGAATACCGGCTTCGACGTGCAGAAGGATTTCGCGCCGATCATCCTGGTCGGCGCGTCGATGAACGTGCTGACGGTCAACCCGGCCACCGGTATCCGTTCGGTCAAGGATCTGCTCGAGCGCGCCCGCAAGCCCGGTGCGCCGCTCGCCTACGGCTCCTCGGGCGTCGGCGCATCGAACCATCTCGGCGCGGAATGGCTGAAGCTCGCGGCCAAGGTCGAGATGACCCACGTGCCGTTCAAGGGCTCGGGGCCGGCCATCACGGACCTGATCGCCGGCCACATCCAGGTGTTCTTCGACAACGAGCCGTCGATCCTGCCGCAGATCAAGGCCGGCAAGGTCGTCGCGATCGCGGTGACCGGCAAGAGCCGCTCGGCCAACCTGCCGGACGTTCCGACGATGGAGGAAGCCGGCTTCCCCGGGTTCGTGATCGAGCCGTGGTATGCGTTCGCGGCACCGGCCGGCACGCCGGAGCCGATGATCCGCCGGCTCAACGCCGCGTTCGCCGAAGCGCTGGCCAAGCCGGCGCTGCGGCAGTCGCTGACCGAATCGGGCATCCGCACCATCGGCGGCACGCCGCAGGACCTCGACCGCCACCTGCGCGCCGAAGCCGCGCGCTGGGCCGAGGTGATCAAGGCGCAGAACATCAAGGCCGAATAGCCGGGCCCAGGATAGCCGAGCCCCAAACAGTCGAGCTCCGGACAGCCGAGACCGGACAGCCGAGACCGGACAGTCGAATCCGAAAGTTTCAGCCATGCGCATTACCGCGATCGAGACCATCCGTCTTGCCGACCAGCCGAACCTGATCTGGGTCGAGGTCCATACCGATGCCGGCCTCGTCGGCCTCGGCGAGACGTTCCGCGGCGCTGCCGCGGTCGAGTCCTATCTGCATGCACAGGTCGCGCCACTGGTACTCGGAGCCGATCCGCTCGCGATCGACCGCCACAGCCGGACGCTGCTACGCGGCTATCTCGGCTTTGACGGCAGCGGTGTCGAGACCCGCGGCGCGTCGGCGCTCGACATCGCGCTGTGGGACCTGTTCGGCCAGGCGACCGGCCAGCCGGTCTGGCAACTGCTCGGCGGCCTGTCGCACCAGCGGATGCGCACCTACAACACCTGCGCCGGCGCCGACTACAACGCGAAATCGGTGCAGCGCCGCTCGGTCGAGAAGGGCACCGCCAAGGCCCGCGGCAAGTACGACGACCAGGTCGCATTCGTCGAATGCGCCGACGAACTGGCGCTGTCGCTGATCGAGGAAGGCTATGCCGGCATGAAGATCTGGCCGTTCGATCCGTACGCGATGAAGAGCGATGGCCAGTTCGTCTCCGGCACCGAGATCGCGGCCGGCCTCGAGCCGTTTCGCAAGATCCGCGACGCGGTCGGTGACCGGATCGAGATCATGTGCGAATGCCATTCGATGTGGAACCTCACGTCGGCGCTCGCGATCGCGCGTGAACTGAAGCCCTATCGGCCGTACTGGGTCGAGGACCCGATCAAGATGGATGCGCCGTCGCTGCTCGCCGACTACCGTCGGCTGTCGGGCTTGCCGGTGTGCGGCAGCGAGACGCTGGCGACCCGCGGCTCGTTCCGCGACCTGCTGACCGCCGACGCGGTCGATATCGTGATGCTCGACCTGTCGTGGTGCGGCGGGCTCAGCGAGGCGCGCAAGATCGCGGCATTGGCCGAAGCCTGGCAGAAGCCGATCGCGCCGCACGACTGCACCGGGCCGGTCGTGCTGATGGCGTCGCTGCACCTGGCGCTCAACGCACCGAACGCGATCTTCCAGGAAGTGGTCCGTGCCTTCCTGTTCGGCTTCTACCGCGACCTGGTGACCGAGCTGCCGCAGATGGACAAGGGCTGGCTGCTGCCGCCGACCGCGCCGGGACTCGGCACGGCGCTCGCCCCCGGCCTGAAGCAGCGCGACACCGCGATCGTGCGGCGAACCGCGCTGTGAGCATCCAGCCGGCAGATCGTCGTTCGCCGCGCGGCCTCTCGTCATCGTCCGACAGCCCCCTCGGCGCCGTCTGCAGGCACAATCGGCCGGTCGCGCGCAGTGACCGCAGCGACCGTCCCCGCAATCTTCCGAGGCAGGAGCAACCATGACGACCGACCGCATCCGCCGCGCGCTCGAAGGCGTCTCCGGCATCCATGTGACGGCCTTCGACGCCGAGGACCGCGTCGATGCGGCGGTGACCGGCGAGGTCGTCGCCCGGATCGCCCGCGCCGGCATCCACAACATCGTCACCGGCGGCAATACCGGCGAGTTCTACGCGCAGACGATCGAGGAGATCCAGCGGGTGCAGCGCGTCGCCGTCGCGGCGGCCCGCGCGGTCGCGAAGTCCGGCGGGCCGGACGCGATCGTCACCGCCGGCATCGGCCGTTCGCTCGCCGACGCGGTCGCGCTGGGCCGCTCGGCCGAAGCGGCCGGGGCCGATCTGCTGATGCTGCATTCGGTGCCCGATCCGTTCGCGTCGCCGGCCGGCATCGTCGGCTACGCGCGCACGCTGGCCGGCAAGGTCGGGCTGCCGATCATGCTGTACCTGCGCACCGATGCGATCCCGATCGCGCGGATCCGCGAGCTGGCGGGGGTCAAGGGCATCGTCGGCGTCAAGGCGGCGACCGGCAATCTGCTCTACATCGCGGACTGCCTGCGCGAGACCCGCGATACCGGCCTGCAGTGGGTGTCCGGCCTCGCCGAAGTCTGGGCGCCGGCGCACTACTCGGTGGGCCTGCGCGGCTTCACGTCGGGCCTGGTCAACCTGTGGCCGCAGCGCACGCTGGCCGTCCACGCTGCGCTCGGTGCCGGCAACTACCCGGAGGCGACCCGGCTGATCGACGAGATCGCGGTCTTCGAGCAGCTGCGCGCCAGCGAAAACAACGGCGCCAACGTGACCGTCGTCAAGGAAGCGATGCGGATCCTCGGCGATCCGGTCGGCCCGGCCCGCGTTCCCGGCACGCCGACGCTCGATCCCGAGCGCCGCCGCACGCTCGACCGCCTGCTCGGCGAGTGGGACCTGCCCAGGTTAGTCGATACCGGATCGGATGGGCCGGGTCGACCGACGGGGCGTGGCGCGAAGGGACCGTAGCGAGGGGGTCGTAGCAAGGGGTCGCGGCGAGGGACCGTAGCGAGCCGGCCGATCATTCCTTGCGGGTGGCGAGCCAGATGCCGGGAAGAATCAGCGCCGCCCCCGCGACATGAAACCACTGCGGCTGCTCGCCGAGCAGTGCCCACGCGGCCAGCCCCGCATAGACCGGCCCGAGATAAAGGATCAACCCGGTTCGCGCGGCGCCGAGCTCGCGCTGGACGAACGCGTACGCCTGATAGGCGCCCAGACCCGGCAGCAGCGCGACCAGCGCGATCAGGCCGAACAGCGCCCATGAAGCCGCCGGCAGTCCGTCGCGTGCGGTCTCGACCACGGTGAACGGCACCAGTACGACGACGCCGGCCGCGGTGATCACGGTCAGCCGGGCGAACGGATCGAGCGCGCTGTCGCGGCGCTTCAGGATCAGCGAGTAGGCGACCCACGACAGCATCGCGGTGCCGATCCAGAGGTCGCCGCCGGTCAGTTCGATCGTCAGCGCGTTGGCGGCCGAGCCCTTGAACAGGATCACCGCGACGCCGGCCAGCGCGGCCGCGGCCCCGGCGAGCTGCGGCCGGCTCAACCGTTCGCCGAGCAGCCGGACCGACAGCACCGCGATCAGCACCGGCGCGAGCGCGTAGAGCAGGCTGATGTTGACCGCCGGGCTGGTCTCGGCGCCCAGATAGACGAAGGCGCCGCAGATCCACATGCCGAGCGCGCCGAGCACGAGCAGATCTTTCCATTCATGGCGCCATGCCGGCCAGGTCCGCCGCAGCTCCGGCCAGGCGAGCGGCAGCATCACCAGCAACGCGACGGTCCAGCGGCCGAGCGCCAGCTGGTGCGGGCCGATCAGGCCGACCGCGGCGCGTGCGCCGACGTAGTTGACGCTCCAGAACAGCGGCGTGACGAACAACAGGAACTGCGCCCAGCGCAGGCGGGACTCGGCGGGCATGCGGATCGGATCTCCAGCCGCGATTCTGCCCGAGATCGCACGCGGGACCGCCGACGTTCCCGTCGCGGACGTCCGGGCTGCCGAGGTTCGGGCCGCGGACGCTCGGGCCGCGGACGCTCGGAGCGGCCGCACCCTGATTTGACAGCATCCGAGCGCGCCGCTGTAATGCCCGCAGTTGCAGCGACTGGCAGGCGCATCTCCCCATGATCGACAAGATCGTCCCCGACCTGACGACCGCCGTCGCGGGCATCCAGGACGGCTCGACCGTCATGATCGGCGGCTTCGGCACCGCCGGCATGCCGGCGGCGCTGATCGACGCACTGATCGAGCAGGGCGCGCGCGATCTGACGATCGTCAACAACAACGCCGGCAACGGCGACACCGGCCTGGCGGCGCTGCTGAAGGCCGGGCGGGTGCGCAAGATCATCTGCTCGTTCCCGCGCCAGACCGACTCCTGGGTGTTCGACGGGCTCTATCACGCCGGCAAGATCGAGCTCGAGCTGGTGCCGCAGGGCAATCTGGCCGAACGGATCCGCGCCGCCGGCGCCGGCATCGGCGCGTTCTTCACGCCGACCGGCTACGGCACCGACCTCGCCGCCGGCAAGGAAACCCGCCGGATCGACGGCCGCGATTACGTGCTCGAGTATCCGATCCGCGCCGAGTTCGCGCTGATCAAGGCGCTCGCCGCGGACCGCTGGGGCAACCTGATCTATCGGATGACCGCGCGCAACTTCGGGCCGATCATGGCGTCGGCGGCGGCCTGCACGGTGGTCCAGGTCAGCCGGATCGCCGCGCTCGGCGAGCTCGACCCGGAGGCGATCGTGACGCCCGGTATTCATGTGCAGCGCGTCGTGCAGGTCGCCTGACCGCCGTCCATCCTTCGACCGGAAATGTGATGAGCTCGTACCAGAAACTGACCCGTGACCAGATGGCCGCACGGCTCGCGCAGGACATCCCGGACGGCGCCTACGTCAACCTCGGGATCGGCCTGCCGACGCTGGTCGCCAACCATCTGCCGAAGGACCGCGAGATCATCCTGCACTCGGAGAACGGCGTGCTCGGCATGGGGCCGGCGCCGGCCAAGGGCCGTGA
>JBFWQR010000150.1:0-19246 GCA_050249335.1 Lautropia sp.
TTTCGCCGGCCAGACGCATCTGCACCGCTGCGTGCCCGAGGCCGACGGCCGGCTCGTCTATCACGGCAGCGGCAAGGTCGAAGGCCGGCTGATCAACGACTACGCGATCGACGAGCCGAGCGCCGGACTGATCCGCATCGCCAAGACCGGCCTGTTCGAAGCCGGTGCCGGCCCGGGCGCCGGCGCCGGCCAATACTCGCTGCTGCAGACCTTGCGCGCGACCGCGGCGCCGCAGCCCTGGACCGAGCTCGGCCGCAGCGCACCGATCGCGCCGGGCGAGGCGCTGCAATCGGCGCGGTTCCTCGGCGATCGCGCCTATCTGGTGACGTTCCGCCAGATCGACCCGTTCTTCGTCTACGACCTGTCGGACCCGGCGGCCCCGCGCCAGCTCGGCGAGCTGAAGCTGCCCGGCTTCTCGACCTTCCTGCAGCCGGTCGGCGCGAACCACGTCCTCGGAATCGGCTATGGCGACGGCGGCTGGCCCCGCCAGATCAAGGCGACACTGTTCGACGTGACCGACCCGACCGCCCCGCGCGAGCAGTCGTCGCTGGCCCTCGGCGACAGCTACACCAGCTCCGACGCGCTCTGGGATCCGCATGCCTTCACCTGGTATTCGCCGAATCCGGCGCCGGCCGGCCTGCCTGGCGGCGGCGACGCCGGCACCTTCGCGATCCCGGTGCGCAGCTACGCCGCGCCGTACTACGGCACCAACGCAACCACCGGGGTGCGGCTGATCTCGGTACGGCCGGCTGCCGGCGCCGCGGCGCTGACGCTCAACGGGACGATCGCGCTCGACGACCTGCTGACGCCGCAAGGCCCCTACCAGGGCTGGCGCAGCGCCGATGCGCGCCGCGCGGTGTTCGTCGACCGGCATGCCTATGCGATCGCCGACGGCGCGGTCCGCTCGGCGCCGATCCTGACGCCGGCACAGACGGCTGCGACGCTGATGCTGCCGTAGCCGCGTGCGTGCCGTCAGTCGGCGAGGCGGCAAGCGGGTATGTCTCTGCGACGATCGCGTCTGATCGATGATTATTGCCAGACGAAGCTGTCAAATAGAAGCATTATCGCGCTGCCATGCGTGGCCCGACGCCGGGCTGACATCAGGGAATCCCCGACGGCTGCGAAGGCTGCCGACACGTTACAGCCCTGTTGCATAAGGAGACGGCCGGTATAATCCGGCCCATCCCAGCTCTGCTCGGGTCTGCGCGCGCCGCCTGCCGTGCCGCGCGGACCCGTCCGAATGATCTCTGCTTCATCAGCCTGTGGGCCGTCGCCCCGATCGAGCTTGCTCATCGCCCGGTGGTACTGCCCGGACCCCGATCCCGTTCCCGGTAGCACGTCATGAACGTCGCGATCCTGATCGGGCTGATCCTGCTGAACGGTCTGTTCGCGATGACCGAAGTCGCGCTGCTGACGGCTCGCAAGGCACGGCTGCAGCGAATGGTGGCCGAGGGCGACCGCGCCGCCGCCGCGGCGCTCACGCTCGGCGAGGAGCCGACCCGATTCCTGTCGACGATCCAGATCGGCATCACTTCGATCGGCATCCTGAACGGTATCGTCGGCGAAGCCGCCTTCGCGGCGCCGCTGGCGGTCTGGTTCACCTCGCTCGGCGTGCCGGCGCAGTACGCCGGCATGCTCGCGACGCTGCTGGTGGTGGTCACGATCACCTACGTGTCGATCGTCGTCGGCGAACTGGTGCCGAAGCGTCTCGGCCAGATCAGCCCCGAAGCGATCGCCCGGTTCGTCGCACGGCCGATGGAATGGCTCGGCTTCCTGTCGCGGCCGTTCGTCCGGCTGCTCGGCGGCTCGACCGATCTGGTGCTGCGCACGCTCGGCGTCGACCCGACCGCGGCGCCGAAGGTGACCGAGGAAGAGATCCACGCGATGCTCGCGGAAGGATCGGAATCGGGCGTCATCGAGCGGAACGAGCACGCGATGGTGCGCAACGTGTTCCGGCTCGACGAACGGCAGATCTCGTCGCTGATGGTGCCGCGCTCCGACGTCATCTACCTCGACGTCGAGGAATCGCAGGAAGCCAACCTCGCCAAGGTCGCCGATACCGACCATTCGCGCTTCCCGGTCTGCCGCGGCGGCCTCGACGACGTGCTCGGTTTCGTCCACACCAAGCAGCTGCTGGCGCAGTCGCTGCGCGGCCAGACGATCGACTTCACCCAGCATCTGCAGGAAGTGCTGTACGTGCCGGAGACGCTGACCGGCATGGAGCTGCTCGAGAACATCCGCAACTCCAACACCCAGATCGCGCTGGTGCTCGACGAGTACGGCGAGGTCCAGGGGCTGATCACGCTGCAGGACGTGCTCGAGGCGATCACCGGCGAGTTCGCCTCGCCCGACGGCGACAACAGCTGGGCGCTGCATCGCGAGGACGGCTCCTGGCTGCTCGACGGCCTGATCCCGATCCCGGAACTGAAAGACCGGCTCGGGCTGACCACCGTGCCCGAAGAGGAGAAGGCGCGCTATCAGGCCTTGTCGGGCATGCTGATGCTCGTGCTCGGCCGGATGCCGCAGACCGGCGACACAATCGTCTGGGAGAACTGGAAGCTCGAGGTCGTCGACATGGACGGCAAGCGGATCGACAAGGTGCTCGCCTCGCCGGTCTCGACCGAGCCGGCCACGGCCGCCGAACCGGAGCCGGCCGCGGCCGCCGCGCCCGACCCGCAGTAGGCGATTCGGCGCCGCGGCGCCGAATCGCCGGCACGATCAGGCTCGCTTGCGCGGCGGCGGCAGATCGGTACAGACGCCTTCGTAGACCTCGGCCGCGAGCCCCATCGTCTCGCCGAGCGTCGGATGGGGATGGATGGTGTGGCCGATGTCGGTCGCGTCCAGGCCGTTCTCGATCGCGACCGCGAGCTCGCCGATCATGTCGCCGGCATGCGTGCCGACGATGCCGCCGCCGACCAGCCGGCGCGTGGTCTCGTCGAACAGCAGCTTGGTGAAGCCTTCCTCGCGGCCGTTGGCAACTGCCCGGCCCGATGCGGCCCACGGGAACACCGCGCGGCCGAGCTTGACGCCCTTGGCCTTGGCCTCGTCTTCGGTCAGCCCGACCCATGCCACTTCCGGATCGGTGTAAGCGACCGACGGAATCACCCGCGCGTCGAAATGCCGCTTGTGCCCGGCGGCCGCCTCGGCGGCGACGTGGCCTTCATGGGTCGCCTTGTGCGCCAGCATCGGCTGGCCGACGATGTCGCCGATCGCGAAGATGTGCGGCACGTTGGTGCGCATCTGCGAATCGACCTCGATGAAGCCGCGCTGGGTCACCGCGATGCCGGCACGGTCGGCGCCGATCTTGGCGCCGTTCGGCGAGCGGCCGACCGCCGACAGCACGAAGTCGTAGGTCTGCGGCTCCTTCGGCGCCGCCTTGCCCTCGAACGAGACGCGGATGCCATCCTCGACCGCCTCGGCCTTGACCGTCTTGGTCTCGAGCATCACGGTGCCGAGCTTCTTCTCGTTGAACTTCTGCCAGACGCGGACCAGGTCGCGGTCGGCACCGGCCATCAGGCCATCGAGCATCTCGACGACGTCGACCGTGGCGCCGAGCGCGGCGTAGACGGTCGCCATCTCGAGGCCGATGATGCCGCCGCCGACCACCAGCATCCGCTTCGGTCGCTGGCGCAGCTCGAGCGCTCCGGTCGAATCGACGATCCGCGGGTCGTCGGGCAGGAACGGCAGCTTCACCGGCTGGCTGCCGGCGGCGATGATCGCCTGATCGAAGCGGATCAGCTTCTTCTCGCCGGTCGGCTGCTGGCCCGGACCCGAGGTCAGCTCGACCTCGAGATGATGCGGATCGATGAAGCGGCCGTAGCCGCGAACCAACGTGACCTTGCGCGCCTTGGCCATGCCGGCCAGGCCGCCGGTCATCTTGCCGATGACCTTCTCCTTCCAGCCGCGCAGCCCGGCCAGATCGATCGCCGGCTCGCCGAACGTGATGCCGTGCGCGGCGAAGCCTTTCGCCTCCTCGAGCAGCGCCGCCGCATGCAGCAGCGCCTTCGACGGGATGCAGCCGACGTTCAGGCAGACCCCGCCAAGCGTCGGATAGCGCTCGACGATCACGGTCTCCATGCCGAGATCGGCGGCGCGGAACGCCGCCGAGTATCCGCCGGGGCCGCCGCCGAGCACCAGCATCGCGCAACGGATGTCGGCGTTGCGCTCGGTCGCCGGCGCGGCGGCCGGCGCCGGCGCACGCGCCGCGGCAGCCGGCGCCGACGCGGCCGAGGCCCCGGCCGCTGCCGCGGCGGGGGCCGACGGCGTCGCGGCCGCTGCTTTCGGCGAATCCGCCGCCTTCGCCGGTGCCACCTCCGGGGGCGACGAACCCGCGGCCGCATCGGCCGCTTCGAACAACGCGATCACGCTGCCTTTCGATACCTTGTCGCCGACCTTGACCTTCAGCTCGGTGATCCGGCCCGCACCGGCGCTCGGGATCTCCATCGACGCCTTGTCGGATTCGACCGTGATCAGGCTCTGCTCGGCCGCGATCGTGTCGCCGGGCGCGACCAGGATCTCGATGACTTCGACGTCGGCGAAATCGCCGATGTCGGGGACCTTCAACTCGCTGGCTGCCATGACTGGTGGGTTCCTGTCGGTGGCGCGCTCAGCCGCGCGCCGTCATCGTGTGAATCCGGATCGGTCCGCCCGAGCTCTTGTCGAATTCGATGCCGGCGCGCACGCCGATCTCGGCGATCGCGCGGGCGTTCTTGGCGCTGCCGTAGGCCGCGTACATCGCGCCGAGCGCGAAGCTGCGGCCGGACCCGATCGCCCAGAAGCGCTCGAAGCTGAACACCTCGCGGTACGAGTAGATGCCGAAGATGCCGGACGGATTGGCGATCAGTGCGGTGATCTGCGACGACTCGTAAGGATCGTCCTCCTCTTCCTTCGGATTCAGGAAGAACTTCTCCTTCAGCACCGCATGCGCCTTCAGGAAGGTATCGAATACTTCGTGGCGGGAGCCGAGCAGCGGTTTCTCGAGCGACTGCAGCACCCGCCGCATCACTTCGAAGTGCGCGGTGCTGCCGGCCATGCCGATGTAGGAATTGCCGATCCGGATGATCTTCTCGTTGGCCTCGTAGCTGCCCGGCAGCCGCGTCTCGCCGAACGTGACCAGCGCATCCGACGCGATCGCGATCGACGATCCCTTTCTGACGACGACAACCGAAGTCACCTGACGATCCCCCTCATAGCATTACCCGCCGGAAATCCGCCAGGATCTGCGCGAGGTAGCCGTTGAACCGTGCCGCTGCGGCACCGTCGATCACCCGGTGATCCCACGACAGCGACAGCGGCAGGATCAGGCGCGGCTCGAACGCGCCCTCGGCTTCGTTCCACACCGGCCGCTTGGCGGAACGGCAGACGCCGAGGATCGCGACTTCCGGCGCGTTGATGATCGGCGTGAAATAGGTCCCGCCGATGCCGCCGAGGCTCGAGATCGAGAACGTGCCGCCCTGCATGTCGCCCGGGGCGAGCTTGCCGTCGCGCGCCTTCTTGGCGAGTTCGGACATCTCGGCGGCAATCGCGAACAGGCCCTTCCGGTCGGCGTCCTTGATCACCGGCACCACCAGGCCGTTCGGCGTATCGGCGGCGAAACCGATGTGGTAGTACTGCTTGAACACCAGGCTGTCGCCATCCAGCGAAGCGTTGAACTCGGGGAACTTCTTCAGCGCGGCGATGCACGCCTTGACCAGAAAGGCCAGCATCGTCAGCTTGACGCCGCTCTTGGCGTTCTCGGCGTTGAGCTCGACGCGGAATGCCTCGAGCCCGGTGATGTCGGCGTCCTCGTGATTGGTGACGTGCGGGATCATCACCCAGTTGCGGTGCAGATTGGCCGCCGAGATCTTCTTGATCCGCGCGATCGGCTTGACCTCGACCGGCCCGAACTTGGCGAAATCGACCTTCGGCCACGGAATCAGGCTGACGCCGCCGACGCCGCCTGCGGCAGCCGCGGCCGGCGCTGCCGGGTTCGCCGCCTGCGCCACCAGGCCCTTGACGAACGCCTTGACGTCGTCGACCGTGATCCGGTCCTTCGGCCCGCTGCCACGGACCCGCGTCAGATCGACGCCGAGCTCACGGGCGAACAGCCGGACCGACGGCGACGCATGGGGCTTCGCGATCAACTGGCCGTCACGCAGTTCGGCCGGCACCGGATGCGCGCGCGACGGTGCCGGCGCGCCGGCCGGTTCCGCGGCAGGCCCGGCCGCCGCAGACGCCGTCGCCGCCGCCGGTGCCGCCGTCGCCGCCGTCGCGGGTCCAGCCGCGGCGGGTTGCTCCGCGGCGCGCGCCTCCGGCGCCGCGACAGGCGCCGCGGCGCCTGCAGGCGCTGCAGCGCCGCCGCTCGCGACGACCGCGACCGGCGTGCCCTTCGACACCTTGTCGCCGACCTTGACCAGCAGTTCGGCGACCGTGCCCGCCGCGCTCGACGGAATCTCCATCGACGCCTTGTCGGACTCGACCGTGATCAGGCTCTGCTCGACCGCGACCGTGTCGCCGACCTTCACGAGCACCTCGATCACCTCGACCTCCGAGAAGTCTCCGATGTCCGGGACCGCGACCTGCTGGCTGCCGCCGCCGGCCCCGGCCGGTGCCGGCGCGGCCGGCGCCGCCGTCTGCGCCGTTGACACCGGCACCGGTGACGCCGCCGCAGCCGCCTTCGGCGCGGACGCCGCCACCGGCTGCGACGCGGCTGCTGCCGGTGCTGCCGCCGGCGCGCCAGCGTCGCTGTCGAGCGTGCCGATCACAGTGCCCTTCGAGACCTTGTCGCCGACCTTGACTGCCAGCGACTTCAAGGTCCCGGCGGCCGAACTCGGAATCTCCATCGACGCCTTGTCGGACTCGACCGTGATCAGGCTCTGCTCGGCGGCGATCGCATCGCCGGGCTTGACCAGTACCTCGATCACCTCGACCTCGGCGAAGTCGCCGATGTCCGGAACTGCTATCTCGATCACGCTCATGGCACCACGCTGTCTCGTTGCTCTCGTTGGTCTCGCCGCTCGTTCGCGGCCGGTGCCGCCGCGCGCGGCGGCACCGATGCCCGGCTCAAGCGTACGCCGGGTTGGCTTTCTCGGGGTCGATGCCGTAGCGCTTGATCGCCTCGGCGACGCTCGCCGCCGGCACCGCGCCGTCATCCGCCAGCGCCTTCAGCGCCGCCAGCACGACGAAATGCCGGTTGACCTCGAAATGCTCGCGCAGCTTGGCGCGGAAGTCGGAGCGGCCGTAGCCGTCGGTGCCGAGCGCGATGTAGCTGCGCCCCTTCGGCACGAACGGACGGATCTGGTCGGCGAAGATCTTCATGTAGTCGGTCGACGCGATCAGCGGCCCTTCGGTCCGGTCGAACTGCTCGGTCACGTACGAGCGCCTGGCCGGCTCGGTCGGATGCAGCAGGTTCCAGCGCTCGCAGTCGAGACCGTCGCGCCGCAGTTCGGTGAAGCTCGGCACGCTCCAGACGTCGGCGGCGATGCCCCATTCGGACTCGAGCAGTTCGCCGGCAGCGATCACTTCGCGCAGGATCACGCCCGAGCCGAGCAGCTGCACGCGCAGCGGCTTGTCCTTGCCGTCGCCTTTGCCGTCACCCTTGCCGTCGCTCTTGCCCTTGCCGGCGCCTTTCTTCTTCGCCGCCACCCCCCGGCCACCTTCGATCAGCCGGTAGAGGCCACGGATGATGCCGTCCTCGTCACCCGGCTTCAGGCCCGGGTGCGCGTAGTTCTCGTTCATCACCGTCAGGTAGTAGTAGACGTTCTCCTGCTTCTCGACCATCCGATGGAGGCCGTGGCGGATGATCACCGCGAGCTCGTGCGCGTAGGTCGGGTCGTACGAGACGCAGTTCGGGATCGTCGACGACAGCACGTGGCTGTGGCCGTCCTCGTGCTGCAGGCCCTCGCCGTTCAGCGTGGTCCGGCCGGAGGTGCCGCCGAGCAGGAAGCCGCGCGCCTGCATGTCGCCGGCGGCCCAGGCGAGATCGCCGATCCGCTGGAAGCCGAACATCGAGTAGTAGATGTAGAACGGGATCATGATGCGGTCGTTGGTCGAATACGACGTCGCCGCAGCGATCCACGAGCAGAACGCGCCCGCCTCGTTGATCCCTTCCTCGAGGATCTGGCCCTTCTTGTCCTCCTTGTAGTACATCACCTGGTCCTTGTCGACCGGTGTGTACTTCTGGCCGTCGGGCGCGTAGATCGACAGCTGCCGGAACATCCCTTCCATGCCGAAGGTGCGCGCCTCGTCCGGAACGATCGGCACCAGCCGCGGACCGAGCGACTTGTCGCGCGTCAGCAGCGTCAGCAGCCGGACGAACGCCTGCGTCGTCGAGATCTCACGGCCTTCGGCGGTCGCCTCGAGCAGCGGCCGGAAGGTCTCGAGCGGCGGCACCACCAGCTGCTCGTCGGCAGTGCGCCGGCGCGTCGGCAGGAAGCCGCCGAGCGCCCGGCGCCGCTCGAGCATGTACTTCATCTCGGGCGTGTCGTCGGCCGGCTTGAAGAACGGCAGCGACTCGAGCTGGTCGTCCGGGATCGGGATGTTGAAGCGGTCGCGAAACTCGCGGATGCTTTCCTTGTCGAGCTTCTTCAGCTGGTGCGTCGGGTTCTTCGCCTCGCCGGCGCGGCCCATGCCGTAGCCCTTGACGGTCTTGGCCAGGATCACCGTCGGCTGGTCCTTGGTGTTGACCGCCGTATGGAACGCGGCGTAGACCTTGTGCGGGTCGTGGCCGCCGCGGTTCAGCCGCCAGATGTCCTCGTCGGTCATCCGCGAGACCATCTCGAGCAGCTTCGGATGCTTGCCGAAGAAATACTTGCGGACGAACGCGCCGTCATTGGCCTTGCAGGCCTGGTACTCGCCGTCGACGGTTTCTTCCATCACCCGGCGCAGGATGCCCTCGCTGTCGCGCGCCAGCAGCGGATCCCAGTACGAGCCCCAGATCAGCTTGATGACGTTCCAGCCGCTGCCGCGGAACTCGCCTTCGAGCTCCTGGATGATCTTGCCGTTGCCGCGGACCGGGCCGTCGAGCCGCTGCAGGTTGCAGTTGATCACGAAGATCAGGTTGTCGAGCTTCTCGCGCGCGGCGAGCCCGACCGCGCCGAGCGACTCCGGCTCGTCCATCTCGCCGTCGCCGCAGAACACCCAGACCTTGCGGTTCGACGTGTCGGCGATGCCGCGCGCATGCAGGTACTTCAGAAAGCGCGCCTGATAGATCGCCATCAGCGGGCCGAGGCCCATCGAGACGGTCGGGAACTGCCAGAAGTCCGGCATCAGCTTCGGATGCGGATACGACGACAGGCCCTTGCCCTCGACCTCCTGGCGGAAATGCAGCAGCTGGTCTTCCGACAGCCGCCCCTCGAGGAACGCGCGGCCGTAGAGGCCCGGCGACGTGTGCCCCTGGAAATAGACCAGGTCGCCGCCGTGCCCCTCGTGCGGTGCATGCCAGAAGTGGTTCATGCCGGCGCCGATCATCGTCGCGAGCGACGCGAACGACGCGATGTGGCCGCCGAGGTCGCCGCCGTCCGGCGGGTTCAGCTTGTTGGCCTTGACCACCATCGCCATCGCGTTCCAGCGGATGTAGCTGCGGATCCGCTCTTCGAACTCGGCATTGCCGGGCGACCGCGCCTCGAGCTGCGCCGGGATCGTGTTCACGTAGCCGGTCGTAGCCTTGTACGGAATATTGGCGCCGGATTCGCGGGCGACCTCGAGCATCCGCTCGAGCAGGAAATGAGCGCGTTCGGCACCTTCGCGGTCGATGACGGCTTCCAGCGCATCGATCCATTCCCGGGTTTCGGTCGGGTCCTGATCCTTCGGATCGTCGTTGGCTGGCAGGCTCTGCGGTACGGCAGACATGCTGTCATCTCCTCTGGGAATTTGCTGGGCATTCTAGGAAGCCAACCCTCAAAAGACAAGAAAATTTTTCGTCCTCCGGTATGATTTCTCATAATACGATACGAAACCCCCCAAAGGCTCTGTCTCGTGCCGACGGCTTTGCCGACTGCTGCACTGCACGAGCCGCCGGACGCGACATCGTCCGCATTGCTTCCAGCCGATTCGTGCCGGCGCGGCGCCGCTCTGCAACAATGCGCCGATGCGATCCCCTGCGCACGGCAACGCGGACAATCCCGGAGAGACGGCGAAGACCCCGGCCCGGACAATCGGCTCACCGCTGCCGGGTCCCGCGATGTCGAAGCAAACCGCGTTCCGCTCTGCCGCCTCGGAGTGGCGCGTCTGGCGCTTCCTCGGCGCCGCGCATCTGTCGGGGATCGTGATCTTCCTCGCCGTGATGGCGGGCTTCCTCTGGTACGTCGAATACGTCGAGAAGCGCGAGCGCCAGGAAGCGCTGTATCGCGACATCGAATGGGCGCAGCAATCGCTGCGGCTGCATCTGCGCGAATCGCGCGACACGCTGTCGACGATGGCGCCGATCTGGGTCGCGCAGGCCAGCTCAGGCATCCTCGAACAGGCGTCGCCGCGCAGCTACTTCGACTCCGATCCGCAGTCGATCTACATGGCCTATGCCGATCCGGCGCGCCACATCCTCTGGTCGTACGGCGCGCCGGGAACCGCGCTGATCCCGAGCCGGCGTGCCGCTGCCCGGATCGACGATTCGGCCGGCTATTTCGCGTTCGGCACCGCCATCGCGTCGCTGCAGGCGCAGTTCTCGGCGCCGTTCGTCGCCGCCGACGATGCCGTGGTCGTCGAACTCTATACGCCGGTGGTCCGCGAGCAGACGCTCGCCGGCGTGCTGGTCACCGGCTTCGACCTGCACCGCGTGCTGACCAACGCGGTCTCGGAGGGCGTCCGCTCCAAGTATCTGCTCAACATCGTCGATGCCGGCGGCAACACGCTGGTCAGCACGTCGTCGTCGCAGCTGATCGATACCCGGCTCTCCTACGGGCTGCCGCTCGAGCCGCCGGGCAGCGGCATGCGGCTGCAGGCGGTCGCGTTCGACCATGGCCGCGGCCTCGGCGAACGGCTGATGCAGGCCGGGCTGCTGGCGCTGACGCTGACTTCGCTGCTGTCGCTGGTGCTGCTCTGGCGCAGCGGCCGCGACCGGATGCGGATCGAGGCCGAGCGCGACCGGCTGTTCGTGCTGTCGCAGGACGTGCTGTGCGTGCTGACGCCCGACGGCACCGTGGTCCGCGGCAACCCGGCGTTCCAGGAGTACTTCGGTGCCGACACGACCGACACCGTGCTCTACGACCGGATCCATCCCGACGACCGCGCCGCGGTCCGCAAGGCGCTGTCGAGCCGCTTCGACCGGATCGGTCCGCTCGAGTTCCGCGTCCGCCAGCGCAACACCTGGCGCTGGCTCAGCTGGTCGATCAGCGTCGACCGGCGCGATGCCAAGCCACGGCTCTACGCGGTCGCGCACGACATCACGCGGCGCAAGGAGACCGAGCATGCGCTGGCCTCGGAGACGGTGTTCCGGCGCGCGATGGAGGACTCGATCAGCACCGGCATGCGGGTGATCGACCAGGATGGCCGGATCACCTACGTCAACCGGGCGTTCTGCCGGATGATCGGCTACGACGAGTCGGAGCTGATCGGCCAGGTCCCGCCCTACCCGTACTGGCTGCCCGAAGACGAGGAGATCAACACCCAGCACCTGCACGTGACGGTCAGCGGCGAGGCGCCGGCGGCCGGCATCCAGAGCCGCGCCCGGCGCAAGGACGGCCGCGTGCTCGATATCCGGATGTACGTCTCGCCGCTGATCGACGACCAGGGCGAACAGGCCGGCTGGATGGCGTCGATGACCGACATCACCGAGCCGAACCGGATCCGCGCCGAGCTCGCCGCCGCGCACGAACGCTTCAACACCGTGCTCGACGAGCTGCCGGCCGCGGTGTCGGTCGCGTCGCTGGTCTCGCCGCTGCTCTCGCCGCTGCCGGCAACCACCGTCAGCGACGCGACCCCGATCGCCAACCTGCTGGCCAATCCGCTGGCGCCGCCGGGCACCGACCTGCTCCGGCGCGGTGCCGACGGCTGCCCGACGCTGCTGTTCGCCAACCGGCAGTACCGGACGCTGTTCGGCGCCAATGCCAGCGGCCACGCGCAGCTGCTGACCGGCCGGCATGCCGCCGACGACTGGTTCGAGCAGGAGGTCCACGTCCCGTCGATCGAGCGCTGGTTCGAGGTGCGGACCCGGCAGATCCGCTGGGTCGACGGTCAGCCGGTCCAGCTGGTGGTCGCGACCGACATCACCGCCCAGCGCCAGATCCGCGAGCTGCAGGACCAGCAGCAGGAACAGCTGCAGCAGACCTCGCGGCTGGTGACGATGGGCGAGATGGCGTCGTCGATCGCGCACGAGCTCAACCAGCCGCTGGCCGCGATCAGCAACTACTCGCTCGGCCTGGCCGCGCGGCTGCGGCGCGCCAGCGCCAACGGCACCGAGGAAGATCCGGCGCAGGTGCTCGAGACGCTCGACAAGACCGCCAAGCAGGCGCAGCGCGCCGCCGCGGTGATCCAGCGGGTGCGCGACTTCGTCAAGCGCAGCGCGCCGGAGCGGCGCCATACCACCGTCGAAGCGCTGCTCGCCGAGGCGGTCGGCCTCGCCGAGATCGCTGCCAAGCGCAGCCGCCTGGCCATCGTGACCCGGGTCGCGCCGAACCTGCCCGAGATCAACGTCGACCCGATCCTGATCGAGCAGGTGCTGCTGAACCTGATGAAGAACGCGATCGACGCGATGAAGGACGAGCCGCGCCGCAGCGTCCTGCTGTCGGTGGCGCGGCGCGGCGACCAGATCGAGTTCGCGGTTACCGACCAGGGGCCCGGCCTGACGCTCGAGATGGAAAGCCGGCTGTTCGAGCCGTTCTACACGACCAAGCCCGAAGGCATGGGCATGGGCCTCAACATCTGCCGCTCGATCATCGAATCCCACTCCGGCCGGCTCTGGGTCGAACCCAACCATCCGCGCGGCTGCAGCTTCCGGTTCGTGCTGCCGACGCTCGAGGATCCGTTCCTCGGGCCGGCGATCGGCCCCGGCGGCGAAGTGGTGCTGAGCCGATGAGCCGACCGCCAACCCCGCATCATCCGCGATTGCATCGATGAGCACCGACAATTCCCGCCGTGATCCCCCCCGCACCGCCGCTGCTGCCCTGCCGCGCGTACCGGCGAACGAGCGCCTGGTCTATGTGGTCGACGACGACGAAGCGGTCCGCGATTCGCTGCGCTGGCTGCTCGAAGGCAACGGCTTCGGCGTTCGGACCTTCGCGAGCGCCGAGGCATTCCTGCAGGCCTACGACCCGGCGCCGTTCGCCTGCCTGGTGCTCGACGTCCGGATGACCGGCATGAGCGGCATCGAGCTGCACGACGAGCTGCTGCGCCGCGGCCACGACCTGCCGCTGATCTTCATGACCGGCCATGGCGACGTCCCGATGGCGGTGGCGCGGATGAAGCTCGGCGCGATCGATTTCCTCGAGAAGCCGTTCGACGATCAGCAGCTGTGTCGGATCGTCGCGCTCGCGCTCGACAAGGCGGTCGAGCGCCGCTCGGCGGTCGACCAGCGCGAACGCAACCAGACGCTGCTCGGCCGGCTGACGCCGCGCGAGCGCCAGGTGCTCGACCTGATCGCCGCCGGCCGGCTCAACAAGCAGATCGCCGACGACCTGTCGATCAGCATCAAGACCGTCGAGGCGCACCGCGCCAACATCATGGACAAGTTCGAGGTCCGCACCATGGCCGACCTGATGCGCAAGTTCCTCAACGCGCGCCGGCCCGACGCCGCCTGACACGGTGAGCGGCGTGGCCGGCGGCCAGGCCTCGGCGCGGGAACGTCGGGTCGGTTCACGGGTTCCGGGATGAACCCGCACCATCCGGCGGTCGAGAGCGTCGTCCTGCCGCTGGCGCTGGCACTGCTCGTCACCGGCCTCGCCCGGCGGTCGTTCGGGCCTTGGCGAGGCGGCCTCGCGGCGGCACTCGGCGTCGGCACCGCACTGGTCGCGGCGACCTTCTGGATGGTCGGGGCGCCGCAGACGCCGGCCGGCACGCTGTCGAAACTGCCATACGTCTACGTCGCCGCCGCGATCGCCGGCGTGGTCGTCGGCGTGGTCGTCGGTGCGCGCTCCGGAGCCGCCGCGACGCCGGCAGCGCGCCCCGCCGTCGTCGCCTGGCTGTGCGGCGCGCTCGTGTCGGTGCTGGCGCTCGGTTGGCTCGGCGGCATCCGCGGTGCCGTCCACGGCGCGATCGGCGCGATGCTGCTCGCCGCGTTGCTGCGCGCGCCCGCTGGCCGGGCCGATGCCGCTGCGGCGCTGGTGATCGCGGCGCTCGGGCTCGCCGCGGCGACACTCGCTGCCGGCTCGCTGACGCTGTTCCAGCATGCGCTGCTGATCGCCGCCGCGGCCGGTGGCGCCGCGCTCTGGCTGTGGCCGCGCGCCCGGCTCGCGTTCGGGCCGGCGGCGGTCGTGACCGCGACCATCGCGTGGCTCGCGACCGCGCAGGCGGCGACACGGCTGGTCGGGCTCGCCGAGCCGGTACTGGCCCTGCTCGCGGCGGCGCTGCTCGCGCCGCTGGTCACCGCGCGGCGCGGCAGCGGCGGCGTCCGCGACGGACCGCGCGACGACGCAGGCGGCGACCGGCGCGATCGCACGACGCTGACCGCACCGCTGCTCAGCGCCGCCATCGCGCTGGTGTTCGTTGCCGCCGCGGTCGGCTGGCAGATCTCCGGTCCCGGCGGCGCCAGCGGCAACGATGACGGCAGCGCGACCAGCGACGATGCCTACCTCGACTGACCGGACCGATCGCATGCCGGCTGCCGGAAAATCGCGATAATCCGGCTCTGCCGCTGCAGGAGCCGATCCGATGCCCGCCCTCCCGATACTCGTCCACTTGTCCAGTTCGCTCGCCGGTCGCACGATGCTCGGCCGCACGGAGCCCGGTCGCGCGCCCGGCCGCAGCGCACCGGGTCGTGGCCGGCGCCGGCGCGGGTTCCGGCCGGCGCTGCTCGCCGCGCTGGCCGCGCCGTCGATCGCAGCCGCCGCACCGGCGTCGGCACAGTCGGCGCGCTACGAGATCGACCCCGAGCATCTGTCGATCGGGTTCATGGCCGAGCATCTCGGCTATGCCAAGGTGCTCGGCCTGTTCCGCACCGCCAAGGGGGGTTTCGAGTTCGACGAGAAGACCGCGACGCTCGGCAACGTCCGGATCGAGATCGAGACCGCCAGCGTGTTCACCAATCATCGCAAGCGCGACGACCACCTGAAGGGCCCGGACTTCCTGAACAGCGGCGAGTACCCGAAGATGACCTTCACCGCCGCGTCGGCGCGGCGCAGCGGCGAGCGCGACTTCGTCGTCGATGGCCGGCTGGAGCTGCTCGGCAAGACCGCGCCGGTGCAGTTGCAGGCGCGCTGGAACAAGAGCGCCGAATATGCGTTCGGCACTTTCCGCAAGCCGTACGTGATCGGCATTTCCGCGCGTGGCAGCTTCAAGCGCAGCGCGTTCGGCATGAACTACGGCCTGGAATGGGTCGGCGACGACGTCGACCTGATCGTCGAGTTTGAGGCCCAGCGGCGCTGAGCAGTTCGCGCTCGCGCTCACGCTCGCGGCCGCTACCGGCGGCCCGGCGTTCGTGCTGCCCGCCGATTCGCGTCAGAAGTCCACCGCGGCCGACAGCATCAGCGTGCGCGGCGCACCCACGGTGACGTAGCCGGAGGCGGTGACCCAGTAATCCTTGTCGGTGACGTTCTCGAGGCTGGCGCGCAGCACCACCGGTCTGCCGGCCACGACGGTGCGGTAGCGGGCACCGATGTCCAGACGCGTCCAGGACGGCATGCGCAGCGTGTTGGCCGCGTCATACCACATCGACGAGGTGTTGATCACCCGCCCGTTGAGGCTCAGGCCGGACACCCATGGGGCGTCCCAGTCGAGGCCGACGTTGAAGGTGCTCTCCGGTACGCCCGGGGCATCCTTGCCCTGGTTCACGCCACCCTGCGTCCTGGTCAGCGCGGCATCGTTGAATGCGGCACTGGCCATGACGCGCAAGCCGCGCACCAGCTCGCCGTAGGCCGTCAGCTCCAGGCCGCGGTTGCGCTGTTCGCCGCCGAAGCTGTAGATGTTGGTCGCTGGATCGGTCAACCCGCTGGGCCGCTTGATCTGATACACGGCGACCTGCGTCATCAGGCGGCCCCAGTCCGCCTTGACACCGACCTCGTACTGCTTCGCCTTCTGCGGAGCGAACACCTGGCCCGCGTTGGCGGTGGTGGGTCCGGCGATGCCGCCTTGCTGCAGGCCCGCGGTGTAGTTGCCGTAGACCGAGATGTTCTGCCGTGCCTTGAGGACCAGGCCGACCAGCGGCGTGACGGCACTCTCGTCGTACGGCGTGGACCCGTTCACGCTCTTCTGGTTGATGGTCTGCCTGCGTGCACCCAGCGACAGCAGCACGCGGTCCTGGAGAAAGCCCATCGTGTCCACCACGGCCAGGCTGGACAGTTCCAGCTCGGCGGTCTTGCTCGGAGCGCCGCGTGCGAAGTTGATCGGCGGCAACGGCGAGGGGTTGTAGATGTTGGACGGAATGCCCGTGGTCGGGGTGGTCAGCTGATAGAAGTAGCCGGTCTCGCGCTGCAGGTTGTTCGCGGCCAGCACCAGGGTATGGCCGATGTCGCCGGTCTGGAAACGCGTGCGCAGGCCCAGGTTGGCCGACGTGGTCTTGTTGTATTCGTCGTAATAGCCGTTGCGGACCGTGAAGTTGCCGGCGCTGTTGATCCGCTGCACGGCGGTCGGGAAATTCTGGTCGCTCGTGTTGTCGGTGTAGCCGATGCCGCCGTAGACGACCATCCGGTCGTTGATGTCGTATTCCAGGCGCGTCATCACCGACTTGGTCCGGTCCGTCAGGTTCGCCCCGGGGTAGAAGCTCTTCCGGTTGTCCGGTACCGCCGGCAGTTCCGTGATGCCGGCGAGGAAGGCACTCTGGGGGCGGAACTGGTCGGTCCTGCCATCGAGGTACAGCAGGTCGGCCGACCAGCGCAGGCGGGCGCCGGCGTAGTCCACGCCCAACGCGCCCAGGCCCGCGCGCTGGCGGCCGCCATCCACGTTGCCTTCGCCGTTGCGCCATACGCCGTTGACGCGCAGGCCCCACTGGTTGTCCTGTCCGAAGCGGCGACCCATGTCCAGGTGCGTACCGAGCTGGGCGGCGCCCATGTAGGTGGCGGTCACGCGCGTGAGCGGCACGTCGGTTCCGCGCTTGGTCACGACGTTGATGGCGCCGCCGATGCTGCCGCTGGGGCCGACACCGTTCGCGAACGAGCCCGGTCCCTTGAGGACCTCGACCCGTTCGATCATCTCCAGCGGCATGCGGGTGTTGGGCGACAGGCCGTACAGGCCGTTCACGCCGACGTCGCGGGCGTTGATCGAGAGCCCGCGGATCTGGTAGTCGTCGCCGTAGCCGCCGCGAGCCTGCAGGGTGCGGACGGACGCGTCGTTCATCACGACATCCGACACGGTCAGACCCTGCTGGTCCTCGATCAGCTGCGAGGTGTAGTTGGTCGTGCTGAACGGCACGTTCATCAGGTCGGTGCGGCCGAGGATGCCGAGGTCGCCGCCCCGCGCGAACTGGCCGCCCGAATAGGTCTTCTGCAAGCCCCCGATGGCTTCCTGCTGCTCGGTCACCGTGATGACGCCCATTTGCCTGGCTGGTGGTTCGGCGGTCTGGGCCAGCGCGCCGGCCGCTGCTGCGGCAAGACCGGCGCTCAGCAGCGGACGCAGCACCGCGTTGAGCGGCGCCAGGGGAAACGCGCAAGGGTCGGCGAAGGCCAAGGAAGGGGTTGAAGCTTGCATGTGTCTGGCGGTGGGATCGAGTGGCACGGCCAGCCAATCCGTCCGTGCTTGGGGAGTGAACGGTAGGCCGGTGTCGAGTTGACGCATCCGGCCGGTTACGCGCATTGGCAGCAGCTAGATGAGAACTATTATGATTATTGTTCATGAATGATAGAATGGCAATCCAGCGCTGCGCCTCGTCTCTTCCGCCGGAGATACGGGCGACGCAGCGATGGACGACGCTCGGCGCGGCCTGCCGCCGCATTCGAAGTCTCACGTCGAAGGCGCCTCTCGGTAGCGTTCCGGCTGGGGCACTCTCGGGGCGTTTGGCCTTTTGCCGAAGGGCGAGCCTCGGCCGAATTCCGATTCGGCACTCGAATCGCAATCCTCTTTCGAGATCTTCATGAAGATACTGACCGCCGCCGCCCTGCTGCTCGGACTCGCGACCACCGCTTCGGCCCACCAGATCTGGATCGAGCAGCCGGACGGCCAGAATGCCGTGATCCGGTTCGGCGAGTTCGGCGAGAACCTGCGCGAGGCCTCGCCGGGCCTGCTCGACAAATTCGGCAAGCCGGCCGGCACGCTGGTCTCGACCGCCGACGAGAAGCCCGGCAACGCCGAGAAGTTCGCTGAAGGCTTCCGGCTGCCGTTCCGGGCCGGCCCGGGCGAATCGATCGTCGCCGAGGACGCCGCCTATCCGCTCTACACTTGGAAGCAGGGCGATCGTTCCACTACCAACTGGTATCACCCGGCGGCGCGCCTGATCACCGATTTCTCGGCGCAGCGGCCGCGCCTCGTCCTCGACCTGGTGCCGACCGGCACACCCGGCCAGTTCGCGCTGCACTACAAGGGCCAGCCGCGGCCGAAGACCAAGGTCACGCTGGTGACCCAGTCCGGCTGGGCCAAGGAGGCGACCACCGACGACAAGGGCCAGGTGACCTTCGACATGCCGTGGAAAGGACGCTACGTCGCCGAGGTCAGCATCAACGAACGGACAGCCGGCGAACGCGCCGGTGCCGGCGGCGCCGAGAAGTACGACGGCATCAGCTATGCAACCACGCTGTCGTACGTGAAGCAGGACGGCATCGAACCGATCCCCGCCGCCCCGCCCGCTCCACCGAACAAGTGACCGCGCCGCGCCAGCGGGCCGCCCGCCTCGGTGCGCTGCTGTCGCGGATCGTGGCAGCGCTGCTCGGCGGCTATGCGCTGGCGGCGCTGGCCAGCGTCGCCGCGCTGGCGCTGCCGCTGACCAAGCCGCAGGCCGTGCTGACCGGAATGCAGGCGAGCTTCCTGATCTATGCCGCGGCCGTGATCTGGGTGTTCGCGGCGCGCAGCGCCGGCCGCGCCTGGGCCGGCCTCGCCATCGTCGCGGTGCCGCTCATGCTCGCGGCCTGGACGGTCTGGTCCGGCGCGGCGGCCCGATGAGACGCGCTGTGTCGACGCCCTTTTTCATGCCGGGCGCAGTCGCCCGGCGGCACCCACCGCAGAAAGCCCGGCGGTGAGCACGATGAAACCCATG
>JBFWQR010000151.1:0-18704 GCA_050249335.1 Lautropia sp.
GCGGCCCGGCCGCGGCGCGAGCGGCGGCCCGACCTCGCCGATCACCCGGTCGCCGCGGCCGGCGTGGCGCTGGTGCCCGGGCCCCGGCATCGACGCGCCGACGTAGACGACCGCGGCCATTGCGTCGACCGCCGCAGCGCTGCGCATCCGCTCGGCATTGTCGACGCCGTTCTGCATGCTGAGGACGGTCGCACCCGGTGCCAGCAACGGCGCGATCTGGCGCGCCGCCGACTCGGTATCGAGCGTCTTGACGCAGAACATCACGAACTGCGCGCCGGCGAGCCCTTCGGCGGCGTCGCTGGTCGCGCGGATCGGCACGCGCCGGGTCGCGCCGCCGCTTTCGAACGCGAGGCCTTCGGCCTTGATCGCCGCGACATGCGCGGGGCGGCCGATCAGCGTCACCGGCACGCCGGCTTCGGCGAGCCGTGCGCCGAAATAGCAGCCGACCGCGCCGGCACCGAACACGGCGGTGACCGGCGGCGCCGCGGCGGTCGCGGGGCTTGATTCGGCGGACGGCGATTCGGCAGGCGACATCGAGACTCCTTCGGCGATGAACTTTGCCGCTGCAGCGGCGCGCGCGTCAGCGGACTCCGGCGCGCAGCCGGAAACGCTGGCGCAGCGCCATCACGACGCCGGTCACGACGATCAGCCCGATCCCGACCAGCGCCAGCGGTCCCGGAAAGTTACCAAAGACCAGCAGCCCGAGCAGCAGCGCGGCGATGATCTGCAGATAGGCGAACGGCGCCAGCGTCGCGGCCGGCGCGAACTCGAACGCGCGAATGATCAGGTAGTGGCTGATCGCGCCGGTCGTGCCGACGCCGATGAACACCAGCCCGTCGGACCAGCTGCGCGGCCATTCCCAGACCAGCACGACCGGCCCGCTCAATACCGCCGCGGCGACCAGCGAGCCGATGAACAGCGTGGTCGTGCCGTTGTCGATGCCGGCGAGCTGGCTGGTCAGCAGCTGGTAGACCGATGCGCAGACCGCGGTGGCGAGCGGCACCAGCGCCCACCAGGTGAATGCCGACCCGCCCGGCTGCACCACCAGCAGCACGCCGACGAAACTGATCGCCAGCGCCAGCCAGGTCCCGGGCGGCGCCTTCTGGCCGAACACGAACACCGCGCCGAGCGTCACCAGCATCGGCGTCACGAAGGTGACCGCCGACGCGTCGGCGAGCCGCATATGCGGCAGCGCGCTGACGAACAGGAGCGATGACGTGACCAGCGCGAGGCCGCGCAGGATCTGGGTGCGCGGGCGCTGCGTCTGCAGCAGCCGGCGCCCGAACACCGGGCCGAGCACGACCGCCATCGACAGCACGTTGAGGAGGAAGCGCACCCACGCGACCAGCAGCACGTGGTAACGCTCGGCGAGATACTTGGCGCCGGCATCCATCACGGCGAACAGCGTCACGGCGCTGACCATCAGCAGGATCCCGGTCATCGGCCGCGGATAGTCGGGCAACGGGCCGAACGATGACGCTTTCACGCTCGCGATTGTCGTGCGCCGGCGCCGATGCGTCGATTCGAATCGGCAAATTCGCACACTGCGGTGCAGCCGCTGTCGCTGGCCGCCGGCCGCAGCGACCGGCGACCGGCGACCACAGCGACCAGCGACCAACGACACCTTGCGACAATCCGACGTCCGCCGGACCGATGCAGATCCGGTCCGCCGCGCGCCCCTTCCGGAAGCCCGACAGGCTGCTAGTCCGGAAAGACGCCGGTCGACAAGTAGCGGTCGCCGCGGTCGCAGACGACGAACACGATCGTCGCCGGCGGCGTCGCGGGCTGCTCGGCCATCCGGCGCAGCCACTCGCCGGCGAGCCGCAACGCGATCTCGCAGGCGCCGGCCGCCGAGATGCCGCAGAAGATGCCTTCGTCGACCGCGAGCCGCCGGGCGCGCGCTTCGGCCGCCGCCTGGTCGACGTACTCGAGCCGGTCGACCTGGGCATGGCGGTAGATCGTCGGCAGATACGCTTCCGGCCACTTGCGGATGCCGGGGATCGAGGAGCCCTCTTCGGGCTGCGCGCCGATGATCTGGATCCCGGGGTTGCGCTCCTTCAGATAGCGCGAGACGCCGGTGATGGTGCCGGTGGTCCCCATCGCCGAGACGAAGTGGCTGATCGTGCCCTGGGTCTGCCGCCACAACTCGGGGCCGGTGCCTTCGTAGTGCGCGAGCCAGTTGTCATCGTTGCCGAACTGGTCGAGCACCCGGCCCTTGCCCTCGGCCTGCATCGCCAGCGCCAGGTCGCGGGCGCCTTCCATGCCCTGCTCCCTGGTCACCAGCACCAGCTCGGCACCGTAGGCCTTCATTGCCTGACGCCGCTCGACCGACTGGTTCTCCGGCATGATCAGCACCATCCGGTAGCCGCGGATCGCCGCGGCCATCGCCAGCGCGATGCCGGTGTTGCCCGAGGTCGCCTCGATCAGCGTGTCGCCGGGCTTCAGTTCGCCGCGCGCCTCGGCGCGCCGGATCATCGAGATCGCCGGCCGGTCCTTGACCGAGCCGGCCGGATTATTGCCCTCGAGCTTGCCGAGCAGCACGATGCCGCGTTCGCCGGCCGCGGCCGGCAGGGTCCGGGTCAGCCGCACCAGCGGCGTCTCGCCGATGGTCGCCTCGATGGTCGGATAGTCGATCACGCGCGTGAACCTCGTGCTGCACCGGGCGTCGCCGCCCGGCGGGTCGTCAGTGCGACACCGGTTTCTCGTCGGGCAGCGGCGTCACGCCGGGCTGCTCGAGCGTCAGGATGGTCTGGCGCAGCACCGCGATCGCCGCGGTCCGCGTGAAGCTCTTGCGCCAGGCGATCACGACCCGCCGGACCGGCGGCGTCGGAGAGAACGGCAGGTAGGTCAGCAGGCCACCACCGTACGCCGCGGCAGCCTGGCCATTGCCGCCGGTGCCGCCCGTGCTGCCGGTACTGCCCGTGCTGCCGGTACCGCCAGCAGCACCCATCGCGCCCGCCGAGCCGCCGGCACCGCCGTGATCGCTGCCGGCGCCGTTCAGCGCGCCGGCCGGCATCGCGGTCCACGGCAGCACCGTGATGCCGATTCCCGAAGCGACCATGTGGCGGATGGTCTCCAGCGACGACCCTTCGAAGGTCTTCTGGATGCCGGCGCTCGCCTGCGAGTAGCGCGACAGCTCCGGGCAGACTTCGAGCACCTGATCGCGGAAGCAGTGGCCGGTGCCGAGCAGCAGCATCGTCTCGTCCTTCAGCTCCGCCGACTTGACCTGCTTGCGCTTGGCCCATGGGTGGTGGCTCGGCACCGCGACGACGAACGGCTCGTCGTAGACCGCCTGCGTGACGAAACCCTGGTTCGGAAACGGCTCGGCCAGGATCGCGACGTCGATCTCGCCGAGCCGCAGCGCCTCGAGCAGCTTGACCGTCAGGCCCTCCTGCAGCAGCAGCGGCATCTTCGGCGCGGTCTGGATCATCTTCGGCACCAAGAGCGGCAGCAGGTACGGCCCGATGGTGTGGATCACGCCGAGCCGCAGCGGGCCGGTCAGAGGATCCTTGCCCTGCTTGGCGATTTCCTTGATCGCCGACGACTCCTCCAGCACCCGCTGCGCCTGCTCGACCACCTGGCTGCCGATCGGCGTGATGCTGACCTCGGTGCTGCCGCGCTCGAACAGCTGGACACCCAGTTCATCCTCGAGCTTCTTGATCGCGACCGACAGCGTCGGCTGACTGACGAAGCAGGCTTCGGCGGCGCGGCCGAAATGGCGCTCGCGGGCCACCGCGACGATGTACTTCAGTTCGGTGAGGGTCATAGTTTGATTCTATCAAGAGCGCCCGGCGGCTGCCTCGACCCCCCTCATCCCGACCCTATTCCCTATAGGGGGTTCGGGGCAAACCTGGCATAGCCGGGAACCTCCCCACCTTTCTTCCTGCTAGGCCCGCAGGTAGTCCTCACGCCCGGCCAGCCAGCGCGCGAGGTGCGCCGCGACCGCGTCCGGATGGTGCGCGAGCATCGCTTCGGCGATCGTGCGCGCGGCCTCGACCAGGTCGGCGTCGCGCTCCAGGTCGGCGAACCGCAGCAGCATCGCCCCCGATTGCCGGGCGCCGAGGAAATCGCCGGGCCCGCGCAGCGCCAGGTCGCGGCGGGCGATCTCGAAGCCGTCGGCGAACTGGTACATCGTCGTCAGCCGCGACCGCGCCGCCGCCCCGGCCGGATGGCGATAGAGCAGCACGCAGACGCTCGCCGCGGCGCCGCGGCCGACCCGGCCACGCAGCTGATGCAGCTGCGACAGGCCGAAGCGTTCGGCATGCTCGATCACCATCAGGCTGGCATTGGGCACGTCGACGCCGACCTCGATCACCGTGGTCGCGACCAGCACGTCGATCGACCCGGCCTTGAAGCCGGCCATCACCCGCGCCTTCTCGTCCGCGGCGAGCCGCCCGTGGACCAGCCCGACCCGGATGCCGGCGAGCTCGGCGGTCAAGCGCTCGAACGTCGCCAACGCGTCCTGCAGATCGAGCGCCTCGGATTCCTCGATCAGCGGACAGACCCAGTAGACCTGGCGCCCCTGCGCGACCGCCACCCGGATCCGCTCGACGACCTCGTCGCGGCGCCGGTCCGAGATCAGCTTGGTGGTGACCGGCTGGCGTCCGGGCGGCAGCTGGTCGATCACCGAAACGTCGAGATCGGCATAGAACGTCATTGCCAGCGTCCGCGGAATCGGCGTCGCGCTCATCATCAGCTGATGCGGCAGCAGGCCGTCGGCGCGGGTCCGCAGCGCCAGCCGCTGAGCGACGCCGAAGCGGTGCTGCTCGTCGACGATCGCGAGCGCCAGCCGGTCGAACACCACCGAGTCCTCGATCAGCGCATGGGTGCCGATCAGCAGATCGATCTCGCCGGCCGCGACCGCGGCCTTGACCTTGCGCTTGGCTGCCGCGGTCAGCGAACCGGCGAGCCAGCCGAGCCGCAGCGACCGGCCGGCGAGGTCGCGGCCTTCGAGCCACGGCGCGAGCTTCTGGCGGTGCTGCTCGGCGAGGATCTCGGTCGGCGCCATCAGCGCCGCCTGCCCGCCCGAGCCGATCGCCTGCAGTGCCGCCAGCGCCGCGATCACGGTCTTGCCGCTGCCGACGTCGCCCTGCAGCAGCCGGTTCATCGGCTGCGCCGTCGCGAGGTCGGCGCTGATCTCGCGCCAGACCCGCTGCTGCGCGGCGGTCAGCGCGAACGGCAGCGCCGCGATCAGCGCGTCGACCGGGCCGGATGCCGGCAGTGGAATGCCCGGCCGGGCCGCCCGGGCCGCCCGCGCCAGCCGCAGCGACAGTTGCTGTGCCAGCAGCTCCTCGAGGATCACGCGCCGGCAGGCGGGCGTGCGCCGCTCGGTCAGCGCGACCAGGTCGTCGCCGGGCGCCGGACAGTGGATCGCACGCAGCGCCGGCATCAGCGCCGGCAGCTCGGCGAGGCCGGCCGCGGTCAGCAAATCCGCGGGGATGGTGTCCTCCCAGCGCGCCGCGTCGAGCGCCGCCAGCACCTCCTTGCGCAGCACGAACTGCGTCAACCCGGCGGTGGTCGGATAGACCGGGGTCAGCCGATCCGGCAGCGGCGTCGTTTCGGTCACCAGCCGATAGCGTGGATGGACCATCTCGATGCCGAGCAGCCCCGCCCGGACCTCGCCGAACGCGCGGATCCGGCGGCCGTTCGCCAGTTGCGCGACCTGCGACGGATAGAAATGCAGAAAGCGCAGCGTCAGCTCGCCGGACCCGTCGCCGAGCCGGACCTGCAGCGTCCGCCGGCCGCGTCCGATCACTTCGGCCGCCAGCACCGTGCCCTCGACCTGCGCCGCGTCGCCGTCGACCAGCGCCGCGATCGCGGTCAACCGGGTCTCGTCCTCGTAGCGCAGCGGCAGATGCAGCGGCAGATCGTCGCGGCCGCCGACGCCGAGCCGGGCGAAACGGGGATCGAGCGCATCGGCGCCCGCCGGCGCGGCGCGGGCCGGACGTCGCGCCGGTTGCGGGGTCGCGCCGATCGCCGCTGCTCGCCGCTACTCGAGGACGACCGTCGCCTCGATCTCGAACTCGGCGCCGCGCGGCAGCGCCGCGACGCCGACGGTCGAGCGCGCCGGGTACGGCAGCTTGAAGTACTGCTGCATGATCTCGTTGGCCTTCGGAAAATTGGCCAGGTCGGTCAGATACAGCGTCAGCCGCACGCATTGCGACAACGAGCCGCCAGCGGCTTCGATCACCGCGGTCATGTTGCGGATCGCGCGGTGGACCTGCGCCTCGAAGCCGCCTTCGACCAGTTGCCCGCTGGCCGGATCGAGCGCGATCTGACCTGACAGAAACAGCAGACTGCCGGCCTGGACCGCCTGCGAATACGGTCCGATCGCCGCCGGTGCCGCCTTGGTCGAAATCGTCGTCGCCATCGATCGCACTCCTGTACTTCGGTGAGCCCCGCATTCTACGGCCGGCGCTGCCGGCGCCCGGCCGGCAGCGGGTCCGGCGCTGCACTAAGATAGAGGAATGATGACGTTGGGGCTGATCGTCGCGGCGCTGCTGTTCGGCTACGCGATGTACCGCAATGCCCACTCCTCGCCGCGGGAAGGCGCCGACCGCTCGGACGGCGCCGCGTCGGCGCGCGATCCCGAACATCCCGGCGATCCCGACCCCGGCCCGCCCGACGGCAGTCACGGCGAAGACGGCGGCGGGGGTACCGCTGACGGTGGTGCTGGTGCCGCCGGCAGTGGCGACGGCGACTGAGGAAGCGGCGAACGAACTCAACGGGCCGGGGACATCGGATTCGTCCACGGCTTCCGAAACGGCAGAGCAACCTTGACCAAAGCAGACTTCGACGCCGCCGCGGCGCACCCGCCGGCGGCGCCGGCCAACGCACCGATCCGGATCCGCGGCGCGCGCCAGCACAACCTGAAGAACCTCGACCTCGACATCCCGACCGGCCGCTTCGTCGTCGTCACCGGCGTCTCGGGCAGCGGCAAGTCGTCGCTGGTGTTCGACACGCTCTATGCCGAGGGCCAGCGCCGCTACGTCGAAACCTTCTCGGCCTACGCCCGCCAGTTCCTCGACCGGATGGACAAGCCGCAGGTCGACCGGATCGATGGCGTGCCGCCGGCGATCGCGATCGACCAGACCAACCCGGTGCGGACCTCGCGCTCGACGGTCGGCACGATGACCGAGCTGAATGACCATCTGAAGCTGCTGATGGCGCGCGCCGCGACGCTCCACTGCCGCCATTGCGCGCAACCGGTCCGGCGCGACCACGTCGCCAGCATCGTCGCCAGCCTCGTCGAGCGCGCGCGCGCCGCCGGCGATCCGCGGCTGGTCATCACGTTCGCGGTCGCGGTGCCGGCCAACTTCGACGAAGCCGAAGTCGAACGGCATCTGCAGGCCCAGGGCTACACCCGGGTACACCGGCGCAGCCAGGCGCCGGGCGGCGGCAGCATCGTGCTCGACGTCGTCGCCGACCGGTTCCGTGCCGGCTCGGTCGAGCGGCAGCGGATCGCCGAGGCGGTCGAAGCCGCGCTCGGGCGCGGCCAGGGGCGGATCGCGGTCCATCTGCTGCGCGACGATGCCGCCGACGGCAGCGACAGCCGGGCCGGCAGCGGTGGCCGGACCGCCGAAGGCAGCGGCCGGACCGGCGAAGACGGCGGCGGCTCGAGCGCCGATGCGGTCGTCTGGCGCTACTCCGACAGCTTCGCCTGTGCCGACTGCGGCATCGACTACCAGCCGCCGACGCCGAGCCTGTTCTCGTTCAATTCGCCGATCGGCGCCTGCGAGACCTGCCGCGGCTTCGGCCGCGTGATCGGCGTCGACCTGGGCCTGGTGATCCCGGACGAGGAGAAGTCGCTCGCCGAAGGCGCGGTCAAGCCGTGGCAGACCGCGAGCTTCAAGGAGTGCCAGACCGAGCTGATCAAGTACGGCAGCAAGGCCGGCATCGACCTGAACGCCCGCTGGCGCGACCTGCCCGAGCCGATGCGGCGCTGGGTCATCGACGGCGCCGACGACTGGACCGGCGACTGGCGCCGGCAGTGGTACGGCATCCGGCGCTTCTTCGACTGGCTGGAGAGCAAAGCCTACAAGATGCACATCCGGGTGCTGCTGTCGAAGTACCGCGCTTATACCGCCTGCACCGCCTGCAACGGCGCCCGGCTGAAGCCCGAGGCGCTGCTGTGGCGGATCGGCAGCCACGACGATGCGGCGCGCGCGCTCGGCGCCGCGGGTGTTCCGGACGCCGCCGAGCCATCCGACACCGGCCGCTACCGCCGCTTCCGGCCGCACGGTGTCGACTGGAGCGACGCGCAGCTCGCCGCGCTGCCCGGCCTGTCGGTCCACGACGTCATGCTGCTGCCGCTCGAGCGGCTGCGCGCGCTGTTCGCCGCGATCACGCTGCCGCAACCGCTCGACGAGGCGACCGAGCTGCTGATGACCGAGATCCGTGCGCGGCTGCGGTTCCTGTCGGACGTCGGCCTCGACTACCTGACGCTCGATCGCCAGTCGCGGACGCTGTCCGGCGGCGAGGTCCAGCGGATCAATCTGACGACCGCGCTCGGGACCTCGCTGGTCAATACGCTGTTCGTGCTCGACGAGCCGTCGATCGGCCTGCATCCGCGCGACATGAACCGCGTCATCGAGGTGATGCAGCGGCTGCGCGATGCCGGCAATTCGCTGGTCGTGGTCGAGCACGACCCGCAGGTGATGTTCGCTGCCGACCAGGTGATCGACATCGGTCCCGGCCCCGGCGAACGCGGCGGCGAGATCGTCTTCAACGGCCCGGCCGACGCGCTGCCGCAGGCCGACACGCTGACCGGCGACTATGTCGCGCAGCGCCGCCGGGTCTCGGTCGCGACGCCGCAGGCGATCGGCGCGTCGACACCGAAGCTGCTGCTCGCCGGCGCGCGCGAGCACAATCTGAAGAACATCGACGTCGAGATCCCGCTGACCCGGCTGGTCTGCCTGACCGGCGTCTCCGGCAGCGGCAAGTCGACGCTGATGCAGGACGTGCTGCTGCCGGCGCTGCTGAAGGCCAAGGGCAAGCCGACCGAAGCGGCCGGCGACTTCGACCGGCTGCTCGGCGACGACTGGGTCGACGACATCGTGTTCGTCGACCAGTCGCCGATCGGCAAGACCACCCGCAGCAACCCGGTCAGCTACGTCGGCGCGTTCGACGCGATCCGCAGCCGCTTCGCCGCCTCGGCGACCGCCAAGGAACGCGGCTACACCGCCGGCACCTTCAGCTTCAATGCCGGCGACGGCCGCTGCCCGACCTGCGGCGGCAACGGCTTCGAACGCGTCGAGATGCAGTTCCTGTCCGACGTCTATCTGCGCTGCCCGGACTGCGACGGCAAGCGCTACCGGCCCGAGATCCTCGAGATCGCGATCGAAGGCCGCAGCGACGCCAGCGCGTTCGCGCGGCGGCGCTCGGCGACGATCGCCGAGATCCTGGAGCTGACGGTGCACCAGGCGCTGGCGTTCTTCGGCGACGACCGCGAGATCGCGGCCCGGCTGCAGCCGCTCGCCGACGTCGGCCTAGACTACCTGCGGCTCGGCCAGCCGGTGCCGACCTTGTCCGGCGGCGAAGCGCAGCGGCTCAAGCTCGCCGGCTTCCTCGCCGAGGCGGCGCTGGCCGCCCGCAAGGGCAACGACGCCGCCGGCCGCGGCGAGGCGGCGCGCGGCCGCGCCGGCACGCTCTACCTGTTCGACGAGCCGACCACCGGCCTGCATTTCGACGACGTCGCCCGGCTGCTGCGCGCGCTGCGCAAGCTGCAGATGGCCGGCCATTCGCTGCTGGTGATCGAGCACAACCTCGACGTGATCCGGGCCGCCGACTGGATCATCGACCTCGGCCCGGACGGCGGCGAGCGCGGCGGCCAGGTCGTCGCGACCGGCACCCCGCTCGCGGTCCGCGACCATCCGCGCTCCGAGACCGGCGCGGCGCTGCGGCGCTACGAGGCGGAGCTGGCGCAGCGCCGCTCGCTGCGGCCGGTCGGCACCGCGAATGGCGCTGGCGATGCCGCCCCGGCTGCGCAGACCGCGACGGCGGCCGTAGCGCTGGCTGCCGAGCCCGGCGTCGGCTATGGTGCGCGGGCCATCGGCGCTGCCGGCGGCGCCAGCGCTGCCAGCGGCGCCGGCACCGCCGACGACACCGGCCGGCCGCTCGCCAGCGTGCTGCGCGAGCGCGGCCGCGACGCGATCTTCGTGCACCGCGCCCGCGAGCACAACCTGAAGAACATCGACGTCGCGGTGCCGCGCGACCGGCTGACGGTGATCACCGGCGTCTCGGGCAGCGGCAAGTCGACGCTGGCGTTCGACGTGATCTTCGGCGAGGGCCAGCGGCGCTACCTCGAATCGCTGAACGCCTACGCGCGGCAGTTCGTGCAGCCGGCGGCGCGCCCCGACGTCGACGGCATCTACGGCATTCCGCCGACGGTCGCGATCGAGCAGCGGACCAGCCGCGGCGGCCGCAAGAGCACGGTCGCGACGCTGACCGAGATCTATCACTTCCTGCGGCTGCTGTTCCAGAAGCTCGGCATCCAGCACTGCCCGAAGGACGGCACCCGGATCGAGCCGCAGAGCTTCGACACGATCGCGGCACGGCTGCTGCGCCAGTACCGCGGCAAGCGGATCGGCCTGCTGGCGCCGCTGATCGTCGCGCGCAAGGGCATCTACACCGACCTAGCCAAGTGGGCGAAGGCGAAGGGCTTTCCGGCGCTGCGCGTCGACGGCCGCTTCCTGCCGACCGACGGCTTCCCGCGGATCGACCGCTATGTCGAGCACGACATCGAGCTGCCGGTCGCCGACCTGACGGTCTCGGCCGACGGCGAGGCCGAGCTGCGGACCAAGCTCACCGAGGCGCTCGGCTACGGCAAAGGCGTCGTGATGGTGATCGAGGACGTCGCGCCGCTGACCGGCGACCTCGCGGCCGCGGTCACGACGACGATGTTCTCGACCCGGCGCGCCTGCAACCACTGCGGCACCAGCTACCCGGAGCTCGACCCGCGGCTGTTCTCGTTCAACTCCAAGCACGGCTGGTGTCCGGCGTGCCTCGGCGCCGGGCTCGAAGTGATCGGCAAGATCGATCGCGACGAGCTGACCCCGGGCATGGAAGGCGCGACCGATGCCGGCGTCACCTACGGCGACGCACCCTGCCCGGTCTGCGCCGGCCACCGGCTGAACCCGATCGCGCTCAACGTCCGGATCCGCGAACAGTCGATCGCCGACCTGACCGCGCTGTCGATCGGCGACGCCAGCCGCTGGCTCGCCGCCGTCGGCTTCGCCGGCCGCGAAGCCGAGATCGCACGCGACATCCTGACCGAGATCGCGTCGCGGCTGCGCTTCCTCGAAGACGTCGGCCTCGGCTACCTGACGCTCGACCGCGCCGCGCCGACGCTGTCCGGCGGCGAAGCGCAGCGGATCCGGCTCGCCGGCCAGCTCGGCTCGAATCTGCAAGGCGTCTGCTACGTGCTCGACGAGCCGACCATCGGGCTGCATCCGCGCGACAACCGCGTGCTGCTCGACACGCTCGAGAGCCTGCGCGACAAGGGCAACACGCTGCTGGTGGTCGAGCACGACGAGGACACCATCGCGCGGGCCGATCACCTGATCGACATCGGCCCCGGCGCCGGCCGGGTCGGCGGCCGGATCATCGCGACCGGCGACCGGCAGGCGCTGCAGGCGAATCCGGAGAGCCTGACCGGACGCTTCCTGGCCGCGCCGCTGGCGCATCCGCTGCATCCGCGGCGCAGCGTCGACGCACAGACGCCGGCGATCCGCATCGAAGGCGCGTCGCTGCACAACCTGCGCGACGCCAGCGCGCGGATTCCGCTGCAGCGGCTGACCGTCGTCACCGGCGTCTCGGGCTCGGGCAAGTCGACGTTCACGCGCGAGGTGCTGCTGGCGAACCTGACCCGGCTGATCGGAAACGGCGGTGCCGGCAACGGCCGCGGCAACAGCGGCAACGGCGGCGGCAGTCACGGTGGCACCGGCAATGGCAGCGGTAAAGGCAGTCGCGCCCTCGAGCATTGCCGTGCGCTCGACGGCTGGCGCGGCATCACCCGCGTGCTCGAGGTCGACCAGACGCCGATCGGCAAGACGCCGCGGTCGTGCCCGGCGACCTACGTCGGCTTCTGGGACGCGATCCGGCGCCTGTTCGCCGATACCAGCGAAGCGCGGGTACGCGGCTACGGCGCCAGCCGGTTCTCGTTCAACACCGCCGGCGGCCGCTGCGCCGCCTGCGAGGGCCAGGGCATCCGTACCATCGAGATGAACTTCCTGCCCGACGTCAAGCTGCTCTGCGACGTCTGCGGCGGCCGGCGCTTCGACCACGAGACGCTGCAGGTCCGGCTCAACGACCGCTCGATCGGCGACGTGCTGATGATGAGCGTCGACGAGGCGCTCGAGTACTTCGCGCCGTTCCGCTCGATCGCGCACCCGCTGCAACTGCTGCAGGACGTCGGCCTCGGCTACCTGACGCTCGGCCAGCAGAGCCCGACGCTGTCGGGCGGCGAGGCGCAGCGGATCAAGCTGGTCACCGAGCTGGCCAAGGTCCGCGAGCTGACCGAGCATGCCGACCCGCTGCGCCAGGCCAAGGCAGCGGCGATCGCGCGGGCGCGGCTGCGCCGCTCCGGCACCGGCAACGGCAGCGCCGATGCGCCGGGCGGCACGCTCTACGTCCTCGACGAACCGACCGTCGGCCTGCACATGGCCGACGTCGAGAAACTGATCGAGGTCATGCACCGGCTGGTCGACGCCGGCAACACGCTGGTCGTGATCGAGCACAACCTCGACATCTGGGCCGAAGCCGACTGGATCGTCGACCTCGGCCCCGAAGGCGGCGTCGGCGGCGGCCGCGTCGTCGCCGAGGGCTCGCCGGAAACGCTGGCCCGGCGCGGCCGGACCCATACCGAGGCCGTGCTCGCCGAATTCCTCGGCCGGCCGGCGGCGCGGCGGGCGGCATAGATGGAGTCAACCCCGCCAGCGGCCGGGCAAAGCCCGCTCCGCGGCGACCGCTCGGCTTGGTCCATCCATACCACGCCGGTAGCGCGAAGCGGCATGGATAGTGGAGCCGATACATGAGTATGGTGCTAACGACCGACCCACATGCAACGGATGGCCGCGCACTGATCGCGGCCGGCGCGCTGCTGGCGCTGCTCGCGGTCGGCGCCGGTGCGTTCGCCGCGCACGGGCTGCGGGCGCGGCTCGCGCCCGACGCGCTGGCGATCTTCGAGACGGCGGCCCGCTACCAGATGTATCACGCGCTGGCACTGCTCGGTGCCGGCACCGCGGCACCGCGGCTGCGGCGCGGCGCGCTGCTCGCCGCGGCGATGCTGTTCGTCATCGGCACGGTACTGTTCAGCGGCAGCCTCTATGCGCTGGCGCTCGGCGCGCCGCGTACGCTCGGCATCGTCACGCCGTTCGGCGGCAGCGCCTGGCTGCTCGGCTGGCTGCTGCTGGCACTGGCGGCGCTCGGCCGCCGGCCGGGGTCGGACCTCCGGGCCGCGTCGGCCGGCCCGAATCGTTCGAACGAGGAGACCCGATGAAGAAGCTGATCAACGATGTCGACGCCGTCGTCCCGGAAGCGCTGGTCGGACTGGTGCGGCTGCATGCCGGACTGGCACTGATCGCCGAGCATCAGATCGTGCTGCGCGCCGATGCGCGCGATGCCGCTGCGCGCGGCGAAGTCGCGCTGATCTCGGGCGGCGGCGCCGGCCACGAACCGGCGCATGCGGGCTACGTCGGCGCCGGCATGCTGACTGCCGCGGTGTCCGGCGACGTCTTCACCTCGCCGAGCACCGACGCCGTGCTGGCGGCGATCCGCGCGGTCGCCGGCCCGGCCGGCGTGCTGCTGATCGTCAAGAACTACACCGGCGACCGCCTCAACTTCGGGCTCGCCGCCGAGCTGGCGCGGGCCGACGGCATCGCGGTCGAGATGGTGATCGTCGCCGACGACGTCGCGCTCGCGGCCGACGGCGACCACGCCGGCCGCCGCGGCATCGCCGGTACCGTGCTGGTCCACAAGCTGGCCGGCGCCGCCGCCGCGAGCGGTGCGCCGCTCGCGGCGGTCAAGGGCGTCGCCGAACGCGCGCTCGGCAACCTGGCCACGATGGGTGTCGCGCTGTCGCCCTGCACGGTGCCGGCGGCGGGCCGGCCCGGCTTCACGCTCGGCGACGACGAGATCGAACTCGGCCTCGGCATCCACGGCGAAGCCGGTGTCCGGCGCGGCCGGATCGCACCGGCGACGCAGCTGATCGGCGAGCTGGTCGATGCGACCGTCCGCGGGTTGGCGCTGCAGGCCGGCGACCGGGTCGCGCTGCTGATCAACAACCTCGGCGCGACCGCGACGCTCGAACTGCAGCTGGTCGTTGGCGAGGCCATCACGCAACTGCAGTCGCGCGGGATCCGCGTCGTCCGCGCCTGGAGCGGCGCATTCCTGACTGCGCTCGAGATGGCCGGCGTCTCGCTGTCGCTGCTGCGGATCGGTGACGACGACGATCTCGCGCGGCTGGACACGGCGACGCAGGCGCCGGCATGGCCGGCCGGCAGCGCGGTGGTGCCCGCCGAACCGGCGTTGCTCGCACCGCCGGCGGGCAGCGCACTGCCCGCCGGTACGGTGCCGGCTGCCGTCGACACGCCGCTGACCCGCGGGCTCGAGCGGATCTGCGCGGCGCTGATCGCCGCCGAATCCGAGCTGACTCGGCTCGACCAGGCCGTCGGCGACGGCGACCTCGGCATCAGCCTGGCCCGCGGTGCCCGCGCGATCCGCGACGAACGCGGCGGCTATCCGCCCGACCTGCCCGGTACGCTGCGCGCGCTATCGGCAACGCTGCGCCGCGCGCTCGGCGGCACCTCGGGCCCCCTCTACGCGATCGCCTTGCTGCGCGCGGCGGCTGCGCTGCCGGTCGCACTGCCGGCCACGCCGGGCGCCGCGCCGGGTCTGGCCGATGTCCGCGCGCTCGGCGCCGCGCTGGCCGCCGCGGCCGACGGCATCGCGCACGTCGGCGGCGCCAGCGAGGGCGACCGGACCATGCTCGACGCGCTGATCCCGGCGGCGCGCGCCTGGCAGGCGGTCGCCGACCAGGGCGGCGACACCGTCACCGCGCTGACGCAGGCGATCGCCGCCGCGCGAGCCGGCAGCGCCGCGACCGCGCAGCAGATCGCTCGTCGTGGCCGCTCGAGCTATCTCGGCGATCGCGTGGTCGGCCACGTCGATCCCGGCGCGCTGGCGGTCTGCCTGTGGCTCGAAGCGCTGGCGCGGGCAGATCAGGGAATCCGCCAAAGCTGACGAGCCGCGGGGCGGCTCAGCTATCGGCCGCCTCCGCCTTCACCGCGCCGAGCTCGACCAGCCGATGGCAGTCGGCCGCGGAATAGCCGACCGACTGCAGAATCTCCACGGTGTGCTGCCCCAGGCGCGGCGGGTCGGAGCGCAGGACCGACTCGCCGCTGCCGGGCGCCATGTCGGGGAAGGCCGCGACCTCGTACCGACGACCCAGGTAGTGACTCGCGATCAGCTTGCCCGGTACCTGCGCCTGTGGATCATCGAACACTTCGTTCGGCCGACGCACCTCGGTGAATCCGATGCCAACCGACTGCAGCACAGGGGCGAGCCGAGCGAAATCGCGTCCACTCACCGCGGCGGCGATCGCCGTTTCGACACGTGCCGCCTGCGTCCGGCGGCCCCGGACCGTGGCCAGCTCCGGGTCCGCGCCTTCCGGCAGCGCCAGCTGCTCGCAGAATCGCACCCAGTGCGCGTCGCTGAGCAGCAGCAGATAGATCCAGCGGCCGTCAGCCGTTTCGTAGGCGCCGTAGCCGGGGATACCGAATTCGCGCTGGGCGGGCAGTCCGTTGCCGGTTGCGCAGCCGGTTCTCGCCTCGAACAGATCGCGGGCCGCGACATGCAGCGCCGTTTCATAGAGGCCCAACTCCAGGGATTGCGGCCGCTTCCCTTCGTGCCGGGCGAGCAGCTCGGACAGAATGCCGATGACTGCGTTCATGCCGGCAAACATGTCGAGATACGACGGACCCAACCGGGTCGGCCGACCGTCGACCCGGTTGCCGAACATGACGCCGGTGGCCGCCTCGACGATCGGATTCGACGCGACTTCGTCCTGGCGCGGACCGCGGCCGAACCCCTTGATATGGCAGTAGACCAGGCCGGCGTTGATGCTGCGGCACTCCTCCGCTCCGACGCGCAGTTTCCGGACCGAGTTCGGGGCGAGGTTGTGCACGACGACGACGGCGGTGGCCAGCAGCCGGCGGAACACCTCGTGTCCGCGTTCCGACGTCAGGTCGATACAGATACTGCGCTTGCCGTGGCTGTACGCGACGAAGGTTCCGCCGGGGCCACCGCCCACGAGGAAGCGCGTCGGATCCCCGGAGAAGGGTTCGATCTTGATGACGTCGGCGCCGAGGTTCGCCAGCAGGTTGCCGGCGAACGGCGCCGCCAGGTAACCGCCGAGTTCCAGCACGCGACAGCCGGACAGGCTGCTCAGAGGCATGACCGCATCACTGCGCACCGGTGGGCACGAGCCCGCTGATCTTGCCGGCCACTTTCCTTTCGCCGTGCTGGTTGACGACCCAGACATCGCACTCCAGGCGCAGCGAGCCGTCCGGCTGTTCCTCGAGCGCCGTCACGACGCCCTGGGACACGACGTATTCGCCGACGTAGGTCGGACGCATCGACGTCAGTTCCGCGCGTCCGCCCCTGATCCAGCCGGCTCCGAAGAACTGCATCGCGCTCTGGTGGCACAGCGCCATCAGATCGGGGGCGCTCGCGACCGGTGCGGGCAGGCCTTCCTGTTGCGCCGCCCGGGCATCGTGGTGCAAGGTCGGTCCCCGGCCGACGAAGTAATTGTTCTGCCGTGCGATGAACTTCGATTGCGAAAAGTACAGCGCGTTCGACGGCAGGCGTGCACCAGGCTGCGTGCTCCGGTCCGCCAGCGGCAACGCCTCGATGCTGCCCGTGCCCGCGGCGGTGTCGTCGGCGGGCCAGTCCGGGTCCCAGTAAGGCTGCCGCGCTTCGCGGGCCGCCGGGGAGCGGGCGTCCGAAGTGCCGAGCCCGCCTTCGCCGACCTTCGGGGCCGTCCGCTTGATGAAATCCAGGACGTGGGCACGCCGGGTCCTGAACACCGGCGTGCCCGACGGGTCCCGGCATTCCGACTCGTAGGCGACAAACTCGCGGTCGTTACGAACCCACTTGTCGCTGATCTTGCCCTGAACGGTATAGGTGACACCCGGCCGGATCGGCTCGAGCAGGTCGACGCTCCACTTGTAGAACAGTCCGCGCACGCTGTAGGTCTGCGAGAACAGCGCGCGGGTCAGCAGGTAGGTCATGCTGACCGGCACGACGGTCGATCCGAACGGCGATCCGACCTCGTAGTACGGATGGTGATCTTCCATGCGCTCGCAGACCTGGTCGATCTGCGCCTGCGTGGGCATCCACAGTTCAGTGCCGAGATCCCTGCCGATCTCGATTTCCTCGTACGTCGTACGCACGCCCGCGGCATCGCGCAGGATGCGCACTGCGCCGAGGGCCGGGCTTTCCTCCTCGCTCATCGAATTCACCCGAGTCGTGGTCGCCGCCGCCATCAGTTCGCCTTGATGTCCACTTCCTTGATCACGCGCGCATAGCCGCCCACCTGATCGCGGATGAATGCGGTGAACTGCTGGGGCCCTGGGCTGGCCCGGAGCTCGGCGCCCTCCTTCAGGAGCCTGTCGCGCAGCTCGGGCGTGATCGCCTTGGCGATCGCGGCATGCAGGCGTTCGACGGCCAAGAGCGGCGTTCCGGCCGGTGCGGCGATGCCGTTGAATACGCTGACCTCATAGCCGGGGATGCCGACCTCGGCGACGGTCGGCACGTCCGGAAGGACCGGCGAGCGCTTGGCGGTAGTGACCGCCAGAGCGCGAAGCTTGCCGCTCCTGATGTGAGGCATGGCGGCAGGCACGGTATCGATCGCGACCGTGATCCGACCGGCCATGACTTCCATGAGCGCCGGCGCGTTCCCCTTGAACGGCACATGGAGGGGATTCACGCCCGACTGCAGGAACAGCATCGCTGCAGCGATGTGCGGCGCCGAGCCGCTGCCCGCCGATCCGTAGGTGACCTTGTCCGCGCTGGTGCGGGCGAGCGCGATCAACTGCTGCAGGTCCTGCAGCGACGAGTCCACGTTCACCAGGAAGACCAGCGGCACGTCCACGATCAGGCTGACACCGGTGAAATCCTTCACCGGGTCGTAACCGGCATCCTTGAGCAGCGTAGGTGCGGTCGCGAACGTGTTGGACACGGCGAGCAGGGTGTAGCCGTCCGCCGGCGCCCGGGCGACGAACTGGTTGCCCAACAGGGTGCTGGCGCCCGGCTTGTTCTCGACCACCACCGGCTGGCCGAGTACGCCGGCCGCGGCCTGCATGACCTGGCGTGTCATGAGATCCAGACTGCCACCAGGCGCGACCGGCACGATGACGCGGATCGGCTTGCTCGGATAGTCGGATGCGGATGTCTGGCCGGCGGCCGGCTGCAGGAACATGGTGGCGGCCAGCAGGCCGATGGCGAGTCTGGACATGATGTCTCCCCGGATCGGATGACGCTGCGCGGGCAGCATGTGAATCTCGGTGCCGATTCTTTGGGACCGGATCACTGTAGTAAAGTTAATTCTCCGAATCCTTCGATCAGTACTCGTGAACGATATCTCGCTGCGCCTTTTGCAGGCCTTCGTCACGCTTGCGCGAGAACAGCAGTTCCGCAAGGCTGCC
>JBFWQR010000152.1:0-18517 GCA_050249335.1 Lautropia sp.
AAGATGACCGGGTAGTCGAGTTCCATCCCGCCCCAGTAACGCGGCTGATGCACGCGCAGCAGGCCGCTATCGTGCAGCGCCTGTACCACGACCGGCGAGAGATCGCGCGACGCATCGTGCTCCCGGGCATGCTGGCGCAGCAACGGAACGAGATCCCGCGCGCGGGCCAGGGCCTGCTCGGCCGTGACACCAGCGAATCCCGCACGGACGGAAACCGAGCGCGGCATGGCGGCTGCCGATGCAGTGGTCGAGGTGGTGGCGGACGACTGGGGCGTCGAAGGAACAACAAGGCGGGTCGAGGCGCTCATCGGAATCCGGCGGCAGCGGGGCGTCCGGTCAGTCTAGTGTATTTGTTATTACTATTCAACAGCGATGGTCAGATATACAATGAGATCAGCGAATTATTTGTTAGTTTAATTCGAGGACCGAGATGCCGATCGAACGCATCGACCACGTCAACGTCGCCGCCGCCGACCTCGACACGACCCGCAGGTTCTACCGCGACGTGCTGGGCCTCAGCGATGGGCCTCGTCCTCCCTTCCAGCGACCCGGCGCCTGGATGTACCTGCACGGGCATCCGGCGGTGCACATCTCGACCGGCCGGATCCCGAAGACCCGCAAGTCGGACGCCATCAACCACGTCGCGTTCGCAGCGACCGGCCTCGTCGCGATGCGCGAAACGCTGCGCGACCGCGGGCTCGACTTCCTCGAAGTCGGCGTGCCCGACGCCGAGCAGCTGCAGATCTTCCTGCACGATCCGGACGGCAACGAGATCGAGCTGATCTACAGCGGCGACGAGGCGCGCGCGGCGTTGCTCGCCGGCGTGCCGATCGACGCGACCGCATTGCGCCCCTGACCCCTGGTCCGCGCCCGGCGGCGGGCGGGCCGGTCCCCGGTGCACGAATCGCCGCCGATCGGCGAGAATTCGTCCTTCGATACGACCCCTCGCCGCTACGATGGCTCAACGACCCGACAACGGCCTGATCACCGATACCGACGGCTCCGTCTCGTGCTGGTGGCACGGCGGCCTCGCCGACTACCGCCGCTATCACGACACCGAGTGGGGCTTCCCGGTCCGCGACGACATCCGCCTGTTCGAGAAGATCTGCCTCGAGGGCTTCCAGTCGGGGCTGTCGTGGCTGACGATCCTGCGCAAGCGCGACAATTTCCGCCGCGCGTTCGACGGCTTCGACTTCGCCAAGGTCGCGCGCTACGGTGCCCGCGACGTCGAGCGGCTGCTCGGCGATGCCGGCATCGTCCGGCACCGGCAGAAGATCGAATCGACCATCAACAACGCGGCGCGGGCGCTGGATCTGCAGCACGAGTGCGGCTCGCTGGCGGCCTACTTCTGGTCCTACGAGCCCGACATCGCGACCCGACCGGCGACGCTCGACGCGGCGACGCTAGCCGCGATGGCATGGACCGACGTCTCGAAGTCCTTGTCGAAGGACCTGAAGCGGCGCGGCTGGACGTTCGTCGGGCCGACCACGGTCTATGCGTTCATGCAGGCGATGGGCCTGGTCAACGACCATGTCGCCGGTTGCTGCGTGCGCGAGCAGGTCGAGGCGAAGCGGGCGAAGTTCCGGCGGCCGCGGCGGGTCGGGCAGTCGTAGCGGCGGCGCGAAGTGAAGATCCGGTAATAGTACGAATCACCGCCTCCGGGCCGTCAGGCGGGCTTCCTCGGCCTGATCGAGCCCGCCGCCGAGTGCGGCTTCGTCGGCATCGATGACTCGATCGACACCGACGTCCGCGCCGCTGCCGCTGGCGCCCTCGAGGTCCGCCGCGCTGCGCTCGCCGGTCCCGAAGCGGTCGCTCCCGGCATCGAGATCGGCGTCGCCGATCCGGCGCGCGGCCGCCGGGTTGGCGACGTCCGACCCGCTGTCGGAACTGTCGCTCGGTCCGAGTGTTCCGGTATCGCGACGGCTGACCGTTCCCTGTTCGTTGGCGGTCGGGTAATTGTCGGGATCCGAGGTGCTGGGAATGCCTGCCATGTTCCTTCTCCTTGCAGGGTGGCATCCCCGCTGCGGCAAGCAGCGTGCCGCCGGGGTCACGCCCCCGGGAACGTCTCCGCGAACAACCGCTGCCAGTTGCCGCCCATGATCCTGGCGATGTCGTCGGCGGCGAAGCCGCGGCGGTCGAGCTCGACGACGATGTTCGGCATCCCCGCCGGCGTCTTGAACCAATCGGACCAGCCTTCGTGCGGCGCGACCGTCATCGACGCGGCCGGCGCCGACTCGCGCGACCAGCGCGCGTAGCGCCACCAGGTGCGGACCGACTTCGGATGGCCGGGGCAGTAATCGCTGCCGATCGCGATCGCGTCGATGCCGACCAGGTCGACCGCCCAGGCGACCATGTCGCCGAACTCCTCCAGCGTCGTCGCCGGGCCGTGCCTGGTCATGTTCTTGTTCGGCGACAGGCCGATGACGCCGCCGCGGGCCGCCAGCGCCCTGATCGCCTCGGTCGATTTCTGCCGGCCCGGCCCGTAGCCGCCGTTGCCGACGTACTCGCGCGGATTCGCGTGCGTGACCGCCACCGGCCGCGCCGAGTGGTCGATCGCCTCGCGCGTGGTCCGCTCGCCGCAATGCGACAGGTCGATCAGGATGCCGACCGCGTTCATCTCCTCGATCGCCTTGCGGCCGAAGCGCGACGAGATGCCCGAGTCGTTCTCCTCCCAGTAGCCGCAGCCGATGTAGTTCTGCAGGTTGTACGTCAGCTGCATGATGCAGACGCCCAGTTCGCGGAAGCTGCGGAACAGCTCGATGTCGTGCTCGACCGGCGCGGTGTTCTGGAAGCCGAGCACCAGCGCGGTCCGCCCCGATTCCCGGATCGCATCGATGCCGTCGACCGAGGTCGCCAGCGCCACCAGGTCGGCGTTGGCATCGACGAAGCGGCGCCACTTGCCGATCAGGCTGATCGCCTCGGTCGCGTTCTCCCATACCGCGATGCAGGTGTTGACGCAGCCGTAGCCGCCTTCGCGGTATTCCTCGAGCCACTGGCGATCGGGCGTCGGCATCGACAGCCCGTCGATCACCGGGATCACGCGGTCGCCGAGACGCAGGCCCTGCGGCGTCACGGTCACGGCGCTCATCGTTCGATCCGGATGTTGGCATCCTTGACGATCCTGGCGAAGCGCGCCAGGTCGCTCTCCACCAGCCGGGCGAAGTCTGCCGGCGTACGCGTCTCGGTTTCGTCGATTCCCATCTCGACCAGCTTGGCATGCACGTTCGGGTTCTTCATCGCGCGGGCGAAGTCTGCGTGCACCCGGCTGACGACGGCTTCGGTGGTGCCGGCCGGCGCGAAGATGCCGTACCAGGTCGAGAACCGATAGTCGGGCAGGCCGGACTCCGCGACGGTCGGCAGATCCGGAAACTCCTTGAGCCGGGTCGTGCTGGTGACCGCGATCGGCCGCAGCTGACCGGCTCGGACCAGCGGCGCGGCGGCCGGATAGGTGTCGAAGCCGACGGTCAGCCGCCCGGAGACCAGGTCGGGGATCGACTGGCCGCTGCTCTTGTACGGCACGTGCAGCATCTGCACGCCGGCCATATGCTTGAACATCTCGCCGGCGATGTGCGGCGTCGTGCCATTGCCGGCCGACGGGAAGCTGCCCTTGTCCGGATTGGCCTTCAGATAGGCGATCAGCTCCGGCAACGTCTTGACCGGCAGCGACGGATGGACGACGACGATGTGCGGCACCGAGGCGGTCAGCGTCACCGGTGCGAATGCCGTCAGCGGGTCGTACGGCATCGCCGCCAGATGCGGCTGGATCGCGTTCAGCGAGACGACGCCCATCATCAGCGTCGTTCCGTCCGGGGCCGCCCGCGCGACCTGCGAAGCCGCGACGACCCCGCTGCCGCCGGGACGGTTCTCGACGACCATCGCATGGCCGGTGTCTTCGGAAATCCGGGCAGCGAGCAGCCGCGCGACCAGATCGGTGCCGCCGCCGGGCGCATAGCCGACGACGAGCCGCGTGGTGCGGTCGCTGCCCTGGGCGCGGGCGCCGTCGGCCGGCACGACGCCGAGCAGGACACCGGCCAGCAAGGCGGCGAACGCGCACGCGGCGTTGCGGAAGAGCGTCATGATCATGGCATCACCTCGATCGGGCGGGGGTTGCGGGGGTGGAGATTGCAGCGGCGGACGCCGCTGACGACGACACCGACTTCAGCATGTCCGGGTCGTAGTCGTCGTCGGACGGTTGCCGGCCGACCACCGTGCCGTCGTCCAGCAGGATCACCGGCCCGGCATGGCGCCGGGACACGACCGAATCGCGCGCGAGCGCACGGTTGGACAACGCGTGCAGGTCGCGCCACAGCGATTCGGTGACCGGATAGCCACGCTGCAACGCCCGCAGCAGCAGCGGATCGTACTGCTCGGCGCTGCGCGGCGGCGAGCCGTTGGCTGCGGTGACGGTCGCAGTCGCACCGTTGAAGGAGAGCGCGACCACGGCGCCGTGACGCCGCGCCAGGTGCGGCAGCACCCGCAGCTCGTCGCGGGCCCGGATGCCCCGCACCTGCAACGTCGCAGCGCCCTGCCGGCGCGCGACGTCTACGGCGAGGTCGAGCAGCGCCGGTATGACGATCCAGGCATGCACGTCGCCGCCGTCGATCGCGAGCGTGCCGGCGTCGCCGTCGCTATCGACGTCGGCCACGCGAAGACGTCCGAACGCCTCGATACGCAGCTCGGCGTGCCACCTCAGCAGCGCCGCGAAGCCGCCGCAACCGGCCGACTGCGACGTCAGGATGCATTCGGTGGCGCCGTGGATCGCACCGGACGGCAGCCCGCAGGTCAGCAGGATGCGGCCGACGTACATCCGCGCTTCGCGCACGGACATCGCGATCGGCCGATCGGCTGGAGTCGGATCGGCGTGCATCACGCGGGCTCCTTCGGATAGAACCAGTCGCCGCCGATCCCGGCGGCGATGTCGTCGACGGTCGGTGCACCCTGATAGATGACGCCGCGCAGACTGCGCTGCAGATAGTCCCGGGTCTTGTCGAGCCCGTGGATCACGATGTTGATCAGCCGGGTGATGTCGCCGGGCACGAGCTCCTCGCCCATCATGTTCATGTGCGGCGAGTGATAGCGGCTGCCGGCGAGCGTCTGGATCCGGGCGACGATGAAGCGATCGCCGGGACGTTCCAGCAGGTAGCGCGCGACGCTCAGCGACGGCGGCCGGGCGGCGATCTCGCGATCCAGCGCGCGCACCAGGCGGGGCAGGTCGAGCGCGAGGTTGAAGACGTCGCCGGCCTCGGCGCGATCGCCGCGGCGCGGTTCCTCGGCAGTCTCGGACTTGTACCAGACGTAGCGGTTCGAGCCCGGCGAGTCCAGCTCCATCGAGAATGCCCAGGCGTATTCGGCGCGCAGGATCGCGCGCAGGCGGCCGATCGACATGTCGGGTTCGGTCCAATACTCCTCGTCGACCCGCAGCGTTTCCGCCAGCCGGTCGCAGAGATCCGGCACCAGCTCGGTCATCAGGCCGAGCAGCGTCTCGAACGCCTCGGGATGGACGCGGGGCTCGACGGCGTCGGCCAGCGCAGCGAGCGGATAGGCCGACTCGCGGCCGGCGACTCGGCCGGTCTCGTGCAGTTCGCGCAGCGCCGCCAGCACCGTCTCCAGCGACGCAGCCACTTCGGCGCTGGCGGCGAAGCGCTCGTATTCCATCCGGTCCTCGCGGCGGAACACCAGCGCCTTCTCGACCAGCGCGAGCAACCGGGCGAGCAGTGGATCACCGGCGCCGACCCGCAGCGACTTGGCGGCGGCGACCGCCTGCTCGCGGGCGTGCAGCCAGGCGTCGAGCAGCTGCGGATGATTGTTGACGTACAGATTGAGTCCGAGCGCCGAGCCGTTGCCGACGCCGAGGAAGCGCTGGATCTCCGGCGCGAGCCGGGCCGCCGCCGGATTGCGGCAGCGCGCCAGGTGCTCGACCAGGTCGATCGAGAACACCCGCATCATGTAGGCGCAGAGCATCTGGGCATCGAGCGGCCGCCGCAGCGGATGGGTGTCCTCGAGCGACCGGAAACTGCGCGTGCCGAACGTGCCGTTGCCGTCCAGCCCGGTGTTGCGCATCAGATAGCAGGCCTCGGCCAGCGTCGCGACATCGGGCTGCCTGCCGGCGGCGAGCGCTTCGACCGTATGGTCGAACACGCGGCCGCTGCGATTCGAGCGCGCCCAGATCAGGGTGCCCGGCGTCGCGCGGCCGGCATAGAGCTTCAGAATCTCCTCGCCGGTGATCCGGATGTCGTCGGCCGAGACCGGCCCTTCGATCAGCGCCGCCTTCATGTCCCAGGCACGGCCGATGATCCGGCCCATCCGGCCCTCCTGACGCGGCTCGAACGAATGGACCGTGAAATCGAACGGCATCGCCGGCGTCTCGATCCGGTACAGCGCCGTGCCGCGCGCGCGCTCGTCGATCGACCAGTCGCTGCGGCGGATCCGCCAGCGTTCGCGGACCGCCTTCGCCATCAGCAGGCGGGTCGCGCTGAGCCGGCTGGTCTGCAGCACGGCGAGCCGCTCCGGCTTCATCAGGAACTCCGCGCTGCGCAGCGCGGGGGCGGCCTCGATCATCGTTTGCTCCGGAGATTCTTCGCTGATTGCGACGCGGCCGAGCGGCCGGCAAGCGGCAGCCGCCGGCTCGCTCGACTCGCCGTGGCCTTGACCGTCCGACATTGATCGTTACGATGTATTCGTATAGAATACATATAACATTATGGAAATCAGTCTAACATCGGCCGAGCGCATCCCGCAATGCCGCCGGTTGCTTGCACTTCGGAGGGGCGCGTGACCGACGGAACGGCGGGCGAGGCAGCGGCCGGCGGCGGCGTCCGGGCGCTCGGCTCGGTACTGAAGGCGTTCACGGTGCTGGATGAAGTCGGCCGATCGTCGGTGCCGCAGCGGCTCGCCGACCTGACGCGTGCGATCGGCGAGAGCCGCTCCACCATCTACCAGAAGCTGGTGACGCTGATCCAGGCGGGCTGGGTCGAGACCACCGATGACGGACGCTACCGCCTCAGCCTGCATGCGGCGCGGATCGGCGCCATCGCACTCGAGCAGGCGAGCCTGGACGAGCGCGCCATCGTGGTGCTGCGCGAGCTGGCTCAGGAAGCGTCGGAAACGGCGTCGCTCGCGGCCCTGCGTCGCAACCGCGCCGAGCTGATCCAGCGTGTCGAAGCCGATGTCGCGGTCCAGGCGCGCGTCAGCGTCGGCGCGCGGATGTCGCTCGACAGCAGTTCGTCGGGCCGCGTACTGACCGCGTTCGCGACGCCGGAAGTCCGCGCCGCGCTGGCCGACGCCGGCATGGAGCTCGCTTCACCGGCGATCCTGCGCAACGTCCAGCGGACCGGCTACGCGGTCTCCGCCGGCCGGGATTTCCCCGGTGTCCGCTCGGTAGCGGCGCCGATCTACGAGGCCAGCGGCACGTGCGTCTTCGCGCTGTCGGTCGCCGCGCCGATCGAGCGCTTCAACGAGGAACGACTGGCCAGGCCGCTGCTGCGCGCGGCGGGCCGGTTGAACCGGCTGATCCGCGGCTAGCTCAGCTACGGCAGGCAGAAGGCCGAGTCGCTGCTATCCGACGAGAAGTGATTTGCCAGGCGTCACGTCATCCTGTAGACATACATATCATCGATGAGCCGCCCGTTGATTACGTTCTTCGACATACGAATGCCCGCTATCCCCGCCCCCGTTCTGATCAGTGAACCAATCAGTTGTACGAGAGGGTCGCGATCGCTGACAACTGTGATGTCTTTGATGTCGACACCCCGACTTCCAAGGGGAATCCGTTTCAACGCAGCTGTCACTTTTCGATAGACCGCCTTAGGGCCGGATATTCGGACCTCTGGAGATGAGATGATCAGGCGCCATACTTTTTGATCTGGAAGGAGGAACCAGAACGCCCCCTTCACTATGACGTTAAGTCGATCAAGCGCTTGCACCACATGACCGCCAGCAGCAATCATGTCTTCGGTAAGCCGGTCGCCTACCAGTAGTTCCGTAGCCATGAAAGAATTCCGTGACGACGCGCAGTGCATGCCGAGTACATATCAGACGCCTGCTGATACCTAACATTCGACATAGGAGGCATCCAATGGGCGTAGCCCGTTGGATGCCCTCTCGATGGCAGTGTGCACTGCTCGGCGAGATAGTTGCGAAAGCCGTCGGCGACCGGGCGCCGAAATCCCGCGCGCGGCCCTCCGGTCGGGTCAGGCCGCGCTCGGCTGCGCTCCGGCCGGCAGGACCTTGGCCTCCCGAATCGGCAAGTTAACCACCGCGGCTGCCGCAGCCAGCGCCGCATCGGCGATCCACATCCACCAATAGCTGCCGCTGTTCGCGATCGCGATGCCGCCGAGCCAGGCACCGAGGAAGCCGCCGATCTGATGCGACAGCAGCGTCAGCCCGAACAGCGTCGCCAGGTAGCGGATGCCGAACAGCTTGCCGACCAGGCCGGCGGTCGGCGGCACGGTGGCGAGCCAGGTCGCGCCGAGGCCGATCGCGAACAGGTAGAACGTGATCGGCTCCTTCGGCGCAGCGAGATAGAGCAGCACCAGCACCGCGCGCGATCCGTACATCCAGAACAGGATGTACTTCATCCGGTATCTGCCGCCGGCCGCGCCTGCGATCAGACTGCCAGCGATATTGGCCAGCCCGATCAGCGCGATCGAGACGCCGGCGACGCTGGGCGGCAGGCCGCACAACGCGACCTCGCCGGGCAGATGCGTCACCAGAAACGCGATGTGGAAGCCGCAGGTGAAGAAGCCGGCATGCAGCAGCAGGTAGCTGCGGTCGCGCAGTGCGATGCCGAGCTGCTCACGCAGCGTCGGGCCCGCCGGCGGCGCAGCGGCGGCGGTGGCGGCTGCCGCTGCGCCGCCGGCGTCCGTCACGGCCACCGGCTCGCGGCTGCGCAGCTTCAGCGCCAGCGGAATCGTCAGCAACGTCAGCGCCGCGAGCGTGTACATCGCGTTGATCCAGCCGAAGAACGCGATCAGGCGCTCGGTGATCGGCGCGAAGACGAACTGGCCGAACGAGCCACCGGCGTTGATGAAACCGGCACCGAACGAACGGCGCTCCGGTGGCAGGTGCCGCGCAGTGGCACCGATCAGCAACGAGAAACTGCCGGCGCCGGCGCCGGCGGCAACCAGCAGGCCCATCGTGAAGATCAGCCCCCACTCGGTCGTGACCCATGGCGTCGCCGCGGTGCCGACCGCAAGCAGCACGCCACCGAAGATGATCACGGCGATCGGACCGAACTTGTCCGCCAGCGCGCCGAACAGCGGCTGCGACACGCCCCAGACGAACTGGCCGATCGCGAGCGCGAAGCTGACCGCGACCACGCCCATGCCGGTGGCGCTGTTGATCGGCGAGACGAAGAGCCCGCTGGTCTGCCGCGTGCCCATCGTCAGCATCATGATCGTGGCCGCCGGCAGCAGCAGGCCCCAGGCGGCGGCCTTGCGCGCGCCGGTATCGATGGTCATGGCTGGTCTCCGATGGGGTCGCCGTCGGAGCCGGCGAGATCGTCCTGGATCGCCTCGATGAAGCGGTGCAGTTCGGCGACCCGCGCGTCGCCGATCCGCTGATTGAACGCGAGCTGGGCGCGCTTCCACAGCGCCCGCGCCTCGGCGCGCTTGCGGCGCCCGGCCGGCGTCAGCGAGATCGACCGGCTGCGCGCATCGGCCCCCGACTGTTGCACCAGCCAGCCGGCGGCCAGCAGCGGCCGCAGATTGCGGGTGACGGTCGACGCGTCGAGCGACAGCAATCTTGCAAGATCGCCCGGCGACAGCGGTCCGGCCGCCGCAATCGCCGACAGGAACGAATACTGCGTGGTCTTCAGGCCGCAATCCGCAACGTAGGCGTCATAGAAGCGGGTGACGACGCGCATCAGCCGGCGCAGCTTGATGCAGCTGCAGCCGTACGGCATGGCCGCTGCCGCGGCGCCAGCGCCGGCCTTGCGCTTGCGAGGCCGGGGCCCGGCCGAGGCAGCCGCTCGGGCGACGGAGTTGGCGATGGCTGCATCCATTAATTCATTGTAGTTACAATCATTGCAGATGCAAAATTTATTGCAATGGCCGGCGCTGCGATGGATCGTCATCGCCGTGACGGCGGACAGGAGCGACCGATGACCGATGCAGCGAAACGCGATGCGAAGCATGACGATCCCGCAACCGCCGACGAACCAGTGCTGCAACGTTGGCTCGCCGACGAAGCGCGCGTGCGGGAGCGGTTCGAGGCGGGCTCCGCCGCGGCGGCCGATCAGCCCACCGACCCGCGCGAATTCGCGGCGCAGCCCGCCATCGCGCTGTTCGACGCGATGATGGCGGGCCGCCTACCCGGCGCGCCGATCGCCCGGACGCTCGATTTCCTGCCGGTGCTGATCGAGCCGGGCCACGCGATCTTCCAGGGCACACCGAAGCTCGCGCACTACAACCCGATCGGCTCGGTGCACGGCGGCTGGTTCGCGACGCTGCTCGATTCGGCGCTCGGCTGTGCAGTGCACAGCGCGCTGCCGCCGGGCAAGGCCTATACCACGCTGGAACTGAAGATCAACATCGTGCGCGCGCTGACGACCAAGGTGCCGCGGGTGCGTGCCGACGGCCGCATCGTCCATCTCGGCAGCCAGACCGCGACCGCCGAGGCCCGGATGATCGGACCCGATGGCAAGCTCTACGCACACGGGACGACGACCTGCCTGGTGTTTCCGATCCGTTCCGCATGATCGGCGGAACTGCGCCGGAACCAGTGCGCGCTCGGGCACGGATTCTGCTCGATGCCGCGCCATGTCGAATCCCGCGGAGCAGCGGCCAGCAGCGGAGCAGCGGCCACTGTTCATCGTCGTCAACGCCGGTTCCGGCGCTGCTGCCGGCGCGGCCAAGGTCGGGCTGCTGCATCAGGGCTTCGGCCGTTCGGGTCGTCGCTACCAGCTGCTGATCGCACGGCGCGGCCGCGCGATCGCGCGGATCGCCGAACAGGCGGCGTCGCTGGCACGCCAGCACGATGGCGTGCTGGTCGTCGCCGGCGGCGACGGTACCATCAACGCGGTCGGCCGGCTTGCGGTACGCGACCAGCTGCCGTTCGGCATCGTCCCCGAGGGCACCTTCAACTACCTGAGCCGGGCCCATGGTATTCCGCAGGACGCGCCGGCGGCGATCGAGTGCGTGCTCGGAGGCGTCATTCGCGAGGTCCAGGCCGGCCTGCTCAACGACCGGATGTTCTTCGTCAACGGCAGCGTCGGCCTCTATCCGAAATTGCTCGAGGATCGCGAGGCGTACAAGCGTCGCTACGGCCGCAATCGCCTGGTCGCGACCTGGTCGGCGGTGGTCACGCTGCTGCACCAGTCGCGTCAGCTCGAGATCGATCTGACAGCGGACGGCGAGACCCGCCATCGGCGCACGCCGACCCTGTTCGTCGCCAACAACCGGCTGCAGCTCGAACAGGTCGGGATCGCCGATGCCGCGGCGCTCGATGCCGGCCAACTGGTCGCGATCACCGCGGCGCCGCTCGGCATCGGCTCGTCGCTGAAGCTGATGGCCCGCGGCTTCCTCGGCCGGCTCGGCGACGCGCCCGAAGTCAGCAGCTTCGCGTTCCGCTCGATGACCGTCACGATCGGCCGCGGCCGTCGGTTGCGCCGCATCAAGGTCGCGACCGACGGGGAGATCGGCTTCGTCCATGCGCCGCTGCAGTTTCGAACCAGCCCGAAGCCGTTGCGGCTGATCGTGCCCGCTGAAGCCGCTGTCGGAACCGGCAGCGATGTCGGCGTCGATGCCGCGGCTGGCGATGCGGCTGGCGATGCCGGTGCCACGGCCGCCGACGCCGATACCGGCACGGAGCCGCGGTGACGGCACTGCTGCAGATCTCCGATCCGCATTTCGGCACCGAGCAGGCGCCGGTGGTCGATGCGCTGCGGACACTGGTCGAGGAGTGCAGACCCGAGGTGGTCGTGATGACCGGCGATGTGACCCAGCGCGCGACCGCCGCCGAGTTCCGGCTCGCGGCGGCATTCCTCGCATCGCTGGCCAGCCCGGTCCGGCTGGTGCTCCCGGGCAACCACGACATCCCGTTGCTGAACCTGCCGCTACGGCTCCTGGCGCCGTTCGCCCGCTTCCGTCGGGTCTTCGGCGCCGAGCTCGAGCCGGTGCACGACGACCCGGCGCTGCAGCTGACCTGCGTCAACACCGTCGTTCGCTACTGGCACAAGGACGGCGCGATCGCCGGTGCGGCGATCGATCGCGTCGCGCGGCGGCTCGCTGCCGCCGACGCCGGTCAGCTGCGCGTCGTGGTCTGCCATCACCCGGTCCTGGCCGCTCGCGCCGAAGACGAGCACAACCTGCTGCGCGGCGGCGACCGGGCGGTCCGCCGTTGGGTCGACGCCGGCGCCGACCTGATCGTCGGCGGTCACATCCACCTGCCCTACGTCCGGCCGCTGAAGCAGCGCTACCCCGACCTGAAGCGCGACGCCTGGGCGGTGCAGGCGGGTACCGCGGTCTCGACGCGGATCCGCGCCGGGATACCGAACTCGGTCAACCTGATCCGCGCCGGCGAGGACGGCCACCGGCCTGCGTGCACGATCGAGCGCTGGGACTACCGCGGGGCGGCGGGCCGCTTCGAACGCATCGCGGCGGAACGGCTCGAACCGGACCGGACCGCGGTCAATCCGGGCCGCGCGGATCCGGCTGGCGCAGGATCTCCCGAACCCGCGCGTAGGCGTGCATGAATTCCGGATGGCCGGTCTCGCGTGCCGCGATCTTCAATGCATCGCTGAGCACTGCCTCGTGGGCAAACCGGTTGAGCCGCGTCGCGGACCAGGCGAGCCGGTACGGATCGTAGGCGCGGGTCCGCCAGCGCGGCTCGGTCGCGAGCAGCAGCGACGCGACGCGCTCGATCAGGAAGATCTTGCGTTGCGCGCCGCCTTTGTAGCTGGTCGACGCGGTCAGCAGCGCGCGCAACGCGGCACGCTCGCTCGCCCCCTCGCCGGTCGCCTCGCGCTCGCCCGCAGTCTCGTCTTCGCAAAGCCGGAAGATCCGTTCGCAGAGATCCGACCAGGCGTGCCAGAACGCCGGCCGCGCGACGAAGTAGTTGCTGACGACGACCTGACGCGAATCCATCAGCAGGCCGGCGAGCCGGACCGGAGCGCCGATCGCGGCGAAGGTGCGCTCGGCGATCGCCGCAAAGCCCGGGTCGAACAGCTCGTTCTGCTCGAACAGATTCAGGAAGAACGCACCGAGATCGACCTGCGGGCTGAACAACACGACGTCGGCCGGCGGCTCGGCGCGGATCGCATCGGCGACGAACGCGATCGCGTCGGTGGCGGGGAGGCCGGTCTTCTCGCGAAAGCGCGGCGAGACGAAGCCGTACCAGGTATCGTCGGCGAGCGGTCGGGTTGCCAGGAAGCGGCGGATCGGCCAGTACTCCCACCAGTCGGGACGCGGGTTGTCGCGACTGTCGAGCAGCAGGAAGCCCGGATCATGCAGCGCCAGCGTCGCGTCCGAGTACGCGATCTGGCGGATCTCGACGCGGCCGGTCACCGGGCTTCCTGCGTTCGGCGCCGACCCGCGCCCGGCCGCAGTCCCACGGGAAACGCCGTTGCCGCGTCGCTCGGCGGCGTTGACTCGGGGTGTCTCATGCGGTCGCACCTGCCGCCGAGGCCGCCGGTGGCACGAGCGCCAGCAGCAGGTCTTCGAGATCGCGCGCGAACTGCCGCATGTCGAAGGTCGGCGCGACCGTGCGCGCCTGCGCGAGCCGGCGACGCAGGTCGGTGGCCGCTGCCGGATCGCGGCCGAGCGCAATCGCGCGCGCGACATAGTCGTCGGCGTCGGCGGCGATCAGTTCGGTCAGGCCGAGCGAGCTGAGCAGGCTGCCGGCCATCCGCGACGCGAAGGTGCGGCCCGAACGGGTCAGCAATGGCAGGCCGGCCCACAGCGCATCGCTCGCGGTGGTGCCGGCGTTGAACGGAAACGTATCGAGGAACAGATCGGCGGCACCATAGCGCGCGAGATAGGCATCGGGCGCGATCCGGCCGGCGAACACCAGCCGCTCGGCGCCGATGCCGTGCTCGCGCGCGGCGGCGCGCAGATTGGCCTCGGCCCAGCGGTTGTCGGCGAGCAGCCAGAGCACGGATCCGGGTACCCCCCGCAGGATCCGCATCCAGTCGGCGAACATCGGGGCATCGAACTTGTAGTTGTTATTGAACGAGCAGTAGACGAAGCCATCGGCCGGCAGGCCGGCCTCGGCACGGGTCGGCGGCGGCCCGACGGCGCGGGTCGTGTCGCTCGGCTGGAAGCAATGCGGCAGGTACAGCGGCCGCTCGATGAAGAACGGCGTCAGCCAGTCGGGCAGCACGTAGCGGTCGGCGATCACATGATCGATGAACGGCATCGCGGTGGTACCGGGAAAGCCGAGAAACGTCAGCTGCAGCGGCGCCGGCCGGCGCGCCAGGATGCCGGGACGCGCACCCGAAGTCAGACCGTGCAGGTCGATCAGCACGTCGATGCCGCGGTCGCGGATCCGCGCCGCCGCCGCCGCGTCGTCGAGCATGCCGATCGGCACATAGGCGTCCATCGCTGCGAGCACGCGGCGCCGGACTGCCGAGCCGTCGTCGCGGCTCCAGCTGAACGCGGTCAGCTCGACCCGGCTGCGGTCGTGCCGCTCGAACAGCTCGACCGTCAGCAGCGCGACCGCATGCTGGCAGAAGTCCGACGACAGGTAGCCGATGCGAAGCCGGCGCGCGGCCGGCGGCTGAGGCTGAGGCTGAGGCTGAGGCTGGGGCTTCGACTGCGACTTGGGCTGCGGCGCCGCGCCGATCGCGGCCGCCGCGGCGACTTCGGCGGGCAGCGTCGGCAGCACCTTCTGCTGGACGAAGACGCTGGCCCGGTAGAGCTGCAGCGCCGGGTCGTCGAAGGCGGCGAGCATCGCGAGCGGCGACGTCGCGCGAACCATCGCGGCACGATCGACGCCGGCGAACGGCGCGACCATCGGCCAGCGGCACTGGCGTTGCCGCAAGTGGAGCCAGTGCTGAAGGGCATCGGGCTGCGCGGGATCGAGCGCCAGGCTGCGCGCCAGCATCGCTTCGGCCGCCTCGAATTCGCGCTCGGTTTCGAGCGCGCGGCCGAGATTGTTGAGCAGGTGACGGAGCAGCGGCCGGCGGATCGGCGCGTCGACCAGGCCGGAATCGAGCAAGTCCCGCCAGAGCGCGATCGCCTCGCCGCGCCGCCCCTGCGCCTCGATCTGGGTGCCGAGATTGATCCGCGCCTCGACGAACGCCGGCTGATGGGCGATGGCGTCGCGATAGACCGCCTCGGCGGCGGCCGAATCCGGCACGGTACCGAGCCCAACGCCGAGATTGAACAACGCGACATGCACGAGCGGATGGGCCGGCTGCGCGGCGATCCAGCCGCGATACAGCGCGATCGCGCCGGCGAGGTCGCCGGCGCCCTTGCGCGCCTCGGCGACCCGCATCAATCCGACCAGATCGAGCTCGTCGACGCGCGCTGCCGCCACTGCCCGCACCTCGGGTCAGGTCCGCAGGCCGAGCCAGCGCGCCAGTGCGCCGACCTCGCCGCGCAGCCGGGCGTTCGCCACCAGTCCGTCGTAGCGGGTGTTGATCCGCGACGACTGCAGCCCGTAGTGTTCGCTCTCGGCGGCGAGCAGCTCGAACAGCGAACGCCGCCCCATCTGGTACCACTGCTCGAAGAAGCCGCGGCGGACCTGCTCGGACTCGCGCAGCAGCGCGTCGAACTCCGCGTCGCGCGCCAGCAGCGTGGTTGCCGACTGGTGCAGCGTCCGCAGCCGGGCTTCGAGATCGACCGCTCCCTGGCGGCGGCGCTCATCGGCGCCGACGGCACGCGCCTCGGCGGCATGCTGGGCGGCGACATCGGACGAACCGCGATAGAGCGGCACGCTGAGCCGCACGCCGGCATACGACGCATAGCCGTCGGCGAGCCCCGGCGCCACCGGCGAATGGGCGGCGACCAGGCCGAGCTGCGGCCGGCGCGCGCTCTTCAGCGAAGCCGCCAGGTTCGCCTGCGCATCGCGCTCGGCATCGAGCTGCCGCATCAGCGGCTCGCCGTCGCGCTCGGCGAGCAGCGGCTCGAGCGGCGGCACCGCGACCAGCGGCGCGCCGATCGCGTCGAGCGGCAGCTCGCTCGAACCGGCCAGCCGCTCGAGCGCGATGCCGGCTTCGCGGACCCGCGCGCGCTGCGCGTCGCGCATCACCTGTGCCTGCAGCAGCCGCGCACGCGCCTGTGTCAGCTCGCCGGCACGGCCCGGATCCTCGCGGGTGATCGCGACCAGCATGTCGACCAGCCGCTGCACCGCAGCCGCATAGTCGTCGGCCGCGGCGACGTTGGCGCGGGCGCGCGCCAGCTCGAGCGCCGCCACCGTCGTCTCGAGCGTCAACGCTTCGAGCGTGCCGTCGAGCCGGGCGCCGGCAGCGCGCCAGCTCGCGTTGCGGCTGTCGACGATCCGGGCGTTGCGGCCCCAGTCGAAGATCGGCACCGAGCCGGTGACCGAGTAGTACGGCGCGCCGCGTGTCTCGGACGTGCGGGCAACGCCGCCGCCCGAGGTATGACTCGAGGTCACGTCGAGGCTCAGTTGCGGCAGCCGGGCGCCGGCAGCTTCGCGGATGTCGAGCTCAGCGGCGCGCATCGCGGCGATCGCCTCGCGGACCGTCGCGCTGCGCTCGACCGCGCTGCGCGCGAGCACCTGCAGCTGCGCGACGCCGGCCTCCGGGCTCGGGCCGGCGGCCACTCCGGTGCCGCCGGGCGACGGCTTGCCTGCGGCGACGACCGTCGTCGCCGGCGCGGTGATCGCAGCCGGGGTCGCGGCAACGTTGGGCGCGCCGGTCGCGGTCGTGGCGCCGGTCGCGGTCGTGGCGCCGATCCTGATCGGCGGCGTGACCTCGTTCGATGCTTTCGGTGCGGTCTTCGATGCATCACCGCTCGCCGGCCGGGTCACGGTCCGGACGGCTGCCCCGGCTGCGGGCCTGGTCGCGGTCTTGGCTGCTGCGGGCTTGGCTGCGGTCTTGGCTGCTGTCTTGCCGGCGGTCCTGGTCGCGGATCTGCCCACGGTCCTGATCGCGGTCCTGGTCGCAGTCTTGCCCGCAGACTTGGCCGCAGACTTGGCCGCGGTCCCGGGCTTGTCCGCAGGCTTGCTTCCGGGCCTGGCCGCAGTGCTGGTCGTGGCTGGCATCGTGGCGTTCGGACCGATCGTGCCGGCGTCGGCGGCAGCCGCCGCAGGCATCGCCGTGGCGGCACCGACCAGCAACGCGGCCGAACCGATCGACTGCACGGCGCGGCGCAGGATACGAGGCAGGACGGAGGAGCGGGCAGACGGACGCGCGACGGCGTCACCGCTCACGGAATGCTTCCTTCGCCTTGAACATCGGCTTCAGCAGAAAATCGAGGACGGTCTTCTCACCGGTGCGGATCTCGACCGAGCCGGTCATGCCCGGGATGATCGGCAGGTCCTTGTCGCCGACCCGCAGCGCCGGCCGGTCGGTCGCGACGATCACGCGGTACCAGGCGCTGTCCGGCTGCTGCGCGGTCCGCGGATCGTCGCGCATGGTATCAGGGCCGATGCTGCGGACCACGCCGCGCATGTCGCCGAACACGGAGTAGTCGTAGGCGGTGATCTTGACGGTCGCCGACAGGCCGGTGCGCACGAAGCCGACGTCCGATGGCTTGAGCCGCGCTTCGAGCAGCAGGTCGCCGTCGAGCGGGATCAGCTCCATGATCGCGGCGCCAGGCTGCACGCTGCCGCCGATCGTGCCGGCGCGGATGTTCTTGACCACGCCGCGGATCGGCGCGCGCAGCACGGTACGGTCGAAGGTGTCGCGGCGCGCGGTGAGCAGCGGTGCGAGTTGCGCGAGCTCGCCTTCGAGCCGGGCGAGGTCGGCAGCCGCATCGGCACGGAACTTGTTGCCGCGCTCGTCGATCTGCATCTCGAGCTCGTTGGCCTGCCGCTTGAGCCGGCCGAGTTCGACCTCCGAGTACAGCCCCTTGGCGGCGAGCCGCCGCGCCGACGCGATCTCGGCGTTGACCAGGCCGAGGCTGCGCCGCAGCGCCGCCTGGCTCTCGCGCAGCACGCGGCGGCGCGACTCGAAGGCAGCGTTCTCGTTGCGAACGATCCGGCGGACCGCGGCGACGTCGGACGGATACCGCGGATTGCCGCCGTTCGCTTCGGCCTTGAGCCGCGCGATCGTGCCTTTCAACGCCAGCGCCCGCGCCTGCCCTTCCTCCACCTGCGAACCGAAGCGGGTGCCGTCGAGCCGGGCCAGCGGCTGATCCTTGGCGACGACGTCGCCTTCGGCGACCAGCAGTTCGGCGAGCACGCCGCCTTCCAGGCTCGAGATCACCTGCTCGCGCCCGGCCGGCACGACCCGCGCTTCGGCACGGGTGACCTCCTCGACAGTGGCGAACGCGGCCCAGCCGATCGCCACCGTGATCAGCAGCCCCATCAGGTAGATCATCGCGGTCGACGTCGGCGTCGCCTGCGCCTCGAGCGCTTCGTTGAGGTCGCGCAGGTAGTCGCCGTCGCCGCGGCC
>JBFWQR010000153.1:0-18453 GCA_050249335.1 Lautropia sp.
GCGACCGGCTGTCCGTGACACTCGACGAGCTGCTCGCCGAGCGCGACGGCGTCTAGCACCTGGTCTGACGCCGGCGCCCCCGCCCCCAGCCGACCGGCCGCCGAGCCCGTCCGACGCGCGAGCGATGGCACTGCATCCGCGAGACGTGCTGCACGACGTCGCCGGCGGTCACGTGGTGATGCCGGTCTGCGATCACTACTGTGGCAGCCGGCCGCTGATCGAGAAATCGCTGGCATTGCAGGACAGGCTCGGGCCGGTGTTCGACGTCACCGGCGATTGCGAGGACGGCGCCGCGGTCGGCGCCGAGCCCGAGCATGCGGCGATGATCGCGGCGGCGATCGCCTCGCCGGCCAACCGCTTCGACCAGTTCGGCGCGCGGCCGCACGATCCGCAGCACCCCGCCTTCGAGAACGACCTGCAGACGCTGATCGGCGGCGCCGGCCGCCGGATCGCCTACCTGACGATCCCGAAGGTCGAATCCGCCGCCGACCTGGATGCTGCCGACCTGCTCTGTCGCAATATCGAGGCGCGCCACGGCATCTCCCGGCGGATCCCGTTCCAGGTGCTGATCGAGAGCCCCCGCGCGCTGCGCGACGTCGGCGCGATCGCCGCGCATCCGCGGGTCGAGGCGGTCGCGTTCGGGCTGATGGACTATGTCAGCAGCTTCGGCGGTGCCATCGGCGCCGAGGCGATGCATTCGCCCGGCCAGTTCGAGCATCCGCTGGTCGCGCGGGCGCTGGTCGAGATCGCGCTCGCCTGCCATGCCCACGGCAAGGTCGCGACCCACGGCGTCACGCTGGCGATCGGCGACGGCGCAGCGGCCGGCGCCGATGCCCGCCGCGCCGCTGCCGAATTCGGCTTCCTGCGCAAATGGAGCATCCATCCGAAGCAGATCGAGCCGATCGTCGCGGCCTTCCGTCCCGATACCGCCCGGATCGGCGAGGCCGCCGAAATCCTGATCGCGGCGCAGCAGGCCGACTGGGGCCCGATCCGCTACCGCGATCAGCTGCATGACCGTGCCAGTTACCGCTACTGGTGGCTGGTGCTCGAACGCGCCCGCCTGACCGGCGCCGGGATGCCGGCGGCCGCGGCAGCCTTCTTCAAGACCGATGATACCGGCGCCAGCCGTTGACGGCGCCGTTTCGGCCGCCGATCGAACCGGTACTTGCTTCCGCCCGGAGCGAGGCAGAATCTTTGCTGGTAGCAAGAGCCTCCTCGCCCACCGGATGCCGAGTGCCGGAATCGCGCCTCTCGAACCCGCGATCCACGAGACCGCCGAAGACCGTCACCTCGTCACAACATAACGAATGCACCCGGATCCGACCCGAGGAGAATCACGAATGCCCGTAACCCCCAAGTCCCGACCGACCGCCGGCAGCAAGCCGGCACCGGCCACTGCCGCGTTGCAGAAGCGTTCCGCCGCCCCATCGAAGGCCGCCGCCAAGACCAGCGCCAAGGCGACCGCCACGACCAACCCCGCTCCGGCGCCGGCTGCGGCCGGCACCCAGGCCGCGCCGGCCGGGTTCAAGCCGAAGAAATCGGTCGCGCTGTCGGGCGTCGCTGCCGGCAACACCGCCCTGTGCACGGTCGGCCGGACCGGCAACGACCTGCACTATCGGGGCTACGACATTCTGGACATCGCCGAGCGGACCGAGTTCGAGGAGGTCGCCTACCTGCTGGTGCACGGCCATCTGCCGAACCGCGCCGAGCTCGCCGGCTATCGCCACAAGCTGCAGGCGCTGCGCGGGCTGCCCGCCGCGGTCCGCCAGATCCTCGAGGCGCTGCCGGCCGCGGCGCATCCGATGGACGTGATGCGCACCGGCGTTTCGGCGCTCGGTTGCCAGCTGCCGGAGGCGCCCGACCACAATCTGCCCGGCGCCCGCGACATCGCCGATCGCCTGATGGCGAGTCTCGGCTCGATGCTGCTGTACTGGTATCACTACAGCAACAACGGCGTGCGGATCGACGTCGAATCCGACGAGACCACGATCGCCGGGCACTTCCTGCACCTGCTGCACGGCAAGCGCCCGTCGGAAGAGTGGATCCGGGCGATGCACACGTCGCTGAACCTCTACGCCGAGCACGAGTTCAATGCGTCGACGTTCACCGCGCGCGTGATCGCCGGCACCGGTTCGGACATGTATTCGGCGATCACCGGCGCGATCGGCGCGCTGCGCGGCCCGAAGCACGGCGGCGCCAACGAGGTCGCGTTCGAGGTGCAGAGCCGCTACGCGACCGCCGACGAGGCCGAGGCCGACATCCGCCGCCGGGTCGAGGCCAAGGAAGTCGTGATCGGCTTCGGCCACCCGGTCTATACCATCAGCGATCCGCGCAACCAGGTCATCAAGGCGGTCGCCAAGCGGCTCGCGCGCGCCAATGACGATCTGCGGATGTTCACGATCGCCGAACGGCTCGAGAAGGTGATGTGGGACATCAAGCGGATGTTCCCGAACCTCGACTGGTTCTCCGCGGTCAGCTACCACGCGATGCGCGTGCCGACCGCGATGTTCACCCCGTTGTTCGTGATCGCGCGGACCGCCGGCTGGGCGGCGCACGTGATCGAGCAGCGCCAGGACAACAAGATCATCCGGCCGAGCGCCAACTACGTCGGCCCGGAAGATCAGAAATTCGTCCCGTTGAAGGATCGCAAGTGAGCAATCGGGCTGCTCGGGCGAATCCGGCGACGGCAGACGCCCGTGAACCGCGCCGCATTCCGCGGCCCGACGCTGCAGCCCGCACCTCCGAAGGAGCTCCTCCGATGAACGCGATTCACCTTGCCCCCGGCGCCCGGCGCCCGACCGCGCTGATCACCGCCGCGCTGATCGGCGGTGCGCTCGCCATGATGCTGCCGGCGGCCGCCGACGCGCAGACCCCGGCCGCCAAGCCGGCGGCCAAGCCGGCCGCCCAGGCATCGGCCAAGGCGCCGGTACGGACCGCCAGGGCGCCAGCCAGGAAGTCGGCCGCGCCCGAGCCGGTCATCGCCGCCGCCGACCCGGCGCAGATCGAGGCGGCCAAGGAAGTCATGCTCGGCCGCAGCGGCTGCGAGTTCAACCAGAGCATCAACCTCGGCGAGAACGCCCGCCATCCGGGTTACGTCGACCTGTCGTTCAACAACCGGACCTATCTGATGAAGCCGGTGCTGTCGGCGACCGGCGCGCTGCGGCTCGAAGACGTCCGGGCCGAGACGCTGCTGATCCAGATCGGAACCAAGACCATGCTGATGAACCAGAAGACCGGCCAGCGCCTGGTCGACAATTGCATCCATGCCAGGCAGTCGCAGATCGCCGCGTCCGGTGTCTCCGGCCAGGCGCTCGGGGTCGAGCCGCCCAAGAAGTGACGGCGGCGGGCGCCGCGGCGCCCGCGCTGCCGGCGGATCGGGCGAAACGCCCGGTCCGCGGATCGAACGATAACGAGAGAGGAACATGTCCAGCCATATTTCGAACGTCCGCCCTGCCCCGGACAAGGTTCTGGTCGACATCGTCGACTACGTGCTGAAGTACCGGGTCACCAGCAAACTGGCCTACGAGACGGCGCGCAACTGCCTGATCGATACGCTCGGCTGCGGCCTGGAGGCGCTCGAATACCCGGCCTGCACCAAGCTGATGGGCCCGATCGTGCCGGGTACCGTCGTGCCCAACGGCGCCAAGGTACCGGGCACCCAGTTCCAGCTCGATCCGGTGCAGGCGGCGTTCAACATCGGCGCGATGATCCGCTGGCTCGACTTCAACGACACCTGGCTCGCCGCCGAATGGGGGCATCCGTCGGACAACCTGGGCGGCATCCTCGCCACCGCCGACTGGCTCTCCCGCAACGCGATCGCCGCCGGCAAGCCGCCGCTCGCGATGCGCGACGTGCTGACCGCGATGATCAAGGCGCACGAGATCCAGGGCTGCATCGCGCTCGAGAACTCGTTCAACCGGGTCGGGCTCGACCACGTCGTGCTGGTCAAGGTCGCATCGACCGCGGTGGTCGCGCAGCTGCTCGGCCTGTCCCGCGACGAGATCATCAATGCGGTGTCGCTCGCCTGGGTCGACGGCCAGTCGCTCAGGACTTACCGGCACGCGCCGAACACCGGCTCGCGCAAGTCGTGGGCCGCCGGCGACGCGACCGCGCGCGCGGTCCGGCTGGCGCTGATCGCCCGGACCGGCGAAATGGGCTACCCGTCGGTGCTGACCGCCAAGACCTGGGGCTTCTACGACGTGCTGTTCAAGGGCAAGCCGTTCGAGTTCCAGCGCAAGTACGGCAGCTACGTGATGGAGAACGTGCTGTTCAAGATCTCGTACCCGGCCGAGTTCCACTCGCAGACCGCGGTCGAGTGCGCGATGCAGCTGCACCAGCAGATCGCCAAGGCCGGCAAGACCGCCGCCGACATCAGGAAAATCACGATCCGCACCCACGAGGCGTGCATCCGGATCATCGACAAGAAGGGGCCGCTCGCCAACCCGGCCGACCGCGATCATTGCATCCAGTACATGGTGGCGGTACCGATCCTGTTCGGCCGGCTGACTGCTGCCGACTACGAGGACGACGTCGCCGCCGATCCGCGGATCGACGCGCTGCGCGACAAGATCGTCTGCGTCGAGGACAAGCGCTTCACCGCCGACTATCACGATCCGAAGAAGCGCTCGATCGCCAACGCGCTGACGGTCGAGTTCAGCGACGGCAAGCCGTTGAAGGAAGTGGTCTGCGAATATCCGATCGGTCACCGGCTGCGCCGCAAGGACGGCATCCCGCTGCTGGAGGCGAAGTTCCGGACCAACCTGGCGCGGCGTTTCCCGAAAAAGCAGCAGGACGCGATCCTGGCAGTGTCGCTCGACCAGAAGAAGCTCGAGGCGATGCCGGTCCATGAGTACGTCGACCTCTATGTGATATGACACCCCCCGTTGGCGCCCCCGGGGCGCGCCGCCAACAGCCCGGCGAAGCCGGGCTGCGGCGGCGGCTGGGCGTGTGGCGGCGAGTACTGGCCGGCGGTGCCGGCAGGTGGGCCGCGGCCGGACTGGCCGCGCTCGGTGCCGGGCTGATGGGGCTGACGGGGCTGATGACGCTGACGGCGGCGCCGGCCGCGGCGCAGGGCAATCTCGACAGCACGGTGATCCTGCCGCCGTCGTACGGCACGCCGGGGCTGCTCGACTATCCGCGCCGGCGCGCCGGGCTCTGGGAGATCCGCAACGCGTCGGCCGACAATCTCGGGATGCCGCCGACCCGCTATTGCGTCGGCGAACGGACCGACACGCCGGAGAACCACCTCGACCGGACCGCCGGCGAGAAAGGGTCGTGCTCGATCGGGCCGTTCCGCCGCGTCGGCATTTCCTGGGTCGCCGATTCCGTGTGCAAGGAAGCCCGCAGCACGGTGGTCAGCCAGTCGGTCGCGACCGGGGATTTCCAGACCCAGTACCGAATCGATACACTGGTGTTCTACTCGCCCCCGCTCGCCAACAACCGACGTGAAGACAAGGAAGCGGTCGTCGCCCGCTGGCTCGGTCCGTGCCCGAGCGGCCAGCGTCCCGGCGACCTGGTGGTGCCCGGCATGGGCGTTTTGAACATGAGCGACGGCACGCTGCGGCCCGAGGCCGGCGCGGCCGGCGGCGGCGCACCCCGTGGTGGCCGGGCGGGTGCGGCCGGCGGCGGGGCGGCTGCCCCGCCGCGCCGCTGAGCGCTGCGTCTGCGCGACGCCAGCCGACCGAGCCCAGCCGACCGAGCCTGCGAACCCTCCCCCACAAGACGAACCCCGAAGAAACCGGAACCGAGAGAGATGGCACACAATACTTTCGATACGCTGAAGAGTTTCAAGCTCGAATCGGGCCAGGCAGCGTCCTTCTATTCGCTGCCGGCGCTGGCGAAGAAGTTCCCGAATATCGCGAAGCTGCCGGTCTCGATCCGGATCGTGCTGGAAGCGGTGCTGCGCAACTGTGACGGCAAGAAGGTCACCGAGGAGCACGTCGCGCAGCTCGCCAACTGGCAACCGAATGCCAGGCGGGTCGACGAGATCCCGTTCGTCGTCGCCCGGGTGGTGCTGCAGGATTTCACCGGCGTGCCGCTGCTGGCCGACCTCGCGGCGATGCGCACGGTCGCCGAGAAGACCGGCAAGGATCCGAAGCGGATCGAGCCGCTGGTGCCGGTCGATCTGGTCGTCGACCATTCGGTGATGATCGACGAGTACCGCAAGCCGGACGCGCTCGATCTCAACATGAAGCTGGAGTTCACGCGCAACAAGGAGCGCTACCAGTTCATGAAGTGGGGGATGCAGGCGTTCGACACCTTCAAGGTCGTGCCGCCCGGCATCGGCATCGTCCACCAGGTCAACCTCGAGTACCTGGCGCGCGGCGTCCACGCGAAGCGGGACGGCAAGCAGACGATCTACTACCCGGACACGCTGGTCGGCACCGACAGCCACACGACGATGATCAACGGCATCGGCGTGGTCGGCTGGGGCGTCGGCGGCATCGAGGCCGAGGCCGGCATGCTCGGCCAGCCGGTCTATTTCCTGACTCCGGACGTGGTCGGTGTGCACCTGAAGGGCCGGCTGCGCGAAGGTGTGACCGCCACCGACCTGGTGCTGCGCGTCACCGAGATGCTGCGCGCCGCCAAGGTGGTCGGCAAGTTCGTCGAGTTCTTCGGCGAAGGCACCGAATCGCTGGCGGTACCCGACCGCGCGACCATCGCCAACATGGCGCCCGAATACGGCGCAACGATGGGCTTCTTCCCGGTCGACGCCAAGACCGTCGCCTACTTCGAAGGCTCGGGCCGCACCAAGGCCGAGATCGACGCATTCGAACGCTACTTCAAGGCGCAGGGGCTGTTCGGCATCCCTCAGGCCGGCACGCTGGCGTTCTCGCAGCAGCTCGAGCTCGACCTCGGCACGATCGCGCCGTCGCTGGCCGGCCCGAAGCGGCCGCAGGACCGGATCGAGCTCGGCAGCATGAAGCAGACCTTCGAGAAGCTGTTCAGCGCACCGGTGCAGCAGAACGGCTTCAACAAGTCGCCGGCGGACCTGCAGAAGCGCTACCCGGCCGGCGACGTCAGCCTGAAGAACGGCGACGTGCTGATCGCCGCGATCACCAGCTGCACCAACACCTCGAACCCGGGCGTGCTGCTCGCCGCCGGCCTGCTCGCGAAGAAGGCGGTCGAATACGGCCTGGAAGTCAAGCCGCACATCAAGACGTCGCTGGCGCCGGGCTCGCGCGTCGTCACCGAGTACCTGACCAAGGCCAAGCTGCTGCCGTACCTGGAGCAGCTCGGCTTCGGCGTCACCGCCTACGGCTGTACCACCTGTATCGGCAACGCCGGCGACCTGCGGCCCGAGTTCAACCAGGCGATCGTCGCGAACGACATGGTCTGTGCGGCGGTGCTGTCGGGCAACCGCAACTTCGAGGCCCGGATCCATCCGAACATCCGCGCCAACTTCCTCGCGTCGCCGCCGCTGGTGGTCGCCTATGCGATCGCCGGCACGGTGCTGGTCGACCTGATGACCGAGCCGGTCGGCAAAGGCAAGGACGGCCGCGACGTCTATCTCGGCGACATCTGGCCGACCTCGGACGAGATCCACAAGCTGATGAAGTTCGCGATGGACGCGAAGACCTTCAAGCGGCTCTACAGCGACCTGACCAAGGATCACCCGCTGTGGAACGCGGTGCCGTCGGCCGCCGGCCAGATCTACGACTGGCCGAAATCGACCTATATCGCCGAACCGCCGTTCTTCGACCAATTCGCGATGACGCCGGGCACGACCTCGACGATCGCCAATGCCCGGATCCTCGGCCTGTTCGGCGATTCGATCACCACCGACCACATCTCGCCGGCCGGTTCGATCAAGGACACCTCGCCGGCCGGCAAGTACCTGATCGAGAACGGCGTGCTGAAGCCCGACTTCAACAGCTATGGCGCCCGCCGCGGCAATCACGAAGTGATGATGCGCGGCACCTTCGCCAACGTCCGGATCAAGAACCTGATGCTGCCGGCCAAGGCCGACGGCTCGCGCGAGGAAGGCGGCATGACGCTGTTCCAGCCGGGCGGCGAGCGGATGTCGATCTACGACGCGGCGATGAAGTACATCGCCGAGGGGGTGCAGACCGTGATCCTCGCCGGCGAGGAGTACGGCACCGGCAGCTCGCGCGACTGGGCCGCCAAGGGTACCCAGCTGCTCGGCGTCAAGGCGGTGGTCGCGCGCAGCTTCGAGCGGATCCACCGCTCGAACCTGGTCGGCATGGGCGTGCTGCCGCTGCAGTTCAAGGGATCCGACTCGTGGGAGTCGCTCGGCATCAAGGGCGACGAGCTGATCGACGTCGCGATTCCGGACGCGCTGGTGCCGCAGCAGGAGATCACGATGACGATCCGGCGCGGCGACGGCTTGACCCGGCAGGTCAAGCTACTGTCGCGGATCGACACGCCGATCGAGGTCGACTACTTCCGCCACGGCGGCATCCTGCCGTACGTGCTGCGCGAACTGATGGCGGCCTGAGCGTTGTTGCGATCCGGTGACCACGGGGTGGACGGCCCGGGCGGCAGCCCGGCCGGCACCCGCGCGGTCACCGCGACGCAGCTGCGCGCGCGGGTGCCGCTCCGGTTCGCGCTGGTCGCCGGCCTGGCGCTGCTGTTCTGCCTGCTCGCGCAGCTGGTCTCGGCCGGCCTCGCCCGCGAACTGCTGATCTGGCCGGCGGCCGGCGTCGCGTTCGCGTTCGGCTGGCGCTATGGCCGGCGCTGGACGCTGCCGGCAGCGGCGGGCGCGTTCGGGTGGGCGCTGTTCAGCACCCGCGATCCGATCTTCGCCGCGACCGCCGCCGCCGCCAGCGTCGCGGGCCCGCTGCTGGCGATCCAGTTGCTGCGCCGGATCGCCGACTGGAAGCCACCCGAGTACCGGCTCGACGCGATCGTCCGCTTCATCGTCGTGGTGCTGCTGGTCGCGGCGCCGATCGACGCCGCGATCATCACCACCGTGCTCGGCAGCGGCCCCGATGCCGGGCCGGTACTGGAACCGCTGCCGAGCGACGTGCTCGGACTGCTCGGCAGGCCGACCCATGTGCTGCTCGGCGCCTGGCTGATCGACGGACTCGGGCTGCTGCTGGTGGCGCCGGCATTGCTCGCCTGGATCGACGACGCGATCCCCGAATCCGACGCCGGCCACGTCGCCCACGACCTGTTCGACCTGCCGAGCCTGATCCTGACGCTGATGGTCGGCGCGGCCAGCCTGGCGCTGGCCAACTGGGGCCTGTCGCAGGACGCGCTGCTGGTGCTGTTCGCCTACTTCCCGATCGTCGCCTGGTCGGCGGTGCGCACCAGCGAACGCGCCAACGCGCTGACCCTGCTGCTGTCGGCGCTGCCGTTTCTCGCCGCCCGCGCCTATCAGGTCAGCACACCGACCGAGCCGCACTTCGAGGATGCGGTGCCGGCGGTGCTGATCGCGTTCTCGGCGGTGCTGGTCGCGCTGCTGCTGCAGGCGACCGCGTCCGACCGCCGCCTCGCGCTGCTGCGCGTCTCGCGTCAGGCGCGCCAGGACATGAGCACCGGGCTGCTCAACGACCGCGGCCTGCTCGCCGACCTCGGCGACCGGCTGGTGTCGCCGGACCGGACCGGCTACGGCCTGATCGGGCTGTCGATCAGCAACTTCGACGCGATCAACGACCTCTGCGGAACGATCGACGCGATCCAGCTCGAGCAGAGCACCGCGCAATTGCTGCTGCGGCAGACCAACACCCAGTTCGCGGCCCGGCTGTCGGCCGGCCGCTACGCGCTGCTGGTGCGCGCCGAGACCGTCGCCCAGGTCCGTTCGGTGGCGCGCGACATCTATTCGCAGCTGAACGGCCAGGTGTTCCAGACCGAGCACGGCAGCATCCGGCTGCAGTGCTGCGTCGGCGGCCTGCTGCTCGACGCCCATACCGTGATCAGCAGCGAGGACTGCCTGTCGTCGCTCGGCGACGCGCTGGCGATCGCCGCCAGCGTCCGCGACCCGCAGCTGTTCGTCGAGCCGCTGTCGCAGATGATGATCGACGCGCGGCGCGCGCACCAGAACAAGATCGAGCACATCCGCGAGGCGATCCGCGACAACCGGCTCGAGCTCTTCGCCCAGCCGGTGGTCGACCCGGACGCGCCGGCCGGCATGCGCTCGTACGAGCTGCTGACGCGGCTACGCGACAAGGACGGCGGGCTGATCCAGCCGCCCGAGTTCATGACGCTGGCTTCGCAGGCGCAGATGTCGATCCCGCTCGATCGCGCGGTGATCCGGCGCGCCTTCGAATGGCTCGCCGGCAATCCGGACGCGCTGGCCCGGACCTGGAAGTGCTCGATCAACCTCGCCGGCGCGACCATGAGCGACGGCACCATCGCCGAGTTCATCCGCGAGCACCGCAGCCGCAGCGAGATCCCGGCCGGCAAGATCGTCTTCGAGATCACCGAGAGCGAGGCGATCCGCAACCCGGCGGCCGCGTCACGGCTGGTCGACGACCTGAAGGCGCAGGGCTTCGGCATCGCGCTCGACGATTTCGGCACCGGGCTCGCGACCTTCGAATACCTGAAGCGCTTTCCGCTCGATTACCTGAAGATCGACGGCTCGTTCATCCGCAACCTGATGACCAGCCCGATCGACGAGGAGATCGTGCTGTCGACGGTCCGGGTCGCGAGCCGGCTCAAGTTGCGCACCGTCGCCGAACACGTCCACAATGCCGCGGTCTACGAGCGGCTCAAGGCGCTCGGTGTCGTCTATCTGCAGGGGGACTTCTTCGGCAAGGCGGTGCCGCTCTCCGAGCTGTTCGCAGCCGAACCACAATCGAGCACCGTGCCGACCGAGCACGCCTGAGCCGACCGGGCACGCCTGAGCGCCCTACTCCGACCGCAGCGAGCGGATCGGAATCACGACCACGAGGAGGAGACTTCGATGCAACGCAGGGAGTTGTTGAAGCGGGCCACGCTCGCGACACTGGCCACCGGCCTGGTCCCGCTGGGACTGCGGCCGCTGCCGGCGCTGGCCCAGAGCAGCTGGCCGACCGGCAAGCCGATCACCTACATGGTGCCGTTCCCGCCCGGCGGCAACACCGACACGCTGGCGCGGCTGATCGCGCAGCCGCTCGGCGCGGCGCTCGGCACGCCGGTCGTCATCGACAACAAGGGCGGCGCCGGCGGCAGCGTCGGCTCGGCGGTCGCCGCCAATGCCGCTCCCGACGGCTACACCATCCTCGGCGGTACGATCAGCTCGCATTCGATCAACGTCAGCCTGTACCCGAGCATCGGCTACGACCCGGTCAAGTCGTTCGCACCGATCGCGATGCTCGGCGTCAGCCCGCTGCTGCTGGTGGTTCCGGCCGGCAGCCCGATCAAGACGCTCGACGAGCTGATGAAGGCCAGCCGCGCGAAGAAAGGCGGCCTGTCGTCGGCTTCGCCCGGCGTCGGCACTTCGCCGCACATGGCGCTCGAGCTGCTCTCTCACCAGTCCGGCGTGCCGTTCACGCATGTGCCGTACAAGGGCAGCGGCCCGGCGGTACAGGATGTCGCCGGCGGCCAGGTCGACATGATGTTCGACACCAGCCTGGTGGTCGGTCCGCACATCCAGAGCGGACGGCTGCGCCCGATCGCGGTCACCGGCAGCAGCCGGGTGGCGACCTATCCGAACGTGCCGACCATCGCCGAGAGCGGCCAGAAAGGCTTCGACATGGTCTCCTGGCAGGCGCTGTTCGCTCCGGCCGGAACGCCCGCGGCGATCGTCGAGCGGCTGCACGGCGAGGTGCTGAAAGTCATCGCCCGGCCCGAGGTGCAGGAAAAGCTCAAAGGCTTCGGCATGGAGCCGTCGAGCATGACGCCGGCGCAGCTGCTGGACTATCAGAAGGCCGAGGTCGCGAAATGGGCGCAGGTGATCAAGGCGGCGGGGATCAAGCCGGAGTAGCGGCACCCTGGCCGGCTGCGGCCAGCGATCAGCGGCGCACCGCTTGCCGGCCGCGCGCGGCCGTCATCCAGCGGCCAGCCGCGCCACCAGCCAGTTCGCGGTCCGCAGCAGCCGGGCGTCGTCGCCGCGGCGGCCGAGCAGCTGCACGCCGAGCGGCAACCCGGCCGAATCGACCATCAGCGGCAGGCTGAGCGCCGGCAGCCCGAGCAGCGTCGCCAGCGAGCAGAAGACCGGATCGCCGGTCGACCCCAGCCCGGCCGGCGCGGAACCGGGCGCCGCCGGCAGCACCAGCGCGTCGCAGCTGTCGAACAGTTCCGCGATGTCGCCGGCGAGCCGCTCGGCGCCGGCGAGCGCATGCTGGTAGTCGACCGCGCCGACCGCCAGGCCGGACTCGATCTGCTCGACCAGCCGCGCGCTCATCCGCGCCTTGCCGCGCTGGTATTCGCCGTGCAGGTTCCACGCCATCTCGGCCCGCATGATCGTCGCATGCAGCCGGTTCGCCGTGACCGCGGTCTCGCCGAGGTCGAAGGTGACCAGTTGCGCGCCGAGCTCGGCGGACAGCTCGTCGAAACCGGTCGCGACATCGGCCGAGGCCGCCGCCCACAGCGGCGAGCGCAGCAGGCCGAGCACCGGATCGAGCGGCGGCGCCGCGCCGGCGACCGCGGCGAGCTGCTGCGCCGACCCGCAGACGCTGTCCGGGTCGGCCGGATCATGGCCGATCAGCACCTGCGCGAGCAGCGCCGCGTCGGCGATGCTGCGGGTGAAGACGCCGACCTGATCGAGCCGGCGCGAGGTCCGCAGCACGCCGTGCCGGGAGATCGAGCCGTAGCTCGGCTTGAAGCCGAAGACGCCGCAGAACGCGGCCGGCCGGATCACCGAGCCGTTGGTCTGGGTGCCGAGCGCGAGCGGCACCATCCGCGCGGCGACGGCCGCCGCCGAGCCGCTCGACGAGCCGCCGGGCGTATGGTCCGGTGCATGCGGGTTGCGGGTCTTGCCCGGCGCGAAATAGGCGAATTCGGTGGTCACCGTCTTGCCGAGGATCACCGCGCCGGCGGCGCGCAGCCGTGCCACCACGGTCGCGTCGTCGACCGGCCGGCGCCCGTGGTGCAGCGGCGTGCCGTCCTCGGTCGGAAGATCGGCCGTGTCGATGTTGTCCTTGAGCGCGACCGGCACGCCGTGCAGCGGCCCGAGCAGGCCGCCGGCGCGGCGCTGCTCGTCGCAGCGCTGCGCCTGCGCGAGCGCGGCGTCGCGGTCGAGATGCTGCCATGCCTGCACCGCCGGCTCGATCCGGTCGATCCGCGCCAGGCAGGCGCCGACCAGATCGGCCGACAGCAGGTCGCCGGCGGCGATCGCGATCGCGGCGCCGGCGGCATCGAGACCGGCCAGCGGATCGTCGTCCGGGGCGAGGTCGATCAGGTTCTGCGGCAGCGGCGCGTTGGCGGGTGCGGTCGAGGTCGACATAGTTTAGTTGTCAAGTAAGTGCTATCATCGCGGCAGTCCGAATGATGCTCCGAATCCGATGCTCCCGATCGTGGAGCGGCCCCCACATGGAGTGCCGATGAAGATCACGTGTCTCGGCGGCGGCCCCGCCGGCCTCTACTTCGCGTTGCTGATGAAGCGCGCCGATCCGAACCACCAGATCAAGGTGATCGAGCGCAACCGGCCGTACGACACGTTCGGCTGGGGCGTCGTGTTCTCGGATCAGACGCTCGGCAACCTGCAGGCCGCCGATCCGCCCTCGGCCGCCGAGATCCTCGACGCGTTCAACCATTGGGACGACATCGAGGTCAATATCCGCGGCCACAAGATCGTCTCGGGTGGCCACGGCTTCTGCGGCATCGGCAGGAAGCGCCTGCTGAACATCCTGCAGCGGCGCTGCGAGGAGCTCGGCGTCGAGCTGGTGTTCGAGACCGACGTCACCAACGACGAGGACTATGCCGACTGCGACCTGCTGATCGCCGCCGACGGCCTGAACAGCCGGATCCGGACCAAGTACCAGCACGTCTACCAGCCCGACATCGACATGCGCGACTGCCGCTTCGTCTGGCTCGGCACCCACAAGCTGTTCGACGCGTTCACGTTCGCGTTCGAAGAGACCGAGCACGGCTGGCTGCAGGTCCACGCCTACCGCTTCGACCAGGAGACTTCGGCGTTCATCGTCGAGATGCCGGACCGGGTCTGGCGCGCGATCGGCATGGACCGGATGGAGAAGGAGGCGTCGATCGCCTATTGCGAACGGGTGTTCGCGAAGTATCTCGACGGCCACAAGCTGATGTCGAACGCGGCTCATCTGCGCGGCTCGGCGCAGTGGATCCAGTTTCCGCGGGTGGTCTGCCAGAGCTGGGTCCACTACGGCGGCAAGGACGGCCAGACGCCGATCGTGCTGATGGGCGACGCGGCGCATACCGCGCACTTCTCGATCGGCTCGGGTACCAAGCTCGCGCTCGAGGACGCGATCGAGCTGACTCGCAGCATCGGCAAGCATCCGGGCGATCTGCGCGCCGCGCTCGCCGACTACGAGGCGGTGCGCAGCGTCGAGGTGCTGCGGATCCAGAACGCCGCGCGCAATTCGACCGAATGGTTCGAGCACGTCGAGCGCTACGTCAACCTGCCGCCCGAGCAGTTCGCCTACTCGCTGCTGACGCGCAGCCAGCGGATCAGCCACGAGAACCTGCGGCTGCGCGACAAGGGCTACGTCGAGCACTACGAAGACTGGATCGCCGAGCGCGCCGGTGCGCTGCGGGCGCCGACCCAGCGGCCGATCCCGCCGATGTTCACGCCGTTCACGGCGCGCGGCGTGACCTTGAAGAACCGGGTCGTGGTCTCGCCGATGGCGCAGTACCTGTGCCACGACGGCATGCCGGCCGACTACCACCTGGTCCATCTCGGCGCCCGCGCAATGGGCGGCGCCGGCCTGGTGGTCGTCGAGATGACCTGCGTCTCGCCGGACGCCCGGATCACGCCCGGCTGCCCGGGCCTGTGGAACGATGCTCAGCAGGCCGGCTGGAAGCGGATCGTCGACTTCGTCCACGGCAACAGCGACGCCAGGATCGCGATCCAGCTCGGCCATGCCGGCGCCAAGGGCTCGACCCGGCTTGCCTGGGAGGGCATCGACCAGCCGCTCGCCGATCCGGCGCAGAACTGGCCGATCATCTCGGCGTCGCCGCAGCAGTATCTGGACGGCGTCAGCCAGTGGTCGCGCGCGATGACCCGCGCCGACATGGACCGGGTCCGCGACGACTTCGTCGCCGCGACCCGCCGCGCCGCCGCGGCCGGCTTCGACTGGCTCGAGCTGCACTGCGCGCACGGCTATCTGCTGTCGTCGTTCATCTCGCCGCTGACCAACCTGCGCACCGACGAATACGGCGGCTCGCTCGAGAACCGGCTGCGCTATCCGCTCGAAGTGTTCCATGCGGTCCGCGCCGTCTGGCCGGAGCGGCTGCCGATGTCGGTCCGGATCTCGGCGCACGACTGGGTCGAAGGCGGCATCACCCCCGACGACGCGGTCGCGATCGCCCGCATCTTCAAGGACGCCGGCGCCGACCTGATCGACTGCTCGTCGGGCCAGGTCAGCAAGGCCGAGAAGCCGGTCTACGGCCGGATGTTCCAGACGCCGTTCGCCGACCGGATCCGCAACGAGGCCGGCATCCCGACGATCGCGGTCGGCGCGATCTCCGAGGCCGACCATGTCAACAGCATCATCGCCGCCGGCCGCGCCGACCTCTGCGCGGTCGCGCGGCCGCACCTGGCCAACCCGGCCTGGACGCTGAACGAGGCGGCGCGGATCGGCTACCTCGACGTCCAGTGGCCGAAGCAGTACACCGCGGCCAAGGTCCAGCTCGAGCGCAACATCGAGCGCGAGAAGGCGCTGGCGGCGCAGATGGCCGGGTTGACGCCGATCGAGCAGGCCAATCGCGCCCAGGGTGTATGAAATTCAACCCCCCTTGGGCCTTCGGCCCTACCCCCCTTGAAAGGGGGGCGCCGCCTGCGGCCGGGCAAAGCCCGTTCCGCGGCGACTGCTTGGTTGGGGCTGTTTCATGCGACGCGATCAGCACAGAGCGGCATGGACGGCATGGAAACTGAGAGCGCTTCTTCTCCCCGCCACGCGCTGGTCACCGGCGCCGGGCGCGGTATCGGCGCCGAGATCGCCCGCGTGCTGGTCGCGAGCGGCTGCCGGGTGACGCTGCTCGGCCGCGACCGCGCGCGGCTCGACGCGCTCGCGGTGCAGCTGGCCGGCGACCGGGCCGCCGCGGCAGCCACCGCCGATACCGAGGCGCGTGTCAACACCGTGATTGCCGATATCACCGACGAGGCGTCGGTCGCCGCGGCGTTCGCTGCCGCGCGCACCGGCTTCGGCCCGCTGGCGATCCTGGTCAACAATGCCGGCCAGGCCGAGAGCGCGCCGTTCGGCAAGACCGACCCGGCGTTGTGGTCGCGGATGCTCGCGGTCAACCTGACCGGCACTTATCTGTGCAGCCGCGCCGCGCTGCCGGACATGCTGGCGGCCGGCTGGGGCCGGATCGTCAACATCGCGAGCACTGCCGGCCAGCGCGGCTACGCCTACGTGACCGCCTACAGCGCGGCCAAGCACGGCGTGGTCGGTCTGACCCGCTCGCTCGCGCTCGAGGTCGCCCGCAAAGGCATCACCGTCAACGCCGTCTGCCCCGGCTATACCGAGACCGACATCCTGAAGGAGAGCATCGCCAACGTCGTCGCCAAGACCGGCCGCAGCGAGGCCGAGGCGCGCGCCCAGTTCGCCGCCGGCAATCCGCAGGGCCGGATCGTCCAGCCGGCCGAGGTCGCCGACACGGTCCGCTGGCTGTGCGGCGACGGCGCCGCCGCGATCACCGGCCAGGCGCTGTCGGTCTCCGGCGGCGAGGTGATGGCATGATGCTCGACCTCGGTGCCACGCTGGCCGCCGACGAGCTCGGCCACGAAGCGCGGGCGCATGCGAACGATCATGCGACGCTGAAGCTGTGGCTGCGGATGCTCGCCTGCACGACCCAGGTCGAGACCGAGGTGCGCCGGCGGCTGCGTGCCCGCTTCGGCATCTCGCTGGCGCGCTTCGACTTCATGGCGCAGCTCTACCGGCATCGCGACGGCCTGCGCATGAAGGCGCTGTCGCGCTGCCTGATGGTGACCGGCGGCAACGTCACCGGGCTCGCCGACGAACTCGAGCGCGAAGCGCTGGTGCTGCGCGAGCCCGATGCCGACGACCGCCGTTCATTGCGCGTCCGGCTGACCCCGAAGGGGCGCAAGGCCTTCGAGGCGATGGCGGTCGAGCACGAGGCATGGATCCTCGAGCTGTTCGGCGACATCGACGAGCGGACCATCCAGTCGCTCTACCAGACCCTCGGCGCGCTGCGCGCCCGGATCGCCGCGCGCGATCAGGCAGCGGCCGCGAACTGACCACGGAGTATCCATGCAGATCCTGCTTCCCCCCGGCTGGCCCCGCCCGAAGGGCTATTCGAACGGCGTCGTCGCGAGCGGCCGCCAGGTCTACATCGCCGGGATGATCGGCTGGGATGCCGACGGCAAGTTCCCCAGCGACGACTTCGCCGACCAGGCGCGCCAGGCGCTGGCCAACATCGTCGCGGTGCTCGCCGAGGCCGGCGGCAAGCCCGAGCACATCGTCCGGATGACCTGGTACGTGACCGACAAGCGCGAGTACCTGGCGGCCGGCCGCGCCGTCGGTGCCGCGTTCCGCGAACTGATCGGCTCGTACAACGCCGCGATGACCGCGGTGCAGGTGGTCGCGCTGATCGAAGACCGCGCCAAGGTCGAGATCGAGGCGACCGCGGTGATCCCGGAGTAACGTCCTGGAGTAACGGCCAGCGCCGCGACCGGAACGGCCAGCGCCGCCACCGGCCGCGATCCTGGCGCGGCGCGGGTCGGCCGCCGCGCGGCTTCGGCGCGGCCAGCGGTGCCCGCGCCCTACAATCGGGATTCGCAGCCGGTGGCGGCATCGCCCGCCACCGCTCGCCCCTCCGACCCAACCCGGCATCAAAGGCGCCTCATGAGCTATCCGAACACCCAACTCTTCATCGACGGCCGCTGGCAGGACGCGGCCGACGGACGCACGCTGGCGGTCTTCAACCCGGCCACCGGCACCGAGATCGGCCGCGTCGCCCACGCCGGCAAGCCCGACCTCGACCGGGCACTGGCCGCGGCCCAGAAAGGGTTCGAGACCTGGCGCAACCTGACCGCCGCCGAGCGCAGCAAGATCATGCGCAAGGCGGCCGGCCTGATGCGCGAACGCGCCGACGCGATCGGCCGGCTGCTGACGCAGGAACAGGGCAAGCCGCTGCGCGAAGCCAAGGGCGAGGCGCTGGCCGCAGCCGACATCATCGAATGGTTCGCCGAGGAAGGCTTCCGGGTCTACGGCCGGATCGTGCCGTCGCGCTGGAACCTGGCGGTCCGGCAGATGGTCGTCAAGGACCCGGTCGGCGTGGTCGCGGCGTTCACGCCGTGGAACTTCCCGATCAACCAGGTGGTCCGCAAGATCGGCGCCGCGCTCGCCGCCGGCTGCGCGGTGATCGTCAAGGCACCGGAAGAAACGCCGGCCGGCCCGGCCGAGCTGATCC
>JBFWQR010000154.1:0-18310 GCA_050249335.1 Lautropia sp.
GCCGCCGCCTACTGTCGCCGGTTCGGGCTCGGCGACGAGTCACGGATCGCCGCCGAGGATCCGCGCCGCTGGCGCCGGCTGCTGGTGGCGGCGCGCGCCGCCAAGGAGCGGTTGAGCGACGTCGCCGAAACCGAGATGACGTTGGCCGAAGGCACGCCCGCCGAAGGCTCGCGGGCCGAAGGCACGATGACCGTGACCCGCGACCAGTTCGCCGGCTGGGTCGAGCCGCTGGTGGCACGCACGCTCGCGATTGCGCATGAGGCGCTCGCCGATGCCCGGCTCGAGGCCGGACAGCTGGACGGGGTCGTGCTGGTCGGCGGCGCGACCCGGATGCCGGTGATTCGCGCCGCGGTCGAACGCGACTTCGGCCGCGCGCCGTTCTGCGACCTCGATCCGGATCAGGTGGTCGCGCTCGGCGCCGCGATGCAGGCCAACCAACTGATCGGCAACCGTGACGGCGGCAACGACTGGCTGCTGCTCGACGTCACGCCGCTGTCGCTCGGGCTCGAGACGATGGGCGGGCTGGTCGAGCGGATCATTCCGCGCAATTCGGCGATCCCGCTGACGCGCGCCCAGGAATTCACCACCTATCGCGACGGCCAGTCGGCGATGGCGATCCACGTCGTGCAGGGTGAGCGCGACCTGGTCGCCGACTGCCGCTCGCTGGCGCGCTTCGAGCTGCGCGGGATACCGCCGATGGCCGCCGGCGCGGCGCGGATTCGCGTCGAGTTCCAGGTCGATGCCGACGGGCTGCTGTCGGTGTCGGCCCGCGAGCAGCAGAGCGGCGTCGCCGCGTCGGTGGTCGTCAAGCCGTCGTACGGGCTCTCGGACGGCGACATCGAGCGGATGCTGAAGGAATCGTTCGGCGCCGCGCAGGGCGACGCCGCGCTGCGCGCGCTGCGCGAATTGCAGGTCGATGCCGACCGGCTGATCCAGGCGACGCAGTCGGCGCTCGACCAGGACGGCGATCTGCTCGCAGCCGCCGAGCGCGGCGCGATCGAAGCGCAGATGCGGCGACTCAAGACACTCGCCCGCGGCGCCAGCGGCGAGAGGATCGCCGCGGTCACCGGCGCCGCCGCCACCGATACCGCCGCCACCGATACCGCCGCCACCGATACCGACGGCGCCGATGCCGACGGCGCCGCGCCGCCGGCCGCGGCTGCGCTGGCCGCCGAGCGCGACGCGCTCAAGACCGCACTCGATCTGCTGGCACGGATGACCGAGCCGTTCGCGGCGTTGCGGATGGATCGTGCGGTCCAGCGGGCGCTGTCCGGCCGTTCGATCGCCGATTGGGACGGGAACGGCTGATGGCCCGGATCAAGGTCCTGCCGCATGCCCGGCTCGCGCCGGAAGGCAAGACCTTCGAGGCGCCGGGCGGAACGTCGCTGTGCGAGGCGCTGCTCGAAGCCGGCGTCGAGATCGAGCATGCCTGCGAGATGTCGTGCGCCTGCACCACCTGCCATGTGATCGTGCGTCAGGGTTTCGACGAGCTCAACGAGTCGTCCGACGACGAGGACGATCTGCTCGACATGGCCTGGGGCCTGACGCCGCAGTCGCGACTGTCCTGTCAGGTCCGGCTCGAGGACGATACCGACGTGACGATCGAGCTGCCGAAATACACGATCAACCACGCGCGCGAGGAGCACTGAATGATCTGGACCGATGTTCAGGCGATCGCCGAGGCGCTGCAGGAAGCCCATCCGGATGTCGATCCGAGAACCGTCCGCTTCACCGACCTGAATCGCTGGGTGATGGCGCTGCCCGGCTTCGACGGGGAGGCCGGCCGCGGCGGTGAGCGCGTGCTCGAGGCGATCCAGCAGGCCTGGATCGAAGAGGCGGACTGATGTGAACGCCCCCCGTTGACGCCCTTCGGGCGGGAGCCGCCGGCCGGAGGCCGGCGTCGCTTCGCTGGCACGAAGAGTCCGCAGGGACTCTTCGTGTCCCGCTCTGCCCCCACCGCTGGGGGGCGCCGCCAGCGGCCATGCTGCGCCCGCTCCGCGGCGACTGCTTGGCTCGACCTGTTTCATGCGACGCGGGTGCTGCGCGGCGGCAACCAATTCGAAGCGGCGGCCGGGCTCGCAGGGAGGCCGCGCCCGAGGTCAGCGCCGTGCCGGCGGCTGGATCGCGTGGGTCGTCAGCACCGCCTTGAGCCTGCGCACTTCGCGCTGCAGATCCAGGATCAGCGCGGCGGCATCGAGGCCGACCTCGAAGTCGCGCTGCAGGCGGCGCGCCTCGAGCGCGCGGTGCAGATCGTCGCCGCTGAATCGCCAGTCATCGCGGGCGCCGCCACGGTCGCCCTCGATGATGCCGTATTCGACCAGCTCGACGATCCAGTCGACGCTTGCGCCGCACGAGCGGGCCAGTTCGGTGGCTGCGAGCGGATGGCCGCTGCCGGCGGCGCCGCTGCTGATCGTGGTGATCGAGATCGACGCGGTCCGTTCGGGAGAGGAGTTTTTCATCAGAGACTCCGGAAAGATCACGCGGGTCGGGCTGCCGTTCGGCGTGTCATTGCAATGCCTCCCGCGTCTCAGCCGCCGCGCGAGCCGCGCGCGGCGAGGTTGCGGCGCGGATCGAAGCCGCGGGTCGCCGCGGCGAGCTGGCGATAGGCGTCCCGGCTGGCATCGTCCTGCGCCGGCGGCAGCGCAATTTCGAGGACCAGGTACAGGTGGCCGCCGCCGAGCCCGCGCTCCTTCAGCCGCAGCCGCATGCCGGGGCGCGCCGCCGGCGGGATCGTGACCTGCGCGGTGCCGCCGGTCGGCAGCGGTACGTCGACCTGGGCGCCGAGCGCCGCCTCGGATGGCGTGACCGGCAGCGTCATGATCAGGTCGCGGCCGTCGGTCCGGTACAGCGGATGCGGCGCGATCCGGATCTCCAGGTACAGGTCGCCGGCCGGTTCGCCGCCATGACCGGGCAGGCCCTGGCCGGCGAGCCGGATGAATTGCCCGGGATGGACGCCGCGCGGGATGTTGACGCGCAGCGTCCGGGTCACCAGCTTCGGCTGGCCGTCGTCGCCGATATCGAGCGAGCGCAGCTGGATGTCGCGCTCGCCGCCGTTGATCGCGTCTTCCAGCGCGATCTCGATCGCCGCATGATGATCGTCGCCGCGGGCGCGGAACTGGCCGCGCCGCGCCTGGCGGTGCTCGGCGGCGCCGAACAGCGACGAGAAGAAGTCGCTGAAGCCGGCATGGTCGGCCGGGCCCGATGCCCCGGGCCGGCGCTGGAACTCGAAGCCGGCATCCCAGTCGGGCGGCGGCTGGAACTCGCCGTCGGCCCGGCCGCCGCGCGCGACCCGGTCGGCCAGCGCGTCGTAGGCGCGGCGCTTCTCGGCGTCTCGCAGCACTTCGTAGGCTTCGTTGACTTCGCGCATCCGGGTCTCGGCGTCGGCCTCGGTGCTGACGTCGGGATGGTATTTGCGCGCCAGCTTGCGGTACGCCTTCTTGATCTCGTCGTCGCTCGCGGTTCGTTCGACGCCGAGGGCACTGTAGTAGTCCTTGAAATCCATCGCGGCCAGGCTCGTCTGATTTGCGTCGTTGGTACGTCGTCGGGCGGGGCGTCGGGTACGTCGTCGGGTGTGTCTTCGATCAGGCTTCGCGCTTCAGCGCCGGGAACAGGATGACGTCGCGGATGCTGGCACTGTCGGTCAGCAGCATCACCAGCCGATCGATGCCGATGCCGCAGCCGCCGGCCGGCGGCATTCCGTATTCGAGCGCGCGGATGTAATCGGCATCGTAGAACATCGCCTCGTGATCGCCGGCGTTCTTGGCCTCGACCTGCCGCAGGAAGCGCTCGGCCTGGTCCTCCGGATCGTTGAGCTCCGAGAAGCCGTTGGCGATCTCCCGGCCGGTGATGAACAGCTCGAAGCGCTCGGTGATGTCGGGCTGGGTGTCGGACGCGCGGGCGAGCGGCGAGACTTCGACCGGGTAGTCGACGATGAAGGTCGGCGCCCACAGCTTGGCCTCGGCGACTTCCTCGAACAGCGCGAGCTGCAGCGCGCCGACACCGGCACTCGCCGCCGGCGCGACGCCATGGCGGCCGAGCTCGGTGCGCAGCCAGCCGGCGTCGGCCAGCGGTGCCGCGGCGAACTCCGGCGCGTGCTGACGGATCGCCTCGACGATGGTCATCCGTGCGAACGGCGCGGCCAGGTCGATCGCGCGGCCCTGGTAGTCGAACTGCAGCCGGCCGACCGAGGCGCGCGCGGCGTCGCGGATCACCTGCTCGGTGAAATCCATCAGCCATCGGTAGTCGGTGTAGGCCGCGTAGAACTCCATCATCGTGAACTCGGGGTTGTGGCGCGGGCTCAACCCCTCGTTGCGGAAGTTCCGGTTGATCTCGAAGACGCGTTCGAAGCCGCCGACGATCAGCCGCTTCAGGTAGAGCTCCGGCGCGATCCGCAGGTACATCGCCTGGTCGAGCGCGTTGTGATGCGTCTCGAACGGCCGCGCCGCCGCGCCGCCGGGGATCGGCTGCAGCATCGGCGTCTCGACCTCGAGGAAGCCGTGCGAGGTCATGAAGGCGCGGATCGCGGCGATCGCCTTGCTGCGTGCGACGAACACGGCGCGGGTCTCGTCGTTGGTCATCAGGTCGACGTAGCGCTGCCGGTAGCGCAGCTCCTGGTCCGCCAGGCCATGGAACTTGTCGGGCAGCGGCCGCAGCGACTTGGCGAGCAGCCGCACCGCGCTGCAGCGGATCGACAGCTCGCCCTTCATCGTCTTGAACAGCGTGCCTTCGGCCGCGACGACGTCGCCGAGGTCCCAGTGCTTGAACGCTTCGTGCTGCGCGCCGCCGACGCCTTCGTCGTTGAGCCAGAGCTGGATCCGGCCGGTGGCGTCCTGCACGGTCGCGAAGCTGGCCTTGCCCTGGACCCGCTTCAGCACCATCCGGCCGGCGACCGAGACGCCGATCGCCTCCTGCTGCAGCTGTTCGCGGGTCTTGCCGTCGTGCGCGGCGAACAGCTTGCCGGCGCGGTCGGCCGGCTTCGCGTCGTTCGGAAACGCGATGCCGGCTTCGCGCAGCTGGGCGAGCTTGGCGCGCCGCTCGCCGATGATCCGGTTCTCGTCGGATTCCGGGGGGGATTCCGCAGCGGTGGGCGAACGGGTCGGCTCGGTCGAATGCATGGGCGTGGTCGGTTGGCGGGCGGTTGCTCGGCGGCAGCCGGTAGGCGGTTGGTAGGCCGTCGGTCGCAGTCGGCGGTCGGTGAGCGGTCGGTGAGCGGTCTGGCGTGGACAGTCGATGGGCGGACAGTCGGATGCCTGGGGTCAGACGCCTTGCTTCAGGCTCGCTGAGATGAACGCGTCCAGATCGCCGTCGAGCACCGCGCGGGTATTGCTGGTCTCGTAGTTGGTCCTCAGGTCCTTGATCCGTGACTGATCGAGCACGTACGAGCGGATCTGGTGGCCCCAGCCGATGTCGGTCTTGGACGCCTCGACCTTGTCCTGCTCGGCCTGGCGCTTGCGCATCTCGTGCTCGAACAGCCGGGCGCGCAGCATCTTCATCGCCTCGTCCTTGTTGCGGTGCTGCGAACGGTCGTTCTGGCACTGGACGACGATATTGGTCGGCAGGTGGGTGATCCGGACCGCCGACTCGGTCTTGTTGACGTGCTGGCCGCCGGCGCCCGACGCGCGGAACACGTCGATCCGCAGGTCGGCCGGATTGATGTCGATCTGGATCGAGTCGTCGACCTCGGGGTAGACGTACAGCGACGCGAACGACGTCTGGCGGATGTCGCCGGCGCCGAACGGCGACTTGCGGACCAGCCGGTGGACACCGGTCTCGGTACGCAGATGGCCGTAGGCGTAGTCGCCGTCGACCTTGATGGTCGCGCCCTTGATGCCGGCGACGTCGTCGGGCGTCTCCTCGAGCACGGTGGCGGTGAAGCCCTTGCGCTCGCAGTAGCGCAGGTACTGGCGCAGCAGCATCGCGGCCCAGTCGCAGGCCTCGGTGCCGCCGGCGCCGGCCTGGATCTCGACGAAGCACGGGCTCGGATCGGCCGGGTTCGAGAACATCCGGCGGAATTCGAGCTCCTCGACGCCGGCGACGATCCTGGCGGCGTCGGTCTCGACCGCGGCCAGCGTGTCGTCGTCGGATTCCTCGCGGGCGAGCTCGAACAGCTCGTGCGAATCGGCCAGCGAGTCGGACAGCGACGTCAGCCTGGCGACCGTGTTCTCGAGCGCACGCTTCTCCTTGCCGAGCGCGAGCGCGGCGCCGGCGTCGTTCCAGATGTCCGGCGCCTCGAGCGCCGAGTTGACTTCGACCAGCCGGTGCTGCTTGTTGTCGTAGTCAAAGATACCCCCTGAGGGCCTCGAGCCGATGCGCGAGGTCCTCGAGGCGGGATTCGATCTGGTTCAGTCGCTCGGCTTCCATGGGTCTGGACATCGTGAAACCGATGATTTTAGCAGGGCAGGGTGCAGCCGGGCACGGCTTGCCGGCGCGCTGCTACCATCGATGCGACGGCCCGCTGCGACAACCGCAGGCAACCGAGGAGACGACACCGTGGCGAAACTGAGCGCGCAGGAAATCGCCCGCTACCACGACCAAGGCTGGCTGATCCCGGGCTACCGGCTGCCGGCGGCGCAGCTCGCGCACATGCGCGCGACGCTCGATCAGCTGCTGCGCGACAATCCGGGCGTGCGCCCGGAGAAGCTGGTCAGCGCGCACATCGAAGGCGACAACGGGGAGGGCGTCCGCGGCAGCGCCGAGTTTCTCGCGTTCGCGCGCGACCCGCAGATCGTCGACCTGGTGTCGCAGATCATCGGCGACGACATCATCCTCTGGGGTTGCCACATCTTCTGCAAGCCGGGCGGCGACGGCTACGAGACGCCATGGCACCAGGACGGTCACTACTGGCCGATCCGGCCGCTCGCCAACGTGACGGTCTGGGTGGCGCTCGACGACTCGACGGCCGAGAACGGCTGCCTGCGCGTGATCCCCGGCTCGCATCGGGCACGGGTCACCCACCCGCATCTGCTGGAAGATCGCGAAGACCTGTCGTTGACGCAACGGACCGCCGACGACGCATTCGACGTCGCGCACGCGGTCGACGTCGAGCTCGAAGCCGGGCAGATGTCGCTGCACGATGTCTACATGATCCACGGCGCCAACCCGAACCGCTCGACCCGGCGTCGCGCCGGCGTCGCGCTGCGCTACATGCCGGGCACGTCGGTGTTCGAGCGCGATCTGGTGACCGCGCAAGGCAGGAGCGGCATACCGGTCGCGTTCGCGACGCGGCCGATCTGGCTGCTGCGCGGCCAGGACCGGACCGGGCGCAACGACTTCGAGGTCGGGCACCGGCGCCTCGTCACATAGCGCGAGTCGCCGGCCCCCGCCGAGATCGGCTCGGCGGGCATCGTGTCGGCGCAGCCGGGGCGTTCCGCAGGACGTCGGCGGGGCACCGACGAAGGGTGTCAACCCTTGGTCGCGCCGGCGGTCAGTCCCGACACCATGTAGCGCTTGAAAGCGTAGTAGATTGCCGCCGGCGGCAGTGCGTAGACCAGGCCGGTCGTCATCAGCAGCTCCCACGGCGAATCGTCGGCCGACATGAACAGCCCGAGCGCGACCGACAGCGGCACCTGGCGTTCGTTCGACATCAGCAGGAACGCATACAGGTACTCGTTCCAGGCGAGCAGCACCGCGTAGGTACCGACCGCGACCAGCGACGGCACCATCAGCGGCAGGTAGACGAGGCGGAACAGCTGCCAGGCACTCGCGCCGTCCATCATCGCCGCTTCGTCGAGCTCGGCCGGCAGCCGGTCGGACGCCTGCTTGAGCACCCAGATCGCATAGGGGGAGGCCAGCGTGACCATCGCGATGATCATCGCCGTCCGGGTGTCGAGCAGGCCGTACAGGCCCATCGTCTTGTACATCGGCACCGCCAGGAACGCCGCCGGGATGAAGTAGGTCAACAGCGCGAAGTTCATCAGCATCCGGCCGCCGCGGACCTTGAGCCGGCTGATCGCGAACGCGGCCAGGGTCGCGACGATCAGCGTGAACAGGCCGGTCGCGAACGCGATCACGACGCTGCTGCCGAACTGGCCCCAGAAGTAGTTCAGGAAGTGGTGGTCCTGGCTCAGCACCCGCTCGAAGTTGCGCAGCGTCGGCTGCGCCGGGAACAGATTGCCGCTCAACGCGCTGTCCTTCGACGAGAACGCGAACAGCCCCATGTGGTAGATCGGCAGCACGGTCCACAGGAACACCGGGATGCCGATCAGCCAGAGCCCCGCTTCACTGAAGAGCTTGCGCATCACTCACGTCTCTGAGACTGTTCGTCCCCGGCATCGGGTGCCGCTCTCGTCCCTACACCGCCACGCCGAGCCCGACGCAATGCCTCGCACCCAGCAGTCGCCACGGATCCGGCTTTGCCGGTCCGTCGGTGACGCCCCCCTTTCAAGGGGGTGAGGCTGGACACGAACAGTCCCTGCGGACTGTTCGTGCCTGCCGAACGCGCTCGGCCTCCGGCCGGGCGCCGGAGGGCCGAAGGCCCAAGGGAGGTTGATCCCATTCTAGTGTTCGGGCGCCGCCGACAGCCGCTTCATCATGTAGTAGACCAGCGGCAGCACGAACGGCAGCGCGCAGACGATGGTCGCCATCGCCAGGTCGACCTGATCGAGCCGCAGGTAGCGGATGCCGAGCGTAGCGAGCACATGCGTCAGGTCCGACGGACCGCCTCCGGTCAGCAGGTAGACGCTGTTGAAGTCGCCCAGGGTCCAGATCATCGACAGCAGAGAGCAGGTCAGATAGAGCGTCGCCATCGACGGCCAGGTGATGTGGCGGAACTGCTGCAGCCGGGTCGCGCCGTCGACCGCGGCAGCCTCGTAGAGCTCCTTCGGGATCGCGAGCCGGCCCGACAGCAGGATCAGCGTCCAGAACGGCAGCGATTTCCAGATGTGGACCACGCCGGCCATCCAGAACGCCAGCCAGCGGTCGGTCAGCCAGCCCGGTCCGTCGAGTTGCGTCAGCTTGAAGATCAGCGTGTTGATCAGCCCCCATTCGGGGTTCAGCAGGAAGCGGAACGACAGGATGGTCGGAATCGACGGGACCGCCCACGGCAGGATGAACAGCACCGCCAGGATCTTGATCCACCAGCGGTCGTGGGCGAAGAAGCCCGACAGCAGCAGCGCGATCAGCATCTTGACGTTGACCACCACGATCAGGAACAGCAACGTGTTCACGATCGAGTTGGCGAACACCGGGTCGGCCAGCAGCTTGGTGTAGCTGGCCGGATGGCGCGCCAGCCAGAACCCGTAGAGGACCGGATAGACGACGAAGCCGACGAACAGCAGCAGGTACGGCAGCGCCATCAGGCTGCCGGTGCCGTTCCACGAAGCCGGCCGGAACGGCCGGTCGCTGGCCGGCGTGACGGGTGATGCGGCGACTGCGGCTTCGGACATGCTGGAGTCCTCGGCGCCTACCGCATCACTTGCCGCCGGCGAGTTCCTTGATCCGCGCGACGATCTCGTCGGCCGCCTTGTCGGGCGTCCACTTGTCGTTGACGACGCGGCTCATGCCCTTGGCCCAGACGTTCTCGTTGTTCAGCGTCGTGAAATTGAAGTTGCGGGTGAACGGGAACGTATCGGTGCCTGCCCGGAACTGCGCCGAGACTTTCTTGCGGTGGACATCCTGCTGGGTCCAGAACGGGCTGTCGGCGCCCTTCTTGGTGACCGCGTACCAGCGGCCCAGCGACCCTTCGGTGTACGGAATGATGTTCTCGTCCTCCATCAGGAACTGGAGGAACTGCTTGCCGAGCTTCTCGTTGCGGGCACCCTTGAAGACCACCGCCAGCTTGATCGCGGCCAGGTAGTTCATCGGCGAGCCGTCCGGCTTGTTCGGCCACAGCGCGGTCTCGATGTTGTCTTCGTAGTTCTTCTTCGCCTGGTCGCGCTCGGCCTGGGTCAGCGAGGCATTGTTGGCGTCGTCGAGCCACTTCGACGCGATCGAGATCGTCGCGTTGTGGGTCATCAGCGTCGTCTTGTTGTGGAAGTTGACGTTGTTGTCCGGATCCTTCCAGTTGATCGCCGAGGCCGGCGTGCAGCCCTTGACCGCGATGTCGGTGTAATCCTTCAGCGCGGCGGCGAGTGCCTTGCGGTTGTCCGGCGTGTCGACGATGACCTTGCCGTCGTCGTCGACCAGCTTGACCTTGTGCGCCAGCATGAACTGGTGGAAGCTGAAGAACGAGTCGGAGCCGTCGACGCCCATCGGATGGCCGATCGCGAAGGTCCGCTTGCCGCTTGCCTTGCGGTGCGCCGGCTGCACCTTGTCGCACCAGAAGCTCCAGTACTCCTTCCAGCCGGTCGGCACGTCGGCCGGCTTGAAGCCGGCTTCGGCAAGCATGTCCTTCCAGTAGTTGACATGCATCGTCTGCTGGTAGATCGGCATCGCGTAGTAGGCGCGCTTGCCGTCGGTCCCGGTGAAGAACGCGGTCGACGTCGTGTTGTCGAGGAACTTGTCCTTGATCGGGTCGATCACGTCGGTCAGGTCGGCGAGGCGGCCTTCGGCGGCCCACTTGCCGGCGACCTGGAAGTCGAACGTGTGGCCCATCGCGACGTCGGGGAACGAGCCGGCGCCGAGCGCGGCGACGGTCTTCGGAATCACGTCCTGGACCGCGTAGAGCGACAAATCGACCTTGGCGTTGTACTTCTTCTCGAAGCGCGCGACGAACTCGTTGAGCGCCTTGTCCTCGGCCGGGTAGAAGCCCTTGGTCCACCAGACCACCAGCTGTTGCTGCGCCGCTGCCGTCAGCGGCATCGCCGCCAGGGTTGCCACCGCGGCGCCGACTGCCGCTGCACCGATGACTCGTTTCAGTCTCATCGCCCGTCTCCGCCTCGAGTTGTATTGTCGGCGGATCATAGCGCCGAAAGCGCGGCCGCAGACCGGGTCGAAACCCGCGTCCGGGTCAGGGTTTGCCCGCAAGCCGTGCGCCGGCCAATCGATGCTGGACCGTGCGGTGGGCTGCCGCCGCCGCAGCGACCAATGCCGGCCACGGCGCATCGGTGATCGCGACCAGGCCGAGGTGGCCGTTCTCGCCGTCGAGCCAGCGGCCGGTGACCGGCTGGTCGAGATACTGGAACCAGTGCGCGCCGACGAAATCCGGGTTGGCCAGCACCGACTCGATCATCCGGCGATAGGCCGGCCCGCGGTCGGCATCGGCGGCGACCGGCATCACGCCGGGCCAGAACGGCCCCCGATCGCTCGAGCCGAAGTGGAACTCGGTCAGCAGCGCCGGCTTGCCGAGCTGGCGGAACGCCGCGGTCTCGAAGCCGACGTCGAGCGACGGCAGATAGAGATTGAAGCTGACGACGTCGCACCAGCGCGCGCAGGCTGCGAGCGCCTGGGGCGTGCGGCTGGCGAAGCGGGCACCGAGATAAAGATGGTTCGGCGCTTGTCGCTTCAGCGTTCCGGCCACCTGCGAGAAGTAACGGTCGGCATGCAGCGCCAGGAAGGCACCGAGATCGTCGGCGACCGCCGGCCGGCTCGGGTCCGGCAGCGCGCTCGCGGCGATCGCGCCTTCGAGCGTGGCCCAGTCCGCGGCGGTGGTGCCCCAGCTAGCGGCCAGCGCCCGGGCGTCGTCCCGATGGCGCTCGCGCAGCAGCGCGACCAGCGCCCGCTTCGCATGCGACTGCGGCGCGCGGCCGTCCATCGCCAGCACCGCCAGCGCCAGCGCCAGCCGGCGCTTCGGGTCGGCGGCACCACCGTCGCCCCAGCCGAGTTCGTTGTCGACGAAATAGCCGATCAGGTACGGATCGTCGCGGCGCGGCCCGGCCTCGGCGACGACCGCGCGCTCGAGCGCCGCGGCAAAGCGCGGGTCGAACGGGTCGGGGATGCCGGCCCACCAGTCGTGGCCGTCGGACAGACGGGCGAAGTCGCCGGCGACATGGATCGTCCGGGTATACGGCAGCCGCTGGGCGGTGGTGGGTGCGTCGAGAGCGGCATCGCTCCAGCTGCCGATGGTGTTGAAGTGCCAGTCGCGCAGCCGCTCGCGGGTCCGCGCGAGCCAGCGCGAAGTCGCGGCGTCGCCGTCGCGCCGCTGCAGATTGGCGCGATAGAAATCGAAGGTCGCACCGTGGCCGAAGCCGCGGCCCTGCTGGGCGCCGGCGCTGGCCGGCAGCGTGTCGCGGCTGTCCTGCCGGCCGGCGAAGCGCGCCAGCGGATCGCCGGCCGGCGGCAGCGGTGCGAACATGAATTCGCGGCCCTCGGTGAAAGTCTGGCTGTTGCTGCGCTGGATCGCGTTGACGCCGAGCGAGAAGAACGGGTTGCCGAGCGGCGTGACCAGCAGCCAGCGGTTGCTGCCGTCGGCGAGCCGCGCGCGGGTGGTCCGGAAGAAGCCGGTCGCGGCGGCGGTCGGCGCCGCGGCGGTGGTCGCGGCCGGCGGCATCGGCTTCACCGCGCCGGCCGAGGCGCTGGCCGGCGCCGCGATCACCCCGCCGAACCGGTCGAGTGACGGCGGCGGCGCGCCGCGGTCGATCGCGGCGACCGCGGCGCCGACGGCGGCAGCGGTCTCGCGGTCCTGCGCGGCGGCGAACGCATCGAACGGGCCGGCGGCGGGGTCGTACTTGCCGGGCCAGCGGCCGCGGGCGTACTGCCCCCAGGCGTCGACGATCGCGGTATAGGCTTGGCGTTCGTCGTCGTCGGCCCCGGCGAGAAAGATCTTGCCGATCCGCAAGCGCTGCTCGCTGTCCGGCGCCGGGATCGCGATCCGCAGCGCCGCGATCGCGGCCGGGTCGATCCGGCCGGCGACGGCGAGCGCGACTGCCGCCGGGCCGCCGTCGCGGGTCCACGGGACCGGCGGACCGGCGACCATCCCCCAGCGCTTCGGCTGGGTCGGCGCCAGCGGCAGCGTCAGCGTCAGCGGCCCGCCGGGCGGCAGCCCGAGCGTCGCGTCGAGCTTGCCGCCGGCGCGGTCCTCGAGCTGCAGCATCACGGTCACCGGCCACGGCATCGCGTTCTGCAGATGCAGCCGCAGGCCGCGCGCGGCCTGCCAGTCCCAGCTGCCGGCTGCCGGCCGCAGCGTCAGCGCCGGCGCGGCGCCTCCCGCCGCCGGCATGAAGCGCACCGGCGCGAACCCGTCGCCGTCGGGCGGCGCGACGATCGCCGCAGCGGCTCCGGAACCGATCCGCACCGCGGCGTCGGGACGCGCCAGGTCGGCGACCAGTTGCGCGGCGGCACCCGGCGGCAGCGTCGCTGCCAGCAGCGCGGCAAGCAGCGCAGCGAGCACGGACGGCAGCACGTGGCGCGCCTTCAGCAGCACGTGACGCGCCTTCACCTTCATTCTGCGAGCAGCTGCTGGATCTGCAGCGACAGGCCGACCCGGCCCTGGTATTCGTCCCGCTGCAGCGTATAGGCGAGCATCGCCCGCGGCGGCAGCGCTTCGGCGCGGCCGAAAAAGATCGCCGACAGCGGCCGGCGCGGGGCATCCTCGAGTGCCAGGTCGAGCCGCATGTGCCGCTCCTTGATCCGCCGTTGAGCCAGGATGGTGAAGCGACCCGAGAATACCGGCGGTGCAAAGCCCTGTCCCCAGACCTGGGATTCGATCGTCTCGATCGACGCCAGCGAGATCTCGGCATCGTCGAGCGGGCCGTCGGTCAGCAGCGACGGGCTGAACGCATCCGGGTCGGCGAGGGTGCGGACCGCCGCATCGAACGCGCCCTCGAACAGCGGCAGGTCGGCGGCGCGCAGCGACAGGCCGGCCGCCATCGCATGGCCGCCGAATTTCGGCAGCAGGCCGGGGTGGCGCTTGTCGACCAGGTCGAGCACGTCGCGCAGGTTGACGCCGGCGATCGATCGCCCCGAGCCGCGCAGCGTCGTCTCGCCGTCGGGGGCGAGCGCGACGCACGGCCGGTGATGGGTATCCTTGACGCGGGAGGCGACCAGCCCGACCACGCCATGGTGCCAGCTGGCATCGTGGACGACCAGGCCGGCGCGGTCGGGACGGACATCGCAGAGCAGCCGCATCGCGTCGTCACGCATCGACTGCTCGATGTCGCGGCGCTCGCGGTTGATCGCATCGAGCTGCTCGGCGAGCGCGAGCGCATGGCCGGCATCCGTGGCGAGCAGGCACTCGACCCCGAGGCTCATGTCGGCGAGCCGCCCGGCCGCGTTGAGCCGTGGGCCGACCGCGAAGCCGAGATCGCGGGCGCCGACGCTGCGCGGCGCGCGCTGCGCGACCTGCAGCAGCGCGGTGATGCCCGGGCGGCAGCGGCCGTTGCGCATCCGCGCGAGCCCCGCGGCGACCAGGATCCGGTTGTTGTGATCGAGCGGCACGACATCGGCGACGGTGCCGAGCGCGACCAGATCGAGCAACGACGCGAGCGGCGGCTCGGGCGGGGCGGCCGGGGCCGCGGCCGCGTCGGCGGCCGAAGTTGCGGCCGAAGTTGCGGCTGAGTTTGCGGCTGAGTTTGCGGCTGAGTTTGCGGCTGAGTTTGCGGCCGAGGCGGCAGCCGAGTAACGGCCGGCGGCGCGCCACGCCGCGCGCAGCGCCACCAGCAGGTAGAACATGACGCCGACCCCGGCCAGCGCCTTGCTCGGGAAGCGGCAGCCCGGCTGGTTCGGATTGACGATCGCGGCAGCGGCGGGCAGCTGCGCGCCGGGCAGATGGTGGTCGGTGACCAGCACCGGCACGCCGAGCGCGTTGGCACGCGCGACGCCGGCGACCGCTGCGATGCCATTGTCGACGGTGATCAGCAGCGCCGGCCGGCCGAGCCGCGGATGGGCCATCGCGGCATCGACGACTTCCGGCGTCAGGCCATAGCCGTTCTCGAAGCGGTTGGGGACCAGATAGTCGACCCGCGCGCCCATCATCCGCAGTCCGAGCACCGCGACCGCGATCGCGGTCGCGCCGTCGCAATCGTAGTCGCCGACCACCAGGATCGGCTTGCCGTCGTCGATCGTGGTTCCGAGCAGCCGCACCGCCGCGTCGAGCCCGCGCAGCGAATCCGGCGGCAGCAGCCGGGCGAGCTCGAGCCGGGTCTGGGCCGGGTCGGCGATGCCGCGTGAGGCGAGCAGCCGCGCCAACAGCGGCGGGACGCCGGCATCGAGCAGCCGCTGCCGGGCCAGCCGGTCGAGCGGGCGGGTCAGCAGCTGCATCGACAGGCTCCTGGTGTTGGCGGGTGCCATCAGGATGCATCCGGTTCGGTGAACAGCGCGGCGATCTCGGCATCGGCGCGATCACGCCGGCCGCTGCCGCCGCCGCGGCTGCCTCGATCGCCGGCGCCGCCGCTGCCATCGCGCCAGCGCGCGGCCAGCGCGGCGAGCCGCCGCGGCAGTTCGCGCCAGCTATCGCCCGACCAGCGTGGCGCGGCGGCAGGTACCGCACCGGCCGGCTCGAGCCAGCGTGCCATGCCGTCGCCGCATAACAGCAACGCGACCGGCTCCGGCTGCTGCAGCCAGCCGCCGAGCGCGGCATCCAGATCGGCCAATGCCGCCAGCCATCCCGACCGGTCGTCGGCGAGCCGGGCCGCCAGCAGGCGCTCGTCCACGCGGCAGCGGCCGCCGGCGATCCGTTCGCGCCAGGCCGCCAGCGCGGCCGCAGTCGCCGGGCCGGTGATCCAGACACTGTTGATCGCAAGCGTCGGGTCGTCGCCATCGCCGGCAGGGGTGTCGGTGCCGGCACGCTCGGCGCGGGCATGCCAGGTCATCTGGATCTCGTTGACGAAGCGGCGCAGCCGTCGCGCATCGGGTCCGGCCGGCGAATAGCCGTCGATGTTCCGGCCGGCGGCGGCCTCGGGCGATGCGCACTGCAGGCACAGCGGCGCGCCGCCGGCCACCACCCGCAGCCGCCAGTGCTGCGGATCGAGGACCTCGAGCTGCAACCCGTGCTCGTCGGCGAGCGGTGCTGCCGCCGCATGCAGCGCAGCCGCGCCGGCAGCGTCGAGCGACCGCGCGGCGCCGCAGTCCAGCAGCAGATGGTCGCGCGCGAGCAGCAGCCGGGTCGGCTCGGCCAGCCAATCGGAGAGCGCTGCGGAGCCCGGCGTCGGGTCGCGCTCCGCGGCGGTGGCTGCCGTGGTGTCGGCAGCGGCGGCGAGCCGGCGGACCGCATACATCGCACCGGCGTCGATATCGATGCCGGCGACCGCGGCGAGCTCGGCGCGGAGCCAACGATCGTGCGCGAGCTCGCGCGGCAGCACGGCGTCGTCGGCCGGCAACGGACACGGTAACGCGACGCAACGGCGCTCGCGCCAAAGTCCGGCGAGCGTCGGCAGCCGCTCGACGACCGCTTCGGCGGGCAGCCAGCGCGGCGGCAGCAGAGCGCCGGCGATCACCGCGACGCGGCGGCGTGGTGGTGACACGCGCGCCGCACCGAGGTCATGCTGCGCCTGCCTGGTCCGCGGGTCCGGTGTCGCCTGCGCCGTGATCATCACGCTTATTGTAGGGCGGGCGTGCCGGCCGCTTCGGCCGGCTGTGGCACACTGGCCGTCCCGGGAGCCTGTCGCCATCGCGCGATCCCTTCCCGAAGTCCGACAGGCTTCCTGCTGGCCGCTGCCGCGGCGCGGAGCGGAGATGGTGTCTTGATTTCGCCTTTCGAATGGTTCGTCGGCCTGCGCTATACCCGCAGCGGCCGCGGCGCAGGCAACCGCAACGGTTTCATTTCGTTCATCGCGGCGCTGTCGGTCGCCGGCATCGCGCTCGGCGTCGCGGCGCTGATCATCGTGCTGTCGGTGATGAACGGCTTCCAGAAGGAAGTGCGCGACCGGATGCTGTCGGTGCTGTCGCACATCGAGGTCTACGGCAACGGGCCGGTGACCGATTGGCAGGCGCTCGCGGCCGACGCGCGCACCGATCCGCGGATCATCGGCGCGGCGCCGTTCGTCTCGGGGCAGGTGGTCGTGACGCGCGACGACACGGTTCGCGGCGGGCTGGTCCGCGGCATCGACCCGGCGAGCGAGCCGCAGGTATCGGAGATCAACCTGCAGATGCGGCAGGGGCGGCTCACCGACCTCGAGCCCGGCGCGTTCGGGGTGATCATCGGCCGCGTGATGGCCGACCAGCTCGGCGTGCTGCCCGGCGACAAGCTCGCGCTGATCGCGCCGCAGGGGACCGTCAGCCCGGCCGGGATCCTGCCGCGGATGAAGCAGTTCACCATCGTCGGGCTGTTCGAATCGGGCCACTACGAGTACGACAGCAGCCTGATGCTGGCGCACCTCGACGATGCCGCGATCTTCTTCCGGACCGGCGGACCGAGCGGCGTCCGGCTGAAGACCAGCGACATGCTGAACGCGCCGCTGATCGCGCGCGACCTCTCCAACCGCCTGGGCGGCCGCTATCTGGTCCGCGACTGGTCGCGCGAAAACCAGGTCTGGTTCGCTGCGGTGCAGGTCGAAAAGCGGATGATGTTCATCATCCTGACGCTGATCATCGCGGTCGCGGCGTTCAACCTGGTATCGATGCTGGTGATGACGGTGACCGACAAGCGGCCCGACATCGCGATCCTGCGCACGCTCGGCGCATCGCCGCGCTCGATCCTGTCGATCTTCATGATCCAGGGCTCGGCGATCGGCCTGCTCGGCACGCTGATCGGGGTCGCGCTCGGCGTGCTGGTCGCGCTCAACGTCGGGCCGGTGATCGGTGCGATCGAGCAGCTGTTCGGGTTCCGGGTGCTGCCGCCGGGCATCTACGTGATCAGCGAGCTGCCGAGCGATCTGCGGCTGCCCGATGTCGTCTGGATCGCGCTGATCTCGTGCCTGCTGGCGCTGGTCGCGACCATCTATCCGAGCCTGCGCGCCGCCGCGGTGCGGCCGGCCGAGGCGCTGCGCTATGAGTGACGCGCCGCCAGTGGTCGCCTGCCGCGGCCTGGCCAAGACCTACCAGCAGGGCGATCGCCGGCTGACCGTGCTCGCCGGCGTCGACCTCGATGTGCGCCGCGGCGAGGTGGTCGCGATCGTCGGCGCATCAGGTTCCGGCAAGAGCACGCTGCTGCATCTGCTCGGCGGGCTCGACGACCCGTCGGCGGGCGAAGTCTATGTCGACGGCCGGCGGCTCGACAGCCTCGACGAGCGCGCCCGCGGCCAGGTCCGCAACCGCCGGCTCGGCTTCGTCTACCAGTTCCATCATCTGCTCGGCGAGTTCTCGGCGACCGAGAACGTCGCGATGCCGCTGCTGATCCGCGGTATCGGGCGCGCCGCCGCCGAGTCGCAGGCCGACCGGCTGCTCGAGCTGGTCGGGCTCGGCGAGCGGCGCGGGCACCGGCCCGGCGAGCTGTCGGGCGGCGAGCGGCAGCGGGGCGCGCTGGCCCGCGCGCTGGTCACCGAGCCCGGCTGCGTGCTCGCCGACGAGCCGACCGGCAACCTCGACGTCCGGACCGCGCAGGAGATGTTCGGGCTGCTGC
>JBFWQR010000155.1:0-17890 GCA_050249335.1 Lautropia sp.
CGTCGATCGCCGGCCGCGTCGGCCGTGGAGCCGGCCTGATGGCCGGTCAGGGCGTTGGCGAGGGCGCCGGCAGCATCGCGGCCGACGTTGCGGTCGACGAGCCGGTCAGCGTCGGCGGCGCGGGCGCTGAGGGGACGGTAGGGGCCGTGGCAGGCGTTCCGGAGGCGGCGCTCGCGTTGCGCGCCGGGCGATCGATGCAACGGCCGCCGGCGGCCGGCCCCGAAGCGACCGCGCCGCCGCTCGAGGCCGGCCCCGAAGCGACCGCTGAGCCGCCAGCGCCGGCCGCCGCGGCGCCGGGCCGGCCGGCGCTGGCGGCGCCACCTCGCCGTGAGCGCATCGGCTGGGACGGGCCTGCCGAGCCGGCACCCGAGATCCAAGTCGGGCCGGACGGCGCTGGCCGGGTGGTGAGCGGAGACGAGGTCCGCGGGCTCGACATCCAGCGCCGCGACACGGGCCTGACCCCGGACGTTGCCGCAGCGGCGGCACAACGGTTTCAGGCCGACATTCGGCCGGGCGATGTGCTGTCGCCCCACGGCCGGCCTTTTATGCTGCGATCGACCGCGATCGCAGAGGCAGAGCGCATCGGCGGCGAGATCGTGCCGGCTGGGCGCGGATGGGTTGTTCGACCTCCACGAGGAGAGAGCGATGTTCAGGCTACCGAAGGGCCAGAGGGCGCGCCGGCGCTGGATCAGCCGACAACCAGCCCGGATCCGAACGGCCAGGTGGTCAACGCGACTCCGCAATCCGCCGTCGTCAGCGACGGCGATCTGGTCGAAAGCCCTGTACGAAGCGACGACACGCGGCAGGATCTGACCGATGACGCCGCAGAGCAAGGCGCTGACGCTGCGCCGGCAGACAATCCTGCGTCGGTCGCCGACGATACCGACGCTGTTCGGTCACCGCGTCCGGCGCCGCAACGAGATCGCCAAGGCCAAGCATCGAGAGGCCGAGGCGGCGTGGCAAGCGGCAACGTCGAGGATGGCGAAAGCCAACCAGTTGGCCGAGCTCGCGATGGCGCAGACCAGCCATCGGGCGAACTGATCGTCGACGACCGCGGCAATCCGAAGAACGGCGACCGCGGCTACACGGCCTGGAACGCGAAGCGAGTCCAGCGAGAGCGCGCCGCGGCGCGGCCGGACCTGGACTGGCGGATCACGTCGCTTGGCGATGATCCGGCCGTTGGCCGGGAGCTGTTCGCGGTCCAGGGGTTTCGCCGACAGGCGAGTCGAGGCGAGGCGCCGATCGTGCGCTATCGGAAGGAGGCGGCGGAGATCGAGCGCCGCCTACCGCCGGCGCCGGCAGGTAGTACGCGGCTTTGGCGTGGCAACCGCCCAGGGCAGGATCGAGCGGCGCCCGGCGAGGAGGGCCAGTTCACGACTGATCTTCCAGGCATTGCGCTTCCGTTTCGCGACGCCTATGACGGGAGTCTGACCTACGTCGACGTGCCGACGGAGGCGCTGAAGCGGCGTGGTCAGGCCTCGACCGATACGGAATTCGCCGTGCCGGCGGAATGGGCGCAGCGCGCCACCGTGGTCCAAAGAAGCGTCGATGAGCGCGCCAACGACGCCGCGACGAGCCCGACGAACGACCGGCCGGAGCCGACCCAGGCGCAGAAGGAGGCCGGCAATTACAAGGTCGGTCGGATCCGCGTTGCGGGGCTCGACATCTCGGTCGAGAACCCGCAGGGCTCGACCCGCAGCGGCACCGACCGTGGCGGCAAGGAGTGGTCGCGCACCATGCGCAGCCACTACGGCTACATCCGCGGCACGGAAGCTCGTGATGGCGACAAGGTCGACGTATTCGTGCGGCCGGGCGTCGCCGAGGACTACGACGGCTCGGTGTTCGTCGTCGACCAAGTGCATCCGGACAGCGGGCTGTTCGACGAGCACAAATTCCTTGTCGGCTGGCCGACAGAGGATGCTGCGCGCCGGGCGTACCTGGAGAACTACGCCCGCGACTGGAAGGGGCTCGGCGCGATCACGCAGATGTCGACTCCGGAGTTCAAGGAGTGGGTCGCCAACGGGACGCACCGGCTGCCGGTCGACCGGTCGGTCCGGGTAACGCCGAAGCCTGACGCCGCAGCGACGGCGCCGCCCGCGCTCCAGCGTGCCGAGGCGGCGCTGCGCAAGGCCCGAGAAGACAAGGGCGAGAAGCGAACCAGCCAAGCCGATCCGAGCGGCCAGCAGCCGCTGTTCTCACGACCGAAGCGGGAAACCGGGCTGAGCGGCCCGGCGGCGCGACCGTTCTCCGCGCTACCCTCGGTAGCGGAGTTGCAGCAGCATCCGGACTACCGTGCGGCTAAGGCGGGCGACCCAGAGGCGGCATCGCGGCTGATCAGTTCGATCATGACGGCCGACCGTATCGACGCGGCGCGAAAGCAGTTCGCGCCCGGGGTGGTGTTCGTTCCGCCACTCGCCATGGAGCGAAGCGGACCGAACATGATCCCGGTGGCGTTTGCCCAGGCGCTCGCGACAGTGACCGGCGGCGAGATCTCGACGGATCTGCACCAGACGAACCGGGCGGGCCACACCGGCGCGAACGCGATGGAGCGACTGGTTGCACGGCCGATGTTCGATGGCCCGGTGCGCCGCGGCGCTCGGTACGTTGTCGTGGACGACGTGACGACGATGGGCGGCGCGCTGGCGGAGATGGCTGACCATCTGCGCGCCGCCGGAGGCGAGGTCGTCGGCTCGGCGGTCATTGTGAACGCGAGCCGGACCGGTACAATGGAGGCTTCGCCCCGCCAGATCCGCGAGATCGAGCGCCGCCATGGATCAGCAGTCCGAGACATCTTCAACGTCGAACCGGCCAGCCTTACCGCCGCTGAAGCTGGCTATGTCCTCGGCTTCCGAGACGCTGACGCCCTCCGAGCGCGAGCGGCTGCAGCAACTCGCGAAAACAACGTCCGATCTGGTCAAGGACAGGCTCAAGGACCGCGCCCCGACCAAGTAGACGGCGAGCCGCGGTACCGCCGCGGCCGGAGCGACCAGGTCGCTGACGTTCGGGCGACCATCGACGATCTGACCGCGAAGTGGGCCAACGCGCCGCCGATCGAGATTCTTGACTCGTTCGAGGACGCGCCCAAGGCGGTCCGCGACTACGAGGCAGCCAACCCCGGAGAGGATCCGCCGGCCGCGTTCTTCTACGGCGGCAAGGTCTACGTGATCGCCGACCAGGCCGGCTCGCCAGCGGACGTGCGTCGCGCCGTCTTCCACGAAGCGCTCGGCCACTTCGGCTTGCGCGGCACGCTCGGCAAGGACATCGAGCCGGTCTTGCGCGGGATCGTGCTGATGCGCGCCGCCGAGGCCAAGGCGAAAGCCAATGCCTACAAGCTTAACTGGGCGAACCCGGATCACCGGCTGATCGCGGCCGAAGAAGTCCTGGCCGAGCTCGCCGAGACACGCCCGACACTCGGCATCGTCCAGCGCGCGATCGCGGCGGTGCGGGCGTTCCTGCGGAAGGCGGGGCTCGACCTGAAACTGTCCGACGCCGAGATCATCCGCGACATCATCATCCCGGCCAGGGAATGGGTGGAGAACGGGGCCGGCCAGGATACGCCGTACCGATCGGATGCGCCGGCATGGGCGCGAGTTGACCAGACCGAAACCGACGCGTTCAAGCGGTGGTTCGGTGACAGCAAGGTCGTCGACGCGGAAGGGAAACCACGGGCGGTGTATCACGGCACGGCCGCAGATTTCGACGCCTTCGACGCCAAGAAGGTCGGTTCAAACTACGGCGCCGACCGTAGCGGCTTCTTTTTCCACTCCGATCCGAGCTCGGCCTGGGTGGCGGCTGGTGATGCCGCCGGCAAGGGCGGCGCCGAAAACATCATGCCGGTGTACTTGCATCTGAAGAATCCGCTCATCGTCGACGCGACCGGCGATCACACGGCTGATGCCGTGGGCCACCTCGATGCGAACAAAGCAGCGACTCTGCGGCGCGCGCGCGCGAGGAAGTCAGACGGAATCATCGTTCGTGGGCGCGGGGACGACGTTGCCTATGTGGCTTTTCGCCCCGAGCAGATCAAGTCCGCCACCGGCAATCGCGGCACGTTCGACCCGTCCGATCCGGATATCCGCTTCATGCGCGCCAAGGCATTCGGCAATCTGACGCCGGCGCAGGAGCGGGCTCTGAGCCGCGTCGGCGGCATCGACACCAAGGCGACCGTCGGCCAGCGCATGGCGAAGACGCGGGCGAACATGCGCCTGCGGTTCGTCCAGGGCGTCGCAGACCAGTTCCGGGCGCTCAAGGACCTGGACCAGGACGCCTACATGCAGGCACGGCTGTCCAAGGCCAGCGACGGCACGCTCGAAGCGATGATGCTCTACGGCCGGCCGTTCATGAATCAGGGCGTGCCGGACGTGAAGATCGGGTCGAAGGGCAAGGAGTTCGACTACGGCTTCGCGAAGGTGCTGGCCAGTTTGCATGGCGAGCACGAGCGGTTCCTGTGGTGGGTCGCAGCTCATCGAGCGGAGCGGCTCAAGGCACAGGGCCGCGAGAACCTGTTCGACCCGGGAGACATCAGCGAGCTGAAGACGCTCAGCAGCGGCCAGATGGCCGACGGCAAGGCTCGTTCCGGGGTCTATGCCGCGGCGCTCCAGCAGCTGAACGCGTTCAACGACGCCGTACTCGAGATCGCCGAGCAAAGCGGCCTGATCGACCCGGAGGCGCGCCGGCTCTTCAGGGACCAGCCGTACGTTCCGTTCTATCGAGTCATGGAGGATGGCCTCAAGGGCCCGACCACGTCGTCAGGGCTCACGAACCAACAGGCTTGGCGCAAGCTCAAGGGCGGCAGCGAGAAGCTGAACGACGATCTGCTGGGTAGCGTGATGCTGAACTGGGCGCACGTCTTCAGTGCGTCAGCGAAGAACCGGGCCGCGCTCGCCGCGGTGCGCCAGGCAGAGCAGCTTGGTATCGCGTATCCGGTTTCGTCGGACACGAAGGGCGCGGTCCGCGTGACCGACGGCGGGCAAGCGGTCCACGTGATGATCGAGGACCCGTACGTCATGGAGGCTCTGACGGCGCTCGGATGGGTCATGCCGGCGTGGATGCGCGTCATCGCCGCGCCGAAGCGCATCTTCACGTTCGGGGTCACTGCTTCGCCACAGTTCAAGGTCAAGAACCTGATGCGCGACGCGCTGTCGGCCGTGGCGACGGCGGACCTGTCGCTCAACGTCATCGCCAACGTGACCAAGGGCGCTGCCCGAGCCGGCAAGCGCAGCCAATCGTTTGCCTCGATGATGGCCGGTGGCGGAGCGATTCGCTTCGGCGCGATGCTCGACGGCCAGTCCGCCGAGCGAACCAGGCAGCTGGTCCGGAAGCAGGGCGGCGTGCTGCTGGACGAGAGCGGTACGAAGAAGCTCTCCCGCCAGCTCACGGACCTGTGGGACACCTATGCCGAGCTCGGTGACCGAGCCGAGAACGCGAACCGCGTGGCGCTCTACGAGCGGCTGGTCGCCAAGGGTCACTCTCCGCTCGAGGCCAACTTCATGGCACGCGACTTGATGGACTTCTCGCTTCAGGGCCGCTGGCCGGTGGTACGGTTCCTTGCGGCGACGGTTCCGTTCCTGAACGCGAGGATCCAGGGCCTGTACAAGCTCGGACGGGCCGCTGGCGAAGACCCGAATCGCTTCTGGGCCGTGACCGGCGCCGTTGCGCTGGCGAGCCTGGCTCTGCTCGGCATGTACGGTGATGACGACGACTGGAAGAAGCGCGAGGACTGGGATCGGGACGCGAACTGGTGGTTCAAGGTCGGCGACATCGCCTACCGGATCCCGAAGCCGTTCGAGGTCGGCGCCATCGGCACGCTGGTCGAGCGGACCGCGGAACTGGCCCTGTCCGACGAGATGGACTGGAAGCGCTTCAGCAAGCGGATCGGCTCGATGCTGGCCTCGACGTTCTCGTTCGATCCGACGCCGCAACTGATCAAGCCGCTCTACGAAGTCGGGGCGAACAAGAACGCGTTCCTGGACCGGCCGATCGAGACGACATCGATGCAACGGCTGAAGTCCGAGGACCGCTTCAACGAGTCCACGACGGTACCCGCGCGGTTCCTGGGGCAGCTGGGCCTGCCGAACCCCGCGACGCTCATCACGGGCAACTACGAGGCGCTGTCGCCGGTCCAGTGGGACCACCTCATCCGCGGCTACTTCGGCTGGGTCGGATCCACTGCCGCGCTCGGTATCGACTCCCTGTTCCGGCCGTTCATGGATCGCGGCGCACGGCCGGACTATCAGCTCCGGGAGATGTTCTTCATCGGGAACTTCGCTGAGACGCTGCCGGCGAACCAGTCGCGCTACGTGACCAAGTTCTATGAACAGGCCAACGAAGTGGAGCAGGCATACGCCTCGATGCGCGCGGCGGAGAAGCGCGGCGACCGGGCGGCGGCCAAGGAGATCTACGACGAAAGCCGGGAGCTGCTGAAGAAACGGCCGCTCTTCACGAAGGCGACGAAGGGCCTTTCCGAGATCAACGCCAAGGTGAGGACGATCGAGGCGAGCAAAACGCTCGACGGAGCAGAAAAGCGAGCCCGGATCGATCGGCTTCGGCAGGAAGGCGCACGGCTGGCGCAGCGAGCCGTCACCAACTGACCGGAAATCGCCCGGCCACCCACCAGTCCCAGACGAAGCCCGCCAAGCCGCCGGCGGCGACGATCCCGAGGAAGATGACCGCAATCTGCCGCCACTGGTCAACCGTGATCAGGTAGACGCAGGCAGCGCCAATGGCGACGTAGACCCAGATCAGGGCTTCCACGCCGGCAATATTACTCCGGCCGCCGTCGGAATCCTTGACATCGACGGTTGGCGACCGCCTACGCCCTATAGGCCACTCTCGCGCATCCATTTCCAGGGCGCGCGATGGGCCTGCCGATCGAAACTTCCACGTCGCTACCGACCCGGCCCTACCGCCTCGGAACCATCGGAGACTCGCAGGGCGCGTCGGACTATTCGGAGGCGACGCCGGGCGCGCCGCAGCTCGGCAATACCTACATCGACACAGGCATTGCGCTGACTGGCCGGCACTCGCACGCGAAGAACGCATGCGTTGGCGGCGAGGCGTCCGGAACGGTCCTGAATCGCTTCTATCGAGACGCGCTCCGGCATCAGCTGGATGGCGTCGTCATCACGGTCGGCGCGAACAACCTGACCGACGGGGTCGGGGACGCGGGCATCGGCGCGCTGGCCCGCGATGTCGAGTCGATGGTCGTGATGGCCAAGCGAAGCGGCGTGCTGCCGATTCTCGTGACGCCCCTGCCCAAGGGCACGAACGCAGCAGCGAACACGGTGCGCAGCGATACCGACGAGGTCGTCCGTGCGCAACCGTTCTTCTACGCCATTGCCCAGCACCACCAGGTGCCGCTGTTCGACGCGTTCCGCTACGTCTGCAACCCGGCGAACGGTTCGTGGGCATCGACGACCTACAGCACCGACGGCACGCACCCGCTTGCGGCGGCCGTGGCCATCCTTGCTCCGCTGTTCGCCGATTTCCTGAAGGCGCTCCCACCGTGCGGCCCGTACTTCGCGGCGTCCGCCCAGGCCGCGATGGGCGATATCGCCAACCTGATGGCCAACGGTACCTTCGTCAATGGCGGCGGTGGCTTCGGCTTCTGGACCCTGACGACTTCGGCCGACTCGACGCGGACCCAAGAAGACCCGCCGGCCGGTGGCTTCTGGACCGGCAAGACGATGAAGGTCGTTCGAGAGGCGGGCGGCCAGGCGGTCATTGCCACCGGCTCCGCAATCTCGGGCTGGACGGCCGGCGACGAGATCGAGTTCAACGGACGCCTGAAGGTCAGCGGCCTGACCCCTGGCACGTCGACCGGGGTGACGCTCAGCGTGCTGGCGTCGACCGGAACCGTCTGGCAGGCACGCCCGCTTAAGACGAAGTCCTTCAACGCGGAATACGTCTTCTCGCTGCCATTCACGGTACCCGCGGGAAGCGGTCCGGTCTCGATTCAGCTCGTGGTCAACGACATCGGAACCTACGAAGCGAACAACTTCACGCTGCTCAACCGCACGCGGATGCGTGCGATCTACAACCCCGGTTCGATCTGAGAAAGAAACATGGCTGTCAACTGGTCCGATGCCGTCCGCAATGCCGTCCTCGATGCGTGGGAAACCGCGATGGGCACGAGCGCGAAGATCCAGGTGTACACCGGCTCGAAGCCCGCCAACTGCGCTGCGTCGGCCACGGGCACCAAGCTCCTGGAGTACTCCCTGGGCTCGAACTGGGCAACGGACGCCGCAAGCGCGCAGAAGACGCTCGCGAGCCTGCCGCTGGAAACCACCGGGCTTGCGGACGGGAACGCGGGCTACTACCGGTTCGTCAACAGCGCCGGCTCGACGTGCCATGAGCAGGGCACGGTCACGGCGACCGGTGGCGGCGGCGACATGACGATCGACAACATCGCGATCGCGACATCCCAGGTCGTGCGGATCACCGGGTACACGAAGACCGCGCCGCACGCATGAACCAGACCTACGCTGAGTTCGTGCTTCAGCAGGTCGCCGGAGCCGACCTCGGCGCCGATGACAAGCTGCTTGTCGTCGCGGGCACAGAGGTCAAGCAACTGTCCGGCATCACGTTGCCGGGCTACGGCCTGCCGACGCAAGTCGCCACGCTGCAGGCGCAACTGGTCCAGAAGAACGCCGAGATCGCGGCGTTGCAGGGCCGGGTGCTGACGCTGGAGACCGCTCTCTCGCAGCAGGGCGGCTTTGTTGGCGCCCTGACCGACATCGACCCGACGACGAATCGCGTCCTGACGGACGCGGCGATCGGGACCCCGGTCGGCATCACGGCGCGGGCCACTGGCAGCAATCTGGTCTATTCGCTCGACAGCAATGCGAGCGGACGATTCCAGATCAATGCATCGACTGGCGTCGTGACGACCGCCGCATCCCTGCTGACTTCGGCTGCCGGGACGCCGCTCACGATCATCGCCCGAGCAACCACCCCGGGCGGCAACTACTCGACGACGCAGTTCTCCATCGCTGTTGCGCTCGCCAACCGGCCCATCCAACTGATCGACAACACGAGCCAGCTGCAAGGCGTATGGCCAGAAGACACGCCTATCGGTACCGTCATCGGAGTGGCATTCGCGGCAAGCGATCCGGATGCCACGGACATGGTCAGCTATTCGCTGACCGAGGCGGGGAACGGGAAGTTCGGGATCAACTCGGTCACTGGCGCCATCACCCTACTTGCTCCTCTCGACTATGGCACCGCGACGAGTCATCAGATCACGGTCCAGGCGACGAGTACAGACGGAACGGCGGCGAGCGGGACGTTCGTTCTGCAGGTCTTGCAAGTCGAAGCGCCGACGGCGCCGACCAATCTGCGGCTGCCGCAGCTGACCGGAACTGCGCTGATTGGGCAACTGCTAACTGTCGATGTGGGCGATTGGGATCATGCACCCACGTCCTACGCAGTGCAGGTCAAGCGCAATGGTAGCAACATCGGCGGAGCTACCGGCCTGACCTACACGACCACTGGTGCGGATGAGAACGCTACACTCACCGTGTCCGTGATCGCGACGAATGCGAGCGGTCCGTCGGCCGCGGCGACATCTGCTGGGTTAGGACCGATCCTCGCCTCCTCGGATTTTCCGGTTCCTTCTGGTACGCCGTCGTGGGCTGGCGCGCTGACGGCCGGCGCGATCAACACGATCGTCCCGATCACGTGGTCGAGCGGCTCAACGATCACGGAAAGAACGCGGCACGTCCGAGTCGGTAGCAACTTGCTGACGGTCCCGGTAAGTCTGGGCCCGGTCGAAGTCAAAGTCTCGAAAGGCTGGGTCGAAAGCGGCGCGACGCTCGGCGCGCTGGACGGTGACGGATTCGCGACGATCGCGAAGACCAGTACCGCCCAGAATCAGTATGTCGCGGCCCCGGTAGCCCCGACTACCGCGATGACGAGCGCGATCTTCGAGATCCGGGCCGGCTCGGTTGCGACTGCGCACGTGGGCCTCAACGGTGCGAATGCGTGGGGCGGCGGATCCGCGGCGCTCAACTACGCCCGGATCATTCGCGGTCCCGGCAGCGTCACGCGATTCTCCGGCGCCCTGTTCACGTTGGCCGGACTCTCGCAGTCGGAATCGACCTATATCGAGATCGTCAGAAAGACCCCGAACACGACAGCCGTCTGGTTCTATCCGGGCGCCTACAGCAGCACGAACTCGGCCCATTCCATCAAGGTCCGGCGGCTGACCGTGCAGTCCGTGGCCGAGAGCCAGGCGGAAGGCCTAGAGTTCTACCTCGCTGCAGACGGGCTTATCAGCGCGTTGACACTGACGGCCACGCAGATCTCGGCTGGCATTCTGATTGAACAGTCGGCAACGAACGATGCCGGTAAGCGAACACGGAAGAGCGATGGCTCGACTGTCGATGTTCCCGCATCCACCGGCGGCCCGGTCGGACCGACCGAGCCGGGCGCGCCAGTGCCGCCAGGACAATGGCAGACGGTCTACGCCGGAGGTTGGCTGAATGTCGACGCCGCACTCGCGGCCAATGACATTCACAAGGTCCCTGTGATCTACGAGCAGACTTTTTTCCGGCACGGGAAAGCCGGCGGTCGTGTCTATCGTATTGAGAACGATCCGGCGATGCCGCCGGTTCAAGGCTACACCGATGCCGCGCAGAGTGTCGCGAACTTCCCCGGCTCCTACATCGAAAGCGACATCGAAATCTGGCACCTGTATCCGAACGTCGATGTGAGTCAGAACTTATCTGCCGGGCATCCCGCTGGCGTCTACTATGATTCAAAGCCGAAGTGGAATCCGGCCACTCCGTCGGTGACCGCGGGACGGGTGCATCCAGACGGCCAGTGGCACCGCGCGAATCTCAAGCGCTATACCGAGTGCATGCGGCGACTTCGGCAGGTCTCGGGGCGCCCGGTGGCGCCGTACGGGGTCTGCCCGAGCCCGGATTTTTACGGCTACATCCCGGGGCATGTGAACGGCGCGCACATGGTCGAGGCGAACAATGCCTACCTGGAGAAGCACACGATCACGCTCATCGACGGAGTGACGACCGAAAGTAGGTCGTTTCTCGATGAGGCCTACGAACTCCACCCGACCTACTATCTGCGAGTCCGGGATTTCAACGCCTGGAAGACCAGCATCCGGAACTCGATCGCGGAGACACTACGGATCTGCGAGGCGCATCGGGTCTCCGAGGGTCTCGCGATTCGTAAGCAACGGGTCGTTCCATACATGTGGCCGAACTGGGGATTCCAGGCCGATGTTGGACTCGCCGGAACGACGCCCAGCAGCCAACTTGTCGGCTGGAAGCTGATCGACGGACCGACATGGCGCGAGATGCTGGAGACGATCCGATCGGCCGGCGTGGACGGGTTCGTCATCTGGGGCGGCTATTTCGGGAATGACTACGCCTATACGGGCAGCCCGTCTGCGCCCACCGCTCGAACGACGCCCGCGTTCGGTCAGCAGCCATGGGACGAGAACGCGCCCTGGTGGATCGAGACCAAGGACTTCCTGCGCGACCACGGATACGCGTGACCACCCATGGCCTCGCTGTTCGGCATCGCGTCGTCCCCGTCTGACAACGGGACTCAAGGCGGAACCACCACTGCGACCCTGACGCCGCCTGCGTCAATGGTGTCGGGCGATCTTGTCCTTGTCCTGACGCAGTCTCGATCGACAGCCACATTCTCCATTGCAAACAATGGCGGTCAGTCCTGGACGAGCCTGACGCCGTACGTTGCCGATCCGTCGATCGGACGCGTGCAATGGCACTACGCGGTCTTTGACGGAACCTGGGACGCGAATCCGCAGTTTTCGAGCGCCGCAACCGCTGGCGTTCCGTTCACCGCGCTGATGGTCGTATTCCGCGGCAACGGCGCGGGCTGGACCGAGGATGTCGCGCTCGCGAGCGGATCCGCTTCGGCGCCGAGCTCGCCGTTCACGATGACGCGTGCCGGCGTCACGCCCACGGCGCCCAGCGCGATTGCTATCGCCGTCTTCTCGACGAACGATGACAACACGTTCGATTCGCTAAGCGGTAGTGGCTGGGCACTGGCAACTGCGAACCAGGTGCGCAATGCAACCGGCTCGCAGCAATCGATCGGTGTCGCATACAAGATCCAGACCAGCGCCGACGCGACAGGCAGCGTGTCGCTGAACCAGGCGACGAACGGCGGCGATGCATACGGCACCGCCATCATGGCGTTCGCCGAGGGCTCCGGCGATCGCGAGGCGACAGCTTCGCAGACGGTAGCCGGGTTTTCGCAAGCCGCAGCAGCGATCGTCGTCGGCACCGCGGTTGCCTCTCAGTCGATCGGGGAGTTCGCGCTCGCGTTCACGGTGCTCGGCCTGCGGTCGGCTACGGCCAGTCAGGCAGTCGGCGACTTTGCGCAGGCCGCAGCGATCGCGCGAGTCGTTGACGGCGTTGCCAGCCAGGCGGTGAGCGACTTCACGCAGACCGCGACCGCCGCGAATCGCGGAGCAGCAGCAGCAAGCCAGACCATCGGCGACTTCGCGCAATCGGTGGCGATCAGCGGCAGCGGAGAACTCGCGGCCGCGCAGACCGTGGCGGACTTCGCGCAAGCTGTCGCCGCCACCGCGGCGGTGGCGGCGACGGGCGGCCAGACGGTCGGCGAATTCGTCCAGACGGCGCAGGCGATCGCGATAGCAGCGGCCGCTGCATCGCAGGAGGTTGACGACTTCGCGCTGGCTGCCGCTCTCGGCGGCGTCAACGACATGGTGGCTGCGCAGACGGTCGCCGATTTCGCCCAGAGCGCGGTCTTCGGATCGCCGACGGTCAACCGACTGATGACCGTCTCCGGCTACCTAGTGAACGAGGATGATGACTTCATCACTGGCGCAGACGGATTGCCGATCGCGGTCGATCTGACTCAGCACGTTGGCGAGTTCGCGCAGGTCGCCACCGCGCAAGGGTTCGCGCTCTCGCGCGAGCTAACCGCGGGCCAGGCTGTTCAGCCGTTCGCACAGTCCAGTGCGGCAGCTTCTGTTCGTTCAGCGGTCGCCAATCAGACAGTCGATGGCTTCGGCAGCGCGGGCAATCTCGACTCGGACGACATCAGCGATGTAGAGGCATCGCAGCAGGTCGGTTCCTTCGATACGTTCTTCGTCGCGCAGAGAATCATCCGGCGCCTGATGTCCGCGACGCAGCCGGTCGGATCGTTTGGGCAGGAGGCAAACCTCCATTCTGACGCGTTTGCCTACTGCGCGCATGTGGAACTGATGGATCGATCGGTGGTGATCGTGCTGCTCGATCGGCGCGCGGACATCGAGCTTCGCGAGTGCGAGCATGAGTACGCCTAGGGTCTATCGCGAAGGCAACACCGTACCCGTGTCGATAGGCTGGTTCGACAAGTACGGTGCGCCTTCGACGCCGGTATCGGTGCGATATCGCGTGTTCAGCGCGGCATCCGGGGCGCCGGTGAGCGCTGTGATTCCTGTCGCGGAGGTCGGGCAGACGATGGAGATTCAGATCCCGGGCGCCTACCTGCCCGCGCTCGGCGAGCGGCGGCATCTGAAGATCCAGATCGAGGCAACGTTCGCATTCAACGAGCAATGGACAGCACCTGACGTGGAAGTGATTATCGAGAAGCGGCGATGAGGGGAAAGCCTCACGAGCGGGAGAGAAGCGTGCCCTGCGGGTTGAATCCAACCAGGGGTGAACGATGGTCCACATGATTCAGCAGTTGCTTCGGTCGAAGCCCGGCGACATGGTGCGGATGGAGTACCGCGGATGGGCATTTCTCGCGAAGTTCATGATCCTTGGCTGGTCGTTCTCGATCGCCGGACTGGCTCTGTGGGAACCGCAGTCGCTGATGTACAAGTTGATGGCGCTCGGTGGCGTCTATGGCACTGCGCTGGCGATCGTGATGTTGCTCTGCTGTGGATGGGTGCTGGCGCAGATGGTGTCGCGGCGGGCATCGTCGAGTGCCAACGCGCTCGTGCCGTATACGACGCTCTCGCTGTGCCAGATGGGCATGGCGCTGGTTGCGAGCGAATCCGGCGCGTCGGCGTTCACGGTCGGCTTGCTGCTGTTTCTTGGGGTGGGCTCGATGGGTGGCGCTGTCAACTCGACGTACACGGACTGATGAGGTTCCGGACGGTCATGCTTCTGTTCGCGATCGGCGGGCTCAATGCCGCGCTGGCGGCCGAGCTTGCGACACAGATCGAGGACTATCAGGTCGATCTCACGACACTGCCATGGGTGTCGTTCTTGATCGCGGGGATGATGGCCGGGTTCTGCGGCATTGCCTGGTTCTCGTGGCTGTGGTCTCACCGGAAGATCGATGGCGACCGCGGCGTCCAGAAGCTTGCTGCACACGCGAGCCTGTCCGCCGTGATGGGGATTCTTGCCATGGCGGTGCAGGCATCTCGCCAGGCCGAGCCATGGACGATCGTCGTCACGGTGATCATCGCCGGGCTGGTGCCGAATCTCGTCGTGAACTGGATCGAGCGCAAGGTCTCGAATCTGATCGAGAGGCTGGCGAAATGAACGTCGCGATTGATCCGGGGCATGGCATGGCCAACGCGTCGCCGGGCGTGTTTGATCCGGGCGCAGTCAATCAAGGGTTTCGCGAGGCGGATGTCGTCCTTCCGTTCGCGTTCGCGCTCGAGGATGCATGCGGACAGCGTGGCTGGCGCACGTTCCTGACCCGTCGGGACAACGACCAGCCCCGACCGCTGGCGAACCGCGTCGCCGCCGCTCGGGCGCACGGATGCGAGCTGCTGGTCAGTCTGCACTGCAACGCCTGGCACCTCTCCGGGACGCAGGGCACCGAGACCCTGTACGGGACCTATGAATCGCTTCCGCTCGCCGAGGCTGTCCAGAAGCGCGTCGTTCTGGCGCTCAGTTCCCGCGACCGCGGAACAAAGGAGCGGGGCGAACTCGCCATCCTGAAGTTCGGGCCGGCCGTGTTGGTCGAACTTGGCTTTCTCACGAACACCGCCGACTTGGCCAGGCTGATGCTACCGGCATCGCCGCGGCGGGTCGCGGCCGCTATTTGCAACGCACTCGAGGAGGTGGCTTGATGCCTGACCAGCCCGTGATCGACACCCCGGGGCAAGCCCTGCCGCTGGATGCCAAGACCGGCAGGCCGGTCGACCGTCGCAAGGAATTGCTGACCGCGCGCTTGCGATGGTGGGGCAATCTCTTCGGTACCGTGATGCTCGGCGTTCCGATGCTCCTGCCACAGCTCAAGGAACATCTGCCGGAGCACTGGTACGGCGTGATCGGAACCGGCGTCATCGCCTACAACTTTTTGTCGCAGGCGTACGAGGTCTACGTGAAGTCGCACCCGTACCCCGGACCTGACGACAGCGATCACGCAGGCGCGTGATGTCGGATTCTGGCAAGCCCCAGTCTCGTCGTCCGCCGCGCGCGAGAAGCGCGTATTTTCTTGTCGTGAGGTAGCTCCCGTGCTCGCACATATCCTGATCACGCTGTACGCCGTTCTGGCGCCCGGGCTGCTGCTGCCGGCCGGTACGATCCGTATCCCCGTCGATGACATCGCGACCTGCTGGACGTGGGTCGCGGACGAGGAATCGAAGATCGTCGTGGAAGGACGCAGACTCGATATCGCATACGAGTGCGTTGACGAGCCGACATCGAGCTACGTCGACGAGGTCGACGCGCCGGCCGAGCCGCCGGACCCCGGCAAGCCGGTATGAAGGCGCTGATCCTGCCGTCCGACTACATCCCGGACGCCGAGCAGCACGCCGTGCTGCGGATGCGCGGGTTGGTGTCGGCGACGGTCGGGTACGAGGCGATCGTGGCGTTCCCCGGCACGGCCGACGAGTTGGTCGCCCGGGCCCGGCGCGAGGGGCTGAGGGTCCTCGACTTTCGGGACGACGGCCCGTTGGACCCGCGGACAGTCTGATGCTCGCCCGGCTCGCCGCGGCGATCGCGCCGTACGTCGTGCTGATCGCCCTGGCCACGGGCGCGGCCGGCGGCGGCTGGCTGGTCAACCGCTGGACGAGCGTCCGGGTCGACCGGCTGACGCTCGAGCGCGACCGGCTCTCCGAGGCGCTGGCCACCCGGGACAATGCGATCGCCGAGCACCAGCGCAGCCAGCGCCGGCTATCCGACGCCGCCGCGCAGTGCAGCGCGTCGATCACGATGCTGGCGCAGGACGCCTCCCGGCGCGAATCCGAGGCCGCGGCGCTGCGCGAGGACGTGCGGCGATATCTGGAGCCGTCCAGGGCCGCGATCGCGCGCCTTGACGCCAGGATTCGGGCCGGTGGGCCGGCAGCGGCTGATTGCCGGGCGGCGCTGGACGAGTGGCGGGCTGAGCAGCGGTGAGCCCGGCCTGCATCACCTGCAGGTTTGCGCTGCTCCTGCTGCTCGCCGGCTGCCAGGCGGCGCCGCCGCGAGTGGTCACAGTCCGGGAGCCGGTCGAGGTGCGGGTCGCGGTGCCGGTGCCGTGCCGGGCCGCCGTGCCGCCGCGGCCGCCGCTACTCACCGACGTCGAGATCCTGGCGCTGCCCGACGGCGACGCGGTGCGGGCGCTGCGGGCTCGGGATCTGATGCTGCAGGTCTGGGCGGCCGAGCTCGAGGTCGAGCTGCGGGGGTGCGTCGGCCGCTCGCCGTAGGCCATCCGGCCGATACCCGCCGGCGCCGGGTCGCGGCACACTGCCGGCATGGACACTTATCATGCGCTCAGGTTGCTACTGGCGGTCTGGCTGCGGCGGCTTCGCCGCCGATGAGCCGGCCGGCCCGACCGGCAGATCGTCGTCGGCGCCCGGCTCCCGCTCCCAGTGCGCGCAACCGCGCTCCGGTAGCGGGTGGACGATCGGGTGCCGCTGGCTCCCGATGCGGACATCGCGCCAGCAGATGATGTGACCGGAGCGAGTGCGCTCGCCCTCGTCGTGGGCGCAGTGCCAGCAGGGGCGGTAGTGGTCAGGACGGGGGTTGAAGGATTGGGCCATGGCCAATCGTAGCGCGCTCGCAACATGGGGCGTGCATTTCAACGTAGAATGACAGGTCTGTAGCGGTGGTATCCTGCCCCCGCAACCACCTTCACAGTGCCGGCCGCGTCGGCCTGACCGACCCGGCCGGTGCGTCATTTCCGGTTGCCATCCCTGAGTCCGTGCTCTCGTTGAAGACGTTCCACGGCTGGCGAATGGTGGCCGCCGGCAGCGCCATCCAGTTCATGCAGGCGGCGACGCTGCATCAGGCGTTCGGCGCCTACTTTGCTGCACTGGTCGACGAGAAGGGTTGGAGCAAGACGGCGCTGTCGGGCGTCGCGGTGATGCAGCCGATGGAAGCCGCGCTGCTCGGGCCGGCGCTCGGCTGGATCGTCGACCGCTTCGGTCCGCAAGGCATGATCCGGATCGGCATCGTGATGTTCGGCATCGGCTTCATGCTGCTGTCGCTGATCGACTCACTGCCCGGGTTCTACGCCGCGTTCCTGGTGATCGCGCTCGGCTCCAGTCTGTGCGGCTTCTTCCCGATCAACGTCGCGATCATCCATTGGTTCCACCGGCTGCGCGCCCGCGCGCTGTCGTCGGTCGGGCTCGGCCTGGCGCTCGGCGGGCTGCTGGTGCCACTGGTAGCGGCATCGATCGAGCGGTTCGGCTGGCGCAGCACCGCGCTCGCTTCGGGCTGCCTGGTGATCATCATCGGCTGGCCGCTGGCCCAGGTGTTCCGGCGGCACCCGGCCGATCTCGGCCAGACCGTCGACGGCCTGCCGCCGGCACCGGACGGAGCCGAGCACGATCCGCTGGGCGATCGCGACCAGCAGGAGTTCACTGCGCGCCAGGCGCTGCGCACCCGCGCGTTCTGGTTCATCTCGTTCGGGCACGGCCTCGCGCTGATGATCGTCTATGCGATCAACGTGCACGCGATCAAGCATATGAAGGAAGGGCTTGGCTACACGCTCGGTCAGGCTTCACTGA
>JBFWQR010000156.1:0-17818 GCA_050249335.1 Lautropia sp.
CGGATGTCGGCGACGATCCCCGCCACCACTTCGACGCGATCGCCATCGGCCAACGTATCGTCGAGCCAGGCACGCCGGCCGAACACCGCGAGGCCGAGCATCCGCGCCTCGATCCGCGCGATCGCGCCGCGCTCGCCGGCCGCCTGCAGCAGCGTCCGGATGGTGGTGCCGGCGGGAACGCGGTGGCAGGCCCGCGCGAGCGGCGCGTCGCCGTCGCGCTGGATGACGGTTTCGACCGCGATCATGGCACGATCACGGTCCGCGATCACGATACGGTCCCGGTCCCGGCGCCGGTGCCGGTGCCGGCGCCGGTGCCGCCGGGCCGTGCCCGCGCCGCCTGGTCGCGGCCATGCAGCTGCGCCGCCCGGGTCACGAACGCGTCGACCAGCGACTGCGCGATCTGGCCGAATACCGGCCCGAGCAGCTGCGCGACCAGGCCGCTGCGCATCTGGTAGTCGAGCGTCAGATCGACGCGGCAGGCATCGGGCTTCAGCGGCTTGAAGGTCCAGACGCCGTGCAGCCGCGAGAACGGCCCTTCGCGCAGCTTCAGCTCGATCCGATGCGGGCGTTCGTGGAGGTTTTCGGTGGTGAACGACTGCGACAGCCCGCGATAGCTGATCCGGATCGTCGCGACCATGCCGTGCTCGTCCTGCCGGTGCACCTCGGTGCCGCCGCACCACGGCAGGAACTGCGGGTAGTCGGCGACGTTGGCGACCAGCTCGAACATCTCGGCTGCCGCATACGGCACCAGCGCGTTCTTCCTGATGATCGGCATCGGACCCGCTATCCGGCGCGCATCGCCCCACCGACGAGCCGGGACCGGGCGTTCCGGGGCAGAATAGCGCGCATGTCGACGATCACCGAGAACAGGAAGGCAGGCTACAACTACTTCATCGAGGAGCGCCTGGAGGCAGGCATCGTCCTCGAGGGTTGGGAAGTCAAGGCGATCCGTGCCGGCCGGGTGCAGCTGCAGGAAGCCTACGTCATTGTACGTTCGGCCGAACTGTTCCTGATCGGGGCCCACATCACGCCGCTGCTGGCGGCATCGACGCACGTCAAGCCCGATCCGACCCGCACCCGCAAGCTGCTGCTGCATGAAGCCGAGATCGCCAAGCTGATCGGCAAGGTCGAGCGGGCGGGCTATTCGCTGGTGCCGCTCGACCTGCACTATACCCGCGGCCGGGTCAAGCTCGCGATCGGGCTTGCCAAGGGCAAGAAACAGTACGACAAGCGCGCGACCGAACGCGACAAGGACTGGCAGCGGGAGAAGTCGCGGGTGATGAAGACGGCCCGGCGGTGAGGCGGCGTGCAGGCGACGGGCACGCCGCGCCGGCTGGCCGCAGACGCGCCCGTCACCTCAACGCCCCGGCGGCGGCGCGCCCCGGACCGCGGTCAGCGCGGTCGCGACCAGGCCCGACAGGTCGGCCAGGTTGCTCGGCAGGATCAGCGTATTGTTGGTGCGGGCGAGCTCGCCGAAGGCATCGACATAGCGCTCGGCGACCCGCAGGTTGACCGCCGCCAGACCGCCGGGGCGTTCCGACGAAGCGGCGATCCGCTCGATCGCCCGGGCGGTGGCGTCGGCGATCGCCGCGATCGCGGCGGCCTCGCCCTGCGCCCGGTTGATCTCGGCCTGGCGCTCGCCTTCCGAGCGCTGGATCGCCGATTCGCGCTCGCCGGTCGCGATGTTGATCTGTTCCTGGCGGCGCCCTTCGGAGGCCGCGATCACCGCCCGCTTCTCGCGCTCGGCGGTGATCTGCGCCTGCATCGCCCGCAGGATCTCGGCCGGCGGCGTCAGGTCCTTGATCTCGTAGCGCAGCACCTTGACGCCCCAGTTGGTCGCCGCCTCGTCGAGCGCACTGACGATGCTGGCGTTGATCGCGTCGCGCTCCTCGAAGGTCTTGTCGAGCTCCATCCGGCCGATCACCGAGCGCAGCGTCGTCTGCGCCAGCTGCGTGATCGCCGACATGTAGTCGGACGAACCGTAGGACGCACGCATCGGGTCGGTCACCTGGAAGAACAAGACGCCGTCGACGGTCAGCTGGGTATTGTCGCGGGTGATGCAGACCTGGCTCGGCACGTCGAGCGGGAATTCCTTCAGCACGTGCTTGTAGGCGACCCGATCGATGAACGGCACGATGATGTTCAGCCCCGGCGTCAGCGTCCGGTCGTACTTGCCGAGCCGCTCGATCACCCAGGCGTGCTGCTGCGGCACGATCTTCAGCGTCTTGACCGCGAAGACGATCGCGAGGATCAGCGCGGCGAAGGCGATCATGCTGCCGTCGAGGAAGAACATGGTCGAGTGCTCCGTAGGCGGGGTTGGGGCGGCGGGCGGAACGAGGGGGAATCGGGGATGGGAGACGGGAGGAAGCCGGCCGATCAGCCGGTGCCGTCGCGGGCGAGCTTGAGCCGGCTGCCGTCGATCTCGCGGATCACGAAGCGGCCCGGTACCGCGGTCTCGCCCGGCATCAGCTCGACGTCCCACAGCGCACCGCGGTAGCGCACGCGGGCGCGGCCGTCGACGTTCCAGGCGTCGACATCGACGCGCTGGCCGATGTCGAGGTTGACGTCGGCGCTGCGCTGCGCCGGCGTCCGATCGCGGCGCAGCGGCCGGAGCCGATGCACCAGCGCCGCGCCGACCGCGGCGACGATCGCGGCGATGACCAGTTGCCCGGTGAAGCCGGCTCCGGCTGCCGCGGCGATCCCGGCGCACGCCGCCGCACCGGCCAGTACCAGCAGATAGAAGCTGCCGGTGAACAGCTCGGCGACGCCGAGCACGATCGCGATCAACCACCAGCCGTAGTGCAGTGCCATCGGAATTCCGGTCCGGATACTGGCGACATTGTGGAGCCCCCCCGCGGTACGTCAAGCCGCTCCGCCCGGTGCGGCGGTCGCCGCGCAACGCGACGATCACCACGTCGTGCTTCGGGGTTTTCCCGTGCGCCGCCGCAGTGCCGTCGCCCGGCCGCAGCCGCCGCGCGTTGCTGGTGGTAACGAATTTGGCTAGCATCGCCAGTTGTGCGCTGATGCGCCAAGGTCGTGGCCCTTAGTCGATCCAGACACCCGGACTCTTATCCAGGAGAGACCTGAATGAAACGTAGCAAACCCGTCCTCCGTGCCGGCCTGGTCGCCGGCGCCGTCACGGCGCTGTTCGCCGCCACTGCCGGCACCGCGGCCGCGCAAGTCGTCGTGAAGATCGGGCACGTCGCCCCGCTGACCGGCAGCATCGCCCACCTGGGCAAGGACAACGAAGCCGGCGCGATTCTCGCGATCGAAGACCTCAACGCCAAGAAGATCAAGCTTGGCGGCAAGGACGTCCGCTTCGAGCTGATGTCCGAAGACGACGGCGCCGACGCCAAGCAGGGCACCTCGGCCGCCCAGAAGCTGGTCGACGCGAAAGTCGCTGGCGTCATCGGCCACCTGAACTCGGGCACCTCGATCCCGGCCTCGAAGATCTACAGCGACGCCGGCATCCCCCAAATCTCGCCGTCGGCAACCTCACCGAAGTACACGCAGCAGGGGTTCAAGACGACCTTCCGTGTCGTCGCGAACGACGGCCAGCTCGGTGGCACGCTCGGCCGCTACGCCGTCAAGGAAATCAAGGCCAAGTCGATCGCGATCATCGATGACCGCACCGCCTACGGACAGGGCGTCGCCGATGAGTTCCGCAAGTCGGTCGTGGCCGCCGGCGGCAAGGTGGTCGGCCGCGAGTTCACCAACGACAAAGCGACCGACTTCAACGCGATCCTGACCAAGCTCAAGGCGTCCAACCCCGATCTGGTGTTCTACGGCGGCATGGACGCGGTCGGCGGCCCGATGCTGCGGCAGATGAAGCAGCTCGGCATCAACGCCAAGTTCATGGGCGGCGACGGCATCTGCTCGCCGAAGCTCGCCGAGCTCGCCGGCGGCGGGATGAGCGATGGCCAGGTGGTCTGCGCCGAGGCCGGCGGCATCACGCCGGACAAGGAAGCCGCCATGGCCGCCTGGCGCGAGCGCTTCAAGAAGCGCTTCAATGCCGATGTGCAGATCTACGCGCCGTACGTCTACGACGCGACGATGACGCTGGCCGCCGCGATGCAGAAGGCCGATTCGGCCGATCCGAAGAAGTACCTGCCGGTACTGGCCAAGATCAGCCACGACGGCGTGACCGGCAAGATCTCGTTCGACAACAAGGGCGACATCAACAACGGCTCGCTGACGCTGTTCACCTATAAGGGCGGCAAGCGCGACCAGATCGGCGTCGTCAAGTAAATCCGGAAGCGGGCGCCCAGCGCCCGGTCAGACCGGCCGGCAGCCGCGGCCGCCGGCCAACGAAGGGCACCGTCAGGTGCCCTTTCCGTCATCGCGGCGCCGATCGCCAGGCGAGCATCGTCGACACGTCGGCCCGCGCAGTAGCTTCATTCACCCCTTGGCGCCGAGGCGCTGCCAGGTCGGGACCACGGTATCCGGATTCAGCGAGATCGACGAGATCCCGCGCTCCATCAGCCACTGCGCCAGGTCCTGATGGTCCGACGGGCCCTGGCCGCAGATGCCGACGTACTTGCCGTTGGCGCGGCAGGCCTCGATCGCCCGGTCGAGCAACGCCAGCACCGCCGGATCGCGCTCGTCGAAACCGGCGGCAACCAGGCCGGAATCGCGGTCGAGGCCGAGTGTCAGCTGGGTCAGGTCGTTGGAGCCGATCGAGAAGCCGTCGAAGTGCTCGAGAAACTGTTCGGCGAGGATCGCGTTGGACGGCAGCTCGCACATCATGATCAGCCGCAGACCGCCCTGCCCGTCGCCGTCGGCGCCGGCACCGCGCGGCAGGCCGTGGCGCGCCATCAGCTCGACCACCTGCTTCGCCTCGGCGACGGTCCGCACGAACGGCACCATCAGCTCGACGTTGGTCAGGCCCATCTGCTCGCGGACCCGCTTCATCGCGACGCATTCGAGCTCGAAGCATTCGGCGAAGCTGTCGGCGATATAGCGCGACGCGCCACGGAAGCCGAGCATCGGATTCTCTTCGTCGGGCTCGTAGCGGGCGCCGCCGATCAGCTTGCGGTACTCGTTGCTCTTGAAGTCCGACAGCCGGACGATCACCGGCTTCGGCCAGAATGCCGCCGCGATCGTCGCGACGCCTTCGGCGAGCTTCTCGACATAGAACGCCCGCGGGCTGGCGTAACCGCGCGCAACGCTCTCGACCGCCTTCTTGAGGTCGGCGTCGACCGCCGGGTAGTCGAGGATCGCCTTCGGATGGATACCGATGTTGTTGTTGATGATGAACTCGACCCGCGCCAGGCCGACGCCGTCGTTGGGCAGCGCGGCGAACTCGAACGCGAGCTGCGGATTGCCGACGTTCATCATCACCTTGGTCGGCAGCGGCGGCATGGTGCCGGTCTCGACCTCGGTGACCTCGGTCTCGAGCTGGCCGTCGTAGATGTAGCCGGTGTCGCCCTGCGCGCACGAGACCGTCACCAGGTTGGCGTCGGTCAACCGGTCGGTCGCGTCGCCGCAGCCGACCACCGCCGGGATGCCGAGCTCGCGCGCGATGATCGCGGCATGGCAGGTACGGCCGCCGCGGTTGGTGACGATCGCGGCGGCGCGCTTCATCACCGGCTCCCAGTTCGGGTCGGTCATGTCGGTGACCAGCACGTCGCCGGGCTGGACCCGCTCCATCTCGGACGAATCGGCGACGATCCGGACCGGGCCGGCGCCGATCCGCTGGCCGATCGCGCGGCCGGTCGCCAGCACGTCGGCGGTACCCTTCAGCGCGAAGCGCTGCTGGCGGCCGTCGCGCGCCTGCGATTTCACCGTCTCGGGCCGCGCCTGCAGGATGAAGATCTGGCCGTCGTTGCCGTCCTTGCCCCATTCGATATCCATCGGCCGGCCGTAGTGCTTCTCGATGATCAGCGCATAGCGCGCGAGCTCGGTGACATCGTCGTCGGAGAGCGAGAAGCGCGCGCGCTGGTCGACCGGCGTGTCGACGGTCTGCACGGTGCGGCCGCCGGCGGTCGCGCTGGCGAACTGCATCTTGAGCAGCTTCGAGCCGAGCTGGCGGCGGATGATCGGGTACCTGCCGGCTTCGAGCATCGGCTTGTGGACATAGAACTCGTCCGGGTTGACGGCGCCCTGCACCACCGTCTCGCCGAGGCCGTAGGCGCTGGTGATGAAGACGACGTCGCGGAACCCCGACTCGGTATCGAGCGTGAACATCACGCCGGCGGCGCCGACGTCGCTGCGGCACATCCGCTGGATCCCGGCCGACAACGCGACGCCCTCGTGCGCGAAGCCCTTGTGGACCCGGTACGAGATCGCCCGGTCGTTGTACAGCGAGGCGAACACCTCGAGGATGTGGTGCAGCACGGCCTCGATGCCGACCACGTTCAGCACCGTTTCCTGCTGGCCGGCGAACGACGCGTCCGGCAGGTCCTCGGCCGTCGCGCTGGAGCGCACCGCGAACGAGACATCGCTAGAAGAATTCTTCGTAAGCAATTGAAATTGCTCACGAATAGCCTTCTCGAGCGCGGTGGGGAAACGCGCCTCCCGGACCCAGCCGCGGATCTCGGTACCGGCCTGCGCCAGCGCCTTGACGTCGTCGGTATTGAGGCTCGCCAGCCGGTCGGCGATCCGTTCGGTCAGCCGGTTGTGCGCGAGGAACTCACGAAAGGCCTGCGCCGTGGTCGCGAAGCCGCCGGGCACCTTGACGCCGGCCTGCGCCAGCTGGCTGATCATCTCCCCGAGCGAGGCATTCTTGCCGCCGACGACTTCGACGTCGGTCATGCGCAACTGCTCGAACGGGACGACGAGCCGTCCTTCGAAAGCGTTCATGGTGGGTTCTCTGGATCATGGTTGTAAATCGGTCGTGCCTGCCGCGGTCTCGGGTGCCGGCGCGGCGGGCTTTGTGATGAACTGTAGGCGCAGGACCTTGCAAGATCCGATCCTGCGGCTGCAATTCACGCTGGGCGCAACGGTGGCGGCGACGGGCGGCCGCTCCGTCCGTCGCCGCGCGAATGACCGTGACGAATCGCACGCGAGGCACGGCCGCGGCACGACACCGCTTCGCGTATTCTAGCGAGACGACCCGCCGCGCCGACCCGCACTAGTTGGCGGTCCGGTCGATTTCGCATTCACGCACCGCCGGGCAGCCCACGCGATGACTCCTCCGCTCACGTCGACTCAGCCGCACGACCGGACCGCTTTTTTCGTCTCGGACGGCACCGGCATCACCGCCGAGACCTTCGGCTCGTCGCTGCTCAGCCAGTTCGAGGACCTGCGGATCCGCCATGTCCGGCTGTCGTTCATCGACAGCGAGCAGAAGGCCGAGGATGCGGTCAGCCGGATCAACCAGCAGGCGCGTACCGACGGCAACCGGCCGATCGTGTTCTCGACGCTGGTCAACACCGAGATCAACGCGATCGTCCAATCGGCCAACGCGTTGTACCTGAACCTGATCGCCGGCTTCGTCGAGCCGCTCGAGCGCGAGCTCGGCCGGGCGTCGTCGCACGGCATCGGCCGCTTCCACCGGATCACCAGCCTGGACAAGTACCGCGAGCGGATCGAAGCGATCAACTTCTCGCTGGCCCACGATGACGGTCAGATGCACGCCGAGCTCCATCAGGCCGATGTGATCCTGGTCGGCGTCTCGCGCTGCGGCAAGACGCCGACCAGCCTCTACCTGGCGCTCCAGCACGGCATCAAGGCCGCCAACTACCCGCTGATTCCGGAGGATTTCGAGCGGCGCCGGCTGCCGGAGGTGCTGTACAAGTTCAAGGACAAGCTGTTCGGGCTGACGATCACGCCCGAGCGGCTGCACGAAGTCCGCAGCGAACGCCGCCCCGGCAGCCGCTACGCGATGATCGAGAACTGCCGGTACGAGGTCGGCGAGGCCGAATCGATGATGCGCCGCGAAGGCATCGCGATGCTGTCGACCACGACCAAGTCGATCGAAGAGATCGCGGCGACCGTGCTGACCGTGATCCAGATCGAGCAGGAATAGCGTCGCTCACCCCCTGCCGCGTTGGCGGCGTTGTTCGAACAGGCAGATCGCGGCTGCCGCTGCGACATTCAACGACTCGACCCGGTCGCTCTGCGGAATCGTCGCCTGCCAGTCGAGCCGCGCCGCGATCGCCGGCGCCAGCCCGTCGCCTTCCGAGCCGAACACCCAGGCGCACGGCGGCGTCAGATCGAGATCGTGCAGCGACCGGCCGCCATGCGCCAGCGCGCCGGCGAGCGGCACTGCGAGCCGCGCGGCGATCTCTTCCCAGGGCACCGACTCGTGGATCGCCAGCGCGAAGTGGCCGCCCATCGCGGCGCGCAGCACTTTCGGCGACCAGCACCAGGCGGTCTGCGGGGTCGTGACCAGCAGCTCGACGCCGGCGGCCGCGGCGGTACGGATGATCGCGCCGACGTTGCCCGGATCCTGCAGCCGGTCGAGGATCACCACGTCGCCGTCGAGTTGCGGCGGTGCCGTCGGCTCCGGCGTGGCGATGACGGCCAGCAGCGGCGCCGGCGACGGCAGCGTGCCGAGCGCATCGAACAGACGATCGGCGATCACCAGCGGCGCGACACCGGCGCGCGCCAGCAGCGCCGCGACCTCCGGATCGCTCAACCCGCGCTGCGCGACGACCAGCCGCTCCGGTGCGCCGCGCAGCCGCAGCCAGCCGTCGACCAGGTGGATGCCTTCGAGCACCGAGGCGCCCGCCCGCCGCCGCTCGCGCGACGATTCCAGCAGGCCGCGCAGCTGCCGGTAGGCCGGATTCGCGGCCGAGGTGATCGGCGCGGCGGCGGCCGTCAGAGCAGCGTCTCCGCGGCGCCATCGCTGCCCAGCGCCAGCCGCACCGGCGCGAAGCTGCGGCGATGGATTTCGCACGGCCCGTGGCTGGCGAGCGCGGCCAGGTGTTCGGGCGTACCGTAGCCCTTGTGGCGGATGAAGCCGTACTGCGGGAAGCGTGTGTCGAGCGCGTCCATCCAGGCATCACGGCTGGTCTTGGCGAGGATCGAGGCGGCCGAGATCGCCGCCACCCGGTCATCGCCGCCGACGATGGTCTCGACCCGGCAGCCGAGCGGCGGCGCGCGGTTGCCATCGACCCGCGCCAGCGTCGGCGCCGGCGTCAGCTGATCGACCGCGCGCCGCATCGCCAGCAGCGATGCCTGCAGGATGTTGAAGCGATCGATCTCGTCGACGCTGGCCTGCGCGACCGCCCAGGCCAGCGCACGCTCGCGGATCAGCCCGGCGAGCCGTTCGCGCTCGGTGGCCCGCAGCTGCTTCGAATCGCGCAGCCCGCGGATCCGCCGCTTCGGCGACAGGATCACGGCGGCCGCGAATACCGGCCCGGCAAGCGGTCCGCGGCCGGCTTCGTCGACGCCGCAGACGATCGGCACTGCGATGATCGCCGGCAGCGTGCCGAAGGCGAACGCCTGCTGGTCCGGCACCGGACGGTGGTCGTTCGGGTCACTCATCGCGCCTGGATCGCCTCGGCGACCCGCGCCGCGCAGTCGCGTGCCAGCTCGCGATGGATCGCCGCGAAGCGCTCGGCGAGCCGGAAGTTGCCGGCGATATCGTCGAGCCGGGCTTCGACCGCGGCGGCGAGCGCCGCCGGCGTCGCTGCATCCTGGATCAGCTCCGGCACGACGAACTCGCCGCACAGGATGTTGGGCAGGCCGACATACGGCAGATACGCGCGCGACTTCATCAGCCGATAGGATAGCGCGGCCATCCGGTAGGCGATCACCATCGGCCGCTTGAACAGCATCGCCTCGAGCGTCGCGGTGCCGCTCGCGATCAGCGTGACGTCGCAGGCGGCCAGCACCGTATGCGACCGGCCGTCGACGATGCGCAGGTCGGCGTCGACCGGCCGGGCGGCCAGCAGCGCATCGAGCTCGCGCCGCCGCTCGGGGCCGGCCGCCGGTATCACGAACCGCCAGTTGCGATGGCGCCGCGCCAGCAGCGCGACCGCGGCGATGAACACCGGCCCGAGGTGCGCGACTTCGCTGCCCCGGCTGCCCGGCAGCACCGCGATCACGGTATCGTGCTCGCCGTAGCCGAGCGCGGCGCGCGCGCCGATCCGGTCGGGTTCGAACGGGATCCGGTCGGCGAGCGGATGACCGCAGTAGGTTGCCGCGATGCCGGCGTCGCGATAGATCTGCTGCTCGAACGGGAACACCAGCAGCATCCGGTCGACCGCGCGCCGGATCGTCTCGATCCGCTCGCGCCGCCAGGCCCAGATCGACGGGCTGACGAAGTGCAGCGTCCGGATCCCCTGCGCCCGCAGCCGCAATTCCAGCCCGAGATTGAAATCGGGCGCATCGACCCCGACGAAGCAGGCGCTCGGCCATGCGATCAACCGGCTGCCGAGCTGGCGCCGGATCCGCAGCAGCCCGGCGTAGACCTTGAGGGCGGCGGCGTAGCCGTGCACCGCGAGCAGTTCCGACGGCCACCAGGCCTCGAAGCCTTCGGCGACCATCGCCGGGCCGCCGATGCCCGCGCAGCGCGGGCCACCGGCGCTGCGTACTTCGACGCCGGCTGCTTCGGCGACGCCTGCGCCGCTGCCGCCGAGCCGCGCCAGCACCGCCGCCGCGAGCAGGTCGCCGGACGCTTCGCCGGCGACCATCCCGACGTTCATGGCTCGCCCGCGCTGCTGCCCGCTGCCAACTTCACCGCGGTTGCCCATGCCGCCGATGGCGGGCACCCGCAGGGCGTCAACGGGGGGCGCTTCACTTATCGGACGATGCCGCGGGTGACGCCGGCCAGGAAGCCGAGCAGCGGCGCCAGGCAGCGTGCCGCCGCCGGATCACCGGCGGCCTCGGCGGCCAGCGCCGCCTTGGCCTCGTCGAGACCGAGCCCGCTGCGGTAGAGCGTCTTGTAGGCGCGCCGGATCAGCGCGATGTCGTCGGCGGAGAAGCCGCGGCGGCGCAGCCCTTCGCTGTTGATGCCGTGGCTCGCGGCCGGGTTGCCCGACACCATCACATAGGTCGGGATGTCCTGCAGCACGATCGTGCCGGTGCCGGTCATCGCATGCGCGCCGATCTGGCAGAACTGATGCACCTGGGAATTGCCGCCGAGGATCACCCAATCGCCGATCCTGACATGACCGCCGAGGTTGGTGGTGTTGGCGAAGATCGTGTTGTTGCCGACCGCGCAGTCGTGCGCGATGTGGACATAGGCCATGATCCAGTTGTCATCGCCGAGCCGCGTGACGCCGGTGTCCTGCACGGTGCCGCGATTGATCGTGACGTACTCGCGGATCGTGTTGCGGTCGCCGATCTCGAGCCGGGTCGGTTCGCCGGCGTACTTCTTGTCCTGCGGCGGCCCGCCGACCGCGCAGAACGGAAACAGCCGGTTGTCGCGGCCGATGATGGTCGGGCCCTCGACCACCGCATGCGCCGCGACCGTGGTGCCGGCGCCGATCGAGACGCCGGCGCCGATCACCGCGAACGGCCCGACCCGCACCGACGTGTCGAGCTCGGCTGCCGGGTCGACGATCGCGGTCGGATGGACGTTCGCCATGGCGCCGCTCAGGCGATCAGGCCGGCGCCCGGGAAATCGCCGATCGGCCCGCTCGGCCGCAGCGGCGCCGGCGTGCGCGGGATATCGCGCAGCGCACACATCAGCTGCGCCTCGGCGACGATCTGACCGTCGACGGTCGCGGTCCCCTTGAACTTCCACAGCATCCGCGACTTGCGCAGGATGTCGACTTCGAGCTGGAGCTGGTCGCCGGGGCCGACCGGCCGCTTGAAGCGCGCCTCGTCGATGCCGGCGAAGTAGAACACCGAGTCCTCGTCGGAATGGCGCCCCATGGTCGCGAACGACAGCACGCCGGCCGCCTGCGCCATCGCTTCGACCACCAGCACGCCCGGCATCACCGGCAGATGCGGAAAGTGTCCGACGAAGAACGGCTCGTTGATCGTGACGTTCTTCAGCGCCAGCACCCGCTTGTCGGGCTCGAGCTCGAGCACCCGGTCGATCAGCAGGAACGGGTAACGATGCGGCAGGAACCGCAGGATCTCGTTGATGTCGACGCTGCGCGGCTGGTCGGAATTCTGGTTCGGCTGGGTCATTGCGGCCTTCAGGCGGTTTCGTCGGCTGCGGCACCGGAGGCGCCGGCCGCGGTTCGGGCGGTTGGTTCGGCGGACGCTTGCGCTTGCAGCTGTTCGAGCCGCCGCAGCCGCTTGCGGATATCCGGCAGTTGCCGGACCACGGCCGCGGCGCGCTCCCACTGCGCGTTCTCCATCGACGGGAAGATGCCGCTGAAGAAACCGGGCTCGTTGATCGAACGGGAGATCAGCGTCATCGTCGAGACGATGGTGTCGTCGCAGATGGTGATGTGGCCGGCGATGCCGGAGGCGCCGCCGATCTGGCAGCGCTTGCCGATCACCGCGCTGCCGGCGACGCCGGCGCAAGCGGCGATCGCGGTCTGGGCGCCGATCCGGACGTTGTGGGCGATCTGGATCAGGTTGTCGAGCTTGCAGCCGTCCTCGATCACGGTGTCGTCGAGCGCGCCGCGGTCGATGCAGCAGTTGGCGCCGATCTCGACATCATCGCCGATCTCGACTCCGCCCAGCTGCGGGATCTTCTGCCAGCCGCCACCGGCGAGCGGCGCGAAGCCGAAGCCGTCGGCGCCGATCACGGTGCCCGAATGGATGATGGTCCGGGCGCCGATCCGGCAATCGGACAGCAGCGACACCCGAGGATGCAGCCGGCTGCCGGCACCGACCGCGCAGTCCTCGCCGATCACGGTACCGGCGCCGATCCAGGCGCGGTCGCCGACCCGGCTGCGCGCGCCGATCACGACGCCGGGCTCGACTACCGCGAGCGGGCTGACGATCGCGCTGGCGTCGATCTGCGCGCTGGCGGCGATGCCAGCCGGCGGCAGCGGATTGATCCGCGCATCGATCAGCTCGGCGAGCCGGGCATAGCCGAGATACGGCTGCGCCAGCACCAGCAGATTGGCGCGGCCCGGCAACTGGTCGGCGAGCGCCGGCGAGACCAGCAGCGCCGCGGCCCGGCTGGCGAGCGCGGCGTCGCGCTGCTGCGGCCGGGCCAGGAAGCTGATGCTGCGTTCGTCGGCGCTGCGCAGGCTGGTCAGCCGATCGACCGCGACGGCGGCGTCGCCGCGCAACTCGGCACCGAGCGCGGCGGCGATTTCACCGAGCGATAACGGTGGCGACAGGGCCCGGCGCACCCGGCTCGCTTCCTGGGAGGCTGCCGTGCCGCGGTCAGCGGGAGCCCGAGTTCAACTGCTTGACGACCATATCGGTGATGTCGATGCGCGGGCTGACGAACACCGCTTCCTGCAGGATCAGATCGAACTTCTCGCGCTCGGCGATCTCCTTGATCGCGCGGTTGGCGCGCTCGAGCACACCCGACAGCTCCTCGTTGCGCCGCTGGTTCAGATCCTCGCGGAATTCGCGCTGGCGACGCTGGAAATCCCGGTCCATGTCGCTGATCTCGCGCTGCCGGCGCTGGCGGTCGGCTTCGGCCATCACCGCGCCTTCCTTGTCGAGCCGCTCGCTGGCGGTGCGCAGCCGCGAGCTCAGGTCCTGCAGCTCCTTCTCGCGGCGCGAGAAGTCGCTCTCGATCTTGGCCTGCGCGGCCTTCGCCGGGTTCGAGTCGCGCATGATCCGCTCGGTGCTGACGAAGCCGATCTTCAGGCCGGCCTGCTGCGCCTGCGCGGCGCTGCCGAACGGAACCATCGCGGCCAGCGCGATCAGCGCCGCCGCCGACGCGGTACGAACCAGCCCGCAGGCCCCGGGTCGATTTCGATTAGTCATGGGGTTATGCGTCTTGTGTCCCTGGATCCGGGGATTTTGGCACAAGTCCCGAGCCGACCCGATCAGAACCCCGACCCGATCTGGAACTGAACGCGCTGCGGGTCGTCGCCCGGACGCTTGCGCAGCGGATAGCCGACCGACAGCTTGAGCGGCCCGATCGGCGACAGCCAGTTCAGGCCGATACCGACCGAGTAGCGCAGCTCGCCGAGCTCGATCCAGCGGTCGAAGACATTGCCGCCGTCCAGGAAGAAGAAAGTCCGGATGGTCTGATCGTTGCCGGTGCCGGGCAGCGGGAACAGGAATTCGGCGCTGACTGCGAACGACGCACGGCCGCCGATCGGGTTGTTGTCGTTGGCATCGCGCGGCCCGAGGCTGTTCGGGCTGAAGCCGCGAACCGAGTTGATGCCACCGGCGTAGAAGTTCTTGAAGACCGGGTACGGCTTGTCGGGATCGAGCTTGTCGCCGTAGCCGACGTCGGCATTGAGCGCGAGCGTATAGTCCTTGGTCAGCGGCAGATACCACTGGTGCCGGTAGGTCAGCCGGGCGTAGGACAGATCCTGCCGCGGGAAGGTCGCTTCGAGGTTGATCCGTTGATAGCGGCCGCGGGTCGGCGACAGCACGCTGTCGCGCGAATCGCGGACCCAGCCGATCACACCGAGCAGCGCCCCGCTCTTCTCGCCGTAATGGGCGATGTGGTCGACATAGCGCTGCGGCATCGTGCTGGTGCCCGGCGAGATCTTGTTCTGCTCGTAGACCAGGCCGAAGTTCAGCCGGTCGAGCTCGGTGTACGGAATGCCGAACCGCAAGCCGACGCCGGAAGCGCGCAGCTTGTAGTCGCCGAGGCCGAGCTCGCGGGCGTTGAGCGTCCGCGAATAGAGATCGACCGAGCGGCTGACGCCGTCGGGGGTGAAGTACGGCTCGATGAACGACACCGCGGCGCTGCGCTGGGTCTCGCCGGTATTGACCTCGACCGCGAGCGTATTGCCGGTGCCGAGGAAGTTCGGCTCGTTGACCTGCGCCGAGACCAGGAACTTGTCGGTGCTCGAGAAGCCGATGCCGAAGGTGAAGCTGCCGGTCGCGCGCTCGGTCACCGAGACCCGCAGGTCGACCTGATCGGGCACGCCCGGCACCGGCTCGGTACTGATCTGCACGCCCTGGAAGTAGCCGAGCCGCTCGATCCGGTCGCGCGACAGCCGGATCCGGTCGCTGTCGTACCAGGCGCCTTCGAACTGGCGGATCTCGCGCCGGACCACTTCGTCGCGGGTGCGCTGGTTGCCGGCGATGATCACCCGCCGGACATAGGCGCGGCGGCCCGGGTCGACGTTCAGCGTGAACGAGACCTCGCGCCGCTCGCGGTCGATCTGCGGCACCGGCGTGACGTTGGCGAACGCATAGCCGATCGCGCCGAGATCGTCGATGATCGCCTTGGTCGAATCGGACAGCCGCTCGCCCGAAAAGGTATCGCCGGCCTGCAACTTCAGCCGGCTGCGGAACTGCTCCTCGCGGCCGAGCAGATCACCGCCGAACTTGACGTCCTTGACGGTGAAGCGTTCGCCCTCCTTGACCGTCAGCGTCACGTAGACGCCTTCGCGGTCGGGGTCGATCGAGACCTGGGTCGATTCGATCGCGAACTCGAGGTAGCCGCGGTTCAGATAGTAGGAGCGCAGCGTCTCGAGGTCGCCGGCGAGCTTCTCGCGCGAATACTGGTCGGTCTTGGTGTACCAGGACAGCCAGGTCGGCGTCGTCAGCTTCAGCTGGTCGAGCAGCGTCGCTTCGCTGAACGCCTGGTTGCCGATGATCCGGATCTGCGCGATCCGGGCGTTGTTGCCTTCGTCGATCGCGATCGCGATGCCGACCCGGTTGCGCTCGAGCGGCGTCACCGTCGATGTGATCTTCACCGAGTACTTGCTGCGCGACAGGTACTGGCGGCGGATCTCCTGCTCGGCGCGGTCGAGCAGCGCGCGGTCGAAGATCCGCGCCTCGGCGAGCCCGGTATCGCGCAGCGCCTTCTTCAGCGCTTCGACCTCGAACTCCCTCGAGCCGCTGACGTCGACCGACGCGATCGCCGGCCGCTCCTCGACCGTGACGATCAGCACGTCCCCGTCGACCGCGAGACGGACATCCTTGAAGAAGCCGGTCGCGAACAGCGCCTTGACCGCCTCCGACGCATTCAGATCGGTGACGCGGTCGCCGACGCGGATCGGCAGGTAGCTGAAGACGCTGCCGGCCTCGGTGCGCTGCAGCCCTTCGAGGCGGATGTCCTTGACGACGAACGGCTCGAAGGCCCGTGCGAACAGCGGCGTGGCGAGCAGTGCTGTGGCCAGCAGCGCCGCGATGCCGGCCTGCCCGGCCAGCCGTTGCAACAGCGCTGTCGGCGCGGATCGCAAGAACGATCCCGCTGCGAATCTGGGACGCGACGGGTTGATACGAGATGCCCCGGCTGGCTGCGCGGCGCCGGCCTGGGCACCACGATCAGTGATTCAGAACGCCGGCCCGCAGCATCGTCGACCGACCCGGCGTCAGTCGACGGCGGGTCAACTGAACAGACGCGTCAGATCATTGAACAGTGCAACGATCATCAAACCGGCGACCATTGCAAGCCCGATTCTCTGCGTGACTTGCATGAAGCGCTCCGAAAGCGGACGGCCCTTGATCGCTTCGAGCGCGTAATATACCAAATGCCCGCCGTCGAGCACCGGCACCGGCAGCAGGTTCAGCACGCCGAGGCTGACGCTGATCAGCGCGAGGAAGCCGACGTAGGCGAACCATCCGACCGCGACCGACTGGCCGGCGAAATCGGCGATCGCGACCGGACCCGACAGGTTCTTCCACGACAGCGCGCCGGTCACCATCTTGCCGAGCATCTTCAGCGAGAAGATCGACATCTCCCAGGTCTTCTCGGCACCATGCACCAGTGCCGCGACCGGACCGAGGTCGACGGTGACCATCTCGACGCGCTGCTGCAGCTGTGCGCCGATCCGGCCGTTGCCGGCCGGCGCCGCGGCGCTGCCGGCGGCGCCCTGGCCACCTGCACCCGTACCTGCACCCGTACCTGCACCGGCGGCTTCGCCGTCACGCTGCGGCGTGACCGTCAGCGCCAGCTCGACGCCGTCGCGCTTGACCGCGAAGCGCAACGGCTGGTCGGCGCTGACCCGGACCCGGTCGATCAGATCGCGGGCGCGGCGAATCGGCTGGCCGTCGATCGCGAGGATCTCGTCGCCGGCCCTGAGCCCGGCGGCAACCGCGGCGCCGCCGTCGATCAGCGGGCCGAGGAACACCGCGCCGGGGCGCAGCTCGAGCCCGAGCGTGCGGGTGAAGTCGCGTTCGAGCTCGCCCTCGCCGAGCGAGCTGGTCGCGACCTGCAGGTCGCGGGTGCCGTTCAGGCCTTCGACGCGCAGCGCGATCGGGCGCCGGTCGACGATGCCGGCGATCATCCTGAGCCGCAGGTCGTTGAACGACACCACCGATTGGCCGTCGATCGCGATCACCCGGTCGCCGTCGGCGATGCCGGCGGCCGCGGCGGCGGTCCCCGGCGCCGGCGCGCCGAGCACCGGCGCCGGCTCCTGCAGGCCGGCCATGCCGAGCACCGCGTAGAGCGCGATCGCCAGCAGGAAGTTGGCGAGCGGGCCGGCGACGACGATCGCGCTGCGCTTGGCGAGCGACTGGCGGTTGAACGCGCGATGCAGCTCCGCCGAAGGAACCGGCGAATCGGTCTCGCGCTCGTCCAGCATCTTGACGTAGCCGCCGAGCGGGATCGGCGACAGGCTCCATTCGGTGCGGTCGCGGCCGACCCGCCAGGTCAGCAGCGGCTTGCCGAAGCCGATCGAGAAGCGCAGCACCTTGACCCCGCACCAGCGCGCGACGCTGTAGTGGCCGAGCTCATGGACGAAGACCAGCAGCGCGAGCGCGAACAGAAACGAGAGCAGAGTGGTCATGCCGGACACCTTTCGATGGTCTGGGCGGCAGCGCGGCGGGCGGCCGCGTCGAGCGCGACCGCGGCTTCGAGCGAAGCCGGCGCCGCCGCAGCGGCCTCTCCGGCAAACGCCTCGAGCACCTCGGCGTTGACGCGCGCGAT
>JBFWQR010000157.1:0-17119 GCA_050249335.1 Lautropia sp.
CACGACCAGCGGCGCGGTCACCGCGATCTCCTGGTTGCCGAAGAAACCCATCCGGACCGGCGCGGTGTTGCCGAGCGCGAAGCCGAGCAACACGATGAACACCAGCAGTTTCAGCAGCCAGCCGATCACTCGCATCGCGGAGCCTGCAGGCGGTTGCGGTCAGCTCGCACGCAGCGCATCGTCGACGCTTTCGCGCAGCTGCTTGCCGGGCTTGAAGTGCGGCACCCGCTTCTCCGGCACCCGCACCTGCTCGCCCGATTTCGGGTTGCGGCCGGTGCGCGGCGGGCGGTAAGACAGCGCGAAGCTGCCGAAGCCGCGGATCTCGATCCGGTGGCCCTCCGACAGCGCCTTGGCCATCGCCTCCAGAATGGTCCGGACCGCGTACTCGGCATCCTTGGCGACCAGTTGCGGATAGCGCTCGGCGAGCCGTCCGATCAGCTCGGACTTGGTCATCGTCCCAGCGGCCGGCTGGTCGTCGAGATCGACCGGTTCGATCGTGGCCATCACAAGCTTCCCGAAGTGACTGCGGGCAGCGGCGCTGCCCCTGCCCGGCAGTCTATAACAGCCGGCCGGACCGGAGCCGGGCGGCGTTGCGCCCCACCCCCGGAACCCCCTTCGATCGCCGCCGCCAGCGTTGCGCCGACGGCGAAGAACGGGCGCGGCCGACCCGGGCTACCCACGCCGCTTCAGTTGCGATCCTGATTGTCGAGCTTGGCCCGCAACAGCGCACCGAGGTTGGTGGTGCCGCTGACCGCCGACGATTCGGCCATCTTCTGCATCTGCTCGGCGGTATCGGCAGTTTCGCGCGCCTTGATCGACAGCGCGATCGAGCGATTCTTCCGATCGATGTTGATGATCATCGCCTCGATCTCGGCGCCCTCGTTCAGGTGCATCCGGGCATCCTCGACCCGGTCGCGCGAGATCTCGGACGCGCGCAGGTAGCCTTCGACCTCGGGCTCGATCTGGATCGTCGCGCCGCGCGCGTCGACGCTGGTGATCCGGCCCTTGACGATCGCGCCTTTCTCGTGGGTCGACGCGAAGTTGGTGAACGGATCGCCTTCGAGCTGCTTGATGCCGAGCGAGATCCGCTCGCGCTCGACGTCGATGCCGAGCACGACCGCCTCGACCTCGTCGCCCTTCTTGAAGTCGCGGACTGCTTCCTCGCCCGGCTTGTTCCAGGACAGGTCGGACAGGTGCACCAGGCCGTCGATGCCGCCCGGCAGCCCGATGAAGACGCCGAAATCGGTGATCGACTTGATCGAGCCGGAGACCTTGTCGTTGCGGCGATGGTTCTCGCTGAACTCCTGCCACGGGTTCGGCCGGCACTGCTTCATGCCGAGCGAGATCCGGCGGCGGTCCTCGTCGATCTCGAGCACCATGACCTCGACCTCGTCGCCGAGCGAGACGACCTTGCCCGGGTTGACGTTCTTGTTGGTCCAGTCCATCTCCGACACGTGCACCAGGCCTTCGATGCCGGGCTCGATCTCGACGAACGCGCCGTAATCGGTGATGTTGGTGACCTTGCCGAACATCCGCGTGCCCTGCGGATAGCGGCGGCCGATGCCGACCCACGGATCCTCGCCGAGCTGCTTGATCCCCAGCGAGACGCGGTTCTTCTCCTGGTCGAACTTGAGCACCTTGGCGGTGATCTCCTGGCCGACCTGCAGCACCTCGGACGGATGCCGGACCCGGCGCCACGCCATGTCGGTGATGTGCAGCAGGCCGTCGATGCCGCCCAGGTCGACGAACGCGCCGTAGTCGGTGATGTTCTTGACCACGCCGCCGACGATCGCGCCTTCGGCCAGCGTCTCGAGCAGCTTGGCGCGCTCCTCGCCCTGCGACAGCTCGATCACCGCGCGGCGCGACAGCACGACGTTGTTGCGGCGGCGATCCAGCTTGATGACCTTGAATTCGAGCGTCTTGCCTTCGAACGGCGTCGTGTCCTTGACCGGCCGGGTGTCGATCAGCGAGCCCGGCAGGAACGCGCGGATGCCGTTGGTCATGACCGTCAGGCCGCCCTTGACCTTGCCGGTCACGGTGCCGGACACCAGATCGCCGGCTTCCAGCGACTGCTCGAGCTGGACCCAGGCGGCGAGCCGCTTGGCGCGGTCGCGTGAGAGCCGGGTCTCGCCGAAGCCGTCTTCGAGCGCGTCGATCGCGACCGAGACGAAATCGCCTTCCTTGACTTCGAGTTCGCCGCGGTCGTTGTAGAACTCCTCGACCGGGACATAGCTTTCCGACTTGAGGCCGGCGTTGACGACGACATAGTTGTGGTCGACGCGCAGCACCTCGGCGGTGATCACCTCGCCCTGCCGCATCTCCTGACGCGACAGCGATTCTTCGAACAGTTTGGCGAAACTCTCTTCCGCCGGGACTTCCATCACTGCAGTGCTCATCGATTTCCAGTGGTTTCACGCCGCACCGGGCCGCCGGTCATCCTGACTGCGGCACGCGGGAACAGCGGTGTTGACGACAACCCCGGCACGGTCGGAGCGTGACGACCTGCCGGGAACTCGCGGGGGCTCAGACGCCTGGCCGGGCGCTTGCCGCAATGCGTGACTGCCACGCGGCAACGACCTGCTCGACCGTCTGCTCGATCGACAACCGCGTCGAATCGATGACGACCGCGCCTTCCGCCGGCCGAAGCGGCGCGACCGCGCGATTCGAATCGCGGGCGTCGCGCTCCCTCAAGACGCGCAAAAGGTCGGTGATGTTAGCAGAAAAGCCCTTTGCGATCAACTGTTTATAGCGGCGCTCGGCGCGCGATTCGACGTCGGCGGTCAGGAACACCTTGAGATCGGCATCGGGAAAGATCACCGTGCCCATGTCGCGGCCGTCGGCGACCAGCCCGGGCGGCGCCCGGAACCGCCGCTGCGTCGCCACCAGCGCGGTCCGGACCGCCGGCAGCACCGCGAGCTGCGAGGCGGCGGCGCCGATGCTCTCCTGCCGGATCGCGTCGGTCACCTCGGCGCCGTCGAGCCAGATCCGGCCGGCGTCGAACAACGGCGCCAGCGACCGCGCCAGCGCGGCGATCGCCGCCTCGTCGTCGAGGTCGGCGCCGCTGCGCTGCGCCTGCAGCGCCACCAGCCGGTACAACGCGCCGCTGTCGAGATAGTTGAAGCCGAGCCGGGCGGCGACGCCGGCGGCGATCGTGCCCTTGCCCGAAGCCGTCGGCCCGTCGATCGTGATCACCGGCACTCCGACCGGCACCGTCGGGACCGGCATCGCTGGCATCGGCATCGCAGACACCGGCGCCACTAACCCGCTCCGCCCGGCGCGGCCAGCGCGGCGGCGCGATCGGCCGCGGTCGCGACCGTGACCGGCATGCCGACCGACCGGGCCAGTGCCGCGAAGCCGGGAAACGAGGTGTCGACGTTGGCGGTGTCGAGGATCCGGATCGGCGCGCGCGCGCGCAGCGCGGCGACCGCGAACGCCATCGCGATCCGGTGATCGCCGAGCGAATCGACGACGCCGCCGGCGAACGGCAGCGCGCCGGCGCCGGCGCCTTCGATCCGCATGCCGTCGGGCAGCGCCTCGACCGCGAACCCGACCCGGGCGAAGCCTTCGGCCATCGCGGCGATCCGGTCCGACTCCTTGACCCGCAGCTCCTCGGCGCCGGACAGCCGGGTGACGCCGTCGGCGCACGCCGCCGCGACGAACAGCACCGGAAACTCGTCGATTGCGAGCGGCACCCAGGCCGACGGGATGTCGATGCCGCGCAGCCGAGCGCCGCGCACCCGCAGATCGGCGACCGGCTCGCCGCCGATCGTCCGCGGGTCGAGCTCGGTGATATCGGCGCCCATCGCCCGCAGGATCGACAGCACGCCGGTGCGGGTCGGATTGACGCCGACATGGCGCAGTGTCAGGTCGGCACCCGGACAGATGCTGGCAGCGACCAGGAAGAACGCCGCCGACGAGATGTCGGCCGGCACGTCGATCGCGCAGCCGGCAAGCCGCTGGCCGCCGGCGATGCTCGCGGTCGGCCCGTCGCGCCGCACCGTCACGCCGAAGGCGGCGAGCATCCGCTCGGTGTGGTCGCGGGTCGGCGCCGGCTCGGTGACCCGGGTCGTGCCGCTGGCGTAGAGGCCGGCCAGGATCAGCGCCGACTTGACCTGCGCGCTCGCCACCGTCATCGCGACGTCGGCGCCGGCCAGTCCGGCGACCGGATGCACGATCAGCGGCGGACGGCCGTTGGCGCTGTCGATCCGCGCGCCCATCCGGCCAAGCGGATCGATCACCCGCTTCATCGGCCGTCGCGACAGGCTGGCGTCGCCGATCAGGGTCGCGCCGAAGCGCTGCCCGGCCAGCAGGCCGCAGAGCAGCCGCATCGAGGTACCCGAGTTGCCGCAGTCGAGCGCGGCCGCCGGACCGGCGAGGCCGTCGCGGCCGACCCCGTGGACCGTCACCCGGCCGTCGACCGGGCCGTCGATCGCGACGCCGAGCGCGCGGAACACGTTCGCCGTCGCCAGCGCGTCGGCCCCTTCGAGAAAGCCGCTGATCTCGGTGCGGCCCTCGGCGATCGACCCGAGCATGATCGAGCGATGCGAGATCGACTTGTCGCCGGGCACGCGCATGTCACCGGCAACGGTGCCGCCGGGCCGGGCTTCGAGCATCTGGAACGTGTCGGTCATGTCGGCTTGCGATCCTCTGGTGGCTGCTGGCGCCGCGGCGACGCGGCCGGTCGCAACGGAGTCCGAATCTTCGGCCGGATCGGCCCGGCGGGCAAATCGTGCGCTCTGGCGGCGCGGTTTTCGTGCCGGCCTGCCGGTCGGCCACCGATCATCGGTCGCGTGCGCGCCGCAGCCGGCGCGACCGGCCGCCGGCAGCCGCGGCCTGCATGCTATCTTCATCGACTTGCACACCGACACAGAGAGAGCGAGGCGAACATGGGGTTCCAATCCGGCGACGGCGGCCTGGGTATCGACGACGTCGAAGTCGGCAGTGGCGACGTCGCCGCGGCCGGCCAGCAGGTCACGGTCCACTACACCGGCTGGCTCTGGCAGGCCGATGCCGACGAACCCGAAGGCGGCCGCGCCGGCGGCAAGTTCGATTCCAGCAAGGATCGCAACGATCCGTTCTCGTTCCGCCTCGGCGCCGGCCAGGTCATCGCCGGCTGGGACCGCGGCGTCGCCGGCATGCGCGTCGGCGGCAAGCGCCGGCTGCTGATCCCGGCCGCGCTCGGCTACGGCGCGCGCGGCGCCGGCGGCGTGATCCCGCCGAACGCGACGCTGCTGTTCGAAGTCGACCTGCTGTCGGTCTGACGCCCGCGCGGAGACTGTCGACCCGATGAGCATCCCGGAACGCGACCCGGAGCCGGCACCGAGCAATTTCATCCGCCAGGCGATCGATGCAGACCTGGCTTCCGGCCGGCTGGCCGGCCGGCGCTGGGGCGGCGGTCCCGGCGTCGCCGACGGCCACCGCGCCGGCGCGCCCGACCCGGCGGTGATCCGCACCCGGTTCCCGCCCGAGCCCAACGGCTACCTGCACATCGGCCACGCCAAGTCGATCTGCCTGAATTTCGGCATCGCCGACGACTACCGTGGCCGCTGCCACATGCGCTTCGACGATACCAACCCAGTCAAGGAAGAGCAGGAGTACGTCGATTCGATCCTCGATGCGATCCGCTGGCTCGGCTTCGACTGGACCCATCCGGACGGCGAAACCGACCTGTTCTTCGCCAGCGACTACTTCGAGCAGCTCTATGAATTCGCCCAGTACCTGATCGGCGCCGGCCATGCCTATGTCGATTCGCAGAGCGCCGACGAGATCCGCGACCGCCGCGGCACGCTGACCGAGCCCGGCACCGATTCGCCGTTCCGCAACCGGCCGGCCGAGGAAAGCCAGCGGCTGTTCGCCGAGATGCGCGCCGGCCGGCACCCCGAAGGCGCGATGGTGCTGCGGGCCCGGATCGACATGGCGTCGCCGAACATCAATCTGCGCGACCCGATTCTCTACCGGATCCGCTTCGCGCATCACCATCGGACCGGTGACCGCTGGTCGGTCTATCCGCTGTACGACTATGCGCATCCGCTGTCGGACGCGCTCGAGCGGATCACCCATTCGCTGTGCACGCTCGAGTTCGAGGACCATCGGCCGCTCTACGACTGGCTGATCGCGCGGGTCGCCGAAGGCGGCTTCTTCGATGCGCCGCTGCCGCGCCAGATCGAGTTCGCGCGGCTCAATCTGACCTACACGATCACCAGCAAGCGCCGGCTGCAGGCGCTGGTCTCGCAGGGCCTGGTCGACGGCTGGGACGATCCGCGGATGACCACGCTGGTCGGCCTGCGCCGGCGCGGCTACACGCCGGAATCGATCCGGCTGTTCTGCGACCGGATCGGCGTCTCGAAGGCGAACCAGTGGATCGACATGGGCGTGCTCGAGCAGGCGGCCCGCGACGATCTCGAGCATCGCGCCGGGCGGGTCGCGGTCGTCGTCGATCCGATCCGGCTGGTGATCACCAACCTCGCGCCGGATGCCCGGCTCGCCTGCGAAGCGCCGGTACATCCGCACCAGCCCGAGCGCGGCGTCCGGCACTTCAACCTGACGCGCGAGCTCTGGATCGAACGCGAGGACTTCGCCGAGAACCCGCCGAAGGGCTACTTCCGTCTCGCGCCCGAGCGGATGGTCCGGCTGCGCTACGGCTACGTGGTCCGTTGCACCGGCTTCGAGCGCGGCCCGGACGGCCAGGTCGACACGGTCCTCTGCGAGTACCTGCCGGAAACCCGCTCCGGCACCGCCGGCGCGGATGCGGTCAAGGTCAAGGGCAACATCCACTGGGTCTCGGCTGCCGAGGCGGTGCCGGTCGAGCTGCACCTGTTCGACCGGCTGTTCACCCATCCGCAGCCCGACGGCCAGGGCCGCGATCCGATGGAGAGCCTCGATACCGCATCGCGCCGGGTCCGCACCGGCTACGGCGAACCGGCGATCGCCGGCGTCGCCGCCGAAACCCGCTTGCAGTTCGAGCGGCAGGGCTACTTCGTCGCCGACCAGCGCGACCACACGCCCGAGCGGCCGGTGTTCAACCGGGTGACGACGCTGAAGGACTCGTTCTCGCGGCGCGGCTGAGGTCTGCCGCGCGGCAGCCTCGACGCCAAGTCTGGCTTTAGGCCGGGATTCGGGCGCCCGTCATCCGCAGGTTCAGCTCGAACGGCGATTCAAGGCAACCGCAGCGTGCAGCTCAGCCCGCCGAGCTCGCTCGCGCCGAGCGCGAGCCGGCCGCCGTAGGTGTCGGCGATGTCGCGGACGATCGCGAGGCCGAGGCCGTGGCCGGCGACCGTTTCGTCGAACCGCCGGCCGCGCTCCAATGCCTGGCTGCGCTGCTCGACGGCGAGTCCCGGGCCGTCGTCCTCGACAATCATCTGCAAGCCGGCCGGCCCGCGACCGTCGGTCGATGCGACGGCACGGATGCGGACACGGCCGCGCGCCCACTTGCCGGCGTTGTCGAGCAGATTGCCGACCATCTCATCGAAATCGGAGGGCTCGCCGCGCCAGCGCAGACCGGCCGGCAGGTCGAGCATCCACTGCAGGCCACGGTCGGCGTGCAACTGACGCATCAGCGCGAGCAGCGCCTGCGCCCGGTCGCCGACATCGACCGACTGGACGCTGCCGGCCCCGCTACCGTAGCGGGACAGATGCCGGTCGATCAGGCCCGACATTGAGCGGATCTGGACGAGGACCAGATCGGTCGGTATCGCGGCATCGCGCGCCTGGGCGGCGAGCAGCGCGAGCGGCTTCTTCAATGCGTGGCTCAGGTCGGCCGCGTGGTGGCGGCCGCGCTCGACGATCCGGGTGTTGCGTGCCAGCACGGCATCGACCTCCTCGGCGATCGGGTCGAGATCGGGGCCATAGCCCCGACCGAGCCCCTGCATCGTCCCGCCGCGCACCGCGGCCAGCGTCCGACGCAGCCGGCGCAGCGGCGCCAGGCCGATCCGGACCTGCAGCACGGTCCAGGCGAGCAAAGCGGCGATGAAGGCGAGCTGGGCCGCGATCAGGACGCCGTCGATACGTCGCCATTCGGCCAGGGTGTCGTGCATCGGGCCGAAGACGTAGAGACGCACCGCCTCGCCGGCAATCGTCAGGTTCCGTCCGGTGCCGAGCAGCGGCTCGATGCGCGGGCCGTCCAGGCGGACGAGCCGCGGATTCTGCGGCAGCGGCTTCGCCTGAGCCGGCGCGAGCGTCGAGTCCCACAGCGATCGCGAGCGGCGGACTTCGCCGCCGCGGGAAAGGAGCCAGTACCAGCCGGAGAAGATCTGACCGAAATCGCCGAAGTGACGATCGGGTTCAGCGGCCGCTGCCGCGCCGGCCGCCTCGAACTCGGCCTGCAGCCGATCGGTCCGCTCCTGCAGGTCCTGCTCGAAGTCGCGCAGCACGATCTCATGCAGCTGGGTGCGCAGCAGCCAGCCGCCGACGCTGGTGCACAGCACCGCGGCCACGAGCCCCAGGCCGAGCAGCCGGACCGACAGGCTGATGCGGTCGCGCACTGCGGTCACTCGCCGGGGCCGCCGGCATCGGTCGCATCGTCGACGGGCTCGAGCCGAAAGCCGCGGCCGCGCTCGGTATGGATCAGCGGGACGCCGAGCTTGCGCCGGATCCTGCCGATCAGGACATCGACGGTGTTCGAGTCCGGATCGAGGTCGCGCGCATAGACGTGCTCGGCGATCTCGGCGCGCCCGACGACGGCGCCGCGGCGATGCATCAGATAGGCGAGGATGCGCTGCTCCTGGGCCGTCAGCGTAAGCGGTTGGCCGTGCAGGCTGAAGCGGTCGGCCAAGCTGTCGTAGGCCAGCGGCCCCACGTGCAACAGCGGGCCGCGACCGCCATGCACGCGACGGTGCAGGACCCGCAGCCGCGTCGTCACCTCCTCGTGCAGGAAGGGCTTGGTCAGATAGTCGTCCGCACCGGCCTGGAAGGCGAGCAGCTTGTCGTTCCAGCGGCCGCGGGCGGTCAGCACCAGCACCGCCATCCGCTGGCCCTGCTCGCGCCAGTGCCGCAGCACGGAGACGCCGTCCTGCCCCGGCAGGCCGAGGTCGAGCACCGCGGCGTCGTAGCGCTCGACGCAGCCGAGCACCGCGGCCTCGCGGCCATCGGCGCAGGTTTCGGCGACCATGCCGGCGCTGCGCAACTGGCCGGCGAGCGCGTCGGCGAGCGTCGCATCGTCCTCGACGATCAGCACACGCATCAGCGCAGATCGATGTCGTTGATGAGCCGACCGCTGCGGGCGTCGACGAGCACTTCCAGGCCCCGGCCGCTGCCGAGCTGCAGCTCGATCTCGTAGTAAAGCCGGCCGCTGCGGTCGCGTTTCAGTTCGGCCTCGGTCGCCTTGCCGTCGTAGCGCGCTTCGAGCACGTAAAGCAGTTCCGGCAGCGGCCGCAGCTCGGTGAGCGCCCGCGGGTCGAACAGCGGCATGTCGAGCAACTGACCACCGATCGCATCGACGACGACGGTGCGTTCACGACCGTCGGGCAGGATCAGCAGCACGTGGTAGACCGGCTGCCGGCGCGCGCTCACCTCCAGTTCGGCTTCCCGGACGATGCCCGCATGATGGGCGAGCACGATCCGCAAGGCGACCGCCATCGGGATGATGTCCTTCACCACACTGCCGGGCTTGCGGATCTCTGCCCCGGTGACCGCGTCGACGTAGAGCTCGACGCGCTGGCTGTCGCGGTTCAGCAGCTTGATCTCGTACCAGCGCCGGCCGTCGGCATCCTGCTCGAGATCGACGTCGAGCACCCGGCCGGGATGGGTCTTCTGCACGATCTGCAGGATCTCGGCGAGCGGCTTCAGCTGGCCGGCCTGCACCGCGCGATGCACGGCGTCGTGCGTCGCCCGGCCGACGGCGTCAGCCTCCGACGCCGAGGCGCGGCCAGGCAGCAGGGACGAGCCCGCGACCCAGAGCGCGGCTCCCAGCCACGCAGCCGCCAGCGCCCTCCGGAACCGTTGCCTCGCCATCTTCGAACGATAAGGCGCGATCGATAAACGGTTCATGAACCGATGGTTCAGACCGGGTTTAGGCCGCCCGGACGAGACTGCCGGCGATGCGAGCGGCGGCCGCCGGCAGGCCATCCGCCGTCGCGTCCGCCGCTCACTCACCGAGCCCCTTCTCTTCTGGAGTCGACCATGAATCATCTACCGTCCTTCCCGTCCGATTGTTGCCGCTTTTCCGTTCGGCCGCAGCAGGCCCTCCCGCTCGTCCTCCCGCTCGCCGGCTTGCTGCTGGCGGCCCTGCTGTCCGGCTGCGGCGGCGGCAGCGGCGCCGGCGACCCCGCGAGCCAGGCGGACCCCGCGGCCGAGCCGATCGCCACGGCCGAGCCGGCAGTCGCCTTCGCCAGCGGCGCGATCGACGGGTTCGGCTCGATCGTCGTCAACGGCGTGCACTACGACGAGCGCAGCGCGGTGATCCGCGACGACGACGGCAAGTCCGTCGATGCCGGCGACCTGAAGCTCGGCATGGTCGTCGACGTCTCGGCCTCGCTGCCGGTGGCGACGACCCGCGGCACCCTCGCTGCGGTGGCCGACGCGATCCGGATCCGCAGCGAGATCGACGGGCCGCTGACGGCGATCGATCCGCCCTCGCGGACCCTGATGGTGCTCGGCCAGTCGGTGCAGGTCACCGATACGACGGTGTTCACCGACGGGCTGCGCGGCGGTTTCGGCGCGCTGGCCGTCGGCCAGCGGCTGGAGATCCACGGCTTCGCGACCGGCTTCGGCCGTTACACGGCCAGCCGCATCGAGCGCGAGGATCCGGATGACGATCCCTACAAGGTGCGCGGACTGGTCGGTGCCCTCGATCCGGCCGGCCGGACGTTCCGGCTCGGCGAGCTGACCGTCGCCTACGGCGGCTTGGCGGCGGTCCCGGCCGATCTGGCCGACGGAGCGATCGTCCGGGTCCGGCTGCCGCACGCGGCCGACGCCGACGGTCGCTGGGCCGCATCGCGGCTGGAGACCGCGGCGGCCGGAAGCGGCGGCCTGCCCGGAAACGGGACCGGGACGGCCGCGGCCGGCGTGCGCGCCGAGATCGAGGGGCCGGTCCAGGCTGTGCTCGGCGGCGGTCGCTATCGCGTCGACGGCGTCGTCGTCGAGACCGGCGCGGCCCGGCGGATGCCGGCCGAGCTGCCGGTCGGCGCATCGGTCGAGGTCGAGGGCTGGCTGCGCGACGGCGTGCTCCATGCCGACACCGTCGAACTGGAGCGGGGTCCTGGTCGGGACGACGGCTTCGAGATCGAAGGGACGATCACTGCCGTCGACGCGGCGGCAACCACCTTCCAGGTGCGCGGCGTGACGGTCGATGCGAGCGGCGCGCGCTTCGAGGACGGTACGGCGGCACGGCTGCAGGTCGGCGCCCGGGTCGAGATCCGCGGCCGTCTCGCCGCCGACGGCGCGACGCTCGCCGCGACCGTCATCGACTTCGACTGACGGAGCGGGCGATGGATGACGACGCGACCGCGGCGGCTGCGATCGACGAGAGGGCTGCAGTCGCCGCGACCGACGAGACGGCTGCATTCGCCGTGATCGACGATGCACTCGGGGCCGCCGTGACGGCAGGCGCTGCCTGCAATCTCTGCGGCGGGTTCGACGCGACGGTGTTGTCCCGCAGGAGCCGCAGCGGCCGGCCGCTGCGGACGATCGTCTGCCGCTGCTGCGGCCTCGTCCGGTCCGATCCGCGTCCGCACGACGCGCGCCGCTTCTACGAGTCGGACTACCGTCGGGTCTACAAGCGGACGTTCGAGCCGCGCGCGAAGCATGTGCTGCGCGCCGGCAAGGTCGCGCTCGCCAAGCTCGAGCTGATCCGGCCGCATCTACGGGCGCGGACGCGGGTCGTCGACGTCGGCGGAGGCGGCGGCGAGTTCGCCTATCTGATGAAGACGCTCGGCCTTGACGTGCTCGCCATCGAGCCGAACCGCGACTATGCCGGCTACGCGGCACGCGAGTACGGCCTCATGGTCGCCCGCGGCTTCGTCGACGAGGTCGCGCTCGAGGCGGCGAGCTGCGACCTGATCACGATCTGGCATGTGCTCGAGCACACCGAGGATCCGGCCGACGTCCTCGAGCGGCTCGGACGCGCCCTGCGTCCGACCGGGCTGCTCGTCGTCGAGGTGCCAAACGTCGAGGCGACCTGCCAGTCGCCCGGCAATACGTTCCATGAGGCGCATCTCTACGATTTCAATGCCGCGACGCTCGCAGCGCTGGCCGCGAAGACCGGGCTGCAGGTCAGCGCGAGCTGGCTGTCGGCCGACGGCGGCAACATCACGGCTTTTCTTCGGCCGATGCCGGTCGACGCGCCGCGAGCCGTCGGCGAGCAGCTTGCGCTGCCGGGCAATCACGACCGCATCGTCGCGATCCGCCGAAACCATACCCCCGCCGCGCACTGGCGCTCGGCGCATCCCTACCGCCGGCTGGCGGCTCGACTGACGCGCCTGCTGACCGAGGGCTGGGGCACGCTGCGGCCGCTCGACAGCCGTCGCCGACTCGATGCGCTGTACGCGTCGGCCTGCCGCCGGCCGTTGCCGTCCCGGGTCGATGCCGTCGGCCGACCGCTCGCCTGAGCGTCGCCGCAGGCGGTGTCCTCACGGGCGCTGGGGTTCGTGCGCCGGGTGCGCGCTTCGTCCAGGCACCCGAAGGAAGCCGCCCCCGAGCGGAAGCGGATGTGACGAAGCAGTTTGATCAATTCGTTCCCGCGCTGCAATCGCGACGCTCTTCCGGCAGATCGCGCAGGGCGTTCAACACGATGCTCTGATGTCTTGCGACGAAACTGCCCTGGAGAAGCGCGCGCCGGATCCAGTACGCGGCCTCGCAGGGATCGGCCCGGACCGCGTCGCCGTAAAGCGCCGAGCCGGTAAGTAACACGCTGCCCAACAGCTCCAGGGCCGGAAGATCATCGGCCCGTGCGGCTTGCCGTAGCAGCGACAGCATCGCCGGATAGTCCCGCTCCGTTCGTGCTTCCAGCGCCAGCTGGTAGGTTTGCTCCGGCGTGACGGCGATCGGTCCGCCGGCACGCGCGGATACGACAGCTTGCAGGCAGAGGAGCAACGCCGCCAGCCACCGGGCGGAGCCATGGATCAGCCGCGAGCGCGTGCGGCAAGCCGTCTTCCTGATGCGCAGAATCGAGGCCATGAGCTTTCTCCTTCCAGTCTGACATGTGCCTGCATTCGAATTGCCGCGGCGCATTGGCACAATGCGGTTTTCTCAGCCGACCCTTCGGATCGCCCGAAGGATCGAAAGAACAGCGACGCGATGCGACTCGACCTGGCAGACCTTCATCTGTTCCTGTGCGTGGTGGATGCCGGCAGCATCACGCGCGGCGCCGAGCGCGCCAACCTGGCGCTGGCCTCTGCCAGCGAGCGCCTGCGCAGCATCGAAGCCGACGCCGGCGTCGTACTGCTGCAGCGCCGTCCGCGCGGCATCGTCCCCACCGAAGCCGGCGAAGCCCTGGCCCATCATGCGCGCCTGATCGTGCGTCAGCAGGCGCTGCTCAGGGGGGAGTTGCGGGATTTCGCCGCCGGCGTGCGCGGCACGCTTCATCTGTACGGGACCACCAGCGCATTGACGGGATTCCTGCCGCCGAGGCTTGCACCGTGGCTGGCGGCTCGGCCCCGCCTGCACGTCGAACTGAAGGAACGCACCAGCGTCGAGATCGTCCGGACCATCGCGGCCGGCCTGGCCGAAGCCGGCATCGTTTCGGACAAGGTCGACGCGAAGGATCTCGCGCTTCAACCGGTCGCCAAGGACCATCTGGTCCTGATCGTGCCCGCCGGACATCGCCTCGCGCGATCCGGTACGGCGTCCTTCGCCGATGTGCTCGGCGAGCCTTTCGTCGGCCTCGCGCCCGGCCATGCGTTGCAGGAGCACCTCGACGACCGCGCCCACGCGGCCGGTCGGTCACTGGTACTGCGCATCCGCATGAAGACCTTCGAGGGACTGTGCGAGATGGTCGCGCACGGCATCGGCGTGGGCGATCGTGCCCCAGGGCATCGCGAGCCGCTACCGCCGGCAGCATCGCTACCGAACGGTCGCCCTGACGGACGACTGGGCCCGTCGGCGCTTGTGCCTGTGCTTCCGGAACTGGCACGGGCTGTCCGCCCTCACGCGGAGCCTGATGGCTCACTTGGGCGCGAAGCCTTCATGATCTCGCAGGATCAAGGGTGGGGTTGACATTGAACCGCCCTTCAAGGTCATGATGCATGACAGGAACGACCGTCCACCCGACCTGCCTCACCGCATCGAAGACCCGGCCCGACCAGATCGATCCGGCCGATTTCGACGCGATCTATTTCAACGGTGGGCACGCCGTGATGTGGGACTTTCCGGCGGAGTAGCGCAACCCGAGCGCTTCGGCAACGGCATCCAGCTTCAGATCCAGGCTCCACAGCCGAGTGTCGAACGCCATCCTGGCCGAGGCGATCAGATGCGTGTCGACATAGCCGATACCGCGACCGGTGAGTCGGGCGGTCTCGATGAGCGTCAACACCTCGTCGGGACTGGCAACACGACATTGCGGCAGATCCTGGAGCATCTTCAACGTCGAGGCCGAAACGCCGCCGAGCGCCAATTCGCCGAGGACGAACGGATGTATCAAGACCCCGCTGTTACGTAGCCGCTCGCTCAGCATGGCGCTCGGCTGCCGCAGATGCGCTACCCATACCGAGGTGTCGGCGAGGATCATTCGGTGATCGGCTCCGGGCGTCGGCGCGGGACGTCCTGGAGTTGGGGTTCCGAGCCGGTCAGCGCGGCCAGGCGGCGGGCCGCCTCACGCTCGATCAGGGCCTTCAACCCGGCGTGAACCAGTGCCGTCCGGTCCATGGGGCCGACCAGTTCCTGCGCTCTGGCCATCAAGGCGTCGTCCAGGTTCATCGTGGTGCGCATCGTGCCTCTCCCTGGTTCGGATGCACACAATTTATCATCAATTGATGCCCAAGAACATGCCCAGCAGGTCAGTCTGCCATCAGCCGCGGCAGCCTTGCTGTCGCGGGGTACGCAATGGGCTTCGTCCATCGCGGACCCCGGTCGTCGATGCAATGTCATCTTTACGTCGCCTGCACGACCGCTGCTGCTCGCGGCTTGCCGCCCGATAATTTGCAAATGCGAATCATTCGCACTATGATTCTTCGCACCTGACCGGATTGTGAGGACGTCAAGTGATGTGTGATTCGACCACCGTTGCGCCACCGGCCCCTGCCCCGGTCGCCATCGCGCCCGGGACCGGCTCGCGGCGACGCCGGCTCTGGGAACTGCCCTCTCACTGCCACTGCCCGGTGATCGGCGCCTGCCTGCCGCTCGCGACGTTGCGCCGGATCACCGTCAAGGTCGGCGAAGTGCCGCCTAGCGACGACGACTACGATGTCCATGTCGGGGCGGTCAATGAATCACGGCGCCGCGGCCCGCTCGCCGAGGCGCTGCAGAAGGAGCTCGAGCGCCGCCATGCGCTGACCATCAAGCGCTTCGGCGCCGCCAAGACCGCCGAAGCAGTGCTCGCCGCCTGGCGCGAACAGGTTGCGCGCGGCGATATCGCGGCGGCGCTCTGGGCCGCATTGACGCACCCGCGCTGCGAGCCGGCGACGCTCGAGACGATCCATCACGAGGTCCACATGCTGCAGCATCAGGCCTGTGCCCTGCTGCAGAGCGATCAGTCACGCTCGGCCGCGCTCGCCGAGGAGCACGCCGGCGCCCGTGCCGAACTGGAGCGGCTGCGCGAACGCTATCAGCAGCTGCAGACGCAGCGCACCGGCGAGCTCGAATCGCTGTCGGCCGAGCTGCTGCGGCTGCGGACCGACGCGGCCGCCAAGGACGCCGCGCTGCGCCAACTGCGTGAGGCACTGGACCAGGCGCAGCGCACGACCAGCACGGCCGCCAGCACCGCCGCAGCGGCCGCCGACAGCGATACTGGCGCGGCGGCCGCGCTGCGCGAACGGATCGCCGAACTGACCGAAGCGAATCAGGCACTGCAGGAGCGACTGGCGCAGGCGCGGCCGGAACCATTCGAGCCGGCAGCCGAGGCGGATGCAGTGCCGGCCGCCGGATCGTTCGAAGGCGCGGCGCCGCCGACCCTCGGCTCGCGGGCGGTGCTCTGCGTCGGCGGCATGCATCGCTCGGTCGCAGCCTATCGCGAGATCGTCGAGAAGCACGGCGGACGGTTCATCCATCACGATGGCGGCCGCGAAGACAGCGTTCACCGGCTCGATGCCAATCTGGCGGCCGCCGACCTGGTGATCTGCCAGGCAGGCTGCATCAGCCACAGCGCCTACTGGCTGGTCAAGGATCACTGCAAGCGGACCGGCAAGCGCTGTGTCTATCTTCAGAAGCCGAGCACCAGCGCCCTCGCCCGCAGCCTCGCGAGCATGCCGCAGGCCGCCGCGCAACCGGTCGGCTGACCCGGCAGCCGGTCGACCCGCCAACCCGACCACTGACCCCGAGCACTGGAGTCGCGATGCGCTATCGCAATGGACAACGCTGGATCGAGACGCTGACCTTCATGCTGATCGTCAGCCTGGTCTGGCTGCTGGTGCCGGTCGCCAACTGACAGCCCGCCGGGCCGCGGCCGACGCCACCGCGCCTGACGGGAACCGACCGGCGCCGCGCGACGCGCGATCCGGTCAGTCGCGCCACGAGCCGTTCCAGGCGTTGGCCTTCAACAGCTCGAGCGGCACCACCGCGAGCGCGCGTTCGTGGGTCGCTTCGAGCACCACCGGCGGTGCGACGCCGCGTTCGTGCGCTTCTCGCCAGCGTGCCGCGCAAAGACACCAGCGATCGCCGGCCTTCAGACCCGGGAAGCGATACTCCGGCATCGGCGACGACAGGTCATTGCCCTTCGCCTTCGAGAATTCGAGGAACGCGTCGGTGACGCGGGCGCAGACCGTGTGATTGCCGCGATCGGTCGGATCGGTATTGCAGCAGCCGTCGCGGAAGTAGCCGGTCACCGGCGCATACGAGCACGCGAGCAGCGGCCCGCCGAGAACGTTCTTCGCTTCCATCACGCTGCTAGGAGGCTGTCGGAGTATGGCAAGGGGTCGCGCGGTGGACGACAGGGATGCAGCGCAAGGCGCGCAATCGAGTCAATACCCGAAGGTATTGACTCGATTGCGCAACGCCGCGATGAGCCCTGTCGTCCGCCGCCCTTCGGGTTCGA
>JBFWQR010000158.1:0-16279 GCA_050249335.1 Lautropia sp.
GCTGCCGGACGATCGACCTCGGCGCCTGGGCGAGCGACGCCTCCGTGGTGCCGGGGCGGGCGGTCGAGTCCGATGACGAGGTGCCGCCAGGGCGTCCGGCGACGGACCCCGACGGGCGCTGACGGCCGCTGACGGGCGCTGACAGACGCCGGTTGCGGCGCGGGCCTCGCTCGGCGCGGACCTCGCCTATCCAGCCGATCTCCGGATTCGCTGCAACGATATCCGCTGCGGGCCGGCGGCAGGCAGCAGGTCGGCCAGCGTGCGTCCGTCCAGATGCGCCATGAACGCGCGCAGCGCACCGTCCAGCACCCCGGTCAGCCGGCACTGGCCGGTGAGCGCGCAGCGGCTGCCGCCGGCAAAGCACTCGACCACGACGAAGTCCGGCTCGACGCTGCGCACCACCTCCCCCAGATTGATGTCGCGCGGTGCGAAGGCCAGCCGCATGCCGCCGCCCTTGCCGCGCAGCGTCTCGATCCAGCCGCGCCGGCCGAGCCGATGGGTGACCTTCATCAGGTGCGCCTCGGAGATCCGATGTGCCTGCGCGATCTCGGCGATCGTGCACAGCCGCTCCGGATGCTGGCCGACGTACATCAGCAGCCGCAGCGCGTAGTCGGTCATCGTCGTCAGGCGCATCAGTACGCTCCGGTCGGGCCGCCGTCACGGTGGCCGCGGCGGCGGCGGCTCCCGGATCTGCAGCCGTTCGGCCATCAGCCGCGGCCCAGCGGCGACGGCACCGCATCGGGATGCCGGCTGATCTGGTACCCCATCCATAGGCTCTGCGCGATCCGCTCGGCAGCCTGGCAGGCCTGCTCGGCCATCACCTGGTTCGGCTGCTCGGCCGCCGTCTGCCGGAACAGCGCCAGCCAGTGCCGGAACAGTTCGGCGGTCAGGCCGGGCAGCGCCGCATGCTTCGGCATCGGAGCACCGTAGAAGCGCGCGGTCCGCCGCAGGATCGACGACCAGAAATCGACCAGCTTGACCAGGTGCCGGTCCCAGTCGTCGACGTGGGCATCGAAGATCGGCCCGAGCTCCGGGTCCTGTCGTACACGGCGGTAGAACGCATGGACCAGTTCGGTCACTTCGGGCTCGGTGCAGCAGATGGTGGCGATCATGGTTTCGGTTCGCGGGACCGGCGATCGCCGGTCGAATCGATAAGATACATCATGGATAGATCTTATGCGATGCCGGCGAGGGTCGGCGGGCATCGGGTCTGATCCAGCGCAAGCGCTCTCCTTGCCACTGCCGGCGGCCCGCCGCATTGATCCGCATCAAGCGCGCCGGCGCGGCACAGCGGAGTAGCTCTACGGAACGATGGCCGGGCCACCGCCATCCTCCTTCCGCATCGCCGCGCCGCACCGATCGGGGAATGGCGGCCGGCGCGGCCACGCCGCACAGTGTGGCCATCGTGCTCAACCACCCCCCGGCCATGTCCCCCGAACCTTCCCTGCGTGCTCCGGTGCCGCGTCGCGCCTGGAGCGTCCTCGCCGCCAGCACGCTGGCATTCACCGTCTGCTTCATGGTGTGGATGATGTTCGGCGTCATCGGCATCCCGCTGAAGGACGCGCTGAAGCTGAACGCCACCGAGTTCGGCATCCTGACCGCGATGCCGGTGCTGACCGGCTCGCTGATACGGGTGCCGCTGGGCATCTGGACCGACAAGTACGGCGGCCGCATCGTGATGGCGCTGCTGATGCTGATCACGGTGCCGGCGATCTGGCTGATGGCCTACGCGACCGAATACTGGCAGTTCCTGGCGATCGGTCTGGTCGTCGGCCTGGCCGGCGGCTCGTTCTCGGTCGGCACGCCCTATGTGGCCCGCTGGTTCCCGCGCGATCGCCAGGGCATGGCGATGGGCGTCTATGGCGCCGGCAACTCCGGGGCCGCCGTCAACAAGTTCGTGGCGCCGGTGCTGATCGTCGCCTTCGGCTGGACCATCGTGCCGCAGGTCTACGCGGCGATCATGCTGGGCACGGTGATCGTGTTCTGGCTGTTCAGTGCGACCGATCCGGCGCATCACGTGCCCGCCGACACCCGCTTCGTCGACCAGTTGCGGATGCTGAAGGATCCGCGGGTCCTCAAGTACTGCCAGTATTACAGCATCGTGTTCGGCGGCTACGTGGCGCTGAGCCTGTGGATGGTCCAGTACTACGTCGGCGAATACGGACTGGACATCCGGGTGGCGGCCCTGCTGGCGGCCAGTTTCTCGCTGCCCGGCGGCGTACTGCGTGCGATCGGCGGCGTGCTGTCCGACCGCTGGGGCGCCCACAGGGTCACCTGGTGGGTCCTGTGGGTGAGCTGGATCTGCCTGTTCCTGCTGAGCTACCCCCAGACCGAATACACGGTCGCGACCGTCAACGGGCCGCGGACCTTCACCATCGGGCTGAACGTCTACGTGTTCACCGCGCTGATGTTCGTGCTCGGCACGGCCTGGGCGTTCGGCAAGGCCAGCGTGTTCAAGTACATCAGCGACGAGTATCCGCGCGAGATCGGCACCGTCAGCGGCATCGTCGGTCTGGCCGGCGGCCTCGGCGGTTTCGTGCTGCCGATCATGTTCGGGGCGCTGCTCGACCTGACCGGCATCCGTTCCAGCGCCTTCATGCTGATGTACGGCGTGGTCTGGGTGTCGCTGATCTGGATGTACTGGACCGAGATCCGCCGGACCGACGTGCTGGCCGTTCCGGCCACCCGCGCCTCCTGAGCCTCCTGTGAGGATGATCCGATGAACCCTACCGCTGAAACCGCAGTGCGGCGCGGCCGCACGCTGCAGATCTGGACGCCCGAGGATCGCGCCTTCTGGGAGCAGCAAGGCCAGGCGATCGCGAAGCTGAACCTGTGGATCTCGGTGCCTGCGCTGTTCCTGGCGTTCGCCGTCTGGCAGGTGTGGAGCGTCGTGGCGGTGAGCCTGCCCGGCCTCGGCTTCGCCTACTCGACCGACCAGCTGTTCTGGCTGGCGGCGGCGCCGGCGCTGTCGGGCGCCACGCTGCGCATCTTCTATTCGTTCATGGTGCCGCTGGTCGGCGGCCGCCGCTGGACGGCGATCTCCACCGCCAGCCTGCTGATCCCGGCGGTCGGCATCGGTCTGGCGGTGCAGGATCCGACCACGCCCTACCCGACGATGCTGGCGCTGGCGCTGCTGTGCGGCCTGGGCGGCGGCAACTTCAGCTCCAGCATGGCCAACATCAGCTACTTCTTCCCGAAGGACCGCAAGGGCTCGGCGCTCGGGGTCAATGCCGGCATGGGCAATCTGGGCGTGTCGGTCGTGCAGTTCCTGAGCCCGATCGTGGTGACCGTGGGCCTGCTTGGCATCTTCGGCGGTGAGCCGCAGACCATCGTCAGGAACGGCCAGCAGATCCAGGTCTGGATGCAGAACGCCGCCTTCATCTGGGTGCCGTGGATCGCGCTGGTATCGGTGATCGCCTGGTTCGCGATGAGCGACGTGGCCGACGCCAAGGCCTCGGTGGCGGCGCAGGCCGCGATCTTCGTGCAGCCGCACAACTGGCTGATGTGCCTGCTGTACCTGGGCACCTTCGGTTCGTTCATCGGCTTCGCTGCGGGCTTTCCGCTGCTGATCAAGAGCCAGTTCGCCCACGTCGATCCGCTCGCCTATGCCTGGCTCGGGCCGCTGGTGGGCGCCGTGATCCGGCCGTTCGGCGGCTGGCTGTCCGACAAGGTCGGCGGCGGCGTGGTGACCTTCTGGAACTTCCTGGTGATGGCGCTGGCCGTGCTGGGCGTGCTGTATTTCCTGCCCAAGGGCAGCGGCACGTTCGCACTGCCGTTCGGGCCGGCGGCCGGCAGCTTCAGCGGCTTCTTCGTGATGTTCCTGGTGCTGTTCGTCACGACCGGCATCGGCAACGGCTCGACGTTCCGGATGATCCCGACGATCTTCACCGCGCTGTCGCTGCGCCGGGCCGGCCACGACGAAGCCGCCCGGGCCGCCGCCGAGAAGGAAGGCACGGTGCTGGGGGCTGCCGCCGTCGGCTTCGCCGGCGCCCTGGGTGCCTACGGCGGCTTCTTCATCCCCAAGAGCTACGGCACCTCGATCACCGCCACCGGCGGACCGGAAGCCGCGCTGTGGATCTTCACCGTGTTCTACCTGCTGTGCGCGGTCATCACCTGGTGGTACTACGCGCGCCGCCACGCCGCGATGCCCTGCTGACCCGACGAGAAGACCGATGAGCCATTTCCTCGACAGACTGACCCATTTCCGCCTGCCCAAGGAGCGCTTCGCCGACGGCCACGGCCTGACGACCGGCGAGGACCGCACCTGGGAGGATGCCTACCGGACCCGCTGGTCCACCGACAAGATCGTGCGCTCCACGCACGGCGTGAACTGCACCGGTTCGTGCTCGTGGAAGATCTACGTGAAGGGCGGCATCGTCACTTGGGAGACCCAGCAGACCGACTATCCGCGCACCCGCTGGGACATGCCGAACCACGAGCCGCGCGGCTGCGCGCGCGGCGCGAGCTATTCCTGGTACCTGTACAGCGCGAACCGGGTCAAGTACCCGATGGTGCGCGGCCGGCTGCTCGAGCGCTGGCGTGCCGCGCTGAAGGTGGCCGCGAGCCCGGTCGACGCCTGGGCGCTGATCGTGCAGGACGACGCCGCGCGGCGCGACTACCAGCAGGTGCGCGGCATGGGCGGCTTCGTGCGCAGCTCCTGGGACGAGGTCAACCAGCTGGTGGCCGCGGCCAACGTCTACACCGTCAAGACGCACGGCCCGGACCGCGTGATCGGCTTTTCGCCGATCCCGGCGATGAGCATGGTCAGCTACGCCGCGGGCAGCCGCTATCTGAGCCTGATCGGCGGCGTCTGCATGAGCTTCTACGACTGGTACTGCGATCTGCCGCCGGCCAGCCCGCAGATCTGGGGCGAGCAAACCGACGTGCCCGAATCGGCCGACTGGTACAACAGCCACTACATCATCGCCTGGGGCTCGAACGTTCCGCAGACGCGTACGCCGGACGCGCATTTCTTCACCGAGGTGCGCTACAAGGGCGCCAAGACGGTGGCGGTCACGCCCGACTACAGCGAGGTCGCCAAGCTGGCCGACATCTGGCTGCATCCGAAGCAAGGCACCGACGCGGCACTGGCGATGGCGATGGGCCACGTCGTGCTGAAGGAGTTCTACTTCGCGCGACGCAGCGCCTGGTTCGACGACTATGCGCGCCGCTACACCGATTTGCCGATGCTGGTGCTGCTGAAGGAACATCGGCTGCCCGACGGCAGCGTCGTCCAGGTACCCGACCGCTATCTGCGCGCCCGCGACTTCGACGGCCGGCTGGGCCAGCAGAACAATCCGGAATGGAAGACGCTGGCCTTCGACACCGACGGCCGCGCCGTGCTGCCGCACGGTTCGATCGGCTTTCGCTGGGGCCCGGAGGGGCGCGACGATGCCGGCCGATGGAACCTCGAGAGCCGCGAGGCGCACCACGGCGCCGAGGTGAAGCTCAAGCTGTCGGTGCTCGAAGACGGCGCTCAGGCGCACGAGATCGTCGACGTCGGCTTCCCCTACTTCGGCGGCATCGAGACGCCGCACTTCACTGCCAACCGGCAGACCGGCGACGTCAACCGCGCGCGGGTGCCGGCGGTCCGGCTGCGGCTCGGCGAGAACGGCCAGTACCACGAAGCGCTGGTCGCCACCGTGTTCGACCTGCAGGCCGCGCAGTACGGCATCGATCGGGGGCTGGGCAGCGGCGCGGCCAGCTATGACGACGATGCGCCGTACACCCCGGCCTGGGCCGAATCGATCACCGGCGTGCCGCGCCGGCAGACCATCACCGTCGCGCGCGAGTTCGCCGACAACGCCGACAAGACCCGCGGCAGATCGATGGTGATCATCGGCGCGGCGATGAACCACTGGTATCACGCCGACATGAACTACCGCGGCGTCATCAACCTGCTGATGCTGTGCGGCTGCATCGGCCAGAGCGGCGGCGGCTGGTCGCACTACGTGGGTCAGGAGAAGCTGCGGCCGCAGACCGGCTGGACCGCGCTGGCCTTCGCGCTCGACTGGGCGCGCCCGCCCCGCCAGCAGAACAGCACCAGCTTCTTCTATGCCCACACCGACCAGTGGCGCTACGAGAAGCTGGGGCTGGACGAGATCGTCTCGCCGCTGGCCGACCGCCGGGTCTACGGCGGCAGCATGATCGACTACAACGTGCGTGCCGAGCGGATGGGCTGGCTGCCCAGCGCGCCGCAGCTGCGGAGCAATCCGCTGCAGATCGCCGCCCAGGCCGACGCGGCCGGCCTGGCGCCGCGCGACTACGTCGCGCAGGCGCTCACGGACGGCCGGCTGCAGCTGAGCTGCGAGGATCCGGATGCGCCCGAGAACTGGCCGCGCAACCTGTTCGTCTGGCGCAGCAATCTGCTGGGTTCCAGCGGCAAGGGTCACGAGTACTTCTGCAAGCACCTGCTGGGCACCGAGAACGGCGTGCAGGGCAAGGACCTGGGTGCCGACGACGCCCGCCCGACCGAGGTCCGGTGGCATGCCGAGGCGCCGCGCGGCAAGCTCGACCTGCTGGTGACGCTGGACTTCCGGATGAGCACCACCTGTCTGTACTCGGACGTGGTGCTGCCCACCGCGAGCTGGTACGAGAAGAACGACCTCAATACCAGCGACATGCATCCGTTCATCCATCCGCTGTCGGCGGCGGTGGATCCGGTCTGGGAGTCGCGCTCCGACTGGGAGATCTACAAGGGCTTCGCCCGCGCGTTCAGCGAACTGTGCGTCGGCCACCTCGGCGTGGAGCGCGACACCGTACTGACGCCGCTGATGCACGACACGCCGGGCGAGCTGGCGCAACCCGACGTCGTCGAGTGGAAGAAAGGCGAATGCGACCTGATCCCCGGCAAGACCGCGCCGCAGGTGGCGGTGGTCGAACGCGACTACCCGAACGTCTACCGGCGCTTCACCGCGCTGGGGCCGCTGATGGACAAGATCGGCAACGGCGGCAAGGGCATCGCCTGGCAGACCGGCACCGAGGTCGCTCAGCTCGGCGAGCTGAACGGGCTGGTGGCCGAGCCGGGGCCGACCCAGGGCCGGCCGCGCATCGTCAGCGACATCGACGCCTGCGAGACGATCCTGCAGCTCGCGCCCGAAACCAACGGCCATGTGGCGGTCAAGGCCTGGGAGGCGCTCGGCAGGGCGACCGGCCGTGACCACCGCCACCTGGCGCTGCACCGCGAAGACGAGAAGATCCGCTTCCGCGACATCCAGGCACAGCCGCGCAAGATCATCAGCAGCCCGACCTGGAGCGGCATCGAGAGCGAGACCGTCAGCTACAACGCCGGCTACACCAACGTGCACGAGCTGATCCCGTGGCGAACCCTGACCGGCCGCCAGCAGTTCTATCAGGACCACCCGTGGATGATCGCGTTCGGCGAAGGCTTCTCCAGCTATCGCCCGCCGGTCGATCTGAAGGCCGCCGTCGGCATGCAGGGCATCAAGCCCAACGGCAATACCGAGATCATGCTCAACTTCATCACGCCGCACCAGAAATGGGGCATCCACAGCACCTACAGCGACAACCTGCTGATGCTGACCCTGAACCGCGGCGGCCCGGTGGTCTGGCTCAGCGAGGATGACGCGCGCAGCGCCGGCATCGCAGACAACGACTGGGTGGAGCTGTTCAACGTCAACGGCGCGATCGCGGCGCGTGCGGTGGTCAGCCAGCGGGTCAAGCCGGGCATGGTGATGATGTACCACGCCCAGGAGAAGATCATCAACACCCCGGGCAGCGAGATCACCGGCGTACGCGGCGGCATCCACAACTCGGTGACGCGGATCGTGCTGAAGCCCACCCACATGATCGGCGGGTATGCGCAGTACAGCTACGGCTTCAACTACTACGGGACCATCGGCACCAACCGCGACGAGTTCGTCGTGGTCCGCAAGATGACCAAGGTCGACTGGCTGGACACGCCGCGCGACGACCATCTCGCCCCTGCGTACCAGGCGCAGGGCGAGAACCCGTGACAGAGAACGAGGAACCCGCAATGAAAGTTCGCGCTCAGATCGGCATGGTGCTGAATCTGGACAAATGCATCGGCTGCCACACCTGCAGCGTCACCTGCAAGAATGTCTGGACCAGCCGGCCCGGTGTCGAATACGCCTGGTTCAACAACGTGGAAACCAAGCCCGGCATCGGCTATCCGAAGGAATGGGAGAACCAGCAGCGCTGGAACGGCGGCTGGCTGCGCAAGCCCGACGGCCGCATCGTGCCGCGCCAGGGCGGCAAGTGGCAGCTGCTGATGAAGATCTTCGCCAATCCGAACCTGCCGGAGATCGACGACTACTACGAACCGTTCACGTTCGACTACGACCATCTGCACAGCGCCCCCGAGATGCGCGCCGCGCCCACCGCGCGGCCGCGCAGCCTGATCACCGGCCAGCGGATGGAGAAGATCGAATGGGGCCCGAACTGGGAGGAGATCCTGGGGGGCGAGTTCAGCAAGCGCTCGCGCGACGTGAACTTCGACCAGGTGCAGAAGGACATCTACGGGCAGTTCGAGAACACCTTCATGATGTACCTGCCGCGGCTGTGCGAGCACTGTCTGAATCCGGCCTGTGTCGCCAGCTGCCCGTCCGGCTCGATCTACAAGCGCGAGGAGGACGGCATCGTGCTGATCGACCAGGACAAGTGCCGCGGCTGGCGCATGTGCGTGTCCGGCTGCCCCTACAAGAAGATCTACTACAACTGGAAGAGCGGCAAGGCCGAGAAATGCATCTTCTGCTATCCGCGGATCGAGGCAGGGCAGCCCACCGTCTGCTCCGAAACCTGCGTGGGCCGCATCCGCTACCTGGGCGTGCTGCTCTACGATGCCGACCGGATCGAGCAGGCGGCCAGCGTCGAGCGCGACCAGGATCTGTACCAGGCGCAGCTCGATCTGTTCCTCGATCCGAACGATCCGGCGGTGATCGCGCAGGCACGCGCCGACGGCGTGCCCGACGCCTGGCTGGAGGCGGCACGCCACAGCCCGGTCTACCGGATGGCGATGGACTGGAAGGTGGCGCTGCCGCTGCATCCGGAGTACCGGACCTTGCCGATGGTCTGGTATGTGCCGCCGCTGTCGCCGATCATCTCGGCGGCCAACGCCGGGCAGGTCGGCAGCAACGGCGAGCTTCCCGACGTGACGCAGCTGCGCATCCCGGTCAAGTACCTCGCGAATCTGCTGACCGCCGGTGACACCGCGCCGGTCGTGCGTGCGCTGGAACGGATGTTGGCGATGCGCGCCTGGCAGCGCTCGAAGCACGTCGACGGCGTGCGCAACGAGGCCGCGATCGGCCAGGTGGGGCTCAGCGAGTCCCAGGTCGAGGCGATGTACCGGACGATGGCGATCGCCGACTATGAAAGCCGTTTCGTGATCCCGACCACCCACCGCGAATACGCCGAGAACGCGTTCAACGTGCGCGGCGGCTGCGGCTTCTCGTTCGGCAACGGCTGCAGCGAAGGCGTGACCGAGACCAGCCTGTTCGGCAGCGAGAAGAAGCGGACCATCCCGATCCGCGTGGAATTGTGAAGATGAATTCTCCGATCACCTACACCCTGCGTTCGCTGGCCCATCTGCTGCGCTACCCCGACGCGGCGATGCGGGCCCATCTGCCGGAGATCCATTGCGCGCTGAACGCCGAGCGCGCACTGGGGCGGCCGTGCCGCGCCGAGCTCGATGCGCTGATGGACCGGCTGCTGGCCGATGGTCTGGACGCCGAAAGCGTCTATGTGGACCTGTTCGATCGCGGCCGCGGCACCGCGCTGCACCTGTTCGAGCATGTCCACGGCGACTCGCGCGATCGCGGTCCGGCGATGGTCGATCTGGTGCGCACCTACGAGCAGGCCGGCCTGCTGCTGGCGCCGGATGAGCTGCCGGACCATCTGACGGTGCTGCTGGAATACGCGTCGACGCAGCCGGCCGCAGCGGCGCGGGCGTTCCTCGCCGAGTTCGCGCACATCGTCCAGGCGATCGCCGGGGCGCTGCAGCGGCGGCGCAGCGACTATGCGGCGGTGCTCGCCGCGATCAGCGATCTGGCCGGTCAACCGCTGGTGGTCGCGCCGTCGATCGGCGCCGCGGCGAGCGCGCTTGCAGCCGATCGGGACGCCGACCCCGCTGCCGACGACGCGGCGCTGGACGCGAGCTGGGAAGAGCCGGCCGCGTTCGGCGGCTGCGACAGCAGCGGCCAGGCACGGCCCGGCACGCCGCAGCCCGTCCGTCTGATCCGGCGGCCCCCCGGGGCCGCCGCCCGCTGAATCCGAGGAGTCGATCATCATGCCGCTCACGCTGCATACGTTCCTGTTCGAGATCTATCCGTATATCTGCCTGGCGGTGTTCCTGATGGGCAGTCTGGCCCGCTTCGACCGTGACCAGTACACCTGGAAGAGCGACTCGTCGCAGATGCTGCGTGCCCGCCAGCTGCGCTGGGGCAGCAACCTGTTCCATATCGGCATCCTGTTCCTGTTCGTCGGCCACAGCGTCGGACTGCTGACCCCGCATTTCATGTATGCGTGGCTGATCACCGCGCCGCAGAAGCAGATGCTGGCGATCGTCTCGGGCGGCATCGCCGGCCTGGTCTGCTTCATCGGGTTGTCGATGCTGCTGCACCGGCGCATCTTCGATCCGCGCATCCGGCTGACCAGCCACCGGACCGACCTGGCGATCCTGGTGATCCTGTGGGTGCAGCTGGTGCTGGGGCTGGTAACCCTGCCTTTCTCGTTCGCGCACCGGGCCGATGCCGGCGCGATGCTGGTGCTGGCCGACTGGGCGCAGCGCATCCTGACGTTCCGTCCCGACGCCGGCGGCCTGCTGGCGCTGGACTGGCCGTTCAAGGTGCACATGGTGCTCGGCATGACGATCTTCCTGCTGTTCCCGTTCAGCCGGCTGGTCCATGTATGGAGCGGGCTGGCATCGGTCGCCTACCTGGTGCGACCTTACCAGCTGGTCCGTTCGCGCCGGATGAATCTGCCGGCCGGCGCCCGGGCCGGCCACCGCGAAGGAAAGCACGCTTGACATCCTCTCCCGCCTAAAGGCGAGGGATTCCTGCAACCAGACGGCCATGCCCGACCGCGAGAATGTTCCGAGCCGCGTTGACGTCACGATCATGCGTCGTGGCGCAGCCGCAGCACGTCCATTCTCTGATTCCAAGACCCGCGATACCTTTCGGCCGCTCCGGCGGCAACGCGCCGCACGAAGAGCAGGTCTGGGTGGAAAATGCTTCGTCGACGTCCTCGAACCATACGCCTGCGCGATCGCACTTGTACCGGAGCAGGGTTCGCAACGACGACCAGCCCGCATCGAGCACGGACTTGGCCATCCGGGTCCGGGCCAGGGCCTGGGCGTTGACGTTGCCGACGAAGATCGCCCGATGCTCGCGCACCAGACGGTTGGAGAACTGGTGCAGGTGATCCTTCCTGCGGTTCGCGATCCGGGCGTGGATCGCCTTGACTCGTTGCTTCTTGCGCGCCCGTTGCGCGACGGCCAGCGCGGGCTCCAGATCGCGGTAGAACTGCTGAGCGGCTTCCTTGTGACCGTTGCTCAGCGCCGCCAGTTCCTTCAGCCCGAGGTCGATGCCGACGCACTCGCCGATCGGCGGCACGGGCCGGGGGCCGACGAACTCGGGCTGCTCGACGCAGACGTTCAGGTACCAGCGCCCCGGCGCATCCTCGCTGATCGAGCCGGCGCGCAGTTCGAAGCGACCCAGGCCATAGCTGTCCCACAACGACAGCCACTTGCCCGCGTGGTAGACCTGCCCATGCGCGTAACGGATCGTGCGCACCTTGAACGGCAACCACCCCAGGCTGCGCCGCACGCCCCCCGACTTGCGCCAGCTCAACCGCGTCTTGCGGACAGTCCGGCGCTTGACCGCATACTGCTCGGCGATCTCCTGGACGGTCTGCACCGGCAGCGGCAAGCCGGCCTTCGTGACGCCCTTCAGGAACGGCCAGAAGTCGAAACCGGACAGGAAGCGGCGCTCGCGCTGCCAGACCTTCAGGCTCAGTTCGTTGCAGTAGTTCCAGACCAGGTTCGCTTCGCGGGCGCGTTCGGACAGCCACCGGGCGTGGCGGTCCTTGATGCGCAGGCGAAGGACGCGGATTGCCATTTCGTACGGTGTGTATTTGTACAGTATACGGCGTTCGAGCCAACCGTACACCAAGACGAGCGCTTCGCGCTCGACGCTCTGCCTCCCCGTCCTGAAGGACGGGGTTTCTCGCGAGGAACCTGATGAACGCCCAATCCGCTCGATCCACCCAAGACCCGTTGCCGCCACAGATCAACGGAGTACTGCTGGCCGACACCGGAGAAACGCTGTCGGCAGCCGAATTGCGGCAGCGTGGCTGCACCGAGCTGCTGCGCCAGGCCGCGATCGCCGCCGGCCTGCTCGATGCCGGCGATCCGGCGCCCCGCGCCGGCGTGATCAGCGAGGCCGCCTCGATCGCGATCGAGGCACTGCTGGAACAGGCGCTGCAGCTGCCCGAGCCGACCGAGCAGGCCTGCCGCCGCCACCATGCCGCCCATGCGGCGCGCCATGCGGTCGGCGAACGGTTGCATGCCCGCCACGTGCTGTTCGCGGTGACACCCGGCGTCGACGTCAACGCGCTGCGGCGACGCGCCGAGTCCTGCCTGCTGGACCTGCGCAGCACCAGCGCCGAGGAACGCGATGCCGGCGATCGGTTCGCCGCGGCGGCGGCGGCCTGGTCGAACTGCCCGACCGGCGCGCGCGGCGGCGATCTCGGCTGGTTGAGCGCCGGGGACTGCGCCCCCGAGTTCGCCCGCGAACTGTTCGGGCGGCCGGAGGTCGGCGTGCTGGCGCGTCTGGTGCACAGCCGCTTCGGTCTGCACGTGGTCGAGGTGCTGGCACGCGAGCCTGGCCGCGTGCAGCCGTTCGAAGCGGTCCATGCGGCGGTCGCGCAGACGCTGCGCCAGCAGAGCTTCGCCAACGCGCTGTCGCAGTATCTGCAGCTGCTCGCCGGCCAGGCCGACGTCGTCGGCGTCGATCTGCAAGGCGCCGAGACGCCGCTGACACAGTGACTCGCCCGCGTCCGACGCATTATGATGAGCCTGACGCATCCGGTTCGGTACCTCCCCGATGCCTTTGACCCCTTCGCCGTCCGGCCTCGAGACTCCCATGCCGCGGCCGCTCGCGGCCAAGCTGGGCATGATCGGCAGCGTCCTGCTGCTGCTGGTGCTGGCCGCGATCGGCGTCACGCTGTGGGTGACCTGGCAGCTCGAAGGCGGGGCAGCGGCCGTCAACGAAGCCGGCCGGATGCGGATGCAGACCTGGCAGCTTGCGCAGACGCTGTCGGCCGGCGACCGGCAGCGGCTCGCGGCGCAGCTCGAAGGCTTCGACCGCAGCCTGGTGCTGCTGCGTAAAGGCGATCCGGTCCGGCCGCTGGTGGTGCCGCGCGATGCCGCCTCCCGCGAGGCGCTGGCGCGGGTACAGCGGGACTGGGAAGTCCTGAGCGAGCAGTGGGCACGAGCGCCGGCCGGTTCCGGCAGCACCGATGTCGCCCGGCAGGCCGAGGCGTTCGTCGCCTCGATCGATGCCTTCGTCGATACGATCGAGCAGCAGTTGTCGCGCTGGACCACGTTGCTCAACGGCGCCCAGATCGCGGTGACTGCGCTGGCGATCGTCGCTGCGGTAGCTCTGATGTACGCCGCGCAGCTGCTGGTGTTCACGCCGCTGTCGCGGCTGCAGGCAGGGCTGGCCAGCGTCGAGGCCGGCGACCTCTCGACGCGGGTCGAGGCGGCGACCGGCGACGAGTTCGGTGCCGTGGCTGCCGGCTTCAACCGGATGGCGGTGCGGCTGGAGGACCTCTACGGCAGCCTGGAGCGCCGGGTACAGGAGAAGACCGGCCATCTGGAAACCGAGCGTGCCCGGCTCGGCACGCTCTACGAGACGGCGGCCTTCGTCTCGCAGGCCGGCGATCTGCAGGCGCTGGCCCGCGGCGTGATCGGCCAGCTGCGGCGCGCCGCCGGCGCCGACGCGGCGGCAGTGCGCTGGTCCGACGAGCAGAACCGGCGTTATCTGCTGCTGGCCTCCGAGGGGCTGCCCGAATCGCTGATCCAGGCCGAGCAATGCGTGCGGACCGGCGAGTGCTTCTGTGGTCAGCCGCGCGAGACCGCGCAGACGCAGGTGTTCATGCTGCGGGATCTGCGTGGGAATATCGGCCGGTGCACCCGAGCCGGCTTTGCCACCGTCGTCGGCCTGCCGATGCGGCTGCACGAACGGATGATCGGCGAGATCGACCTGTTCTACCGGCAGCCAGTGGTGCTGCAGGACGATGACCGGGCATTTTACGAAGCGCTCGCCAGCCATCTGGCCGGCGGCATCGAGGGCCTGCGCGCCGATGCGCTGCGGCGCGAGGCCGCCGTGGCCGAGGAGCGCGGGCTGCTCGCGCGCGAGCTGCACGACTCGATCGCGCAGAGCCTGGTGTTCCTGAAGATCCAGGCCGGCTTGCTGCGCGAAGAGATCGGTCGAGACCGGGCCGATCGGGTGCAGAGCACGCTGTCCGAGCTGGACACCGGCATCCGCGAGAGCCTGGCGGACGTGCGCGAGTTGCTGCTGAACTTCCGCACGCGCACCAATACCGAGGATATCGCGCCGGCGCTGCGCAGCACGCTGACCAAGTTCGAGCACCAGACGGGGCTGCCGACCCATTTGTCGATCGAAGACGAAGGCCTGCCGCTGCCGGCCGACGTGCAGGTGCAGGTGCTGCACGTCGTCCAGGAGGCGCTGTCGAACGTGCGCAAACACGCGCGGGCGCACGGCGTATGGGTCGAGGTCCAGCAGTCGCCGCGGTGGGTGGTCGAGGTACGCGACGACGGCTGCGGCTTCGCCGGCGATGCGGCGTCGGACGATGGGACCCACGTCGGCCTGCGCATCATGCGCGAACGGGCCGACAGCATCGGCGCATCGCTGGAGATCGGCTCGGTGCCCGGCGCGGGTACCTCCGTGACACTGACGCTGCCGCCGACGCTTGCTGCCGCGCCCGAAGCCGCATCCGCCCCCTCGTCCCATGCCTGATCGAGCCACCGCACCGATCCGGCTGCTGATCGTCGATGATCATTCGCTGTTTCGCCGCGGCCTCACGGCGCTGCTGTCCGGCCAGACGCGGCTGCGCGTCATCGGTGAGGCGGCCGATGCCGGCGAGGCGCTGCGCCGTGCGGCCGAGCTGCGGCCGGACGTGATCCTGCTCGATCACCACCTGCCCGGTGTGGCCGGCGCGGACGCGCTGCCCGCGCTGAAGCAGGCGGCGCCAGGCGCCCGCATCCTGATGCTGACCGTCAGCGAGGACAGCGACACAATGTCGCAGGCGCTGCAGCGCGGCGCCGACGGCTATCTGCTGAAGACCGTCGATACCGAGGTACTGGTGGCCGCGATCGAGCGGGCATTGCGCGGCGAACCGACGGTCAGCCCGGAGATGACCGGCAAGCTGGTCAGCGCGTTCCAGGCGCTGCGGGCCCCTCCATCGCCCCCGGCGGCGGCGGCCGATCCGCTCGACTCGCTATCGGCGCGCGAGCGCGAGATCCTGCGCGAGATCGCCGCCGGCGCCAGCAACAAGGAGATCGCCCGCACCCTGGCGATCGCCGAAACGACGGTGAAGATCCACGTGCAGCACATCCTGCGCAAGCTGAACCTGAGCTCGCGGGTGCAGGCCGCCGTGCTGCTGGCCGGCAAGCAGGTCTGATCGGCCGCCGGAACGGGTCAGCGCACCAGCGTCACCGGGATCGTCGCCGCGTGGATGACCCGCTGCGCCACCGAGCCCATCACCAGCTGGCCGAGCGCGCCGCGGCCGTGCGTGCCCATGACGATCTGGTCGGCTTGCCAGCGGCCGGCTTCGGCGAGGATATCCCCGGCGACGTTGCTGCCCTGGGTCGCGACCGACGTGAAGCTCAGGCCGAGGCGTTTCGCATCCTCGGCAGTCCTGTCGAGCGCATCGCGCTGCGCCTGCTCCGCGGATTCGGTCAGCGCGACGACCATTTGCGGGCTCGAGTACTCGCCGACCGTGAGCAGCGGCTCGAGCGACGAGACGATGCGGACCTCGACCTTGAGGCCGGCGTCGGCCAGGCGCTTGACGTAGACGAGCCCGCGGCGGGCGATGTCGGAACCGTCGGTGGGAAGAAGAATTCGGTACATGTGTGGCCTCCGGGGCTGGACGGGCGGATGGATGAGCGGATCGCCGGTCGGATTGCCCGACCGACACAGCATGACACGGCCGGATCCGGCCGGCGATGATCTGCATCAAGCGGGCCGTGGACATTTCCGGCCGGCTCGGGCCGCGCGTC
>JBFWQR010000159.1:0-16276 GCA_050249335.1 Lautropia sp.
CACTGCCATCGGCGCGGTGCACGGTGAGCGTCGCCGTGCTGCCGGGCCGGATGGCGCGCAGATCACCAGCGCCATCGGCGTTCAAGTCGAACAGCTCGTCTCCGACAAGGCCCAGGGTCCTGCGTGTGGTTCCCGGCATGAACTCGAGCGGCAGCACGCCCAGTGCCACCAGGTTGGAGCGATGGATGCGCTCGAAGCTCTCGGCGATCACGGCCCGCACACCCAGCAGGCGCACACCCTTGGCGGCCGTGTCACGCGAGGAGCCGGCGCCGTAGTTGCGACCGGCCACTACGATCAGGGATACGCCTTCCTCGCGATAGCGAGTCGCCGCGAGGAACACCGGCATCACGTCCCCCGAGGGCAGATGGCGCGTGATGTCGCCTTCCCGGCCGGGCACCATCTCGTTGCGCAATTGCACGTTGGCGTAAGTGGTCCGTGCGACGACATCGGGATTGGCGCGCCGCGACGAGAGCGAATTGAAATCGGCCGGTCTCACCCCGCGCGCCGTGAGGTACTTCCCGACCTGACTGTCCACCTGAGTGGAGCCGACGGGCGTGATGTGGTCGGTGGTCACGTCATCGCCCAGCAGGGCGAGCATACGTGCGCCCCGCAACATCGCCGGCGGCGCTTCCGGCACGACATAGGGCGGCTTGCGGATGTAGGTGCTCTCCTCGTCCCAGGCGTAGGTGTTGGCCATTGCCACGGGCATCCGGTCCCAGGCTTCGGGCCCCTCCTGGATGCGCGCGTAACCGCGGGTGAAGAGATCGGGCGTGATCGCTTCGGCCGAGAGCCGGGCGATCTCCTCATCGTCCGGCCAGAGATCGGCGAGAAAAACCGGCCGTCCCTGCGCATCTTCGCCGAGCGGCTCGCGCGAGAGATCCCGGAGCACCGAGCCGGCGAGCGCATAGGCCACCACCAATGGCGGTGATGCCAGATAGTTCGCACGGACGAGCGGATGCACGCGCGCCTCGAAGTTGCGGTTGCCCGAGAGCACGGCCGCTACGCGGCGCCCTTCACGGATCTGCCGCTCGATCGGCGGTGCCATCGAGCCGGAGCTGCCCATGCAGGTCATGCAACCATAGCCCACGGTTTGAAACCCCAGGGCCGCGAGCGACTGATCCAGCCCGGTACGCTGAAGGTATTCGGCCACGCGCCGCGAACCCGGCGAGAGCGAGGTCTTGACCCAGGGCTTGGGGCGCAGACCACGCGCGACCGCATTGCGCGCCAGAATGCCGGCGCCGATCATGAGGTAGGGGTTGGAAGTGTTGGTGCAGCTCGTGATCGCGGCGATGACGACATCGCCATCGGCGAGCCCCGCGCCGTCATCGGCAGCGCCCTGCTCGCGTTCGATCTTCGCGCGGGGGCCGTGCTGCGCATCGAGCGTCGCGACGAACGACTCCGGCACGTCGGCCAGCGCCACACGGTCCTGCGGCCGGCGGGGGCCGGAAAGCGACCGCTGCACGGTGGCCAGATCCAGCTCGACCATCGAATCGAACTGCGGCATCTCGTCCCGCCAGAGCCGCTGCGCCTTCGCATAGGCTTGCACGAGCTCGCAGTGGGCAGCCTCGCGGCCGGACGCGTGCAGGTAGCCGAGCGTTCGCTCGTCGACCGGGAAGAAGCCCATGGTCGCGCCGTATTCGGGCGCCATATTGGCGACTGTCGCGCGATCCGGCACCGAGAGGCCGGCCACGCCTTCTCCGCAGAATTCGACGAACTTGCCGACCACGTCATGCTGGCGCAGGAGCGCGGTGAGCGTGAGCACCAGGTCGGTGGCGGTAACGCCCGGGCCGAGCCGGTTGGAGAGTCGGCAGCCGACCACCTTGGGCACTCGCATCGTAATCGGCTCACCCAGCAACGCCGAGCCCGCCTCCACGCCGCCCACGCCCCAGCCGAGCACGCCCAGCCCGTTGACCATCGGCGTGTGGCTGTCCATGCCCACGAGCGTGTCGGGGAAGGCGAGGGGGCGGCCGGTTGCATGGGCTTCCCGCCCGTGCGGTTCCTCCACGCGCACCACGCGGGCGAGATACTCCAGGTTGATCTGATGCAGGATGCCATTGCCCGGCGGCACCACGCGAAAACGCTCGAACGCCTTCTGCGCCCAGCGGATCAAGCCGAAGCGCTCGCGGTTGAGGTCGAATTCGAGATCGAGGTTGCGGGCCATGGCGTCCGCACTCGCCGTGTACTCGGCGATGGCGGAATGGTCGATCACGAGGTCCACCGGGATCAACGGATTCACCCGCGCCGGATCACCGCCGGCGGCAGCGACGGCATCACGCATGGCGGCGAGGTCCACCAGCAGCGGGCCACCCGAGGAATCGGGCATCAGGACGCGCGACGGGAAGTACGCCACTTCATCGGGCGTCGGCACGCCGTCGACCCGTGCCAGTCCCAGCACGGTCTGGTGCGTGACGGTCTCACCATCGCAGTGGCGCAGCAGGTTTTCCAGCAGCACGCGCACGCAGTAAGGCAGCCGGGCCAGCGCAACGCGCGGATCGGCCTCGGCCAGCGCGGTGAGGCTGAAGTAGTCGTAGCGCCTGCCGGCCACGGTGAGTGTTCGACGCACGTCGGGCGCCAGGGGGGCGGCAGGCACGCTCATGAGGCCTTCGGAATACCGGAGTCCTTGACGGCTTTGGCCCACTTGGCGGCTTCAGCGGTCTGAAGCTGCAGGAACTCGTCGGGCGATTTGCTGAACGTCGCATCGGCGCTCAGCGCGAGCCAACGCTCCTTGATCTGCGGCATGCTCATGATCCTGACGACCTCGGTATGCCAGCGATCGATGATGGGCTTGGGCGTTCCCTTGGGCGCGGCCAGGCCATACCAGGGGGTGACGTCGTAGCCGGCGAGACCCGACTCGGCGATCGTCGGAAGATCGGGCGCGATCGCCGAGCGCGCCGCGCCCGTGCTGGCCAAGGCGCGCACCTTGGCGCTCTTGGCATTGGGCAGTGCGATCGGTGCGCCGGCATAGGAAAGCTGCACCCGCCCGCCGATCAGGTCGGTCATGGCTTCATTGATACCGCGGTAGGGCACATGCACGGTCTTCACGCCGGCCATGTCGTCCAGCAGAACGCCGGCCAGGTGCGTGAGGCTGCCGTTGCCGGCCGAGCCGTAGTTGAGCTGGTCGGGATGCTGTTTCGCGTAGGCGATGAGCTCGCGCACGCTGCTGACCGGCAGCGAATTGTTGGCCACCAGTATCAGTGGAAAGCTCGCGATCAGCGAGATGGGCGCGAAATCCTTGACCGGATCGTAGGCCATGCGCGACTGCATGGCCGGGTTGACCAGCATCGGCGTGGCGTTCATCACGAGCGTGTAGCCATCGGGTTCGGCATGGGCCGCCTTTTCGGCGCCGATGTTCATGTTGGCGCCGCCGATGTTCTCGATCACGATGGGCCGTCCCAGCACATCGGACATCTGCTGCGCGATCACGCGCGTGACCACGTCACCCGGCCCCCCGGCGGTGAGCGGAACGATGATCTTGATGGGCCGGCTCGGATATGCCTGCGCGAAGGCGCGTGGCAGCCCCAGCGTGGCTGCGCCGGCGCCGGCAGCGGCAATCAACTGCCTGCGATTCAGTCTGCGGGTTGTCATGGTGTCTCCTTGCGACAAGGTCGGGATCAGGTCGCGGCCGATCCCGGGGCGGTGGAACCGGGGGCGGATGCCGGCCTTTCCGGAAAGCGATCGAGGCCGTAGAGCGACACGATTTCGTCCAGACGGCCGCGCGGCGGGATGGCCTGGTAGTAACCGCGCGTGCTGCGGCCGATGTGGAGTCGCTGGCGCAGATCGACCATCATCTCGGCGCACATCATGGTCGTGGCTACGCCGTCGAGAACGGGCACGTCGTCCACGCGGGTCACGCCGGCGCGCTGCAGCAGCAGGTTGAGCGGAGCTTCGCCCGGGATGATCACATCGGCGCCGCTGGCGATCAGCGCGCGCGAGGCCGTCATGAATTTCTCCACGACCACGTCGGGTGTGTCGAAATTGGCCAGCACCTCGTCGAAGCCGAAGCCCACATAGCGCGCGCCCACGCTGCGCGATTCCAGACCGTGCTCGCGGATGTTGGTCTCGATCTGAGGAACCATCTTTTCGATGAACAGCAGTACGCCGAACTTCAGGCCCAGCTGGCAGGCAGTGAGCATGGCGCTCTCGCCATAGGCGACGACCGGGATCGACACCAGGCTGCGGATGTGGCGCAGGCCCGGCTCGGGCAGCGTGGTCAGCGCGTAGGCGTCATAGCCTTCCTGCTCGGCCTGCATCGCCGCGCGCGCGAACTGGTGCGCGTGCAGAAATTGCACATAGGCATAGCCGATGTCGTTGCCTGGGTAGTCCGTGACGTAGGTTCGTGAATGCATGCCATGCAGCACCACTTCCGTGTCCGGACGGGTCACGCAGCGAATGTGCTCGCGAAGGACCTTCTCGTAGCCCCGCAGGCGTGCCAGGTCGGCAAAGCTCTGATGCCAGATCTTGATACCCATCGTTGTCTCTCTCGTCGTGTGTGGTTCTCTGGGATGTGCGCGCAGGCATCAGGCACGATCGGAAGCGCCTGCTTCGAGCGCGGCGATCAGCTCGTCGCGCGCGGCACGGATGTGCGCGCGCATCAGGTGCTCGGCCGCATCGCCGTCGCGCGAGACGATGGCGCGTGCGATGGCCGCGTGCTCGTCCAGAGCCTGTTTGGGCCGCGCCACCAGCTTGCTCGCGCGCGAGCGCAGGATGCGCAGCAGGAAATGCAGATCGCCCATCAGCAGATCGGTGAGCCGCTTGTTGCGGGTACCGACGATGATGCGCTGGTGGAAGTCCAGGTCGTTCACGAAAGAGTAGGACTTCATGCTTTGCTCGACCCCGCGCTGCCCGTGCTCTGCAAGGCTCAGCAAGGCGTCGCGCTCGGCGTCGTCGAAGACATCGACCGCAAGCCGACAGGCGGCGCCCTCGAGCACCTCGCGCAGCAGGTAGATCTCGCGCACGTCGTCGGTGCCGATGGAGACGATGCGCGAGCCCACGTTGGGGATGCGCTCGATCAGACGCCGGGCCTCCAGCCGCCTGAGTGCTTCACGCAGCGGGCTGCGGCTCACGCGCAGCCGCTCCGCCATCTGCTTTTCATTGATCTCGCTGCCCAGCTCGAGCTCGCCGGTCAGCATGGCCTGCTCGATCCGCTCGGTGAGGATATCCACGATCAGGCGCGTACGCACCGGGTCGGCCAGGCTCGCAGGCTCGACCTCGCGTTCCGGGGAGCCCGGGTCGAGGCTCATGCAACGGCACCTTCGGCGCGCCTGGCCGCATGGGCGCCGGCCAGCTTGCCGAACACCGCGCCCTTGAGCACCGAGGTGGCACCGGTGTAGTTCTTGTAGTAGGTGCCCAGCGTTTCGCCGGCCACGTAAAGGCCATCGATCGGGTCGCCGTCCTTGTTCAGCACACGGGCTTCGCGATCGGCCTTCAGACCGCCGAAGGTGAACACGTTGGCAGAGATGATGGGATAGGCGTGGAATGGCGGCTGGTCGATCGGCCGCGCCCAGTTGGACTTGGCGATCGACAGTCCGCGCGTGGCCAGGCCATCCAGCGCCAGGGGATCGAACTTTCCCTCGACGCAGGCGGCGTTGTATTGCGCCACCGTGGCCGCCAGCCGCTCGGCCGGCACGTCCAGCCGCTTCGCGAGCTCTTCGATGCTCGATGCCGCGATCGGCGGCTGATCGGTGCGCAGCGCCACTCGCCAGTTGGGCACGTCTGCCAGGCGCGCATCGAGGATGGCGTAGGCGATGCCTTCGCGCTGCTCGTAGATGCGCCGCGTGACGCGTTCGTAGTACTGGTCCACCGTGCCGGGCCCTTCATCCGTGAAACGTTCGCCGTCCTTGTTGACCAGGATGCCGTAGGGGAAGATGAAGACCGATGGCTCGGTGATACCCGAGCGCGGATCGATGGGCTCGGCGTGGTAGCTGCCGAAATCACCGCAAGGTGCAGCGCCGATGGCCAAGGCCATCTGAATGCCCTCGCCCTTGTTGTAGTAGCCGCCGCGGCACACCGGGCGCAGATAGCTGGAACGCGGCCCGAGATAGCGCGACAGCATCTCGGTGCTGCCTTCGAAGCCGCCACAGGCCAGCACCACGCCGCCGCGCGCATGGAAGTGCACCTGGCGGTTGCCCTGGCCAACCGCCTTCACGCCGGTCACTCGGCCTTCCTCATCCACGGCCAGCTCGCGGGCGGCGGTGTCGTAGAAGAATCGGCCTCCGTGCGTCTCGGCATGAGCTGCGAGCGCCTCCACCATCGCGAAGCCGCCGCCGACGGGCAGCAGGCGCGGCTGCGATTTGGTGATGAACTGCGTCGGCAGAAACTCGAAGCGGATGCCGTGCGCCGTGAGCCATGCCACCGTGGGCGGCGCCTGGGTGGCGAACTGATCGATCAGGTCGGCGTCGTTGTAGCCCAGGCCGCGCACCAGTGATGGCCAGCTCTGCCGATCAGCGGACATCTCGGCGATCAGCGTCGGATCCACATAGCCGGCGGAGTTTTCCGCGAGGTAATCGGAGAAATCGTCCGTCACCTCATGATGGCTCTTCATCCGGAAATAGGCCTCGGTGTAGCGAGTCTGACCGCCACGCTCTTCCTTGGGCGCGCGCTCCAGGATGGCCACGCGCGCGCCGGCCTCCAAGGCCGAGACGGCGGTGGCGAGGCCGGCGATGCCGCAGCCCACGACGACGACATCGAACTCATGACGGTCCACTTGGAAGCCTCCTTGGCAGATTCACAGGTTGAGCGACGGGGTCAGTGGCCCAGCCCGCCATCGCCGTAGCGCCTTTCCAGGCCGGCGTAGCGCTCGAAATCGACATTGGCCTGGCGCTCGGCGAACGACACGAGCTTGTCCTGCGCGCCTTCGAGCGAGCCTTGCGCGTGCAGATGCCCCAGCACCTGTTTCATCGCCAGCATCGAGGCCTGGAGCGCGGCGTTGGCGTAGATGATGCCGGCGTAGCCCATCTGCGCCAGATGCTCGCGTGAAAGCAGCGGCGTCCTGCCGCCGTAGACCATGTTGCACATGTGCGGCCCGGGTACGTCGCGCGGGATACGCGCCAACTCCTCCTGGGTGATGGGCGCTTCGACGAAGAGCAGATCGGCCCCGGCCTCCTGGTAGGCGCGCGCCCGCTCCAGCGCGCGATCAAGGCCCTCGAGCGCATAGGCATCGGTGCGCGCGAGGATGAGCATGTCGCCGCGCCGCGCATCGCAGGCGGCTTCGATCTTGTGCACCATCTCGGCCATGGGGATCACGTGCTTGCCGCTGAAATGGCCGCAGCGCTTGGGAAAGGTCTGGTCTTCCAGCTGTATGGCATCGGCGCCGGCACGCTCGAAGGCGCGCACGGTGCGGTAGGTGTTGACGGCGTTGCCGAAGCCGGAGTCGCCGTCCACGATGATGGGAATGGAGATCGCCTCGCGCATCGCCTCCAGATGGGCGTTGACTTCCGTGTGCGTGGTCAGGCCGATGTCCGGCACGCCGAGAAAGGTGTTGGCCAGGCCCGCGCCCGTCAGCATCACCACCTCGAAGCCCGCGTGCTGCGCAATGCGTGCGGCCAGCGCATTGGCCGCGCCGGGGATCAGCACGCCGCCGCCGGGTCGGAGCAGCGCTCGCAGGGGATTGGCCATGTCACGAACGGGCAGAGCCTGGCGGCCGCCCCGAGCAATCGGATTCGCTGGGGCCGGCGCGCCTTGGAGCCATCGCGGTGACTCGAGGTCTCATTGTAGATGTTCGATTGTCGACAATCCAGTCTAGCAGAAATCGGCACGCATGTGGGCGTCCTCGCCTGGGGGGAGGGGCAGGCGCAGGAAACCTTCAGCTGCTGAACAGAAAGTTCATCACGTCCCCGTCCCGCACCACGTACTCCTTGCCCTCCGCCCGCATCTTCCCGGCCTCCTTCGCGCCGGTCTCGCCCTGGTACGCGACGTAGTCCTCGAACGCGATCGTCTGCGCACGGATGAAGCCGCGCTCGAAGTCGGTGTGGATGACGCCGGCCGCCTTCGGCGCGGTGTCGCCCTTGCGGATCGTCCAGGCGCGGACTTCCTTGACCCCGGCGGTGAAGTAGGTCTGCAGCCCGAGCAGGTCGTAGGCGGCGCGGGCGAGCCGGTTCAGCCCCGGCTCCTCGAGCCCGAGGTCGGCGAGGAACGCCGCCTTGTCCTCGTCGTCCAGGTCCGCCAGCTCGGACTCGATCTTGGCGCACAGCGCGACCACCGGCGCATTCTCCTTCGCCGCGTGGGCGCGCAGCCGGTCGAGGTACGGGTTGTTCTCGAAACCGTCCTCGGCGACGTTGCCGACGTACATCGCCGGCTTGATCGTCAGCAGGAACAGCGGCCGCACCAGCAGCTTCTCGTCGTCGGAAAGGCCGGCCGTGCGCGCCGGCTTGCCCTGGTTCAGGTGCGGCAGCAGTTTGTCGAGCACGGCGATCAGTTTCTGGGCGTCCTTGTCGCCGGCACGCGCTTTCTTGACGTCGCGCGCGTGGGTCCGTTCGACGACCGCGAGGTCGGCGAGCGCGAGCTCGGTGATGATGGTCTCGATGTCGGCGATCGGATCGACGCGGCCGTTGACGTGGACGACGTTGGCATCGTCGAAGCAGCGGACCACGTTGATGATCGCGTCGGTCTCGCGGATGTTGGCGAGGAACTGGTTGCCGAGCCCTTCGCCCTTGCTCGCGCCGGCGACCAGCCCGGCGATATCGACGAACTCGACGGTCGCCGGCAGCACCTTCTGCGGCTTGACGATCGCGGCGAGCGCGGCGAGCCGCGGGTCCGGCACTTCGACGATGCCGACGTTCGGCTCGATCGTGCAGAACGGATAGTTCTCGGCCGCGATGCCGGCCTTGGTCAGCGCGTTGAACAGGGTCGACTTGCCGACGTTCGGCAGGCCGACGATGCCGCATTTGAGGGACATGGCACTTCCTTGATCAGGGCGCTTCGGTATGCAGCTGCTGCGTCGCGCGTGGCCAGTCGCCGGCGGCGACCAGCGGCATCACGGCGAGCGCACGGTCGATCGCGTCGTCGATCAGCCGGCGGTGTTCGCGCGACGGGCGATCGAGCACGTAATCGGCGACGGCCTTGCCGGGATAGTAATCGCGCGGATGGCCGATGCCGATTCGCAGCCGCCAGTAGCCGGGGCCGCCGATCTGCGCGGTGATGTCGCGCAGGCCGTTGTGCGTGCTCGAGCCGCCGAGCTTGAGCCGTGCGGTGCCCGGAGCGAGATCGAGCTCGTCGTAGGCGACCAGGATCGCCGCGGGTTCGATCCGGTAGAAGCGCGCGAGCGCGGCCACCGACTGGCCGGAGCGATTCATGTAGGTCGTCGGCTCGAGCAGCCACAGCTCGTGCGCGCCGAGCCGCAGCTTGCCGGTCAGGCCGAAGAACTTGGCCTCGCGCTTGAGCGCGGCGCCGTGGGCGCGCGCCAGCGCATCGACGAAATGGAAGCCGGCGTTGTGCCGGTCGTGCTCGTGTTCGTCGGTCGGGTTGCCGAGGCCGACGATCAGTCTGGGCGATGTCATCGGCCGTGGGTGGATCGCGGCTGTGCCGCCGCTGCGCCAGCGCCGTTACTTCTTGGCGGCCGGAGCCGGCGCATTGGCCGGAGCCGCACCCGCCTTGGCCGGCGCCGGGCTCGCTGCCGCTGCCGCCTTGGCGGCTTCCTCCGCGGCATCGGCGGCACTGGCGCCGACGACCGCGGCAGTCGCGATCACCGGGTCCGCACCCGGCGCAGTGACCGCGCTGACGCCTTTCGGCAGCTGGACCGCCGAGACGTGCAGCGAATGCTCGAGCGTCATGCCGCCGAGATCGACCTCGATGAACTCCGGCAGATCCGCCGGCAGGCAGCTGATCTCGAGCTCGGTGATCACGTGGTTGATGACCGCCTTCTGCTCCTTGACCGCCGGAGAGATTTCCTGGTTCTTGAAGTGCAGCGGCACCTTGATCGTGATCTTCTGGTCCGCGGCGACGCGCTGGAAATCGACGTGCAGCACCTGCGGCTTGAACGGATGCCACTGGACATCGCGCAACAGCACCCGCTGCGACTTGCCGCCGAGCTCCATGTCGAGGATCGACGCGTGGAACGCCTCGACCCGCAGCGAGTGGTACAGCGGATTGTGATCGAGCGCGATCTGCATCGGTTCGGCGTCGCCGCCGTAGATGATGCCCGGCACCTTGGCGGCCCGGCGGAGACGGCGGCTCGCACCCGACCCCTTATCGTTTCTGATCTCTGCGACGACTTTCATCGCGGTTCCTCAAAGAAGCCCCCGGCCCGCGACCAGGCTCGGAGACGTTGCAAAAGCCGCCCGAGCGGGCAGCACCAAAATTCGCGCGCTCGCTACCTCCTCGCAGCGGCGACCTCGGGTCGCGCAGTAGCTTCATCGATACCTTCTCACTCCATGAAGAGCATCGATACCGAGTCGGCGCGATTGATCCGCAGGATCGTCTCGCCGATCAGCTGACCGCAGCCGATGACACGGATCTTGTCGCAGGCGAGGCCTTCTTCGGTCAGCGGGATCGAATCGGTGACGACCAGTTCGTCGAGTGCCGATTCGGCGATCCGCTTGACCGCGCCACCCGACAGCACCGGGTGGGTACAGTAGGCGACGACGCGGGTCGCGCCTTCCTTCTTCAAGGCGTCGGCGGCACGGGTCAGCGTGCCGGCGGTGTCGACCATGTCGTCCATGATCAGGCAGGTGCGGCCGCGGACCTCGCCGATGATGTTCATCACCTCGGAGACGTTGGCCTTGGGCCGGCGCTTGTCGATGATCGCCAGATCCGATTCGAGCCGCTTGGCGAGCGCACGGGCGCGGACCACACCGCCGACGTCCGGCGAGACGACGATCACGTCCTCGAGCTTCTGCCGGGCGATGTCCGACAGCAGGATCGGCGCGGCGTAGATGTTGTCGACCGGAATATCGAAGAACCCCTGGATCTGGTCGGCGTGCAGGTCCATCGTCAGCAGCCGGTCGACGCCGGCGACCTGCAGCATGTTGGCGACGACCTTGGCGCTGATCGCGACTCGCGACGAGCGGACCCGCCGATCCTGCCGCGCGTAGCCGAAATAGGGCAGCGCCGCGGTGATCCGGCCGGCCGACGCGCGCCGCAGCGCGTCGACCATGATCAGCAGCTCCATCAGGTTGTCGTTGGTCGGCGCACAGGTCGACTGCAGCACGAACACGTCCTTGCCGCGGACGTTCTCGAGGATCTCGACCATGACCTCGCCGTCGGAGAACCGGCCGACGATCGCCTTGCCGAGCTGGATGCCGAGGTGCACCGCGACGTCGGCCGCGAGCTTCGGGATGGAACTGCCGGTGAAGATCACCGGCCCTTCCTGCCGAAGCGACGAGATCGAGTCGACGCTGGAGCGGTAGGTCGAGCGAATCACGCTAGCGCGTCACAAAAAGAGGGCTGGGGAGGAAGGATTCGAACCCTCGAATGCCGGAATCAAAATCCGGTGCCTTAACCAACTTGGCGACTCCCCAACGGATGCTCGGCAAGGCCCGTCACCAGATGGACCGTACCGACCGAAGCCTGCTTTTCCCGACCCGACGACCGCTGCGGCCCCGACGCTTGCAACTCCGCCGCGATCGCCTGCGCGGCTTCACGGCTGCCGGCCGCGGCGAACACACAGGCGCCGGAACCGGTCATCCGTACCGAAGCGCGAGGCGCGACGGCATGCGCATCGGTCCGCAGCCGCGCGAGCGCCGCCGCCACCGCCGGTTCACGCGCCGAAACGACCGCTTCGAGGTCGTTCCGTCCGGGTAGCTGCGTCGGCGTATAAGCCCGGGAAAAGCCCGAAATTGTGAGCGGTTTGGTGTCGCGTGTCAATTTCGGGTCGGCGAACACGCTCTGCGTCGCGATCCCGGCCGGCGGCATCAGCAGCACGTACCAGCACGGCGCCAGCGCCACCGGCCGGAACCGGTCGCCGATACCGGTCGCATAGGCGTTGCGCCCATGGACGAACACCGGTACGTCGGCGCCGAGCGGCCGCGCGATCTCGATCAGCTCGCGACGCGACAGGCCGAGCCCCCAGAGACGGTCGAGCCCGAGCAGCACGGTCGCGGCGTCGGAGCTGCCGCCGCCCAGCCCGGCGCCGATCGGAATCGTCTTGGCCAGCGCGATCTCGACGCCGTACCGGCTGCCGGTCGCCGCCTGCAGCGCCCGGGCGGCGCGCAGCGTCAGGTCGAGCGCTTCGGGCACGCCCGGCGGCGCGCCGCGGCGCGCGATCACGCCGTCGTCGCGGCGGAACAGGTCGATCCGGTCGCATAGATCGACGAACTGGAACACCGTCTCGAGCAGGTGATAGCCGTCGCGGCGGCGGCCGGTCACGTGCAGGAACAGGTTGAGCTTGGCCGGCGCCGGCAGGTTGCGCAGCTCCGCCGGCCGCGGCGCCGCGCCGCAGGGGCCTGTTCGCACTACCGACGCGCCTGCGTGGCCGTAGTGCGAACAGGCCCTAGGGGGCATCGAGCACCAGCCGCACTTCGATCCGTTGCGTTCCCTGATGCCAGACGAGGTCCCAGCGACCACCGTTGCGTTCGATGTCCCAGCCGGAATCGGTCGCCTTGACCCGGTTGCCGTCGGCCGACGTCTCGACGACCCGCTCGAACCGGTTCGACAGCCAGTCCGGCAGCTTCGAGGCCGGCACGCGGATGCCGATCGCGCGCTGGAATACGTCGTCCAGCGTCGGCCCGGTCAGCGTCCTGTTGTCGGCGGTCTGCAGTTGCGCCGGCCGGCCGCGCTGCTGCTCGGCACGCGCGAGGGTCTGCCCGAACGGCGAGATCAGGTCGACGGTGAGCCGGTCGCGGTCCTGAAACAGCGTGAAGCGGCCGTTGGCTGCCTCGCGCTGCTCGGGCAGCGACTGCAGATAGGTCATCGCGAAGCGGCCGCCGAGCTCCAGCGGCACCGTGACGCCGCTGCCGGCGGGCAGCGACGGCGCCGGGGTGGTGGTGGCGCAGCCGGCAAGCGCCAGCGCGGCCGCGAACGCGAGCGGCGCGGCCGGCGCGAACGAGAACCGGCTGCGCACGTTGCTCTCAAGGGAACGCCGGGCCGCCCCAAGTTCCCTTGACCCCCTCGGGGGCGAAGGCGGGGTTTCGCCGAGCATGCTCGGCGCCGCCGCAGCCGCTCGGCCCTGCCAGGCCGAGCGTGGGGACGCGCAAGCGGCAGGTCTGGCGGCGCTCAAAGCGAAACGTTGAGCCGCGCCAGCGTGCCGCGCAGCACCTCGTTCTTCGGCTCGCGGCCGGAGGCTTCGCGCCAGACCTTCAACGCCTCGTCGCGCGCGCCGGTGGCCCACAGCACTTCGCCGAGGTGCGCGGCGACTTCGACGTCGGGCTTGGACGAATAGGCTTCCCGCAGGTACTTCAGCGCGTTCGGCAGGTTGCCCATCCGGTAATAGACCCAGCCGAGGCTGTCGACGATCTGCGGATCGTCGGGCTGCAGCGCCACCGCCTTCTTGATCAGCTCGTAGGCTTCCGGCAGCCGTTCGTTGCGGTCGGCGAGGGTGTAGCCGAGCGCGTTGTAGGCGTGGGCGCTGTCCGGGCGGAGTTCGATCAGCTTGCGCAGGCTCTTCTCGAGCAGGTCGATCCGGTCGACCTTCTCGGCCGCCATCGCATGGTCGTAGAGCAGGTCCGGCGCGTTCGGGTCCTTGGCGAGCGCCTGATCGAGCACGTCGAAGGCTTCGCGGTAGCGCTTCGCCTCCCGCAGCACCTGCGATTCGGCCGACAGCAGCGCCAGCCGTTCGCGCTGATTGCGCGGCGTGGTCTCGCGGATCAGCGCGCGGGCGCGCTCGACGTCGCCCTGGCGCGCGGTCAGGATCGCGCGCCGGGTGATCGCGCCGGTGAACAGCTCGCCGCCCTGGATTTTCTCGAGCCAGGCGATCGCTTCCGGCAGGCGCTGCTCCTCCTCGGCGATCTGCGACAGGAACAGATACGCCGGCGGGTTCTCGCGTGCGACGGTGTCCGGCAGCGCGACGTAGCGCTTCAGGTAGTCTTCGGCCCGCGCCGGCTCCTTGGCCTGGTAGGCGACCTGCGCCAGCGAGTAGAGCACCTGCGGATTCTCGGCATCGCGGGCGAGCGCGGCCTGCAGCGTCTCTTCGGCCTGCTTGAGCTTCTTGTCGCCGAGATAGACCCGGCCGAGCGCGAGCCGCACGAGCGTATCGTCGGGCGATTTCTCGAGGAAGGTGCGCAGCAGCCGGGCGGCACGGTCGTTGCCTTGCGGCAGATCCTGCGCGAACTGCGCGGCGACCAGCACCGCATTCGCGTCCTTCGGCGCGAGCCGGGCCGCGGCGAGCGCCTCGGCGGCGGCGGCTTCCTTGTCTTCGGCGGCGGCCGCGACATGCGCGCGCGCCAGCCGGGCCGATGGCCGTTCGAGGTCATCGGCGGACAGCCGCTGCAGCATCGCCCAGCCTTCCTTGCGGTCCTGGACGCGGGTCAGCGTCCGCTGCAATTGCTGGTAGACCTCGTCGAGCCGATCCGGGCCCTGGGCGCGCGCCGCGGCCAGGCGCCGGGCGAGCGCCGGTTCGACGTCCTTGAGCCGGCCGGTGGCGAGCTGCAGGGTCTCGACGGTCTGCTGGGCCTCGGTCGATTCGGGGTCGAGGTCGGCCCAGAGCCGGGCCGAGGTCAGCGCCTGCTCGAACGCCCGGCCGGACAGCGCGATTTCGGCGGCGCGGCGCGCGAGCCGCGCGTCGCGGGTCTGGCTGGCGAGCGTCTGGTAGCTGGTATAGGAACTGCTGAGCTGCTGACGCTGCAGGCCGATCTCGGCGGCCAGCAGCTCGAACAGCAGCGGTGGCGTCAGCGCGACGTTGGGCAGCTTCTGCGGCCGATACGGGCCGGCTGGAGCGCGCTCCGGCCGGCCGCCGTCGGCAGCATCATCGGCTTCGGTCGCATCGGCGCGCTGCGCGGTCGGTTGCGCGGTGTCGCCGCTCGAAGGCGCGACGGCGCAGCCGCCGAGCCAGGCGCCGGCGACCAGCGCCGCGGCGAGACCGGCCAGCCGGTAGCGCCCGCCGGGCGGGCCGGCGGGCAGGGGGGCTGCGGACAGGCCGGCGGCAGCCGGAGGCAGCGCCCGGGCAGCGCCGCGGAAGCGGGGGACTGTCATCCGACGATGGTAGGGTGAATTAAACTGCACGGCAACCGCGCCCGATGGGGCCGGGAAGAGTGGGTACCATGCCCGAGTTGCCCGAAGTCGAGATTGTATGCAGGGGGGTGGCAGACGCGTTCGTCGGCCATCGGCTGACCGGGGTCATCCGTCGCTTCGACCGGCTGCGCTGGCCGATTCCAGCCGATCTCGACCGGCTGATCGGCGGCGGGCCGCCGGGCCGGCCGCCGGCGGAGTTGCTGCGGTCGGTAACCCGGCGCTCGAAGTATCTGCTGCTCGGCTTCGACCGGGGCACGCTGCTGATCCATCTCGGCATGTCCGGCACGCTGCGGCGGCTGCCGGCGGCGACGCTGGTCCGGCCGCATGATCATGTCGACCTGGTGTTCGGCGATTCGGTGCTGCGGTTCAACGATCCGCGTCGTTTCGGCGCGCTGCTGTGGTCTCCGGACGACATTGCGACGACGCTGACCCGCCATCCGTTGCTGCGCGACCTCGGCGTCGAGCCGTTCTCGCCGGCATTCGATGCGGATCTGCTGCACCGGGCGACACGCGGCCGCCGTACCTCGATCAAGCAGGTGCTGCTGTCGGGGCTGCCGGTGGTCGGGGTCGGCAATATCTATGCGTCCGAGAGCCTGTTCCGCGCCGCGATCCGGCCGACGCTCGCGGCCGGCCGGCTCAATCGCGCCGCCTGCGAACGGCTGGTACCGGCGGTTCGCGCGACGCTCGCCGAGGCGATCGATGCCGGCGGCAGCAGTCTGCGCGATTTCGTCGCGAGCAGCGGCGCGGCCGGCTATTTCCAGTTGCGCTGCGCGGTCTATGGCCGCGGCGGCGAACCATGCCGCGTCTGTGCGACCGCGGTCCGGATGGTGCGCCAGCAGGCGCGCGCGAGCTTCTATTGTCCGAGCTGTCAGCCCGCCATCGGTCGTCTGCCGTCCATCGGTCGTCGGCCGCCGCGCATTGGCTGATTCGCCACGCCTGCGGTGGTCGGAAGTGGTCGCTTGTGTACACTTTCGCGATGAGTCTGATCAGCGATCGAATCGAGGCCTATGGCCGCTGGCGCGGCGATCTGCTCGATGCGGTCGAGCGCTATCGCGGCTGGCTGGCGCAGTCGGAGCTGTCGGATCCGCAGCTGCAGTCGCGGCTCGCGCGGATCATGGACCATCTGCGCGATGACCGGATGTCGGTCGCGTTCGTCGCCGAGTTCTCGCGCGGCAAG
>JBFWQR010000160.1:0-16189 GCA_050249335.1 Lautropia sp.
TGCTTCTCTTGCTGCTCATCGCAGCCTCGTTCCTGGCGCCAATCATCGCGCCGTATCCGCCCGACCAGATCAATCTGGCTCGAAAGCTGGAAGGCCTCGGCGCCGCAGGACATGTCCTCGGCACGGACAATCTAGGCCGGGACATGCTCAGCAGAGTGCTCTACGGCGGGCGAACTTCACTGATCGCCGCCCTGATCGCCGTCATGGTAGGGGCTGCGATCGGCATCTTGCCGGGGCTTCTCGCCGGGTTTTTGGGCGGCCACTGGGACCGGTGGCTGAGTCTGGTCGCTGACGCGCTTCAAACGATCCCTCCTTTGATCCTGGCCATGCTGGTCATCGCGATGACCGGGGCGGGGCTGGCGAATGCCATGGTCGCTGTCGGTGTTCTGTTCGCGCCGCGGTATTTTCGCGTGATACGCGCATGCACGCTGAGCGTCCGCTCGGAGGCCTTTGTGGACGCGGCACGCACCATGGGAATGACTGGATGGGCGATCATGCGTCGCCATGTCATTCGCCACATGATCTCGCCGATCATTGTCGTCAGTACGTTCCTGGCCGGACTGGCGATGCTCTATGAAGCGGGGCTGAGCTTCCTCGGACTGGGCGTGCAGCTGCCGACCGCGAGCTGGGGCTCGATGCTGGCCACGGCGTTTGCCTATGTCTCCGTCCAGCCATTCCAGGGAATCGTGCCGGGTCTGGCGATCGCGACCGCGATCTTTGCCTGCAATCTGCTTGGCGACGGCTTGTCGAAGGTGCTCGAGCCCAGGGGGCAACGTGCGGTCGGCTGATCCTGCGCGCTCGGTTGAGCGTGCCCGATTCGGGAGCAAGGAGACCACGTCGGGGATGACCGAGGTTGCAGTGGGTGTCAATGACCTCGGCATCGAGCTCGAATACCGGCCCGGGCACTGGCGTCAAATCGTCAGGAACATGAGTATCAGCATCGAGCCGGGCCGGGTCTGCGGCCTCATCGGTGAATCCGGTAGCGGGAAGACCGTGACGGGACTTGCCATAGCCGGGTTGCTGTACAAGTCCCCATGGAGGCTGAGCGGGTCCATACGTATCGACGGCAGGAACGTAGTGGGCCTGGGCGAGCGCCAACGCAACGCGCACATGGGCCACAAGGTTGCCATGGTGTTCCAGGAGCCGATGAGCAGCCTGAATCCGGTAATCCGGATCGGTGAGCAAATCGCGGAGAGCATTTGCTGGCATCTGAAAGTGCCGCGCAGCATCGCCATGAGTCGAGCGATCGAGCTCCTGGACGAGGTCGGCATCCCGGAGCCAAAGAGGCGGGCGCAAGAATACCCGCATGTCATGTCCGGAGGAATGTGCCAGCGGGTCATGCTCGCGATTGCACTCGCCTGCGAACCGCGTGTGCTGATTGCAGACGAGCCGACCACCGCGCTGGACGTGACCACGCAGGCAGCGGTTCTCGAGCTGATGAAGAGACTCGTCAAGGATCGCGGCTTGGGCGTGCTCATGATCACGCACGATCTCGGCGTAGTGGCGGCAACCTGTGACAGCGTGACCGTCATGAGATCCGGGGAAGTGGTCGAGCAGAGCGATGCCCGGACCTTTTTCGATCGGCCGGGCAAGCAATACTCCCAACAGCTCCTGGGTGCGGCCCGAGCCTCATTCCTGGCCAGGGCAGCCGCACCCGATCAGATGAACGAACGGACGCCGGCAGCGCTCGAAGCGAAAGCCCTGACAGTGAGCGTCCGTCGCACCGGTATGCTCACCTCGTACCACGACAGGATGACGAGGATCGTCTCTGATCTTTCGATGAGCGTGGCAAGAGGCGAGGTCGTTGGTCTCATCGGCGAATCCGGGTCTGGAAAATCAACGATCGCGCGCGCCATCACCGGCTTGCAGCAGATATCGAGTGGCACGCTGGTGCTCGGCAGCTCGGAAGTGACGAGATTGAACGAGCGCGCAGCTAGGATCCTGCGACGACAGGGTGCGGTGCAGATGGTGTTCCAGGACCCGTACTCCTCACTCGATCCGTTGATGACGGTGGAAGAGATCGTCACCGAAGCGCTGCCGGCCAGCGAGCGAAGCGGACAGTCCACTCGCCAGCACGCCAGCAGACTTCTGTCTCTGGTCGGCCTCGATCCGGCTGTCATGACCCGTTACCCCAGTGAATTCTCCGGAGGGCAGAGACAGCGCATTGCAATTGCCCGGGCACTCGCTCCGAATCCGCAGATATTGATCTGCGATGAGGCGACATCGGCACTCGACATGTCGACGCGCAAGGAGATCATCGATCTGCTCGGTCGCCTGCGCGAGGAAATGGGCCTTTCCGTGCTTTTCATTTCACATGACCTCGCCACGATCCGCGGCATCGCGAACAAGACATACATCATGTACTGTGGCGAACTGGTGGAATGCGGTCCGTCGAAGTCGGTGATGACGACTCCGAAGCACCCGTACACCAAAGCATTGATCGCTTCGATACTGGAGCCTGCGATATCGGAGCAGACGATAGCCATCGGCTCCCGCATCGTTGGTGAAATACCCAGCATTCACAAGCCGCCGCAGGGCTGCAGGTTTCATCCGCGATGCCCCGATGCGTTCGAGGCTTGTGCCGTGGAGAAGCCTGTCGAAACGGTTTTTCCAGACGGCAGCAAGGTGCGCTGCCATTTATACAAGGCGCAGGACACTGGTCGACTCCAGGGGGAGACAACATGATGACAATCGTAAGCAGCATCAAGAAAGTTCGCGCTGTCACCTTATCGGTGATCAGTCTTGCATTGGTCGCTTCGGTATATCCGGGCAGCAATAGCTGGGGATCGACCTCTGGCCCGAGCGCGGGTATCGATCAGAGCCAGCCGGTCGTGTACAGCGCGGTGGCCGTGGGGCAGACCTTCGATGTCTTTCGTACGAACTCGACGAATGACTTCGAATACTTCCAGCCCGTCTACGACATGCTGCTCACCACGAGCAAGACCGGGTCGTATGTACCGCAGCTTGCGCTCAGCTGGGATGTGACGCCGACGTCCGTAACGTTCAAGCTCCGCCCGGGCGTACGCTTCCAGGACGGGACGAATTTCGATGCCAGTGCCGTCAAGGCGAACCTCGAGCGCGCCATGACGCTGGAGAACAGCACGTCGAAGACACTGCTGGCTGCAGTGACCTCCATCGAGGCGAGTGCGCCGGATACCGTGAAGATCAACGTCAAGGACGGTGCTCTTTCGCTGCTTGCGTTGCTCGCAAACCCGCAAACGCCGGGGCCGTCCTATATGGTCAGCCCATCGTCATTCGACAGTAACCTGGCGACTCAAGCCGTGGGGACGGGCCCTTACAAGGTCGTGTCGGTCGCCGCTGGACGAAGCAGCGTCGAGTACGAGCTTTGGGAGGGTAGCTGGGACAAGCGAGCGCTGACCGGTGCGAAGAAGCTCAAGTTCATCGTCAACGGCAATAGCGGCCAGCGCTTGAACCAGGTGATCGCCGGGCAAGCGGATGTCGCATACATCGACGGGGCTCTGGCTCAGAAGGCGAAGGATGCCGGTCTTCAGGTACGTGTCGACCAGCTGAACAACAGCTACTACGTGGGCATCAATCGTACTCGCAACGCGTTCGCCAGCCTCGATGCGCGCCGCGTGCTGTTCCTCGGCATCGACCGGCAATCGCTCCTGGACAATCTGAGATTCGGCTTCGGACAGCCTGGTACCCAGTTCGCATCGAAGGGCACCCCCGGCTACAACGCCAGCATCAAGCTGGAATACGACCCGGATGAAGCGCGAAAGCTGGCGAAGTCATCGGGGCTCACCCGGCGGCCAGTCGAGATGCTGGTATGGAACTTGCCATCGATCCAGTCCTTCGGCGAGGCAGTTCAGGCGATGCTGGGCAGTATCGGCGTGAACGTAAAGGTCACGCTTGCGGATACCGCCTCGCTGATTCCGACCTGGAAGGCGGGAAAGCACGATCTGCTCGTCACCTATGTCCGTGCCAACCTCGGGGTGGATCAAACCGCTGCGGTGAATCGGCTGTTCTCCGTCAGCTCGCCGGAGAACGCGTCGGGTCCGCCACCGGCCGATCTCGCGAAGTTGATGGCGGACGCCACCGCTGCCAGAACGGTCGAACAGCAGGAAGCCGCTTTCGCAGCCATCGCCGGACTGATCGACTCGCAAGCCCTTGCCCTGTTCCTGGTCAAGCAGGGGAACGTGACGATCGGGACGAAGCGTCTTGCGCACTTTACGGACGACACGCTCTACGGGGTATGGCTGCGCGGCATGGGGATCGCGAACCAGTGAAGCCTCCCGTTCCGGTGCAGATTTTTTCAACCTGATTCGTGCCGATTGCCGATTCAGTTCCAAGCGAGACAGAACACTGCGCCAGCGGACCGTTTGGAAGGCCGCTGATGCGGGAATAGGAGAGAGTTATGCCAAGACTGCGTCAGGTCCGTCTAGACGAGGTGACGGATCCTCTTGTACGAGAAACATATGTCAAGTACTTCGAGGGCAGGGATCCGGTAAGTGATCCCGGGACATCGACGGGTACGCCGGGCAGCTGGTGGACGACGTTCGCTCTGGACCCGGAGCTGTTTATGGTCATGCGGCTTCGTCAGAAGTGGCAGTACAGCGCTTCGAGAATACTCAGCCCCCGTCTCAGGGAGGTGGCATTGGCGCGCACCGGGTGGGCGCGAGGGTCGAAGTTCGTGTACTCCCAGCACGCAAAGGGTATGCGTATGGTCGGGTACACGGAAGAGCAGATCGCGAATATCGGTTCCTGGTCGTCGGTGAATTGCTTCGACGACAGCGAACGTTTGGTCCTTGGGTATGCCGACGACCTGGTACTGGGAGGCGGCCGGGTATCGGATCAGCGGTTCGCCGCGCTGAAGGCTTTGTTGTCCGACGTCGGGATTCTGGAGCTGACGTTCCTGATATGTACGTACGACAACTCCGCGACCCTGTGCAAGGCCTTGCGAATCGAGTTCGATGACCGCCCGGACGAGATCGAGGAGGTCTTGTCATCGAACTCGACCGAACACTTTTCGGAACAGGTTGCAATATTGCAGTCGATGAACGACTGACACGTCCGCACGTCCGTCTTCACCTTCGATACCGCGCATTCCGGTCTTCACCAGGACAGTACTCTAAGGATCCCCCATGCAGAACCCGAAGTTCAATTTTATGGGCCTCGATCACGTTGCACTATCGTCCTCGAACATGGCCAGGACGGTGGCGTTCTACAACGGGAAGCTGGGGATGCCGATCCTCCATTCGATCGAGTACCTCGATGCCGACGGCAGCCCGACCGGGCAACACTACTTCTTCGGGGTCGGGTCCGGTGAGGCGCATATAGCGTTCTTCTATTGGAAGAAGGGCTATCAGAATATTCCGGAGGCCAAGCCGAACTCCGACGAGACAAAGAAGGCTGCCGATCTGCACCCGCTTGCCCGTCCGATCGGGGATCTGGATCACATCAACTTGCGAGTGGAGGCGGCGCATATCGCTCGCTACTGCGAGCTGCTCACCGCAGAGGGAATTGCCTTTACGCACACGTGGCGACGCGAGGACCCCGAGCGCCCAGGGGTGCTGCTCGGCGTGACGACCGAGAACGGCTTCTCGGAGCCAGCGGAAGATGCGTTGATGAGCTCGGTGTACTTCGTCGACCCGGACGGCATCAACCTTGAATTCAATGCCTGGTTTCCGCGCTGGGCAAACTGGCGATACAAGCACGTCCCCTGGGGTTGAGTCCCAGGGGAGCGACGGGGCTTGGGTGCCGGACAACGTACGATCAGGAGCAGCATGACATCGCTCGGCAAAGTGAAAGTCTACGATCCGCGGGTGAGACCGGGGAGTCCCGCCGCGCGGGCGCTGCGCGCGCCCGCCGCACGTCTGGACGAGCGAACTTCGATCGTGATCGTTGATCGGGGGTACGACGGGTCGGCGGAGCTGCTTTCCGTCTTTGCGGATGCCTTGCGGCGGGCAGTGCCGGGCATAACGGTGAATCTCGTGCCGACAGTGCCTCAAGACAGGCCGAGCGCGGACCAGCTCGGATCGATGGGCGCGGGCTGCGACGCTGTGCTCGTCGGTATTGGTTCGATGAGCAAGGCATGTCCCGATGTCATCGAGACGGCCGCGACGAGCGAAAAGGCGCTCGGCACGCGAGCTGTTGCGCTGCTGTCCGAGCCATTTCACGACATGGCGGATTTCGTTTGCCGGGAGCGCGGTATCGAGCCCGGCATCTGCGCCTTCGTACCGCAGCGGCTGATCGGCGCATCGAGAGAATCCATTGCCGCTTTCTATGCCTCCGAGGCTGGCAGGGCGATCGTTGGCAACGTCATCGGTGCCCTCACGAGCGCGGCATCCGTGGTCGGTGATGCTGGTGCGGCTCCTGGTAGCGCTCCGGACGAGCCGCATCAGCGCCGCGAGCGGTTTCTCGAGACGGAGGATCGTCCGGAGAATCTGCAGGAACGGTTTCGTGCCTGCAACTGGACCGATCAGCTTCCCGTCGTGCTGCCGACGCAAGCGCTCGTCCGCAAGATGCTTAAAGGCACCAGTCGGCATGCCGATGACGTCGTTGGGAGCTTTCCGTCGTTCCTCGGTGGCCAGGGCCCCGCCTTCACCGTGCACGACGTGGCGGTCAATGCAGTCATGGCCGGCGCTGAACCAGAGTATCTTCCGGTTATCCTGGCGATCGCGGCTTCCGGCGTGTCTGCCCGGAATCCGTCGGCGTCCTCGATGGCCGCAATGGGATTGGTCAACGGCCCGGTCCGGGCAGAGCTTGGGATTGGCAGCGCTATCGGCGCGATGGGCCCCTATAGCCATGCGAGTGCAACGATCGGCCGATCCTACGGTTTGCTGAGCCAGAACCTGCAAGTGGGTGGTTCGACGGCCGGGATTACCTACATGGGATCTCAGGGCAACAACGCAGCGTTCGTCACGCCGATATTCGGCGAGAACGAAGAAGCGAGCCCGTGGCCATCTTTCAGTTCCAGCCAAGGAAACGATGACCACGGCAGCTATGTCAGCCTGTGGTACGGCGTCAGGGGCACGTCGTTCGGCATCGGTGCGAGAGAGGCGACGTGGCGGTCCTACTTCGGGCGGGTCATTCGCGGCATGGATATCTATATGGGGCCTTTGGTCCTGCTGGATCCTCTGGTTGCGAGTGACTTTCGCCGTTTCGGCTTTCAGAGCAAGACCGAGCTCGGCGACTGGCTATACGGTGAGGCCCGCATCAATGCTCGCGAGTTCTGGGATCATCCGGTAGCCGTGTCGTTCGTTCGCCCACAGGCAGAAAGCGGCGTCCAGCCCTGGTGTGACTCGTTACGTGCAGGCAGTGACGACATGGTGCCCATGTTTGCCCGGCAGTCCATCCACGTCGCCGTGGTGGGTGGTGGCACGATGGATACTTGGCGAATGATCAGCGGCATGTATCGTGGTACCTACTCGATCGATGCCTGGCGGTAGGCTCGGCTGGTGCATGGCGAGTATTCGATCGAGAAGAAGAGCAAGCAAGGACAACAGCGCATGACGAATGACATTTCAGCAAGCCAATCCCGGCTTGGATCTGCCGACCTTGAGGCGTCTGCCTCAGGTCCGCTCGCCTACGAACAGATCCGTAACGTGGTGTTCCGCGAGACGACCGCGTTCGATTCCGGCGCCGAGAGCGAGCATGCAGCATGCTTCTCGGACGATGTGAGGTTCATCTCCACGTATCTCGGACCAGATGGCACCCGCCTGGAACGTCGAAATCTGGCCGGCAAATCAAACGTCATCGAACTCATGCGCAAGCATCGCAAGTCGCTTCCCTTGCATTGCAAGCACGTTCTTTCCAGTCCCGTGATCCATATTTCCGGTGCCCACGCTACGTGTGTCACGCAGTTGTTCCGTATCGATCAGACCGAGTCCGGCCCGAAGATCGTCTCCTTCGGCCAGTACGTCGACGATCTGAGGTGGGATCGATCGAATGGCTGGCTCATTTCCCAGCGAGTGCTCGAGGGCGAGGTCAGTGGTCCGCCGCCCAAAGCGGCGGGTGCTTGATCGTCGGGGTCTTCGGGAAGCGGCGGCGTTCTGGTCCAGCCTGCGGGTGAGGGCCTGAGAGGCGATCCGGCGCCCCGGTGGATTGCCTCTTCGGCTCCGGGCCCCGGCGGTCGGCCGACGGCGATCAGCGCGACGGCATGTCGGCGGCGGTGTAAACCAGGCTGACCTTGGCCTCGTCCGGGACCGGGTCCATCGTCGCATCCCACGCGAGCCAGGCGTCGCGCATTGCCGCGAGCCGAGCCGGCTCGCGCTTGCCCTGATTGGCGCGTTCGCGCGCGTCGCGGCCGATGTCGAACAGGTACTCATGCTCGTCGACCTTCAGGTACTTCCAGTCGCCATCGCGCAGGGCGCGCTGGTTGCGGTGCTTCATCCGCCAGCAGAGCCGCCGCGGCGCGATTGCGCCCGGCTCGCGCAGCTGCGGCAGCAGCGAGACGCCGTCGAGCGGATGATCCGGGTCCGGGGCGACGCCGGCGATGTCGAGCATCGTCGCCATCCAGTCCATCGTGATCGCGTGCTGTTCGGTGACGCCGCCGGGCGCGATCGTCCGCGGCCAGCGGACGATGTACGGCACCCGGATGCCGCCTTCGGTGAGATCCATCTTGCCGCCGACCAGCGGCCAGTTGTCGGAGAAACGCTCGCCGCCGTTGTCGCTGGTGAAGACGATCAGCGTGTCGTCGGCGAGTCCGCCGGCGGCCAGCGCGTCGACGATGCGGCCGATGCCTTCGTCCATCTGCCGGATCATCTGCTGATACTTCGGCACCGAGCCACCGTCCAGATGGCGCAGACTGGCATCGATGGCCGGGTTCGGGCCGCCGTCCTCGCGGGTTTCCCACGGCCAGTGCGGCGCGGTGTAGTGGACCGACAGCAGAAACGGCGCACGGTCGGCCGCGCGTTCGGTGACGTAGGCGGCGGCGCGCTCCGACAGTAGATCGGTCAGGTAGCGGCCGTGGTGGTCGGCCGCGGCCATCGGCTCGCCGTTCTCGTAGAGATCGGGCCGGCCGCGGGTGTCGACGTGGCTGAAGTAGCTGACGCCGCCCGACAGCGGCCCGAGGTGATACTCGTAGCCGCTCTTCAGCGGGCCGAAATGCGGTGGATAGCCGAGATGCCACTTGCCGACCAGCGCGGTCCGGTAGCCGGCGGCGCGCAGCAGCGACGGCAGCGTCGGGTGCGACGGCTGCAGGCCGATGGTCGTGCTGCCGAAGAACTGCGTCGTCATCGGCTCTTCAGCGGCGCCGCGCAGCCGGTACTGGTAGCGGCCGGTCATCAGCGCGAAACGGGTCGGCGAACAGACCGGCGAGTTCGAGAAGCCGTTGACGAAGCGCAGTCCCTCGGCGGCGAGCCGGTCGAGCCGCGGCGAGACCGGCGCGCGGCCGCCGAAGCAGCCGAGGTCGGCATGGCCGAGATCGTCCGCGACGATGAAGATGAAGTTGGTCATGTGATGCGCGGGTGGCGCCGGGCATCGCCTTCAGTGGATCTCGGGCTCGCCGGGCGCCGCGGTCGGTTCGGCGGCCAGGAAGTCGAAGTCGCAGCCGAGATTCGCCTGCTCGATATGCTTCAGGTAGATCGTGCCGAAGCCGCGGGTGAACTTCGGCGCCGGCGGCCGCCAGGCAGCGCGGCGGCGCGCCAGTTCGTCGGCCGGGATGTCGAGGTCGATCCGGCGGGCATCGACGTCGAGCGTGATCCGGTCGCCGGTGCGGACCAGCGCGAGCGGGCCGCCGACATGCGACTCCGGTGCGACGTGCAGCACGCAGGCACCGTAGCTGGTGCCGCTCATCCGCGCATCCGAGACCCGCAGCATGTCGCGCACACCTTTCTGCAGCAGCTTCTTCGGGATCGGCAGCTGGCCCCATTCGGGCATACCGGGCGCGCCCTGGGGGCCGGCGCTCTTCAGCACGATCACCGAGTTCTCGTCGATCTCGAGCGCCGGATCGTCGATCTTCGCGGCCATCTCGTCGTAGTTCTCGAACACGACCGCCGGGCCGCTGTGCTTGCGCAGGTGCGGCTCCATCGCGGCCGGCTTGATCACCGCGCCGTCGGGGGCCAGGCTGCCGCGCAGCACCGCGAGGCCGCCGCTCGCGATCAATGGCCGGTCGAGCGGGCGGATCACGTCGTCGTTGAACACGCGGGCGCCGGCGACGTTGTCGCCGATGGTCCGGCCGTTGACCGTCAGCTGCTTGCGGTCGATCCGGTCGCCAAGCCGTTCGAGCAGCGCGCGCAGGCCGCCGGCGTAGTAGAAGTCCTCCATCAGCCAGGCTCCGGACGGACGCAGGTTCGCCAGCACCGGCGTCTCGCGCGCCAGCGCGTCGAACTTGTCGAGGTCGAGCGGGATGCCGGCGCGGCGCGCCATCGCGATCAGATGCACGACCGAGTTGGTCGAGCCGCCGAGCGCGAGCACTGCGACGACCGCGTTGCGGAACGACGCCTCGGTCAGGAAGTCGCTGATCTTCAGGTCCTCCCAGACCATCTCGACGATCCGCTTGCCGGACAGGGTCGCCATCTGCGAATGTCGCGAATCCGGCGCCGGGATCGAGGCCGCGCCGGGCAGCGTGAAGCCGAGCGCTTCGGCAGCGCTGGTCATCGTCGACGCGGTGCCCATCGTCATGCAGTGGCCCGGCGAGCGGGCGATGCCGTCCTCGACCTCCTGCCAGTCGGCCTCGGTGATGTTGCCGGCGCGCAGCTCGGCCCAGTACTTCCAGGTGTCGCTGCCGCTGCCGATCACGCCGCCCTTGTAGTCGCCGCGCAGCATCGGGCCGGCCGGCACGAAGAGGGTCGGCAGATTCATCGTGGTCGCGCCCATCAGCAGCGCCGGCGTGGTCTTGTCGCAGCCGCCGAGCAGCACACAGCCGTCGGCGGGGTACGAGCGCAGCAGCTCCTCGGTCTCCATCGCGAGCAGGTTGCGATAGAGCATCGTGGTCGGCTTCTGGAACGGCTCCGACAGCGACAGCGCCGGCATCTCGACCGGGAAGCCGCCGGCCTGCCAGACGCCGCGCTTGACCTCTTCCGCGCGCTGGCGGAAATGGACGTGACAGGGATTGATCTCGCTCCAGGTGTTGATGATCGCGATCACCGGCTTGCCGGCGTAGTCGCTGCGGTGATAGCCCATCTGCGCGGTGCGCGAGCGGTGGCCGAACGAGCGCAGGTCCTTGACGCCGTACCAGCGATGGCTGCGCAGTTGCTCGGGTTTCAGGCGGGTCTTGGTCATGCGGGTCGGTCTCGTGGCGGCCTGTTGCGGCGCCGGCAGCGCGCCGGTGCCCGTTCCGGCGCCGAACGTGGGCGCCGATTCCGGCGCTGATGATAAGCGCTTGCCTGGCGGCCGGCGGCATCGATCTGCCGGCGCGACTCGCCGGCATCAACCGGCCAGCATGACCATGTCTCCGTATCGGGACAGCTGCTCATCCACGGTCAGCAGGTGGAGCGGCTCGGTGATCGCCCGGGCGATCAGCAGCCGGTCGAAGGGATCGCGCGGGCCGCCAGCGTGCAGTAGCGGTGATCGCGGCCAGCAGCCGTGCAACTGAACCAGGCCGTTGAGCAGCGCCAGCAGCGCGATCGCCAGCAATGCCAGCCCGGCGCAGTCGAAGCACTGCGCGGCTCGCTCGGCGCCCGGCCCCGCGGCCGCCCGGATCGGCAGGAGCACTGCACCAGATGCCAGCCGGCCAGGCAGAACGGCACCACGACGAAGAAGATCGACCGCCAGCCGAAGTGTCTGTCGGAATAAGTTCACGCGTCGGTGGGCGCCAGCCTTCCTGAGCGGCGGCCGTAAGCGTAGCATCCCGACCGTTGCCGGCAGCGTGCGTCCGGTGTGATTCGGTCGATCAAGGAGGCCACTGTGATGGCGGGATTCAAGACGGGTCTGGTCTCGGCGTGCGGGCTGGTCGCGTTGGCCGGCTGCGCCGGCATGCCGGGTGTCGAAATGGGCAGCCAGAGCGCGAAGACGGTCGCGACCGGCTCGGCCGGCGGTGCCAGCGCAAGCAATCAGAACGCACAGCTCGAGCGTTGCAATGAGAGCCTTGGCACGCTGTCGGTGATCGAGGATCAGGGCGCGCCGTGGTATTGGCAGCTGCGCAACGAGTACAAGCTGCAGTCGACGGTGCCGCTGATCCGGCTGCTGGTCCAGCAGTCGAACTGCTTCGTCGTGGTCGAGCGCAGCGTCCGCGGCATGAATCAGATGCAGCAGGAGCGGGCGCTCGAACGGTCGGGTGACATGCGGGCCGGCAGCAACTTCGGTGGCGGCCAGATGGTTGCCGCCGACTACAACCTGAACCCGAGCATCACGTTCAGCCAGAAGGATGCCGGCGGGGTCGGTGCCGCGCTCGGCGGCTTTAGCCGCTCGCTCGGCCTGCTCGGCTCGCTCGCCGGCGGGATGAAGTTCCGCGAGGCTTCGACGATGCTGACGCTGGTCGACAATCGTTCCGGCGTGCAGCTCGGCGCGGCCGAGGGCAGTGCGTCCAAGACCGATTTCGGCGCCTGGGGCAACGTGTTCGGCAGCGCCGCCGGCGGCGGCCTGGGCGGCTACACCAACACCGCCGAGGGCAAGGTGCTCGCCGGCGCGTTCGCCGACGCCTACAACCAGCTGGTCGTGGCCGTGCGGAACTACAAGGCGCAGGAAGTCCGCGGCGGGCTCGGCACCGGCGGCCGGCTCGGTGTCTCGGGGGGCTCGACCCCGGCGTCGCGTGAATTGAAACCGGGGCGCTGACCGGCACAGCGCCGTTCTCAGCAAAAAGGCCGCGTCAGCGGCCTTTTTGCTGGTTAATTTTCATATTTTATTCATATAAAACATAGAGATATAGAAACTACTTGATGTTTCATATCATCTGTAATTTAAAGTGAAACATGAAGTAGTAGCTTCTGCACGGTGGCTGTCATTGAGTCTGTTATCGCCATATCTTCAAGTAATTTATAAGGAGTGGCGATGACCGATCGCGCCGGCACACCCTGGCTGGCGGTCACGGCGCTGTTGCTCAACGCGACGATCTGGGGCTTCGCCTGGTGGCCGATCCGGTCGCTCGCCGCGGCCGGCCTGCATACGTTGTGGGCGACCGCGCTGATCTTCGCGATCGGCACGGCCGGCGTGCTGTTGCTGCTGCGGCCGTCGCTCGGCCCCGGCGGACTCGGCGACCGGCGCCTCTGGTGGTTCGTGCTCGGCAGCGGCGTCGCCAACGGCAGTTTCAACTGGGCACTGACGCTCGCCGATGTGGCTCGCGTTGCGCTGTTGTTCTATCTGATGCCGGTCTGGGCCGCGCTGCTGGCGCGCTGGCTGCTCGGTGAGCGGTTGACCGGCACCGTCGTCGGCCGGATCGCGTTGGCACTGACCGGCGCGGCGATCGTCCTGGTCGAGCCGGGCCGCGAAGCGGCGCGCACGTCGTTCGGCGCCGACCTGCTCGCGGTGCTGTCCGGGGCAGCCTTCGCCGCCAACACGGTCCTGCTGCGGCGTTTCACCGGTCTGACGCGCGGCGCGATCTCGCTGGCGATGTTCGGCGGCAGCGCGGTGATGCCGGCGCTGGTGGCGCTGCTGCTGACGGCCGCCGGAAGCGCGCCGCCGCTGCCGGCAGCGGCCGGTCCTTGGCTGCTGGTCGCACTGGCGACTGCCGCTGCCTTTCTGCTCGGCAATCTGTCGCTGCAGTACGGCGCCGCGCGGCTGCCGGCCAATACCACGGCGCTGATCATGCTCGCCGAACTCGCGGTCGCCGCGCTGTCGGCCGCCTGGCTTGCCGGTGAAGTGCTGACCGGGCGGGTGCTGCTCGGCGGCGCGCTGATCGTCGCCGCGGTCGTCTGGTCGCTGCAGCGGCCGCGGCATCCGCCGGCAGGCCGGCCGGGCTGACGCGCCGGGTGGCGCCCGATGCCTGCGCGTCTGCCTGCGTATCTGCCTGCGCGTCTGCCGGCGTGTCTGCTGGCGCGGCGCCGATGCTGCACGGTCGACCCGGTTCAGCCGCCGATGTCCTCGGGCGGCCCGTCCCGGCCCGTGGCCGGGCTTCGCTTCGGCATCTCCGGGGCGCCGAGCAACTCGGCGAGCGGCGCCGGCGGCGCCGACGAGAAGATCGCCGGTGCAGCGGGCGCTTCGGCATCGGCCGGCGCCGTCCCGTAGACGGCGTTGATCAGTTCGATCTTGTTGTGGACGCCGAATTTCCGGTAGATCCGCGCCAGCTGATTGCGGACCGTCGCCGGCGAGGTGCCGAGCGCGTTGGCGATTTCGCGGTGCGACTGGCCGCTGGCGTAGCGCTTCAGCACTTCGGACTCGCGATTGCCGAGCCGGTCGGCGGTCTTGCGCGGCCGGGCGACCAGCAGCCGGAAGCCGTCGACATTGCTGACATTGACGATGATCGCGTCGCCGACGTACGGCTCGCACTGTCGGAACTGGCGGCGTAGCGCCGTCGGCAGCACCGCCGATCGCCAGTCGGGCCATTCGCGCTTGGCGAGCGCGACGAACGAGGCGTTGACTTCGAGCAGGCAACCGTCGTCATTGCTCGCGAGCGCCCATGGCCGGATCGGGTCCAGCGGCGACACCGCGAACTTCTCGCCCTGCAGCGATACCAGCCGGCTGATCCGGTTGGCCTCGATCAGGTGCGGCGTGACGCGCTCGATGATCTGCCGGTCGACCTCGGAGAACGGCCAGCGCGGATCGAATCGCCAGATGGTCAGGAAGTCGAGCATCGACGAAACCGGTTCGACCAGTACCGTGCCGACGACGGCCTCGACACGGTGCTTGCGGCCGTAGCGCGAATAGATCGGACTGCGCTCGAAATCCTTGCGCGACATCAGATCCGAGAGGTTGATGGTCGTGCCGGGCTGCGCCAGCATCGCGTCGCGGAACGAGTCGATCGCGTCGATCTTGCGGTAGTCGTCCAGGATCGACGGGTCGGCATTCAGCAGATGGACGCTCAGGATCTTGTTGGGCTCGGCATTGGCCTTGCCCCACCAGGCGGCGTCGAACCGGACGACGCCGCCGAGCAGATCCAGCGACCAGTCCTGGAACCGCGCGAACGATACCTCGGTACTGCCGCGATACAGCCTCAGGATCAAATCGTCGACGGCCTGGTCCAGCGGAGTCATCGTGAGCTTCCCGTCAGCGGCTCGATTGAAGACGGTGACAGCGAAATAGACAAGTCGGGTAACCGGAAAATCGACCCGTGCAGCCAGTGGCGCCGACGCCAGCACCGCCTGCCGGCACCATCTGCCGGCGGATCGCAGACGAGCCGCCGACGGGTTCGCCCGGGTCGGCGGCGCGGCCGGTGCGACGCGCCGGCCAGCCGCGCCGGATCCCGGTCAGGCCGACCAGTCGCCGAAATAGATCAGTTCGTTGGTCGGCTGGTCGAACTCGTAGTACTGACCGACGATGCGACCACTGGTCAGGTTCACCTTCGCCAGGTAGACCCCCTGACGGAAGTTCGGGATCACCTCGGGCGTGTTGTCGACGATCTCGATGCTGCCGTCGGACTTGCCGGCGCCGCGCAGCTGGAAGGTCCGGGCCGGCAGGTTGCGCGCCGGCTGCGCCGGCCAGGACGAAGTCCCGGTGATGTTGAGTTGCGCATCGATCCGCAGCGTGATCGAGTGATTCGACAGCGGATTGTCGGGGTTGACCACCTGCGCATTGACCGTGATCGGCTCCTGGGTGCCGCCACCGCCACCGCCACCGCCGCCGCCGCCGCCGCCGCCGCCACCACCACCGCCACCGCCCGGGCCGAGCAGCTGATTGATCAGGGCGGCAGAGACCGGCGTGCGGAACCGGTGCGTCTCGGCGAGCACGCCGGTTTCGTACTCCTTGATCAGGTTGTTCAGGTGCTTGACATGGATGCCGAACGCCGCGGTGCCGGTGAAGCTGCGGTCCGCAGTGAAACCGCTCGGGCTGTTCTGGTCCGGGCGCAGCACCACCTCGATGACGCCGGCATTGTTGACGCCGACGACAACGCCGTTGCGCAGCACCGCCGATCCGCTGGTGCCGCCCGTGATGTTGGCGCCGTACTCCCAGACATCGATCGTCCGCGGGTTGACGACGACGCGTTCGTCGAAGTTGCGGATCGCCTGGATCGGGGCGGTGAACAGCGACGCCTGCGGCACCGAGATGCCCGGCGTGAAACCGCCGCCCTCGATGAGGTCGGAGAAGATCAGCTTCTCGACGGCACCGGGAAAGCCGTTGATTCCGACGAAATCCCCCCTGCGGACCGTGCTGGCAACGTCTTCGGGTGCGAGCGGCAGGGGGTTGGTCAGCG
>JBFWQR010000161.1:0-16110 GCA_050249335.1 Lautropia sp.
TCGCTGCGCTGCCGTGGGACGGCAGGAGCCTTCCTGACTCAAGCGACTGTCTAAGTCGTTGATTTAGCGGGAAGTTCGGTCCGGCATGGGACCTGATGAAACGCTGGGATGGGGTGGCTGATGGGATTCGAACCCACGACAACCGGAATCACAATCCGGGACTCTACCGCTGAGCTACAGCCACCACCGGGAAACGCATACGAAATTCTGCCACGAGAGAACGACTGGCCTGCCCGACAGGACTCGAACCTGTGACCCTCAGCTTAGAAGGCTGATGCTCTATCCAACTGAGCTACGGGCAGTTCGTGCCGGGTAGTCCGCGCATCCGGTGCACATCTGGTCGGGGTGGAGAGATTCGAACTCCCGACATCCTGCTCCCAAAGCAGGCGCGCTACCAGGCTACGCTACACCCCGAAACCGTTCATTGTAGCGAATTCGCGATCGACTGAGCCAGTTCGGATGCCTGGTCGGCCGACGCCGCCTCGACCATCACCCGCAGCACCGGCTCGGTACCGGAGGCGCGGATCAGCACCCGGCCGCCGTTGCCGAGCGCGCGTTCGGCTTCGGCGCGGCTCCGGGCGAGTGCCGGATGCGCCTGCCAGTCGAAGCTCTTCTTGACGCGGACATTGATCATCTTCTGCGGCAGCAGCTGCAGATCAGTGGTCAGTTCGGCGAGTGTGCGGCCGGTCTGCGCGACTGCAGCGAGCACCTGCAGCGCACTGATGGTTCCGTCGCCGGTGCTGTGACAGTCGAGCATCAGCAGGTGGCCGGAGTTCTCGCCGCCGTAGAGCCAGCCGCGGGACTGCAGCTGCTCGAGCACGTAGCGGTCGCCGACCTTGGCGCGCTCGAACGCGACCTTGCGCTCGGCCATCGCGCGCTCGAACGCATAGTTGGTCATCAGCGTGCCGACGACGCCGGCGACCGGGCCGCGGCGCAGCCTGTCCTCCACGATCACGTACAGCAATTCGTCGCCGTCGAACACCCGACCGGCGGCATCGCACATGATCAGCCGGTCGGCGTCGCCGTCGAGCGAAATGCCGAGGTCGGCGCCGTGCTTGCGCACCGCGGCGGCCATCGCCTTCGGATGGACGGCGCCGACACCGTCGTTGATGTTGGTGCCGTTCGGCTCGGTGCCGATCCCGACGACTTCGGCGCCGAGTTCATGGAAGACGTGCGGCGCCGTGTGATAGGCGGCACCGTTGGCGCAGTCGACCACCAGCTTCATGCCCTTCAGGTCGAGACTGAACGGGAAGCTGCTCTTGCAGAACTCGATATAGCGGCCGGCGGCGCCCTCGACGCGGAACGCCTTGCCGAGACGATCCGAGGTGACGCAGACGATCGGCTCGTCGAGCAGCGCCTCGATCGCCTCCTCGGTTTCGTCCGGCAGCTTGTTGCCGTCGGCCGAGAAGAACTTGATGCCGTTGTCCTCGAACGGATTATGCGACGCGGACAGCACGACGCCGGCCGACAACCGCAGCGCGCGGGTCAGGTAGGCGATCGCCGGCGTCGGCAGCGGACCGGTGACATGGACGTCGACGCCGGCGGCGCAGAAGCCGGCGACCAGCGCCGACTCCAGCATGTAACCGGAGATCCGGGTGTCCTTGCCGAGCAGCACGGCCGGCTTGCCGCGGCCGTCGCGCGCCAGCACATGGCCGGCGGCGTAGCCGAGATGCATGACGAACTCGGGCGTGACCGGCGATTCGCCGACACGGCCGCGCACCCCATCGGTGCCGAAGTAGCGACGTGCCATCAGTTCCGTTCCCTGGTTGGACACGATTTTATCGTGCCGGCCCGGCGCCAGCGTCGTCGGCTCCGCCCGTTGCGCTCGGTTCGCCGCCCGTCCGTCGGGCCCGCGCCGCTGGCAGTCCCAGCACGCAATCGATCAGCCCGACCATCGCCGATCGGTAGGCCGCCGCATCGCCGCCCTGGTCGATCTCGAGCGCGGCGCGGTCGAACGCCGCCGACAGCAGCGTCGCCAGTTCGGCGAGCGGCAGGCCGCCCGATCGGTCGCCGAGCGCCGCGGCCAGCCCGGCGCGCAGGGTCGCCGCGGCACCAGCCTCGTCGAGCGCCGTCGCCGCGGCAGCGCCGAGCACCGCCGGCGCATCGACCAGCAGCAGCCGGGTCCGGCCCGGCACCGTCATCGCGGTCAGGTAGGCGGCGCTGCCGGCGACCAAGGCCGCGACCGGCCCGAGCCCCGGGTGGGCCGCCACCTCGATCTCGGCGGCAAGCGCACGCGACTCGTGTTCGGCGACGGCGCGAAACAGCGCCTGCTTGTCCGCGTAGTGGTGATAGAGCGCGCCGCGGGTGACGCCGGCGACCGCGACGATTTCCGGCGTCGAGGTCGCCGCGTAGCCCTTCTCGATGAACAGCGCCCGGGCGGCCCAGATCAGCGCCTGCCGGGTGGCTTCCGAGCGTTCCGGGTTCGATTTTACTTGCATACATTCAGTCTGTTTGTTAATCTACGAATTCCTACATGCAGCCTGTATCTTAATACCGATCGGAGGTCGAAAAATGAATCTGAGCAGCTTCTACCCGGTGATCATGACCGGCGACGTCGCCGCCACCGCGGCGTTCTACCAGTGCCATTTCGGCTTCCGGCTGCTGTTCGAAGCCGACTGGTACGTCCATCTGCAGGCCGCCACCGATCCGGCGGTGAACCTGGCGGTGCTCGACGGCGACCATGAAACCATCCCGGAAGCCGGTCGCGGTCGGGCCACCGGCCTGCTGCTGAACTTCGAGGTCGATGACGTTGATGCGGTGCATCAACGGCTGGTCGCGGCCGGCCTGCCGATCCTCCGCTCGCTGCGCGACGAGGCGTTCGGGCAGCGCCATTTCATCACCGCGGACCCGAACGGCGTGCTGATCGACGTGATCAAACCGATCCCGCCGGACGCCGATTTTGCGGCGCAGTACGACGCCGATGCACTGCCCCGCGCTTGAACGGCCAGGCCGAACCATATCCGGCGAACCCAGATCGGCCGGCCAGGCCGGCCTGGCCGGTCTGCACATTTCGCGCACAATCACGCGATGAAGACGATCCGCATCCGCGCCGGCCGCGAGCGTTCGCTGCTGCGCGGACACCCGTGGGTCTTCGCCGGCAGCGTCGATCGCGGCGGTGCCGACCCGGGCGAGACGGTTCGGGTGGTCGGCGCCGACGGCGGCTTCCTGGCCTGGGCCGCGTTCAGCCCGGCCTCGCAGATCCGGCTCAGGGCCTGGAGTTTTCGCGAAACCGACCGGATCGATGCCGGCTGGTTCGCCGCGCGGATCGGTGCCGCGGTCCGATTGCGCGATCGCCTGTCGATTCCAAGCAACAGCACCCGATTGGTGCACGGCGAAGCCGACGGGTTGCCGGGGCTGGTCGTCGATCGCTACGGCGACCTGCTGTGCGCGCAGTTCCTGTTCACCGGCGCCGAACGCTGGCGGCCGGCGATCGCCGACGCGCTGCTCGCCGCGACCGGCTGCCGCCGGCTCTACGAGCGCTCGGATACCGATGCCCGGGCGCGCGAAGGTCTCGAATCCCGGGCCGGCTGGCTGCGTGGCGACGGCGCCACCGGGGTTGCCATCGACGAGCATGGCTGGCGACTGGCGGCCGACGTCGCGACCGGCCACAAGACCGGCTACTACCTGGATCAGCGCGACAACCGCGCCCGTTTCGCCGGTTGGGTCCGGCAGTTCGGCTGCCGCCGGGTACTGAACCTGTTCGGCTATACCGGCGGTTTCGCGATCGCGGCGCTCGCCGGCGGCGCGACCGACGTCACCACCGTCGACTCGTCGGCACCGGCCCTGGCGCAGGCGACTGCGCACGTCGGGCTGAACGGCTTCGCCGCCGAGCGGCACCGGACGATCGACGCCGATGCCAACGCGACGTTGCGGCAGCTGCTCGCCGACGGCGAGCGCTTCGACGCGATCGTGCTCGACCCGCCGAAGTTCGCGCCGACCGCTGCGCACGCCGACCGCGCGAGCCGCGCCTACAAGGACATCAACCGGCTGGCGCTGCAGCTGCTCGAGCCCGGCGGGCTGCTGCTGACGTTCAGCTGCTCGGGCGGTATCCCGGCCGACCTGTTCCACAAGATCGTCGCCGGCGCCGGCATCGATGCCGGCGTCGATGCGACGCTGATCGCACGGCTCGAGGCGTCGCCGGACCATCCGGCGACGCTGTGGTTTCCGGAAGGCGAGTACCTGAAAGGGCTGGCGCTGTTGCGACGTCAGTCTCCTTGAGGCATTACGGCACGGTCGACCAGACCCGCAGCGGCGCCTCGCCGGATTCGTCGACCAGGTGCACGCCGGTGAACTCGCCGGTCGCGAGCGCATGGCGGGTGCAGCTCTCGCGACTGACGCCCGGCAGGTTCACCTGCCAGCAGACCCGGAAGGCGGTCGCGTCGCCGGCGATGGTCATCGGGATCAGACGTGCGGTCGCCGCGTCGAAGCCGGCATCCTCCCGCCACTCGCCGAGTGCCACGTCCAGCGGATAGCGTACCGCCGGATCGATCCGCAGCGGCGCGGCGCGGGACAGCGCCGGCGCGCTGGCGTTGTCGACTTGCGTGAACAGTGTCGCGGCGAGCTGCACGTCACCGTTCGCCCGGGCCCAGTCGGTCGACAGAAACAGCCGTGGCAGATCGGCGACCGAGTTCTGATGGGGGCCCGAAGTCAGGGTGTAGCTGCCGCGATTCTGCCCGGGGATGGTGAAGTCCTCGCGGTAGACGAAGGCGCGGTCGGTCGCGCCTTCGCGAGGCGCGACCGCATTCGGATCGACCGCGCCGCCGGCAAGACCATAGTTGGATGCCATCACCGCGGTCGTCAGCACCGATCCGCCGATGCTCGGCGCATCCGGCGGGGCGGCCGGCGGCGATCCCGGTTCCGACGCCGACGCCGGCGGCGGTGCGCCGGGCTCCGGTGTCGCCACCGGCGGTGCGGGCGACCCGGAAACCGCCGTGTCGCTGCCACCGCCGCAACCGGCGAGGGTGATCAGCACGGCCACCGGTACCCAGGCTGCGAGCTTCGTGTGTCGCATCGCGGCCTCCTTCAGCGGAACCGCGTCGCGGTCGACGTCGAGCAGCCGCCGGCGGGCAGCGGGTTGCCGTCGACGTCGTAGAACGTCGCGGTACCCTGCGACGTATAGCTCTGTCCGTCCCAGGCGAGCCGGACCTCGTGGCGGACCACCTGCGAGCCGATCGGCACCCCGCTGCCCGACGGCTCGAAGCGGAAAAACTGGAAGGCGAATTCGTAGGCGCGGGGGCCGATGCGGCGCCACGTCCCGAACGACGACGAACGAGCCCGCGGATCGTTGGCATTGGTGTCGTGCATCGTGCCGTCGGCAGCGAACAAGGCCATTGCGTCGAACGGATTGCGCTGCCCGGGCGGCAGCGGCACCGGCTGGCCGGTGCCGCAGATGACCAGCGTCGCCTTGGCGTTCCAGAGGCCGACGATCGGATCGAGCCGGCCGGGGCGGCCGCCGTCGCCGGTCGCCTGGACGGCGGCGCTGGGCAGCACGGTCGCGATCGCCGCGGTGACGAGCCAGGCGCGGAGCCAGGCGCGTTGCCGGCGTGACGGGAACGAGCGGAACGGGGCAGGCATGGCAGGACCTCGCTGGATGGCGTCGGACCGATCGCCGACGATCGCGCCAGAATCGAACCGGCGGTGGTAAAAATGCGCGTAGAAAATCTAAAATCTTCTAAGCACCCTCCGTTCCGAGCCGTTCCGGGGGCCAACGCATGTCCCGACTCATGCCATGGATGCCCATCGTCCGCCGCGCGCCCAGGGAAGCGCCGGGCCGCCGCAAGCTTCCTTGACCCCCTCGGGGGCGGAGCCGGACACGATCGGTCCCGGCGGACCGATCGTGCCTGCGGAGCCCCCGCGGCTTCCGGACGAGGACCGCGGGCCGGGCGCAGCCCGGCCCTGGGGGTACTACGAATTCGCCGGCCTGCGGCTCGACCCGCCGCGACGCCTGGTCTCGCGGCTGGACGGAACGCCGGTCGGCATCGCCGGCAAGTCCTTCGACGCGCTGGTCTTCCTGGTCGAGCATGCCGGCGAACTGGTCACCCGGGAGGCGCTGACCGCCGCCTTGTGGCCGCGCACCATCGTCGAGGACAGCAACCTGAACGTCGCGATCTCGACGCTGCGGCGGGTGCTGCGCGACGCGGTACCCGGCGAGCGTTTCATCGTCACGGTGGCTGGCCGCGGCTACCAGTTCGTCGCGCCGGTCCGCACAGTCGACGACACCGGCGCGCCGCCGGAAGTCCGGTCGATCAAGACCGGATCGCCTGAGCCGCCTGAGCCGCCGGAGCGGCCAGCCGTGCCGGCCGCCGCCGGCGCACGACGACCTGGCCGGCGAGCGGCGGCGATCGGCATCGCCGCGGCGCTCGCGGTCGGCGCCGCGGCGCTGGTCGCCCTGCTTCGCGCCCCCGGGGTGGCACACGACGGCCCGGGCGAGCTGGTTTCAGCGTTCGCCCCATCGGCGTCAACCCGGCGCCGACCCCAGCGGCATTCCCAGCGGCGTTCCCGGCGGCGTCCCTGGCGGCGTCCCCGGCGCCGGCCCCGACCACCGCCGCGGCGTCCGCCGAGGCGGCAGAGGCTGCCGAGAACGACGCGGTGACCCCGTCCGCAGTCACGCTGGCGGTGCTTCCGTTCCGCCCGCTCGGCGCGACCGGGCACGACGAATCGCTGGCATTCGGCATTGCCGAGACGCTGATCAACGGTCTGGGCACCGGCGCGCTGACGATGCGGCCGTTGAGCGCCTCGCGCCGCTTTGCCGCACCGGATCAGGACGCCGTAGCGGCCGGCCGCGCGCTGCAGGCGCAGGCCGTGCTCGACGGCGGGGTGCAGCGCGAGGGCGACCGGCTGCGCATCAACGCCCGGCTGATCCGCACCGGCGACGGACGGCTCCTGTGGTCCGGACAGTTCGACGAGCATGTCGGCGACATCTTCACGGTCCAGGACGCGATCGCGCGCCAGGTCTGGGCAGCGCTGATGCCGGACTTGCTGGCCGCGCCGAGCCCGACGCTGCGCCGCCACACCCGCGACGCCGAGGCCTACCAGTGGTACCTGACCGGCCGCTATTTCCGGGTCCAGCGGATCGGCGCGGACGGCCTGCGCGAGGCGCGGACCGCCTTCGCCCGGGCGATCGCCCGGGACCCCGGCTTCGCACTGGCCTGGGTCGGCCTCGCAGAGACCGACTCCATTCTCGGCGTATTCGGTGTCACCGCACCGCACAGCGTGTTCCCCGGCGCGATCGCTGCGCTGGACCGGGCGCTGACGCTGGCCCCCGACCTGGGCGAGGCCCATGCCGCGCTCGGCCACGTGAAGATCCAGTACGAGCATGACTGGACCGGCGCCGAGCGGGCGTTCGAGCGCGCCATCCAGCTGAATCCGGGTTACTCGCCGGCTTGGCAGTGGCGTGGCCTGGCGCACGCCTATGCCGGCCGCTTCGAGCAGGGCATCGATGATCTGCGGCGCGCGCAGTCGCTGGACCCCGGCCCGATCTACAGCGCGCTGATCGGCATGGTGCGGATCTACCAGCGCCAGTACGACGCGGCGATCGTGCAGCTCGAGCAGACGCTGGCGATGGCGCCGGACGCGCCGGCGACGCTGACTTACCTGGCGGTCGCCTACCTGCGCACCGGGCGCCACGAGCAGGCGCTGGCGCTGCTCGACCGGATCCGCGGCCCGACGCCGGGCCTGGCCGCCTACCGCAGCCAGGCCCATCTGCTGGCCGGCCGGCGCGACGAGGCGATCGCCGAGCGTGACCGACTGATCGCGCAGTCCGCCGAACGCTACGTGCCGGCCTACGACATCGCGGCCGTCCAGGCCGCGCTGGGCGACCGGACACAGGCGCTCGACTGGCTGGAGCGCGCGCTCGACGAGCGGTCCACGCTGGTCGGCTGGATGCCGTGGGAACCGGTATTCGACGGCCTGCGCGACGAGCCGCGCTACGTCGCGCTGGCCGCCCGGCTGGCGCGGCCGTGACGGGACGCCGGACCGGCGGATCCCGGACCGACCGGCGGCGAGTCGGCGTCCGCGCCTGCCGTCGCCGCGCGCCAGACGGCCAGCGCGTCGACCGTGTCGGCGACATCGTGGACGCGGACGATCGCCGCGCCGCGCGCGACCGCGACCAGGGCGGCAGCGACGCTGGCGCCGAGCCGGCGATCCACGGGCCGGCCGGTCAGCCGGCCCAGCATCGACTTGCGCGATAGGCCGGCCAGCACCGGCACGGGCACCGCGCCGGACACGGCAGCCGCAGCCTCGACACCGAGCCGGTCCAGCGCCGCCAGCAGCGCCAGGTTATGCGACAGGTTCTTGCCGAAGCCGAAGCCGGGATCGACGCAGAGCCGGGCCGGCGCGACGCCGGCTTCGGCCAGCGCGCGGCAACGCCCGGCCAGGAAGCCGGCGACCTCGGCGACCACGTCGCCATAGGACGGTGCCTGCTGCATCGTCTGCGGCTCGCCCTGCATGTGCATGACGACCAGCCCGACGTCGGCGGCGGCCACCGCGGCGATCGCCGCCGGATCGGCGAATCCGCCGATGTCGTTGATGACCGCGGCACCGGCCGCGATCGCCCGGGCCATCACCGCGGGCCGCCGTGTGTCGACCGACACCGGGCAGTCGAGCGGCGCCAGTGCGGTCAGCACCGGCTCCAGCCGCTGCCACTCCAGCGCCTCCGGGACCGGGTCGGCGCCGGGCCGGCTCGATTCGGCGCCGACGTCGATCAGGTCGGCACCGTCGTCGATCATCCGGCGGGCGGCGTCGATCGCCTCGGCCGGCGTCCGGAAGCGGCCGCCGTCGGAGAACGAATCGATCGTCAGGTTCAGGATGCCCATCACGCGCGGCCGGTCGAGCGGCAGCGCGAATCGGCCGCAGCGCCAGGCCGGTACCGCGTGCCCGGATGCCGGACGCGCCGGCGACGATGCCGGAAGCTCCGTCGCCAATGACGAAGGGCGCCTCGCGGCGCCCTTCCCGGTTCCGGTCATTGACTGGCGGCCGTGGGGACCGTGGGCCGTCGGCAGCCGATCAGGCCGGCGTCGCCGGATTGGCCGGCTGACCGGCGCCGACGTCGGGCGTCGCCGGCGCCGCCGGGCCGCGGCCCGCGGTCGGCGGGCTCAGGTCCTTCGGCGGCCGCGGCGGCCGGCCGGCCATGATGTCGTCGAGCTGGTCGACGCCGATCGTCTCCCAGTCGAGCAGCGCCTTGGCGATCGCATGCATCTTGTCCGAGTGCTCTTCGATCAGGTTGCGCGCCAGCGCGTACTGCTCGTCGATGATCCGGCGGATCTCCTGGTCGACCTTGCGCATCGTCTCTTCCGAGACGTTGGTGGTCTTGGTGATCGAGCGGCCGAGGAACACCTCGCCCTCGTTCTCGGCGTAGACCATCGGCCCGAGCAGGTCGCTCATGCCGTAGCGGGTGACCATGTCGCGCGCCATCTGGGTGGCGCGCTCGAAGTCGTTCGACGCGCCGGTGGTCATCTCGTTGATGAACACCTCTTCGGCGATCCGGCCGCCGAACAGCATCGCGATCTTCGACAGGATGTAGGTCCGGTCGTAGCTGTGGCGGTCGCGCTCCGGCAGCGACATCGTGACGCCGAGCGCCCGGCCGCGCGGGATGATCGTGACCTTGTGGACCGGATCGGACTTCGGCAGCAGCCGGCCCAGGATCGCATGACCGGCCTCGTGATAGGCGGTGCTCTTGCGCTCGTCCTCGTCCATGATCATGCTGCGGCGCTCGGCGCCCATCAGGATCTTGTCCTTGGCGCGCTCGAAGTCGATCATCTCGACCAGCCGCGCCGACCGGCGCGCCGCGAACAGCGCGGCCTCGTTGACCAGGTTGGCCAGGTCCGCGCCGGACATGCCGGGGGTGCCGCGCGCCAGCACGTCGGCCTTGACGTCCGGGCCGATCGGCACCTTGCGCATGTGCACGTTCAGGATCTGCTCGCGGCCGCGGATGTCCGGCAGCTGCACGACCACCTGGCGGTCGAAGCGGCCCGGCCGCAGCAGCGCCGGATCGAGCACGTCCGGCCGGTTGGTCGCGGCGATCAGGATGATGCCCTGGCCGGTCTCGAAGCCGTCCATCTCGACCAGCAGCTGGTTCAGCGTCTGCTCGCGCTCGTCGTTGCCGCCGCCGAGGCCGGCGCCGCGCTGGCGACCGACCGCGTCGATCTCGTCGATGAAGACGATGCACGGCGCATGCTTCTTGGCGTTCTCGAACATGTCGCGGACGCGCGCCGCGCCGACGCCGACGAACATCTCGACGAAGTCCGAGCCGGAGATCGAGAAGAACGGCACCTTGGCCTCGCCGGCGATCGCTTTGGCGAGCAGCGTCTTGCCGGTCCCCGGCGGACCGACCATCAGCACGCCGCGCGGGATCCGGCCGCCGAGCTTCTGGAACTTGGTCGGATCGCGCAGGAACTCGACCAGCTCCTGCACTTCTTCCTTGGCTTCGTCGCAGCCGGCGACGTCCGAGAAGGTGATCGTGTTGTTGCTTTCGTCCAGCATCCGCGCCCGGCTCTTGCCGAACGAGAACGCGCCGCCGCGGCCCCCGCCCTGCATCTGGCGCATGAAGAAGATCCAGACGCCGATCAGCAGCAGCATCGGGAACCACGAGATGAAGATCTGCATCAGCACCGACTGCTCTTCCTCGGGCTTGGCATTGACCGTCACGCCGTACTTGAGCAGATCCGACACCATCCACAGGTCGCCGGAGCCCGGCGTGAACACGGTCAGCTGCTGGCCGTCGCGGGTCTTCGCCCGCAGCGTCCGGCCGTCGATCTGGACCTGCTCGATCCGGCCGTTCTCGGCCTCTTTCATGAACTGCGAGTAAGGTACGTCCCCGGCCCGGCCCTGGCGGGTCTCGAACTGGCGAAAGACGGTGAACAGCACCAGGGCGATGACCACCCAGATCGCTGCCTTCGAGAACGCGTTATTCACTGAACTACCTCACTCTGCGCGGCGATGCCGCATCGCCCGCCGTGCCGCCGGCCGGAAAGCCGGCGACTCGGCCGATTCTACGCCGTTGCAACGCACCGTAACCGGTGAAACCGGTCTTTCAGCCGGTTTGCCGGGGCCGGCGACCCAGAAGGTAGGTTTCCGCCGACCGGTCACGGGACGCCTTGGGCTTGCGTGGCAAAACTGATACGAAGCGATCCTTGAACAACCGGACCAGCTGGCCATAGCCGCTGCCGTGAAACACCTTGGCCAGCAATGCGCCGTCCGGCTTCAGCCAGGTGACGGCGAAGTCGACCGCGAGCTCGGCCAGATCCTGCATCCGCGCCGCGTCGGCGACCGCCACCCCGGAGAGATTGGGCGCCATGTCCGAAAGCACAAGGTCCGCCTTGTCGCCGGCGAGCGCCGCCTCCAGCGCCGCCAGCACGGCGGCATCGCGGAAATCGCCCTGAATGAAGGCGACGCCGGGCACCGGCTCCATCGGCAGCAAATCGAGCGCGACGATCCGGCCGTCGACCGGCAGCTGCGGCGCTTCGCCGCGGGCGTCGTCGGCCCGGGCGGCGTCGGGCGCCAGCGCCGCCGCAGCCAGCCGGCGCCGGACCACCTGCGACCAGCTGCCGGGCGCCGAGCCGAGGTCGACCACCGTCATGCCGGGCCGGATCAGCCGCTCCTGCTCGTCGATCCCGATCAGCTTGAACGCCGCGCGCGAGCGATACTGATGCTTCTGCGCCAGCTTGACGTACGGGTCCGTCAGGTGGTCGTGCAGCCAGGCCTTGTTCAGCTTCTTGCTGTTGCTGCGGTGCATGATCGAAACCTGACGGGCCGTTGAAACCACCTGCGAATCGACCCGGACAGGACCGACATGACCACCCTGCTGCTGACCAACGCCGAACGCAAGGACCTGAAACGCCGTGCCCACGGGCTCGACCCGGTGGTGCTGATCGGCGCCGCCGGGCTGTCGCCGCCGGTGCTGCAGGAGATCGACCGGGCGCTGGCAAGCCATGAACTGATCAAGGTCCGGCTCGCCGGCGCCGACCGCACTGCCCGCGAATCCGCCGCCGAAGCAGTCGCCGACGCGCTGTCGTGCGCCGCCGTCCAGATCATCGGCAACGTGCTGGTGCTGTACCGGCCGCTCCCCGCCGAAGACTGACGCGCGCCGGATCACGCATGGCCGGCGCGCGCCCGGTCACACGTACTTGACGCCGAGGATCTCGTACTCCCGGTCGCCGCCCGGCGCACGGAACTCGACGACGTCGCCGGCCGACTTGCCGATCAGCGCGCGCGCGAGCGGGCTGCCGATCGAGATCTTGCTCTCCTTGAGGTCGGCTTCGTCCTCGCCGACGATCTGATAGACGACTTTTTCGCCGCTGCCGGTTTCCTCGAGCGCGACGGTGGCGCCGAACACGATGCGGCCGTCGGCGTTCAGTGTCGCCGGGTCGATGATCTGCGCCGCCGCGAGCTTGGATTCGAGCTCGGCGATCCGCCCTTCGATGAAGCTCTGGCGCTCCTTGGCCGACTCGTACTCGGCGTTTTCCGACAGGTCGCCTTGCGCCCGCGCCTCTGCGATCGCTGTGATGACGGCCGGCCGGTCCGAATGCTTGAGCCGATGCAACTCGTCCTTCAGCATCTGCGCCCCGCGCGCAGTCAGCGGTACCGTCATTGTGGACCCCTCCAGAAAAGATAAACCCCGGAATGCGATCCCGGGGCTCGGCAGACTCGGCGGTCAGTTTAGCAAGCGGCGAATGGGGCTGCCAGCCGTGCGGGTACTCGCCGTGGCCGGACCGGGCCCGGCCGCGGCGGTCACGCGGCGTTCGCGTCCCCGGCCGGCGGGCGCGGCTGCGCCAACGATGCGTGCAGCGACTGCAGCGAATAGACCTGCTGCGACTGCAGCGTTCCCATCCCCTCGGCCGCGGCGCGGGCGCCGGCGATCGTGGTGTAGAACGTCACCCGTTGCGCCAGCGCGGTGGTGCGGATCGCCCGCGAATCCTGGATCGCGCCGCGGCGCTCCTCGACCGAATTGACCACCAGCGAGATGTCGCCGTTCTTCAGCCGGTCGACAATGTGCGGCCGCCCTTCCTGGACCTTGTTGACCGGCTCGACCGGCAGCCCTTCGGCCGCGATCGCCGCCGCGGTGCCCTTGGTCGCCGTCAGCCGGAAGCCGAGCTCGTGCAGCGTCCGCGCGACCTTGACCGCCTTCGGCCGGTCCATGTGCTTGACCGAGATGAACACGGTGCCGCTCTGCGGCAGCCGGGTGCCGGCACCGAGCTGCGACTTGACGAACGCCTCGCCGAACGAGTAGCCGACGCCCATCACTTCGCCGGTCGACTTCATCTCCGGCCCGAGGATGGTGTCGACGCCCTGGAACTTGACGAACGGGAACACCGCCTCCTTGACCGAGAAATACGGCGGCGTGATTTCCTCGGTCACGCCCTGGTCGGCCAGCGAGCGGCCGACCATGCAGCGCGCCGCGACCTTGGCGAGCGCGATGCCGGTCGCCTTCGAGACGAACGGCACGGTCCGCGACGCCCGCGGATTGACCTCGAGCACGTAAACCGTGCCGGCGGTGACCTTGCCGTCGGCCGCGGCCGTTTCGGCGGTCTCGACACCTGGCAGTTCGGGCTGATCGGCCGCCGCCGCGGCGCCGGCGGCAGGCTCGGCCGCCGGCTTGCCGTCGGCGGATCCGGCTGCCGAACCCGGCGCCGCCTGCTGGATCGCGAACTGCACGTTCATCAGCCCGCGGACCTTCAGCGCCCGCGCCATCAACGCGGTCTGGCGCTTGATCTCGTCGATCAACTCGGCCGACAGCGAGTACGGCGGCAGCGAGCATGCCGAATCGCCGGAGTGCACGCCGGCCTGCTCGATGTGCTCCATCACGCCGCCGATCAGCACGCGCTCGCCGTCGGCGAGGCAGTCGACGTCGACCTCGATCGCATCGTTCAGGAAGCGGTCGAGCAGCACCGGCGAGTCGTTGCTGACCTTCACGGCCTCGCGCATGTAGCGCTCGAGGTCGCGTTGCTCGTGGACGATCTCCATCGCCCGGCCGCCGAGCACGTAGGAAGGCCGCACCACCAGCGGATAGCCGATCTCCTGCGCCAGCTGGATCGCCGCCTCTTCGGTCCGCGCGGTCCGGTTCGGCGGCTGGAGCAGGTTCAAGCGATGGAGCAGCTTCTGGAACCGTTCGCGGTCCTCGGCGATGTCGATCGAATCCGGCGAGGTGCCGATGATCGGCACGCCGGCCGCTTCCAGCGACTTGGCGAGCTTCAGCGGCGTCTGGCCGCCGTACTGGACGATCACGCCGGCCGGTTTCTCGAGCTCGACGATCTCGAGCACGTCTTCCAGCGTGACCGGCTCGAAGTACAGCCGGTCCGAGGTGTCGTAGTCGGTCGAGACGGTCTCCGGGTTGCAGTTGACCATGATGGTCTCATAGCCGTCTTCGCGCAGCGCGAACGCGGCATGGACGCAGCAGTAGTCGAACTCGATCCCCTGGCCGATCCGGTTGGGGCCGCCCCCCAGCACGATGACCTTCTTCCGGTCGGTCGGTGCGGCCTCGCACTCGTCCTCGTAGGTCGAATACAGATAGGCGGTGCCGGTCGCGAACTCGGCGGCGCAGGTGTCGACGCGCTTGTAGACCGGCCGCACGCCGAGGGTGTGGCGCAGCTTGCGGATCTCGTGCTCGGTGGTCTCGAGCAGATAGCCGAGCCGGCGATCCGAGAAGCCCTTGCGCTTCAGCAGCCGCAGCGTGCCGGCGTCGAGATCGCCGATCGTCATCTTGTCGAGCGTCAGCTCGATGTCGACGATCTCCTTGATCTCGGCGAGGAACCAGCGGTCGATCCGGGTGAGGCTGTAGACCTCCTCGATCGTGAAGCCCTGCGCGAACGCGTCGCCGACGTACCAGATCCGCTCCGAGCCCGGCTCGCCGAGCTCCTCCTCGATGACCTGGCGATCGGTGGTCATCTGGTTCAACCCGTCGACGCCGGTCTCGAGCCCGCGCATCGCCTTCTGGAAGCTCTCCTGGAACGTGCGGCCGATCGCCATCACCTCGCCGACCGATTTCATTTGCGTGGTCAGATGGTTGACCGCCTGCGGGAACTTCTCGAACGCGAAGCGCGGAATCTTGGTGACGACATAATCGATCGACGGCTCGAACGAAGCCGGCGTCGCGCCGCCGGTGATGTCGTTCCTCAGCTCGTCGAGCGTATAGCCGACGGCGAGCTTGGCCGCGACCTTCGCGATCGGAAAGCCGGTCGCCTTCGACGCCAGCGCCGACGAGCGCGAGACCCGCGGATTCATCTCGATGACGATCATCCGGCCGGTCTCGGGATGGATCGCGAACTGGACGTTGGAGCCGCCGGTGTCGACGCCGATCTCGCGCAGGATCGCGATCGACGCGTTGCGCATCAGCTGGTATTCCTTGTCGGTCAGCGTCTGCGCCGGCGCGACCGTGATCGAGTCGCCGGTATGGATGCCCATCGGGTCGAGGTTCTCGATCGAGCAGACGATGATGCAATTGTCCGCACGGTCGCGGACCACCTCCATCTCGAACTCCTTCCAGCCGATCAGGCTCTCCTCGATCAGCAGCTCGCGGGTCGGCGACAGCTCCAGCCCGCGCTTGCAGATGTCCTCGAACTCCTCCGCGTTGTAGGCGATGCCGCCGCCGGTGCCGCCGAGCGTGAAGCTCGGCCGGATGATCACCGGAAAGCCGATGTCCTTCTGCACGGCCCACGCTTCGTCGAGCGAGTGCGCGACGCCCGAGCGCGCCGAGCCGAGCCCGATCGCGGTCATCGCGCTCTTGAACTTCTGCCGGTCCTCGGCCTTCTCGATCGCCGCCGGCCTGGCGCCGATCAGCTCGACACCGTATTTCTCGAGCACGCCGTGCCGGTGCAGGTCGAGCGCGCAGTTCAGCGCGGTCTGGCCGCCCATCGTCGGCAGGATCGCGTCGGGCCGCTCCTTCTCGATGATCCGCTCGACCACCTGCCAGGTGATCGGCTCGATATAGGTGACATCCGCCGTTTCCGGGTCGGTCATGATCGTCGCCGGATTGCTGTTGACCAGCACGACCTCGAAGCCTTCCTCGCGCAGCGCCTTGCACGCCTGCGCGCCGGAATAGTCGAACTCGCAGGCCTGGCCGATGACGATCGGGCCGGCGCCGATGATCAGGATTTTGTGGAGGTCGGTACGTTTGCC
>JBFWQR010000162.1:0-16065 GCA_050249335.1 Lautropia sp.
GATCGCGCGGGTGCTCGGCGGCGGCCGGCCGTAGTCGGCTGGCTGAGCTGTAGCGGGCCGGCTCTGGTTGCAGCGGCACGCGGGCCGGACGATTTGCCAGCGCCGGCTCAGAGATCCAGCCGTGCGATCCGCGTTCCGTCGACGCTCAGGTTCGCCATCAGTCCTTCGTTGGTCAGCACGTAGCCGAGCACCGACTGCGAGGCCGTCTGCGTGTCGATCGCTGCGCTCGCGCCAGCCCGCAGCATCGATACCGACGCATCGACGCCGGCGGTCCATCCCGAGCTCTCGCGGAATTTGCGCAGCGCGTCGTCGGTCATGAACAGGAAGAAGACGGCCTTCGATTCGGCACCGGCCAGCAGGCCGACCGAGGCGGCGGTGGTCGAGTAGTAGCCGGCCGGCTCCCCGCCGACGCGCAGCACGCCCTCGCCGTAGGAGCCGCCGACGACGAATCCGGCCGAGACCACGCGCGGGAAGACCAGCACGCCGCGGGCGCGGGAGACGACGCTGCGCGAGTCGTCGATCTGGTTGTAGAGGCGGGACAACGCTTCGTTCGCGGCAGCGTTGATGCTGCGGCGTCGGGTCGCGGCATCGCTGGCCGTCTCCGGCCTGGAGGTCGTGCAGGCGGCAACGAAGGCCGCAGAGGCTGAGGCGAGAAGCAATGTTCGGCGGTGCATGACGGGATCTCCGTGTTCTCGCGGTATCGCGAAGCGTCGTATGTCAGGACGCGGCCGCGTTTCGACGCGGCAGACAACGCGGTTGACATTCGGTTCCGATCTCGGGCGGGCTGCAGCCGGCGTCGGGCTCGGTGGTACGTCCGCGATAGGCAATCGGCGTGCCTCGGCCGAGGGCGCCCGTTGGACGCGTCAAGCGTGCGTTCTCGAAGAATCTGCTTGTGCGGTGTATCGCGGACAAGTATAATTCCACGTACATGTGGAATTGAGCCCTGGCAATGTCTCAAATCACCCTGTACCTCGACGAATCCACCGACGCGCTGTTGACCCAGGGTGCCCAAGCCAGCGGCATGTCGAAAAGCCGTTGGGTTGCTGAGCTGATCCGCCGGCATGCCCGGGACACCTGGCCGGCCGAGTGTCTGGCGCTAGCCGGGGCGTTCCCGGATTTCCCCCTGCGAGAGGAACTGCCGCCACCGGGCCAGGACGTACCTCGCGTCGACTTTTGACCATGGTGGTTCTGGACAGCAACACGATCAGCTATTACTTCCGCGGCGATTCTCGAGTCGTGCCGCGATTCCAGGCGTTACCGCCGGCCGAAGTCGGTGTTCCGGCGATCGCGGTCTACGAACTGCGATACGGCCTGTCGCGGCTGCCCAGCGAGGCAGCAGAACCGCGTCTGCTTGCTTTGCACAGGCTGTTGCGGCCGTTGCGGATTCTGGATTTCGACGCCGCCTGCGCGGAGCAGGCCGCCACCATTCGATGCGCGCTGGAACGGCAGGGGACGCCGATCGGTCCGCATGACGTGCTGATCGCGGCGACTGCCTTGAGGCATCAGGCTCGGCTGGTGACCCGCAACGAGCGGGAGTTCGTCCGGGTACCGGGCCTGCAAGTGGTGAACTGGCACGCGGCGTGATCCACCGGCTTCGGGACATCCGCCGAGGCGATCTGAACCGGGCGATACACTCGACCCGATGAACGCCCAACCCTCCCAAGCCTCTCTGTTCGACGACGATCCGCCTCAGCAGATGCCGGTCCGCGTCGGCGTCGTCGGCAGCGCGTCGACGCTGACCAAGGCGCAGAAGGCCTTCAATCGCTGGATTGCCCGCATCGATGAACAGCGGCGCGAGCTTGCTCAATGGCAGGCGTTTTCCGAAACCTTTCAGGCCAGGGTCGCGAAGGACTACGAGCCGTTGCGGCGCCGGTATCAGGAGCAGCAGCTGGCGCTGATGCGTCGCTTCGACGAAGCCCACGACGGCGGCGAGCTCGGCAAGCGCGAGCGAGGCCGCCTTGCCCACGTCATTCGCGAGAACGTGTCGGAACTGCTCGGACACCGCGATGATCCGGCGCTGGTCGCGCTGCACGACAAGTACAGCGACATCCGTCACGAGGACGTCCGCCGCGAACAGACCGAGGCGATGCGAGCGATGGTCGAGGACGTGCTCGGCACGTCGCTCGACGGCGACCTGGAATCGCCGGAAGACGTGCTGAATGCGGCGCGGGCCTGGGTGGCCGGAGACGATTCGGCGGCGGACGGAGCCGCGGACGAATCCCCGGACTACGACTCTGCGGAATCTTCCGACGCGTCCTTCGCTCATGCCGGCGAGCGCACGCGGGCGAAGCAGCAGGCGCGGGCGCAGCGGGAACAGGCGATGGCTGACGGTGCCACCCAGTCGGTGCGCGAAGCCTGGCGCAAGCTTGCCAGCGCGCTGCACCCCGATCGCGAGCCCGATCCGGCCGAGCGCGAACGCAAGACCAGGCTGATGCAGCGCGCGAATCAGGCTTACGAGGCTCGCGACCTGCTGCAACTGCTGACCCTGCAGATCGAGGTCGAGCAGATCGACCTGTCGCGGCTCGCCGAGACCAGCGATGCCCGCCACGCCCACTCCAACCCGGTGCTGAGGGAGCAGTCCGAAGGACTGGCCGCCGAGATCGATGCAGTCGTCGCCGGCTACGCGGCGAACATGGATAGCCATCCGGGCGGCAATCGGCGAAATGGACCGACCCCGTCGGCGGTCCTCGAGGCGTTGAATCGGGACATCGCCGAGCTGCGGCAGGACTGCCGGGCACTCGCCCGGGACCTGGAGCAGTTCAAGGACATCCGCCAGGTCAAGGCCTGGCTGAAGACGGTGAGGATCTCGCGTTCGGCATCTTCGGATCAAGACGCGTTCGGTGAGGAAATCGAGGCGATCGAGGCGATGATGGTCGAAGCGATGATCGACCGGACGGTAGCGACCGCGTTCGGTGGCAAGGCCGGCGGGGGCCGGCGCGGCGATCAGGCAGCGCGTGGGGCAGGGGCGCGCGGGGCGGGCGGTCGCAAGCGCGGCGGACGCAAGTCGTGACGTCGGGCCGGGGCGGGGCGGGGCTAGGCAGGCTAGGGACTGTTGACGCTACGGCGCGGCGGTGTCCGTAGCGTCAACAGGCCGTGATCGTTGCGGCCGACCTTCGGTCCGGTCCGCCGGATCGTCTCGAGCGGCTCCAGCGCCTCCGCTTCGCAGGCTACCGGTCACTACCGGACCGCCGCGGCGAGCTCGGCGAGCTTCGCGATGGTATTGAGGTTGCGAGCCGTGCCGCTCTCGGCCGCCGGGATCCTGAGCTTCGAGCGACCCATGCCTGCGCCGTAGGCGACATAGATTTCCCGTTTGCCCAGACGGACGTCCTCGTCGGCCCTGCCTCGCATGCCGTCGAGCGCGTCGGCGGGCGGCGGGGTGTCCAGGAAGATGGCAACGGTCCAGTTGGGCGGCGCGTCGGGAAACGGATTGGCGTCGAGAACGTCCGCCATCGCCTTCGCCGTGCGCACGATGACGCCGACCGGCTTGCCGGCATAGGCCTTCAAGCGCCGCTCCAGTGCCGCCTTGACCTGCGGCTCGGTTCGATCGGTCGAGAAGACGACGTTGCCGCTGGCGATGTAGGTCTGGACCTTCGCGAAGCCCTCGGCGATGCACATCGCCTTCAGCTCGGACATCGGCAGCTTGCCCGTTCCCCCGACGTTCACGGCGCGCAGCAAGGCGATATACGAGGGCATCCGGTCTCCCTGGAATTTCGATCCTGTGCGGTCGATTGCCGGCGGACCCGGCGGTCACTCCGCGGTAATCCCGGCGGACTTCACGACGGCGGCCCAGTGCGTGCGCTCATCCTGGACAGCCCGGGCCAGCGCTTCGGGACCCAGGTAGTCGATCTCGGCTCCGGCCTGCTTGCTGCGGGCGGCCAGCTCGGGATTCTTCAGGCCGCTCGCCAATGCCTGCGACAACGTCCGGAGTTCGGCGGCCGGGGTCCCGGCAGGCGCGAACAGCGAGACCCAGGGATCGAGTCGAAACGTGGGGAAGCCCTGTTCGACCGAGGTCGGCACGTCGGGCAGCAGCGCATGGCGCTCGGCACCCGCGATCGCGAGCGCCCGCAGGCGGCCCTGCTGGATCTGTCCGAGCACGGCGGGTGGCGCGGTGACGAAGAACTGCACCCGGGCGGCGACCAGGTCCTGCATCGCGGGCCCGGAACCCTTGTAGGGCACATGGACCATCTTGATGCCGGTCGCCTGCATCAGCAGCTCGCTGCCCAGGTGCGACACCGAGCCGGTACCCTGCGACGCGAAGCTGATCGCGCCGGGGTTCTGCTTCGCGTAGTCGACGAACGCCTTCAGGTCGCGTACCGGCAGCGAGGCCGGCACGACGACGACCGAGGGTGTGGTCGCGACTCGGCCGATCGGCGTGAAGGACTCCGGCTTCCAGGCGAGCTTGGTGAACAGCAGCGGATTGACGACGTGGTAGAGCGAATACGAGGCCAGCAGCGTGTAGCCGTCGGGCCTGGCCTGCGCGACGTGCGCGTAGCCGATGTTGGCGCTGGCGCCCGGCCGGTTGTCGACGACCACTGACTGCTTCAGCGAGGTCGACAGGGCTTCGGCGGCGACGCGCCCGGCCAGATCGACGATGCCGCCCGGGGCGACCGGGACCACGATGGTGATCGGTCGCGCAGGGAAAGTCTGCGCGTTGGCCGCGGCGGTAACGACGAGGGAGAGCAGGGCGGGCAGCAGGGCCTTGAACATGGGAGTCCTCGGTCTCGGTGTGTAGCGGGAACGCGTCCATCATCGCGAAAGCGATGCGCCCGTTGCGTTCCACCATGGCAAGTGATCTGGCCGTCGGGCGGGCGTGCGGACTTGCTCGAGCAGGTCGGCGCGGACCCCGGTGGCGAACTTGCGGCGGGTACTGGGCATCGTGGATCGGAGCTGCGATGACGAACTGCGATGACGAATCATGATAGATCGAGACGGTCGACCCGCTCCAGGCCGAGTCGTCCCGGCCGGGCACCGGCTTAAGACCGACGGACAGGGCTTCGGCCGCCTGGCCGATTGCGGGCCGCCCCCACGCTCGCGAAGCATGTGGGCATGTCTGCCCGATCGATTCCGCTCTCGATATTCGCCGTCGTCTTCGGATCGATGCTGGCGTCGTCCGGCGCGTCCGCTCAGACATCGTTCTGCCCGGCGCCGCCCGGTGAGCCGCCGTGCGGCATCAGCGACGGGCCGGCCAGCCTGTCGGACACCGGCGGCATCGATGTCGCGGTCGGCAATCCGGTCCACGCGCTGACCGGCGTCAAGATCCAGACCGAGCTGGATGCGACGCCCGGGCCGGGTGTCTTCGGCCTGGAGATTCGGCGGCACTACAGCAGCGCGCATGCCGGCGTCGACGGACCCTTCGGCGCCGGCTGGACGCTGTCCTACGACACGCGGCTCTATCGCGTCGGCAATACGGCGCAGATCATCCAGGCCGACGGGCGGCGGGTCCTGTTCCGGATCGGCGGCGTGCCGGACTCGCCCACCTGCACCGGCGAGCGTCCGGAAGACGGCGAGCTGATCGTTGCCGCGCCGTCGGCTGGCAGGGGTGCTGCCGGCTATCGCTGGCGCTGGCCCGACGGCCGCGAGATCGCGTTCGACGAGCATGGCAGGCTGATCGGCATCCGGCTGCGCGGCGGCGACGGCGGTGTGCTCGAGGTCGTCGTCGCGCGCGATGCGGCCGGCCGGATCGAGCGGGTCGTGGACCCTCGCGGCCAGGCGATGCAGCTGCATCATGACGCGTCCGGCCGGGTTGTCCGGATCGATCACCCGCGCGGCAGCTGGCACTACCGGGTCGACGGGCGGGGCGCGCTGCAATCGGTGACCGCCCCGAATGGCGTCGTTCGCCGTTACGAGCACGGCGATCCGGCACATCCGTTCCATCTGACGGCCATCCGGATGTCGGGATCGCCACCGCGCAGCGGCCCCGGCGGCTCGAGCGGCGAGAGGGCCGCGGGTGAAGATCGGGTCGGTCACCGGCCCGTTGATCAGCAGCCCGTTGATCAGCAGCCGGTTGATCAGCAGCAGGTTCGTCAGCAGCAGGTTCGTCAGCAGCCGGTCGGCGAGCGGCTGGTAGCGAGCTGGTCGTACGAGCGAGGCGGTCGGGTTGCGAAGGCCGTGGTCGTGAACGACGGCGGTGGCGAGCAGGTCTTCCGCTTTGCCTATGGCCGCGACGCCGCTACAGCGGGCCATGACGCCGCTACAGCGGGCCAGGACGTCGCTGCAGAGGGCTACGACGCCGTCGCAGATGGCCACGACGTTGCGTCCAACCCCGCTCCGGCGGTTGCCCGGGCATCCACGGCCGTCGCTTCGGGCGACGCGGTCACACGGATCGCGACCGCCGACGGCAGCTGGGTCCGCTATCGCCATCGGCAGATCGGCGGGCGCCATCGGCCGGTGGTCATCGAGTCGGCGGCCTGCGACGCCTGTGCGCCGGATCTGCGCCGGATCGACTACGACGACGCCGGCCGGATCACGCGGACCCGCTGGCGCCCGGCGGGCGCGGCGACGGCATCACGCATGGCGCCCGCGCGTGACGTCCTTGCGACCGACATCGGCTTCGAACGCGATGCGTCCGGTCGGATCGTGCGGATCGTCGCGGGCGATCGGGATGCAGTCGGCGCCCGACGCCTGCTCCGCCGCTTCGAGTACGCCGACGCGCAGTCCCGCCTCCCGGCGCTGATCGTGCGTCCGAGCGTCGAACCCGGCCGGGAGCACCGGCTGGTGCTGACCTGGGGAGACACGGCCGCGATCCGCGACCGGCTGGTCCGCATCGACGAACACGGTTATCGCGACGGCGAACCGATCGAGCGTACGGTCCACTATCGTCACGACGAGGCCGGTCTGCTGAGCGCCATCGACGGTCCGCTGCCCGGCGATGCAGACACGTACCGCGTCGTCCATGATCCGCGTCGCGCGGGCCGGATCATCGGCCTGATCGATCCGCTCGGACAGCCGGTGCTTCAGCGCGATGCGGCTCGCCTGCTCGGCGGACCGCTGCTGGCCGGCATCGACCCCGGCAGTGGCCGCGACCCCATATTCGGCGGCGGGTCCGATCCCGATCCGGACCGCTTCCAGGTCGCGTCCGGCGAGGTCGTGCATCGCGCGCCCAACGGCGCGACCACGCGGATCAACGTCGATGACTTCGGCCGGATCGTGCGCATCGCGTCCGACGACAGCGGTGTCGAACATCTGGTCCACGACGAAGCCGACCGCGTCGTACTGCAGACCGATGCCACCGGCGCCGCGGTCGCGATCCGGCATGATGCCGTGGGACGGCCGCTGGAACGGGTCGTCCTGGCACCCGCCGGTAAGCCGGAAGTGACGCGCTATCACTACGACGGGGCGCGGCTGATCGCGGTCGAGCACCCGGTCGCCAGCGAGGCGATCGTCCATGACCCGGCCGGTCGCGTCGTCGAACGCGCGGTCACCGTGCATGTCGGTCCGGGCGCCGGCACGCGCTTCGTCCGGCGTTTCGGCTATCGGGGTGACGCACGGATCCCGTCGATGGTCGAGCTGCCCGGCGGCACGCGGCTGACGATCGATCCGGCTGCCGATGGCAGCCCGGCCGGCGCCGTTCGCTGGTCGGATCATCCTTGGCAAGCGCCGATCGATCTGTGGCGGCGGCAGGTCGAAGACGGCACGGTGCACTGGACCTTCGGCAACGGCGTGACCCGCACCCTGCGCCGCGATGCAGCCGGCCGTATCGCATCGATCGATGACCGGCGAGGCAGCGACCGCATCGCGGCAAGCGAGCTGGCCCTGGACCGCCACGGTCGCATCGAAGCGATCGCCGATCTGCACGGCGGATGGCGCTTCGCCTATGATCGTCTTGGCCGGCTCATCATCGCGCAGGATCCGCAGGGGCCCTGGTGGTTCGCCTACGACGACAGCGGCAACCGGCTGCTGGCCAAGACCCCGGCCCAAACCCTGGATCCGTCGACCTCACGGACCGATTCTTCAGCACCCGCAGGCTCGCCGATGCCGCCGGTCGACGTCGGCGCCGCGCTACCGACCGAGCGGCCGATCCGGGCCGCGTACGCCGATGCCAGCCATCGCGCCCTCGGCCCCGCCTATGATGCCGCCGGCCGGCCGTTGCGCTGGCGCGGCATGGATCTGACCTGGCATCCGGGCGGTCGCATCGCCGCGGTCGCCCGTCACGGTCAGTCGGTCGCGCGCTACTACTACAACCACCGGGGCGAGCGCGTCGCCCGGCAGGTCGGCTCGGACTGGACCTACTACGACCATGACGGCGGCCGGCTGGTCGCGCAGCAGCGGCACGGCGAGCACCGGACGCGGCACTTCGTCTATGAAGGCGAGCTGCCGATGGCGATGATCGAGTCGCCGTCCGCCGCGAACGGCCTGGTCGGACGCCTCGTCGGCGCGATCCGCAACCGCTTCGGGCAGCGCAGCCGGATGCGCTGGCTGCACCTGGACCACCGCGGCGCGCCCATCGCATCGACCGATCCGGACGGCCGGGTCGTCTGGACCGCCCGGTTGTCGCCGGACGGCGAGCGGCTGTCGATCTCGACCGGCCCGATGCACGAGGATCCGCTGCTGCGCCTGCCCGGCCAGATCTGGGACGCGGAGACCGGCCTGCACGACAACGGCCACCGGACCTACGATCCGGTGCTGGGCCGCTACCTGTCACCGGACCCGTTGGGCCTGCGGGCCGGTTCGAACCCCTACTCGTATGCGGGCGGCGATCCGATCAATCGGGTGGATCCGACGGGGCTGCTGCTGTTTGCGTTCGACGGGACCTGGAATACGGAAGCTGATCGGACGAATGTCCGTCGGATCTGGGATCTGTACGGTCAACAGGAGGGTGAGCGATTGCGGCCAGGCGGAGAGTCAGGTCACTACGAGCGCGGCATCGGGACGACCGGCACCTGGATCAATCAGAACTATCAGGGTGTCACTGCAAATGAATGGATGGTCGCCGTCGATCGTCAGTTCGAGCGCTTCGTAGAGGCAGCGTCGGCTCTGACGCCAGGTGAGATGCTGTTCGTCGACGTCGTCGGCTTCTCGCGCGGCGCGATCCAGGCGCGGGCATTCGGACAGCGCGTCGCTCAGGCCTTGCGCGGTGGAACGATGCGGTCGCAAGGGCTGGTGACACTGCGCTTCATGGGGCTGTACGACGCGGTTGCAACGAACATGTTCGACGGCATGTCGGCTGCCCAAGTGCGTTGCGTCACCGACATCGCCATGGAATGGCAGCATGTCACGCATTTGATCGCGCTCGACGAGTACCGCCCGAACTTTCGAGGGATGGCGCTCGGAACGCAACCTGGCATGACTGGCATACGCCAGGAGATCGTATTGGTCGGGTCGCATTCGAATATCGGAGGCGGCTATGACCCGGCGGCAGGGAGAAGTCCCGTTCGGAATCGCAGCGACCTGTCGAACGTCGCGCTCTGGGTGATGATGGAAGAGGCCCGGCAGTCCGGTGTTCTATTCCGCCCGCTACCCGCTGAGGTTGCAGTCGTCGGCGCCCCGGTACTCAACGACGAAACGCACAGCAGTGGTGGCGATCCCGAACGAATGATCGACGTCGGAGGCCACCTGCGCCCGCTGGCCGATCTGGGTCTCGGTGGGCTGTCCCGAAGCGACGCTCGGGCGCTCGGTGCGCCGCGGAACCGTGGTTCCTCCTGGGATGGCCCGGGATCGTTTCCGGCCAGTCAGAACCCGGCCGTCGTTGGTCGTATCGACATGGCCGCCTACTGCCTGCTGCTGGTGTCGCGCAGCATTCTTCCAAAGTGTCCCCCCTGATGCCGCGGCAGTGGATGCGGCGGATGATCATCGAGGTCACCGCATGCGTCGGCCTCCTCGCGGTGGGCATTCTGCCGCTGGTCGCCGGCTGCGGTTTGGCAGGGCGCAATGGCTCCAACGAACCGATCGAATGGATTCAGCGCTGGAGGAACGAGACGGGTGAAACGGTCGCGATTGCGCACATCGTCAAACGGTCACCTCTTCCGATCGAAATCGACCGGGGAGGCATCAAGGGCAACACGACCGGGGTCATCTCCGGCTTGACTACGTTCGGCGAGTCCTACCTCGTCCGCTGGACGGTCAACGACCGGGATCTGTATGTCGTCGACGACATCCCGCTGCGGACACTGGTGCCCGCCAATACGCTCGATGTCGCCGGGCGCGGTAGAGGAGGGTCGCTGATGACCGAGCTTGCCGTCCTGCCCGGCGGCCGGCTGCGCCTGAGCTGGACGCTTTGTCCGCGACTCGACTGCCTCGACGTCTACCGGGCGGGGTATCGGTATCAGGCCTCGCGCGAATTCCAGGGCCGTCTGGAAGCCACGGCGCGCTATCCGGTTCCGGATTGAGATGACGCGCATCCGTCGTCTGATCGTCGGTGCATTCCTCCCGGCCGTGACGGCGAGTTGCTTCGACTTCGAGCGGCGAGAGACGCCGCCCGTCAACTGGGTCCTCCACGATCGGAACGCGACCGAGCGGCCGCTCGACTACCTGGCCAGCAAACCGAATGCGTACGCGGAATCCGGGTTCAACTTGTTCAATCGGGATCGGGTGCAACCGGGCGTCGGCAGGTTGCAGCACCGCACATCCGTAGGGCTGCTGCCCGACCAGCTCCGCTACCACTGGACCTTCGGCGAAGGCGACCACTGGCGATTCGACGATATCCACCCGTTCCGTCTGATCCCCTCTGAGGTGATCGAGCGGTCGCGCGGGTTCGAGGCGCCGCCGCTGCTGATCCGGATCACGTTCCTGCCGAAAGGGCGGCTGCGCTTCAGTTGGCACGCCTGCGCCGACGCCTCCTGCCGCGAGCGCGGCAGCCCATCGCTGCGGTTCTCGGCCGAGCATGAATTCCAGGGTGTGCCGGCGGCGGAGGCGCCCGCAACGGGGAGTTCGCGCGATTGATCCAGGTGATTCAGGGCACCCGTGCAAGCTCGGGTACCGGCATGATTCAGGGCACCAGCGTCCGCGAAACCGCGGCGCCGTCCGGCCAGCGTCGCAACGCGCGCTGGAAGAACAGGCTGTTCGGCAACTGCAGCGTGGTGCCGGCGCCTTCGCCGTGTTCTTCGCGCAGGGTGGTGTAGACCAGGTTGATGTCGAGCACCCGGCCCTTCAGGCCGGGCTTGTCGCCGCTCTCCACCAGCTCGACGAGGTCGCCGATCCGGAAGGCACGGGTCGTGAAGATCAGCAGCGCGCAGAACAGGTTGGACAGCACGCTCCAGGCTGCGAAGAAGGCGACCGCGCCGACGGTCGCGAAGCCGGTGAACGCGGTCCAGAGCACGGTCGCCGAAAAGCCCATCCGCTCCAGCGACCACAGCAGCGCGGTTCCGTAGACCAGGAAGCCGATGATCCTTCGGCTCACCAGCGTGACCTGGGACGGCAGCGCATAAGTGCCGGCCACGCGCAGGATCACGCGTCGCGTGATCCGCATGATCGCCCACGCGACCAGCGCGATGGCGGCGACCTGGAGCGCGACCGCGAGCACCTCGAGCCAGCTGTCCGCCCACACCGGAAGGCGTCCGTACACCGTTCGCAGCAGTTCGTTCATGGCGTCTGGTGCGCGTGCGGCGGCAGCAGCCAGCAGGTGCGGCGGTCGATGCCGATCTGCACGGTCGCGCCGTGCGGCAGCGTGAGCACCGGTGCGACATGGCCGAACGGCAGGCCGGTGATGATCGGCGTCCTGGTCTGCCGGCCGAGCCAGCGCAGCACCACGGGCAGGTCGAAGCCGCGGTCGTGCGGGGCGAGCTTGTAGCCGTTGAAGTGGCCGAGCAGGATCGCGCGCTGGCGGTCGAGCACGCCGGCATGCAGCAGCTGGGTCAGCATCCGCTCGGTCCGGAACGGATGCTCGTTGACGTCCTCGACGAACAGGATGCCGCCGTCGACTTTCGGGAAGAACGGCGTGCCGAGCAGCGCGCAGACCATCGCGAGGTTGCCGCCCCACAGCGTGCCGGTTGCCTCGAACCCGTTCGGGCCGCGGCAGCGAAAACCGTGCGCTTCGACGCGGCCGTCCATCGCGTCGACGAAGGTCTCGAAGGTGGTCGGGTCGACCTCGGCATCGTCGTCGGCGCCGAAGCCGGCGGCGAGGCACGGACCGGCCCAGGTGACCGCGCGCGCGCGCGCCAGCATCGCGAGGTGGAACGCGGTGAAGTCCGACAGCCCGACCCAGCGCTTGCCGGTGCGTGCAAGCCTGCGGTAGTCGAGCTGGTGCAGATAGCGGGTCAGGCCATAGCCGCCGCGGGTCGCGATGACGATGCCGCAGTCGCTGTCGGCGGCGCGCTCGAACGCACCGACGCGGGCCTGGTCGGTCCCGGCGAAGCGTTGATGGACCGCCAGCGCCGCGCGGTCGAGCGTGACCGGGAAGCCGGCGCGGCCGAGCCGCTCGACGGCGCGCTGGATCCGCTGCGGCTCGGCGACCGCGCCCGACGGCGAGATCGCGTAGATCGCGCGCGGCCGGATCGCAGCGGGGCGCCGGCTCACTCGCCGGATCCGTCGCGGCGCGCCCGCAGCTCAGCCGCGAGCTCGGCGACCGCGAGCGCGTACATGTACGACCGGTTGTAGCGCGTGATCGCGTAGAAGTTCCGGGTGCCGAGCACGTAGTCGGTCGGCGCTTCGGCGTTGATCAGGTCGGCGAGCAGCAGCGGCTCGTCGGCGGCGATCTCGCGGTCGCTGGTGATGCCGCGCCGGCCGAGCTCGAGGATGGTGAAGTTCGGCTGCGGCCCGGCTTCGACGACGGCGCGGATCTGGGTCGGATCGTCGATCGTGACCGGGAAGTGGGTCGGCTTGCCTTCGACCCAGCCGTGCTGCTTCAGGAAGCTGGCGACGCTGCCGATCGTGTCGGCGGCGCTGCGGCGCAGGTCGATCCGGCCGTCCTGGTCGAAGTCGACCGCGAAGCGGCGGATGCTGCCGGGCATGAACTGCGGCGTGCCGATCGCGCCGGCGTACGAGCCGAGCGGCTCGAGCGGATCGATCCGGTTCTCGCGGGCGAGCAGCAGGAACTGTTCGAGCTCGCTGCGGAAGTAGTCGGCCCGCGACGGATAGTCGAACGCCAGCGTTGCCAGCGCCTCGATGACGCGGAAGTTGCCGGTATTGCGGCCGTAGATCGTCTCGACGCCGAGGATCGCGACGATGATCTCCTCGGGCACGCCGTAGAGCGCCGAGGCGAGCTTCAGCTCGGCGCCGTGGCGCTGCCAGAATTCGAGGCCGCCGCTGATCCGGACCGGCTCGATGAAGCGGGCGCGATATTCGCGCCACGAGCGCCGCGGGCTTGGCCCGGGCGGCGGCGTGATCAGCTGGATCACGCGCTCGGACGGCCGCAGCTGAGCGAACAGCCGCAGCAGCCCGTCGCGCTCGAAGCCGTGGGCAGCGACCATCCGGTCGGCGAAGGCGATGACCTCGGGCCGGGTCGCGTAGCTCGGCGGCAGCGGCGCGGCGGCCCTGGCGGTAGCCGCCGCACGTGCTGCCGGCGCCGCCGCCTTCGCTGGCGCCGCCGTCTTCGCCGGCGCGGTCACCGGTAGCGCCGCCTTGGCGGGCGAGGTTGTCCGTGCACCCGCCGGCGCGACCGCATTCGCGGACGCTCTTGCCGGCGGCGGCGGCGAAGGCGAAAACGAAGACACGGGTGGTGCAGTCTGCGCGGCCAGTGCCAGCGGCCACAGCGCGGCAGTCATTACTGCGGTCACCGCGGCGGTCGTCCTGGCAGCTGCCATCACAGCTGCCAAGATAGTCGCTACGGCAGCTGTCGAGGTAGCCGCCACGGCAGTTGCCAAGGTAATTGCTACGTCAGTCATCACGGCAAAGCGCAGTACCGGGCCGGACCGGGCGGCCGGACGGTGGATGGCCGGATGGCGGCTGATCGGCAGGCGGCTGATCAGCAGGCGACTGACCGGCAGGCGGCCGCCCGACAGGTGGCCGACCAGCGGGCCGCCGACCGAGAGGCGGTTGGTGGAACGTGGAGCGGACGACGTCATGGATCGAACGCGCGGACCATTCGTTGCAACTGCGCGAGCGAGTCGCGGGCCGCGCGGTCGTCATCGTACCGCATGCGATTGACCGCAGCGACGATTGCCCGCGCCTGTGCGCCGGCGCGATCGTCGAGCAGCCGTTCGATCCGGATCAGGTAGCCGTTCGGGGTCTCGTACGGGAAGCGCTCGGCGCCGACCGCCGCCAGTCGCTGGCAGAATTCGTCGTATTGACGCTCGATCGGGTCGCGCAGCCGGTTCGGCCGCAGCGTCAGCAGCGCGATGCCGCCGAGCAGCAGCGCGAGCACGCCGGCGAGCGCGCCGGCGACCTCTTGCCAGTCGGTCATGTCGAGGCCGAACCGCGCCAGCAGCGAACGCTGCCGCGATTTGTCGTACGTCAACACCCACTGGTTCCATGCATGGGTCAGGCCGTCGAACGAGAGCCGCCAGTCGTGCCACCACTGGCGCCCGGTGTCGGCGATGGCGCTGCCGGCGCCGCGGCGCGCCTGCAGCGTGCCGCGCTCGATCCGTTCGGGCGCGACCGCGCCGGTGGGATCGACGCGGATCCAGCCGTCCGGCTCGGACCAAACTTCGGCCCATGCATGTGCATTCGACTGGCGGACGATCCAGTAGCCGTCGCGCGGGTTGTGCTCGGCGCCCTGGTAGCCGGTGACCACGCGCGCCGGCACGCCGAGCATCCGCATCAGCACGACGAATGCCCCGGCGAAGTGCTCGCAGAAGCCGGCGCGGGTGTCGAACAGGAACTCGTCGACGCTGTCGCGGCCGAGCAGCGGCGGGCTCAGCGTGTAGCTGAACGGCTCGTGCCGGATCCAGTCGAGCGTGCGCCGGATCAGTGCCGGTACCGACGCGTCGCCGTCGGCGAGCCAGCGCTCGGCCAGTTCGCGGGTGCGCGGATTGAAGCGGTTCGGCAGGGCCAGCCAGCGGTTGCGGGATGCGGCGTTCTCGTTGCGGCCGATCTTCGCGTCGAAGCGGGCTTCGCCGTCGTAGCGCAGCCGTTCGCCATGCGACTCCTCGGCGATCAGCTCGAAGGTCGGCGCGATGCCGACGCGGACGCCGGCGATCGCCGGCATCGCGACCGGCAGATCGAGCGCGAGCAGCCAGCGGTGCGTCGCCGGCTCGAGGGTCGCGGTATAGCGATAGCTCTGGCCGCCGGGCGGTATGTCGATCTCGGTCGGCGGTGGCGCGCCGAACCGCGTCGGTCGCCAGATGCGGCCGTCGAAGTGTCCGAAGGTCGGGCCGCGCCAGTACATCCGGGCCGGTTCCGGTTCGGCGCCGTCGAAACGGACCCGCATGACGACGTCGTCGGATTCGGCGAGATTCGAGAAATCGCCGGGCGCCATCGAATCCGACAGGCCGGTGCGGCCGCCGGCCGCGTCCTCGGGATTGCCCCAGAGCGGGCCGTTGGGCCGCGGGAACAGCACGAACAGCGCGGCGGCCACCGGGATCGCCTGCAGCAGCAGTACCGCGGCATAGCGCAGCCGACGACGGATCGGAATCTCCTCCTGGCGGAACTGCATCGTCAGCATCGACGCGACCAGCGTCAGCACCGCGACCAGCGTCGCCGCCGCCATCCAGATGCCCTGCGAATGGAAGTAGCCGGTCAGCAGCAGGAAGCAGCAGAGGAAGATCACCACGAACAGGTCGCGCCGCGCGCGCATCTCCATCAGCTTCAAGCCGAGGAACAGCACCAGCAGCGCGACGCCGGGGTCCCGGCCGAACAGCGAATGGAACTGCGCGAACACCGCGCCGATGATCGCGATCGCGGCGATCAGCCGGACCAGCGTGCCGGGCAGCGGCCGGCCGCTGAAGATCAGCCCGAGGCGCCAGACGAACAGGATGAAGAAACCGATGCTGCACCAGGCCGGCAGATAGAACATCTGCGGCAGCGCCGACAGCAGCACCGCGCCCATCAGGAACAGCGTGTCGCGACGGTCGCGCTCCCAGACGGTGCCGAGCCGGCCGCCGAGCGCCCGGACCGAAATGCCGAGCACGCGCCGACCGCCGGGCGCGGCCGGCCGGCCGGTGACGGGATCGCGAGCGGTCACCGGGCTATCCTCTGCCGCTGCCGCCGGGGTGGCCGGGGCGGCCGCACAGCGCCAGTGGCTCCAGGCACGCA